>CAKUZF010000071.1 GCA_934718155.1 uncultured Parabacteroides sp. | reverse complement strand
CTTTTTAAGTTATCTTTTTCTATGTTATTCAAAAGTACGAAAACAATCCACAAACGAGAATGTTCTGCTATACGTATTTTATATAGTAATCCAACCGTCTCGAAAAAGCCACCGCCCTTCCTTTTTATTTTCATATACGTATCATCCTGAGCGATCGTTGCATCCGCAAGGCATCGAAATTTCAGATTTATTCCGTTATATTAAAATCGGACTCCCATTCTTTCCCTATCTTTACGCCTCGATAGGTCGAGTTTCGGCCATCAAGACAAAAATTAAAACAACAAGAAAATGACAAGATTCAAATTCAACACCGTAGGCCTTTTCACACGAGACAATAAAGCCACTGTCGATTTCTACGCAAAAGCCTTTGGATTCACTACCGATTGGGATGGCATCCAGCCCAACGTAGAGATGAAGTTGGGCGAGATGCGCATCATTCTCTTCCCACGCAGAAGCTTCGAGCAAATGGTCGCACACAAATTCCATTATCCCGAAGGTCTCAACGGCACAGGGGAACTGGCTTTCGACGTGCCCTCCTTCGCCGATGTCGACAAGGAATATCAGCACGCGCTCGATAATGGGGCAACTTCCCTCCTACCGCCCACCACAGAACCTTGGGGACAACGCACCTGCTATGTGGCCGATCCCGATGGCAACCTGATAGAGATAAGCTCGTTTACGGCATAATAAGTAACATTCGACAACAATAAAAAATAGGATCAAGATGATAAAGAAAGGTGTAAAGTTCGCGCTGCTGGGGCTGCTGGGGCTGGCGATAATGACGGGAGTGTATCTATGGCTCATGTTCGGTCAGCTGGTTCAGGGAGCCCTGTCGGTCGAGAAGCTCGACGACGGCATGTATTACATGGAATACAAGGGCGACGATGGGTTTAAGGAGCTGATGGCCCGTGGGGGCTGCAACAACATCAGCGCGCTGGCCAGCTACGTGATGGAGTTCATGTCGAAGGGCTACTTCAAGACCGACAGCGTCGATTTGCCGGTTAATCCGATGGGATGTTCCACACTGACAGTCAAGACTCCCGACGACGGCGTGATGATGGCCCGCAACTTCGACTATCCATACGGTACGGCTCTGATTGTGCATACCATTCCCGACGATGGCTATGAGTCGATCAGCACATTCTCGACCGACTTCCTCGGCTTTGGCGATGCCTACAAACCCGAAGGATTCAAGAACCAGTATATGGCTCTGACAGGTCTGTTTTTGGCATTGGACGGACTGAATGAGAAGGGCTTGGCAATAGCCATTCTCGAGGCGGGCGACAAAGAGGAAACCCATCAGCGCACCGACAAGCCCGACCTGACCACCACAACCGCGGCGCAGTATCTCTTGAAGAACGCTGCCAACGTCGACGAGGCTTTGGCGTTGCTGAAAGCCACCGACATGAATTCCGATCCCGGCTCGGCCTATCATATCTCGATGGCCGATGCTTCGGACAGAAGCGTAGCGGTGGAGTATGTAGACAATGAGATGATAGTGACGGAAACTCCCTTCGTAACCAACCACTACTTGTGCGAAAAGAAGTTTCAAACGGGGCTGCGTGAAAACGACCATCGCCACGAGACACTGATGGAGCAATACGGCGCAACCAACGGCGTGATGAATGCGCAGCAACTGACCAAGGCCATCGCATCGGTCGCACAAATGCCCGAGAAGGGGGCCGTCGTAGGTGGCACACTTTGGACAATGGTGATGGATCTGACGCATCCCTCGGTCACCTACTATTCGCTCCGCCATTTCGACAAGCCCTTCCATTTTGAGCTTTCACGAGCGAAGAAAGCAGAGGCTGCCATTCGAGACTAAAATATAAACATATATGAACGAAGAGATCAAAGAAAACGTAGTGATTGAAGACTTCGACTTCTCTATGATAGCCGATTTCTTCAAGAGAGTAGACAGGCAAGGCCCTGGCGGTGAGAGGGAGACAAGACTTGCCGCAAGCCTGATTCCAAGCTTCCAGCAGAAGATACGGATCGCCGACATCGGTTGCGGCAAAGGGAGCCAAACCTTTGTGCTTGCCAATAAATATGACGCAGAAAGACCATCCCGAAGACCCCAAGGCACAGGTTTTCATCGATCGTCTGAAAGAGGAAATCGCCTATTACGAGGAGAACAAGGATTACTTCGGCTACGTGTTTTACATCGGAAGAAAAGTTTGATTTGAGTCTTGTTCCCTATCAAAAATTTAGATTACATTATAATAAGGAAATGGAAATTACAGAAAGAATTCAGAGTAGAAAGGATGTAAAGGCGATAAGTGTTCGCCTTTTGGGTGATTATAAGTCTGTCAATTATATGGAGGCTTGGAACAAGTTGGGTGCTTATTGCCAGAA
>CAKUZF010000070.1 GCA_934718155.1 uncultured Parabacteroides sp. | reverse complement strand
ATAGCAATGAAAGTGTGGACGAAAAAGATGACAGAGAGTAATATCAAGGGACCTATTATATATAATAAGGTATTGAAGAGGATAGCTACAGGAAGAAGTCCAGCAGCAAAGTGTAGCAAAATGATGCTGGCTTGCGAATAGCGCACGTATGGAATCAGGTCGCTTCCGAAATTTTCCATGAGCTTCTGCCTTCGGGCTTTCGTTTCTTTGCGAATGATAAAAATAAAATAGGCCATGCTAACCACAAAAAGACCGAGCATCACATAGAGCATATTGCCAATGTGTAGACTGTTATTTTTGAATATGCCAATGACGAAAACTATGGCGATGAGTATGTATGCCATCATACTACGTAAACAATAACGGCGCACTTTGTTGCATGTGCTCTCTATGTTGATGATGGAGAGAGTGATGGCAAATGCCACTGGGGTATAGAACAGTATGTTGAATGTTGCGCCCACATCGCTACCTTGTGCACGGAGTCCATGAACCATCTGCAAGAGGTAGTGGACGGAGAAGAACAACATTGACGCAACGAGAGTCCATCTTGATATTTCGTAGCGTCTCACCTTCCATCTCACCTGCAAACTTGCCATGACTAATTGCAATGCCAGCATGGCTGTAATGACACAACATACAAGTTGTAATATGAATAACGATGTCATAATATTGTTATCACCTTAATTCCGCAACACTATTGTCAATCAAACCTTTTCTAAGTACCTGAGCAACAAAAAGTTCTTGAACAAGCCAAGCGGCTCAGGATTTTGCCATGTCGAAGAATTCACTTATCTTAGTGTTGTAAGGATAAACAAGCAAAAAACCTGATATGACATGGTAAAGATAGCAATAAAATCTGAGGAGCTCACTCCTTTTGGAGGAATATTTCGGGTAAGTCATCCGTTCTCTCATGAGTATCAGTCCTTATGCTCTTTGGTTTCTCCTCAATCAACCCAAACGATATCGCCATTTCTCGAAGAGGAAGTAATGTAGACCCTTTCTCAGTACCACTTTTAGTACCTCCTAACTGGTACTGGAGTTTCACACGGGTGGTACTGGAGTTTCAGTTAACTGACACCGCAGTAATACTTATGTGGTACTGATAAGGAACTTTGAAGGCATGGATTAGTTTCATGGAGCGAAGTAGGTGCCGATGCGATAGTTGATATTTGCCTTGTCTGCTTGCTGGTGCTGAAACCGCCGTGGAATGCGATATAGCTTGCCCCCTTTGATGAAATGCGCGCCGGTTTGATGGAAGCGAAATGGTATATCCGCCTTTACGCATTGCTCACGCAGGGAGAGAACCCAATCGTAGTCGCAAGGGCGTGCCTCCTGCCCTGACTCCCCTCCCGTCGACACCTCTTCAATCGAGTGATCTAAGTAAGGCGAGAGGTCGATAGGCCCAAGCAAGGGAGACGCTATGATGCTTTTGTGCTTGATGGGCAGCGAACGGAAGATGGGCAGTCGGTAGTCGGCTCTCTCTTGGTTCTCCACTGTGCATCCAACCAGCACGTTGTCATATCCATCGCCCCAATCATCGGGAACGCACTCCATGAAACGATCAATGCGCTTGGTGAAGAAATAAAACCAAAGGTCGCTCCGGCGTTTCATCATCAACCAGCACTCCTCACGCCAAGGGTCAGCATCCTTGAGCAGGAAATCTGAAGTGAAACAGGTGAAGACCACCTTGCCCGGCTCGATCTTCCATGATTTGTCGCGTTTGCGCTTGATAGGCAGATTGAAATTGGCCGTCTTTCGGCATTCGCTGCTTGACAGCTCACAGCCATACATCGAATCTTGTCGATACACATAGCAATACTTACATCCTGGGCTTATCTTTGTGCATCCATGCCAAGGATTCCAATCAGCATATATGTTCCATCGCTCTGCCATCAATTACAAGCTTTACTATATAAGGTATCCGCAAAGATAGGTGTTTTCAGGTAATGAACTTGGTTGACTACATATATTCGTTTAACTTCGCGCCTTGATTAAATTTTTTTTGACACAAACATGACACATGCTATTCCCTATAAGATAGGACGTGCGCTGCTGGATCTTCCGCATTCCATGCGTAAAACCCCTTCGCCACGCATCATAATGACACTTCTCGTGAAGAATGAGGAGGACATGCTTGCCCAGAACTTGGAGTTTCACCATGCGATGGGGGTGAGCCATTTCATTATAACAGACAATAACTCAACCGATCATACCCCCGACATCATCCGCCGGTATCAAGCGAAGGGATGGGTGCTGGAATGTATCGAGGAGCGGGCTACCGACTACGACCAGAAGACCTGGGTGGACCGAATGATTGAGCTCGCTCGCTCGAAGTATCACGCCGATTGGATTATCAATGCCGATGCCGATGAATTTTGGTATCCCAACGAGGGAACTTTCCAAACCTTGCTCAGCTCCAAACGGGCAACCGTGTTCGAGGGACAGGTTCACAATGTCTATCCCGAAGAGGGGAAGCCGTGGCAAGAGTGGAACCTGCTGGTGCGCCAAGTGCACGACCTGGAGGCCTACAACCTTTCGCCCTACTCCATCTTCTCTCGCCATCGTAACAAGATGATGCATCGCTCAAGGGGCTACATTCAGATCGCTATGGGCAACCATCGTGTGAAGATGTTTCCTTATATCAAAAATGACACAGCTATCACCATCTTTCATTTCAACGTACGTGGGCGAGAACAGTTTATGAGCAAAATGATCAATGGAGGCCAACAGCTTGAGCAACACAAAGGCCGACACGGCGGTCGCCACTGGCGCTACTATTACGACATTTATAAGAAGGGCTGCCTTTCGGAGGAATACGACCGAGTGGTAGGTGTGGATGTAAGAGATCGCTTGAAACGGGAGGGCTATCTTTTCGAGGATAACCGCTTGAGGGATTTCTTCGCTTCGAAGGCAACGGAAGCCGCCGAAAGAAAAGGGCTATAATAAGTGAGCCCTGGTTTATCGGGTGAGCCCTAAATACGGCTCAGTCGAAAAAAGGTGGGGATAAAAATTTGAGATAAGTCTTGATATGATTATATTTGTTCCATGAAAATGC
>CAKUZF010000069.1 GCA_934718155.1 uncultured Parabacteroides sp. | reverse complement strand
ATTCTCAGTTACCGAGATAACTCTTACACTACCGTCAGTCTGATAGACCACATAGGGACCATCGCACGACAACTTCTGGTCGTCGGCATGCTCCTTAGCAGAAATGGTGATGCTGAACATCGTCAGCATCACCATCATCATTACCAATAAAAACTTATTGTTTTTATTCATTTCCTTCTGTCTTATTTCGCTATCGATTATTTGAAATAGCGGTTATACAAGCCCTCGAAGCCTTTGCCGTGGCGAGCCTCGTCTTTAGCCATCTCATGAACGGTGTCGTGGATAGCGTCGAGGTTCAGCTTCTTCGCCAGGGTAGCGATGCGCTTCTTGTCCTCGCAAGCGCCAGCCTCAGCCTCCATGCGCTTCTTCAGGTTCGTCTTGGTGTCCCAAACAACCTCACCCAGCAGTTCGGCGAACTTCGCTGCGTGCTCAGCCTCCTCCCAAGCGTAGCGCTTGAAAGCCTCTGCTACCTCGGGATAGCCCTCGCGGTCAGCCTGACGGCTCATCGCTAAGTACATACCCACCTCGGTACATTCGCCAGTGAAGTGAGCCTTCAAGCCCTCCAACACTTCGGGATCAACGCCTTTAGCTACGCCGATCACGTGCTCGTCAACAAACTGCAAAGCGCCAACGGTCTCTACCAGCTCCTTGAACTTCTCTTTCGGTTGTTTACACTGCGGGCAAAACTCAGGTGCCTCGTCTCCTTCATGTACATAACCACATACGGTGCAGATCCATTTCTTTTTCATATTCTCTTGTTTTTTATTAGGTGAATTAATTATACCGCAAATGTAGTGCTTTCCACCGCACTTGCGGCATGATTTCGATAGATAACATTTATAGCCTTATCAATTGGATTGATAAGTGCTCGCTATGCGCTTTATTTCAGCCACTTATCGAGCCACTCGAAGAATGTGCGTTGCCACAGGATGCTGTTTTGCGGACGCAACACCCAATGGTTCTCGTCGGGATAGATAAGCAGTTCGGCCGGGATGCCGCGCAGCTTGGCCGCGTTGAAGGCCGCCATGCCCTGGTTGGCCAAGATGCGGTAGTCCTTCTCGCCGTGGATGCAGAGGATCGGCGTGTCCCACTTGTCTACGAAGCGGTGCGGCGAGTTGGCGAAGGTGCGCTGGGCGATTGCGTTCTGGCGATCCCAGTAGGCGCCACCCATGTCCCAGTTGGCAAACCACATCTCCTCGGTCTCGAGATACTGCATCTCCATGTTGAAGATGCCGTCGTGGGCGATGAACGCCTTGAAGCGCTTGTCGTGGTGGCCGGCGAGCCAGTAAACCGAGAAGCCTCCGAAGCTGGCGCCAACGCAGCCCAGCTTGTCTTTGTCTACAAACGGCTCCTTCGCCACCTCGTCGATGGCGGTGAAATAGTCGCGCATGCACTGTCCGCCATAGTCGCCGCTAACGGCCTCGTTCCATGCCTGTCCGAAGCCGGGCAGACCGCGGCGGTTGGGCGCGACCACGATGTAGTCGTGTGCCGCCATGATCTGGAAGTTCCAGCGGTATGACCAGAACTGGCTGACGGGGCTTTGCGGGCCGCCTTCGCAGAAGAGCAGCGTGGGATATTTCTTGTTCGGGTCGAAGTGGGGCGGATAGATCACCCACGTGAGCATCTGCTTGCCGTCGGTGGTCTTCATCCAGCGCTCCTCCACCTTGCCCATCTGCAGCTGGTCGTAGAGGTGCTTGTTCTCGAAGGTGAGCTGTTTCACCTCGCCGTTGCTGTCGAGCGAGTAGATCTCGTCGGCCGCGCTCATGGAGTGACGGGTGACGATCAGTCGTCCGTCGCAAAGGGCCAGCGAGCCATAGTCGGCCACGTCGGCGGTCAGCGGCTTGATCAGGCAGGCCGTCGGGTCGTTGGCGTCCTTCTGGTCGAGCTGGAGGCTATAAACCTGCGCCATGCCGTGCCATACGCCGGTGAAGAAGATCTCTTTCGAGTTGGTGTTCCACAGGAAGGCATCTACGTTTGAGTCGAACGCCTTGCTGACGAACTGCTTCTCGCCCGTTGCGCGGTCCATCACGCAGAGGCGGTTCCAGTCGGCCTCGTAGCCGTCGCGCTCCATGCTTTGCCAAGCGATATACTTGCCGTCGGGCGAGTATTGCGGGTTGGTGTCGTAGCCCGCCATCTCCTTGCTCTCCGCTGAATCCTTGCAGAGGTTCGTGGTCTGACCCGTCGCCAGGTCATACTCATAGATGTCGGAGTCGGTCGAGAGGGCGTAGGCCATACCCGCCTTCGCGCGGCAGGTGTAGGCGATCTTGTCGGAAGCGGGGCTCCAAGCCAGCTGCTCGATGCCGCCGAAGGGCTTCATGGGGCTTTCGTAGGGCTTGCCTTCGAGCAGGTCTTTCGCCTCGCCAAACTGGTTGCCGTCGAAGTCGGCCACGAAGGGATGCGGAGCGGTGGTCACCCACTCGTCCCAGTGCTTATACATCAGGTCGGTCACGACCACGCCCGTCGCCTTGTCGAGGTCGGGATATTTGTCTTTCGTGCTCGGCACGGTCTTCACCTGGGCGATGAAGAGCAGGTGGCGTCCGTCGGGCGAGAAGGAGAAGCCCTCCAGCTCTTGGCTGAAGTGGGTGAGCTGTCGGCGGCCCGAGCCGTCGGGGTTCATCTCCCACACCTGGCTGCTTCCGCCCTCGCTGCTCAGGAAGGCGATCTTCGTGCCCTCCTTGATCCACGCCACGTTGCTCTCCGACTTCGCGGTGTGGGTGATCTGCTGGTTGCCCGAGCCGTCGGCGTTCATCACGAAGATTTCGCGGTTGCTCTTGTTTTGCGGCACGCTGTAGTAGCCAACGGTGTAGGCAATTTGCTTGCCGTCGGGCGAAACCTTGTAGTCGCCTATGCGTCCGAAGGCCCAAAGCGCCTCGGCGGTCATCCGTCCGTCTTGGATCTGGATGTCCGACTTCCCGATCAGGTCGCCCGCGGCCTTGTCGGTCTGCTCCTGTGTGGCGCAGGCTCCCAGCAGGAGCGAGGTGGCCATCATCATTGTTCCGATAGATTTATTCATGTTCTATGTCTTAAAAGTTAAATACTGGCTGCGAATGTACTCATTTTTTTGCATTCTTCAGCGTGCAGCCGTCACATCCCGAGCAGCAATCGCAGCTTCCCGGCTTTTTGAGCAAGTTGTATATGCGGTGCCCCGCATACCCCAACGCCGCCAGCCCGATGAGGCCGACAATGATATTCTGTAGCATATTTCTCAGTAAGGATTGATCCTCTATTATATATAGCTATAACCCGTTCGCCCCTCGTTTTGTTCATTGGGGTTTGGCGTTTCGCCCCATTTTTTTCTTTTTCAGTCGCCTCGTTGCGGGTGAAATTTTCACGCCCGTCGGCGTAAAAAAACAGATATCGTAAATTTTGGGGACAACGGACAGCGAAATATTTACACAAACCTTATTTGTATCTCGAAAACGCGAGCATATTTAATTTATTCTTTATCCATGCGTATTTATATATACGCATTGGAATAAATAATAAATTCCATATCTGTTAGCTGGGCGGCCTCCAAAACCATTTATTTTTTACAATAAGGTTAGTGTAAAGTAAATAAGTAAATAAAAACCGAATAGCTGGGGCGCACGAAAAAGACAGTATGAAACTATATCATGGAGACAAACAAGGGTTGATGAAGGGAGATGGGATGGATTATAGCATGAAAATGGTTAAAGAAACATACGAAAGTCAAGTTTATGACGTAAAAAACAAGACTTTTATTAACTTTGCACTCGGAATAAAGGATATTAACATGGTTATAACAAGACAGATAAAGGAAAAATTGTCATCGACTCCTGCTGGGGTTGTATTGACAACAAGAGACTTTGGGGTGGAGATGCGGTAT
>CAKUZF010000068.1 GCA_934718155.1 uncultured Parabacteroides sp. | reverse complement strand
GATAAAAACGCGGCAAAAGGCCAAAGCCATTTCCTTTGCCAAATACTCCTCTTTTTCATACTTTAACCTCCTATTTTTATGGTTGTTGATCTATCCTTTCATCAGGCCTGCCGCAAAGAAAACTAGTTTTTCTCTGATAACAATACACAATATTACACATTTGCAGATGATAATGGAGAATTGTGTACTTACGCCCCAAAAGTATAGGATCGGAGTTATAAGGACGTAATGATTTGTGAACAAAAATTGAACAAAATGGTGTTACTCAGTGGGAAAACGAAGGTTTGAGCGATAAACCGAAATGCTTGTGGTTACATCTTTCCCTCCTATTCGACCATATACTTTTATAGTGGCTCGAGCGCCTAAGAAACCGTACGGCAATTCTTCATCCGACAATGTGGCAAAATGAATCCGAAGTGTTTTATGGTCTGCCATTTCTACTGAAATACCTACCTCTTTCTCGGTGGCTGATATAGATTTCCCTACATTGTCTTCAATTATACTAAAACTGAAATCTGTTGACTGGTCAATATTGTCGCAGTTCGTGCATGTCAACTCCAAATCTCCGTCAATATAGGTATAAGAATAGATGAAGTAACGCAACTCCTTAGGAGCAAACGTGATACCTATTTCATTAGGCTGATAACTGAACGTTATATATTCAGGATTAGTGTTTGAAGTGGTCTCAAACAAAATAGGCGAGTCTTTCACTTCGTCACAGCTGCTGAAAAACACAGCCAAGAACGAGATTATGGTCAATAAATATATTCTCATTTTTAATGGAATTTGCTTGAATATCACATTTTGCATTTTTTCTATCACATTCATCAATAGACATTCCTTGGACACAGGCCTCTCCAAGACAAATACAAAGGTATAAAAATCCACTGAAAGACAGAAGGGAATATTCGAATTTAAGCACCAATGTATCAACTTTATAACAGTTTATCTCAATATTAACCGACCTATTGGTTAATTATCTATTTTCAACGGCTTACAAATATGCTTAGTGGGAAATCCTTTTTCAGCCTAAAATGTACATCACATTCCGCTGTATCAAGTCCGCAATAGGCTAAAAATCCATAAAAATTCTCTGCAATCTCATGAAATTTCAAAAGGTCACTCTTGCAGAGTTTCACTTCAAAAACGCAACTAAACACTACAAAAGATGCATAACTTACGCATTGTTTCTGCCGAATAGTTACGACCATAATATTTGGCAATCATCCTCAGGCAAGTTGCTCCACATTCCATAGAGTCAGGTTGCTTGATGAAGGAGAAAGATTTCTGTCTGTTTCTCCTCATTCCACTGTCAAATTAAAGCTGTCGCTCTCGGCATTACGCAACTGTTTTTTGCTTCTCTGCTTGAGATTCGCCTTGTTTTGGAAATAATAGGAGAGGCCTATCATCGGAGTCCAATGGCGATCCTTGAAGTCTGTCTTCACATAGCTGCTGTATGCTCCGTCGCGTGTCCATTGCCGAGAGCAGGCCATGTTGTCGCGTAATGAGAACGTAACCGACCATCCTTTCAGCAGGTTCCAGCCGAAGGTGGCATCGGTCATAGCGGCCGAGCTTGTATGGGAGATTTGCGTATAGACATCGCTGGTGTAATTGACCATCGCATTCAGATAGACTTTTTTGTAAGATAGATAGAGGTTGCCGTTCACGCCCCAAGCATTGCCGCCAAATGACATGCTCGGTATATTCGTCTTCACGAAGAAGGGGGTGAGGTTGATGTTGCCATATTTCCCCAGGTTGAATCGGGTCGTCAAGGCCACTCGCCAAGTATCGGCGTGGCCGATGTTTTGATAAGTGCGATGATAGACATCGCCAACCAGGAAGCCGACCGACTGCACGCGTTTCTGCACATAGCGATAGGTTACGGAGGGCTGCAGGTAGACCGCCTTCCCATTCCAAGCGAAGGAGAAGGTCGCTTGGTTGCTCAGCTCAGGCAACAGGTAAGGGTTTCCCTCGGTGACGTACAGGCTGTCGGTCGAGGTGTTCAGCGGGTTCAAGGCCGACAAGGAGGGCGAGGTTCGCTGGCGACCCAGATTCAGCCGGAACGTTCCAGAGGGCGAGGCTTTATAAGCAAGGTTTAATGTGGGCAAGAAGTTGACATAGCTCTTATTTGCGCCCGACGCATCACGTGTTACGACATCCAATCCCACCGACAGGGCGTAGCTGAACGGACGTTTCGCCAAGCTTCGCATATCGGCATAGAGGTATTCGCGCGCCTCCTTATAGTCGAAGCGGGCTGCGTCGGCGATTCGTGCCCGCTGGTAGAACGCATTCAGGCCCACGTTGAAGGCCAAACGCTTCGGCCAGACGAAATCATAGTTTCCCTCTAAACGGAACACTTTCCGTCGGTTCTCCATTTGGATCTCTTTACGATAGCTGTTGCGTTCGCCTTGCTCCTCACGCCATCCCTCGGGCGAGGTGTTGTAATGATTCGCACGGGCGGTTAGCTCCAGGTGGCGGTCCGACGTGAAGGTGTGACGATAAAGCAGGTTGTAGCTTCCCATGAAGTAGTCGCTATTCAGGTAGCTGGAGGCGGTGTAGGAGGTCTCTTCGCCTTGTGCGATTTGTGTCCCCTGCTCGCTGGCGTAGTTCTTAGAGGGGTTGTTGATTAGGTTTACGCCGTAAATCAGCTGATCTCTCTCCGAGATCAACCAGTCGCCACCCAGGTTGAGGTCGAGATTGGTAGCGTTGTAGCGTCGTGTGCCCTTATAGCGGCGCAGCAAGGAGCCACTGTCGCTCCATCCCTCACGCTCCCCGTCGTCGTGATGGAAGTAGAACAGCATTCCATTGGCATAAAAGGAGAGGTTGGCTTGCTCCAATTGGTAGTTGCCGCCATAGAGGCCAAACTTGCCATTGGGGATCTCACGCCCCCACAGGTTGACCGTTTGCGAGCGTTGCGCAGCTCGCTTCACCTGTATATTAAGCACCGAGGTCACCCCCTCCTCAGCCAAATATCGGCTGGACGCATTCTCGATCACCTCCACTCGCTCAATCATTCGGGGGTCGATCGCCGCCTCTGCTCCGCTTTTTCGCACGCCATTGATCAAAATGATGGGCTGCGACCCATCCACCATCTTGATGGAACGTTCCGTCTCATTCACGCTCAGCAATGGAATTTCCCGCAGGGCTTGATAGACGTTGTGCGCTTCCGCTTTCAGCTTCTCCGAGACATGAAACGTAGAGCCCGATGCATCTTGCTGGATGATTGCGCGTTGATCTCCGCTGACAGTCACTTCGTCAAGGGCATAGCTAACGGCCTCCATGCGGATTGTCCCTAAATTCCGATCGTTATCCAGTCGCAAGGTTTGCTCTAAGGGCTTGTAGCCAATGGCCGAAAGGCGAACGTTGTAGCTGGCTTTCGGCACCTCTCGAATAATGAACTCGCCTTTGGTGTCGCTTATACCTCCGGCCGTAAGCGTGTCGCCACTCAATAAAAGTATGGTGACTCCTACGACGGCATCACCTTGCTCATCTGCTACTCGTCCTCTCAACTTCAACTGCCCTACCATCACTTCACAGAGTGATAGCCACAGGCCTATACCTAGTAGAAATTTTCTCATGTTATTTACAATTATATTTTACATACTGATTGTTGAAACTTTGTTTTATAATGCTGTTGATTCTAGGATTCGATGCAAATAAAGTAATTACTTCTCTAAAAACAATACACAAAATTACACATTTGCGAATGATAATGGAGAATTGTGTCCTTTTTACCTCAAAAGTATAGGATCGGAGTTATAAGGGCGTAATGATTCGTGAACAAAATTTGAACAAAATTGCAAAATTGCCACTCATTCATTGCAGTTATTTCGAAGTTTACCTATTTTCGTTGATATAATTGACAGATTGTTGTTCTAAACTGCATAAAACTCAGCGAACGCACCTGTTGCCGCTTCGGCTAAATGTTCTATCTTTGCGCAGTAAACAACACGATCATAAGTATGCGCAATTGGATGGAAAACGGCCTTGTCTGCATGTGGATCAGCCTGCTGGTCGGCCTGCTGTCGTGTGCGGAGCGGCCAGCTTTGGATTTCGACTCCATCGAGCGGATCATGCCGCAGCAACCCGACGGCGCCCTGCTCCGCCTCGACACGGCGCACGTCGATCCGCTGCGATTGTCAGACGCCGATCGGGCTCACTATTACCTGCTGCTGACAGAGGCGTTAGACAAATGCTGCCAAACGCCGCACAGCGACTCCTTGATCTCGGCCGCCATTCATTATTATAAAGGCAAACACGACCCGAACCGCCTGGCGAAGGCCTGGTATTACAAAGGCCGAATCTTGCAGGACCAGAACATGCCCCTGCAAGCGCAAGACGCCTACCTGGAGGCCTCGAACGTCGTGGGTGTGACTGATTATTCCTTATTGGCGAGATTATACAATCATCTTGGCTCCTTATACCTCTATCAAGACGTGTATGAGAAAGCGATAGACTTCCTGCGCAAGGCCTACTTCTATTATGAAAAGATAGAGCATCAGAACGGATTATCCAGTGTGCAGGTGAATATGGCACGGGCATTCCATGGCTTAGGGGCCATCGACAGCGCACAATATTATTATGAGAGATTGCTGCCCCTTGCGCAAGGCACACGGATTCGCACCTTGCCAAGCGAATTAGGCGATCTATACCGAGAGCAGGGCGCGATGGACAAGGTCTATCCGCTGATGCAACTGGCTCTGGAATGGCAACCTAAAGAGGAGAAGCGCGCCCCCATCTATCTGGCGTTGGGCGAATACTTCCTTGCCGCTCATCAATTAGACTCAGCGGACCTCTACTTCCGTAAAGCCATGATGCCTACCGCCTCGATCTATACGATTGCCCAATGCCACAGAAACCGCTATCGCCTGCAAAAAGAACTGGGCAGACCCAAAGAGGCATTGCGCCATTTAGAGCAATTCTCGGCTTATGCCGACTCGATCAGCGCAATGACGCGCGAAGCATCCATCCGCAAGGTAGATGCCTTCTACAACTATCAGCGCATGCAGAAGCAGGTGGCAGAGGCTCAATTGAATGCGGCTAAGAGCAGGAATCTCAACTATCTAATGTGCCTGGTTGCGCTGACTGTAATTTTTGCGCTCTCCCTTATTTTCCTGCAATGGAAACGGAGGGTCAAGGAGGCAAAATGGCTGGCGTATAAAAGGGAGCAAACCCTGCAATCCACATTGGAAGCGGAGCGTAGGCGTTACGAGACAGAAAAAACGAACATCGAGAGCGAACTTCACAGGCTTCAAACAACCAATCAACAGCTCAATCAAAATGCCTCGGAAATGCATACGGCCTTACTGCGGCTCAGGAAAAACGAGCTGGACCTCTGCGCGCAAATGCTCGAAACGAAAGAGAATAAGGAGGAGCTGTCAAGATTGATGTTTTCTGACACCGCCATCTTTCATCGCTTCCATGAGATGGCGGCTTCCCCCTCGGCAGACGTCAGCAAGCAAGACTGGACGCAACTGGAGGATACGCTCAACGATCTTTTTCCTCATTTCCTTTGCAGCATACAGCGAATGGCCCCTAAGCTATCCAATATGGAAAAACAGACCTGTATGCTGGTTAAGATGGGCATTCCGAATAGAGGGATGAAAAAGATTTTAGATTATTCGAATGTCTCACTGCTTCAGGCACGGATATTCACAAAGCTATCTGGGAAGCCCAAAGGCTCTGTCAAAGAGTTCACGCAACTGATAGACAGTTTATGAGTTGAACGGTCTAAAGCCTGCCTTTTATCGAATAGTGAAAGTGTATTAGCTGTTTTTTATATGTTTGGGTTGTTTATGAACGGGTTCTGAACAAAATAATGTTTGAAGGCTTTTTTTTACTGAAAAAGACCTCAAACACCATTTTGTTCAAATTTTGTTCACGAATCATTATGCCTCAAGATTCCGATTCTATACTTTTGAGTCGTAATAATAAATTTAAAAACAATGAAAGGATAGATCAACAACCATAAAATAGGAGGTTAAAGTATGAAAAAGAGGAGTATTTGGCAAAGGAAATGGCTTTGGCCT
>CAKUZF010000067.1 GCA_934718155.1 uncultured Parabacteroides sp. | reverse complement strand
CTTTTCTCATCGATCTCTCGATTCCGATACTTGTACTACTTGTCGTATTATGTAAATCTCTTCAAAGATCGCTCCCTCTCGATTCACAACCTATGTCGTTTCTCGATTGCGGATGCAAAGGTACGCCTATTTTTTGAACCCGCAAGCGTTTCGACAACTTTTTTTCAAAAAAAATATATTCCCCTAAATAAGAAAGGCGTTGAACATCCTCAACGCCTTTGCTTTATCTAAGGTTCCACGACCTTTACTATTTCTATCTCGAAGATCAAGGTGGTGTAGGGCAAAATCACTACGCTACCTTGCTTATTGCCCGAAACGCCATAAGCCATCTGCTGCGGAATCCAGACGAGCCATTTGTCGCCTGGGTGCATATGCTGTAAAGCCGTGCCAAAACCATCGACCAACTGCGAAGGGGAATACTGCGCCGGCGCGCCATGATCGAACGAGCGATCGTCGAACACCGTTCCATCGATCATCGTGCCTTTATAATAAAACTCCACCTTCGTATTATAATAGATCGGCTCCGTGCTCTCGCCCTGCTTCAACACCTTATATAAGATGTAGCCCGCCTTGCTCTGCGATTCGAGCTTCTGAAACTCCGGATCCTTCGCCTTCTCAGCGAAAGCCTCCTCGTTCTGCGCCTTCCACACCTCATCGACCGCGATCGAATCCTTGTCGTCGTCTTTCGAGCAAGCCGTGCCCATCATCAGCAGGCCAAACAACATACATAGAATAGATATATAGCGGCTCATCGGCTTACTCCATGACTTTCTTCAACAAATTGCGCATGCTAACCTTCTCGCTGATGATGTCGTGCAGCTTGGCGATAGGCACACGCTCCTGCTCCATCGTGTCGCGGAAACGAATCGTCACGCAATTGTCGGTCAGCGTATCATGATCGACCGTGATACAGTAGGGCGTACCGATCGCATCCTGACGGCGATAGCGCTTACCGATAGAATCCTTCTCGTCGTACTGGCAGCGGAAGTCGAAGCGCAACATCTGGATGATTTCCTCGGCCTTCTCGGGCAGGCCGTCTTTCTTAACCAGCGGCAATACGGCCAACTTGATGGGAGCCAACGCTGCGGGCAACTTCAAGACAACGCGCGTCTCGCCATTCTCCAGCGTCTCCTCGCAATAAGAGCCGGCCATCACGCTGAGGAACATACGATCCACACCGATAGAGGTCTCGATCACATACGGCGTGTAGCTCTGGTTCAGCTCGGGATCGAAATACTGGATCTTCTTGCCCGAGAACTTCTCGTGCTGGCTCAAGTCGAAGTTCGTACGGCTATGTATACCCTCAACCTCCTTGAAGCCAAACGGCATCTCAAACTCGATATCGGTTGCGGCATTCGCATAGTGAGCCAACTTCTCATGGTCGTGATAGCGATACTTCTCAGCGCCCATGCCCAGGGCTAAGTGCCACTTCAAGCGCGTCTCCTTCCACTTCTTGAACCACTCGAGCTCGTCGCCCGGACGAACGAAGAACTGCATCTCCATCTGCTCGAACTCGCGCATACGGAAGATGAACTGACGCGCAACGATCTCATTACGGAACGCCTTACCAATCTGAGCGATACCGAACGGAACCTTCATACGGCCTGTCTTCTGCACATTCAAGAAGTTCACGAAGATGCCCTGAGCCGTCTCGGGACGCAGATAGACCTTCATTGCGCCGTCGGCGGTAGAGCCCATCTCGGTAGAGAACATCAGGTTGAACTGGCGCACCTCCGTCCAGTTGCGTGTGCCCGAGATCGGGCAAACAATCTCGCAATCCAAGATCAGCTGGCGCAGATCCTCGAAGTTCGAGTCGTTCATATCCTTCTTATAGCGCTCGTGGATCTCGTTCCACTTTGCCTGGTGCTCCAATACGCGTGGATTCGTCTCGCGGAACTTCGCCTCGTCGAAGGCGTCGCCAAACTTCTTCGCCGCCTTGGCCACCTCTTTGTTGATCTTCTCCTCGATCTTGCCCAAGTGGTCTTCGATCAAGACGTCAGCACGATAGCGCTTCTTCGAGTCTCTGTTGTCGATCAAGGGATCGTTAAACGCATCCACGTGGCCAGAAGCCTTCCAGATCGTGGGGTGCATGAAGATAGAAGAATCGAGACCAACCACGTTCTCGTGGAGCAGCGTCATGCTATCCCACCAATATTTCTTGATATTGTTCTTCAATTCAACGCCATACTGGCCATAGTCGTACACTGCGCCCAGACCGTCATAAATCTCTGAGGAAGGGAAAACGAAACCATACTCCTTGCAATGCGAAACTAATTTCTTAAAAACATCTTCTTGTGCCATATTCTACTAATTTGCTTGTCTTTCTTCTTTTTCGAAGTTGCAAAGTAAATGATTTTTTCCGTAGTAGCATCCGTTTGCGCCACATATTCATTCGCTAAACCGCCTAAAACGGGCGAAGAATAAGAGAATTTGCGCCCGCCTGGCGCGGGCAGGCTTTTTCAGCCGCTCCTCCCATGCTGCTCTAAGGCTGCTCCGAGGTTGCTCCGAGGTTGCTCTAATGTTTCTCTAATCCGCGGTTAGAGAAACGTTAGAGAAAGATTAGAGAAACGTTAGAGCTCGATTAGAGCTACTGCCTTGCAGCTTCAGAGCAACTGCGGGGTTGCCGCCCGTAAACCCCATGGTCTGTCGGGGCCAACCGTGGAGTTTTTTGCCCATCAACCGTGGGGTTTGCCATCGGCTTCGCCTTGAAAGCCGAAAATAATTACTATCTTCGCTGCCAATAAACCTAATGTCTCACTTAAATCAAACTCATAATAGCATGAAACCAGAAGATCTGTCTCGCCGTTCGTTCCTGAAGCGCACACTCGCACTCACGGCGGCTACGGCCATTCCCTCGTTTTGGATCCCCGCCAAAGGCATGACCCCGCGTGTCAGCGCCAACGACAAAGTGAACATCGCCTTCATCGGCATTGGCCAGCGTGGAGGAGAGATCGCCAAGGAGTTATACAACACCGGCCTGTGCAACGTGGTAGCCCTGTGCGACGTCGACATGGGCGCTCCGCACACCCAAGAGATTATGAACATGTTTCCCAAGGCGGAACGCTTCCAGGATTTCCGCACCATGTTCGATCGCATCGCCAACAAGATCGACGCCGTGACGGTAGGCGTGCCCGACCACTCCCACTTCCCGATCACGATCGAGGCCATGGCCCACGGCAAGCATGTCTATGTTGAGAAACCAATGGCTCGCACCTTCGAAGAGATCGAGATCATGATGCGTGCGGCCAAGAAGTATGGCGTAGTGACGCAGATGGGCAACCAGGGCCACTCCGAGGCGAACTACTTCCAGTTCAAGGCCTGGAAAGAGGCGGGCATCATCAAGGATGTCACCGCCATTACGGCCCACATGAACAACTCGCGCCGCTGGCACGGCTGGAACCCCCACATCACCCACATGCCGATGGGCGAGCCGGTTCCCGCCACGATGGATTGGGACACCTGGATTGGCGTAGCGCCCTATCACGACTATAACCACGACTACCACCTGGGCCAATGGCGCTGCTGGTACGACTATGGCATGGGCGCTTTAGGCGACTGGGGAGCGCACATCCTCGACACGGCGCACGAGTTTCTCGACTTAGGCCTGCCCACCGAGGTCAACCCGCTCTACCTGAAGGATCACAACCCCTTCTTCTTCCCCATGTCGTCAACGATCCTCTTCCGCTTCCCGAAGCGAGGCGACATGCCTGGTGTAGACATCACTTGGTATGACGGATTAGACAACATCCCCGCCGTGCCCGAGGGCTATGGCGTGTCGGAGCTGGATCCGAACATCCCCACCGTGGCAGGAGGCAAGATTCAGCCCGCCAAGCTGAACCCCGGCAAAGAGATCTACTCGAAGGAGCTGACCTTCAAGGGAGGCTCGCATGGCAGCACGCTCTCGATCATCCCCAGCGAGAAGGCAAAGGAGATGGAGTCGCGCCTGCCCGAAGTGCCGAAAAGCCCGTCGAACCATTACGCCAACTTCCTGCTCAGCTGCATGGGTAAGGAGCAGACCCGCTCGCCGTTCCACATCGCCGGCCCGCTGAGCCAAGTGTTCTGCTTAGGCGTCTTGAGCCAGCGACTGAACCGCAAGCTGGTATTCGATCGCGACACAAAACAGATCACCAACGACCCCGAGGCAAACCGCATGCTCTGCGGACTGCCGCCTCGCAAAGGCTGGGAACAATACTTTAAGATATGATCTTACCCCCCCCTCAAACCGTCAAAGTTGAGACAGACAATCCTCAACCTATCGGGCATCTGCCTGGGATGCTTCATCGTAGCGTTGGGGTTTGTCTTGTTCATCAACCCCTATAAGCTTGTGCCCGGAGGAGTCTTCGGGCTCAGCATCGTGCTCCACCAGCTCTTCCCCACCATCCAGGTGGGAACCTTCGGCTATATGCTCGAAGTGCCCATCTTGCTGCTTTCGGCCTTCTGCTTAGGCTCGAAGGTCGGGCTGCGCACCTTGGTCGCCGCCTTTGCCGCCCCCTTCTTCATGAACCTGCTCTCAACGTTCTGCTATCCCGACGAGCTGGCCCTGCAGGCGCTCGATCCCAAGCAGCTGCTCGGCGGACGGCTCGACTTCTCCAACGACTTGATCTTGGCCGCCCTGTTTGGCCCAATCTGCATGGGCATCGGCACCGCCATGCTCATCAAGTGTAAAGCCTCGTCGGGCGGAAGCGACGTGATCGCCATGATCATCAGCCGCTACCTGCGAGTCAAGTTCAGCAATGCGCTGATGGCCGTAGATGGCTGCGTCATCTCATTGGGCCTGCTGGTGATAGGCTTCGGAATAGGCATGGAGGGAGACTACACGCCCCAGAGCTTAGCCCTGAGCGGCTATTCGCTGATCTGCGTCTATGTAACGACCCGCGTATTGGGCTTTGCGCTCTCGGGCTCTAAAAACGACAAGATCGTCTTTGTCATCATGCCCAAGAACACGCCCGAGTTGCGCCAGTTCATCCTCTCCAAGCTCGATCGCACAGCCACCTGCCTTCCCAGCTACGGCCTCTACAGCGGGCAGGAGAAGGAGACGCTGATGCTGGTGCTGCGCCGCAGGGAAGTGGATTTCGTCACGACCAGCCTGAGGCATTACTGCCCCGAAGCCTTTGTAGTCGTCACCGATGCCTACGACACCTATGGGCTCCGTTGGAACCAGCTGCCCGATCAAGACGACTTGGTGTTGAAATAAATAGGGATAATTTATTTTCCTGCTTATACTTATTATTGATTATTTTATATTCCTATTTTATTTCCCTAATTGAGAAATCGTGCATCCCATCATGCGCTTATCTGCCCCAATATATAAAGTCCTTATATCACCTAAATTCTCGCTTAATATAACACGTATATACTCTCCTTTTTTGTCTCGAATGACAGTAAACCAATCGCCAACGATTGAGTCTTTACCAGCTTCTATCTCAAACGGATCCCATTGATTAGTTGTATGATTTAAAATAGAAATAGAACTGATTTGCCACTCTAACAGTTTATTCATCTCTTCAATGGTAAAGCTACAAGTATCATTAATACTCAGATAGGTTTTTATTAAGATTTCTGAACTATCTGCTTTCGCTTCAATTTCGTAGTTTTTAAAATCCATATATATTAGTGGCATAGGAGGTAACCCTCCACTAATTATTTCATCCTTATCACAAGCTAAAAATAAGGCGAGGAATGCCGCAAATAAACAAATTAAATTTTTCATAACCGTATATGTTTTATTTTCTGTTATATATAATTAATCATTGTCATCAAAATATGATTCCATTTTATGGCTGTTGATCTATCCTTTCATCATGCTGGTCGCAAAGGAAAGAAGTTTTTCTCTAAAAACTGTACACAAAAATACACATTTGCGATGATAATGGAGGATTGTGTACTTTTTCACCACAAAAGTATAGGATCGGAGTTTTGAGGCATAATGATTCGTGAACAAAATTTGAACAAAATGGCGTTTGAGGCCTTAAATCCAAAGCAGGCCGCTCCGCACACGACAGCAGGTCGATCCACATGCAGATTTGTTTCATTAAGCTAAATCACAAGTGTCCCCCATTATAAGGGGAGACAATACTGGATTTTGTGCCGTTGCGCTAACTATACCAAATAAGCACATAAAGATAGATATAAATAACATCGTCCGTTT
>CAKUZF010000066.1 GCA_934718155.1 uncultured Parabacteroides sp. | reverse complement strand
ACCTCCTTGACTCTTACCCCTGGATAATCAATATGAACTTGAGAACTTGCGATATTCTTGCCATATACCATAATCTGTAATTCCGGATTTTTCATTCCTACCCACCAGCAAGCAGGTTCTAACCGTGAAATATCAATCGCGTATACAGAACTGATACACAACAAGCAAAAGGTAAATAATAACAATAATCTTTTCATATTTTCATCTATTAGTGTCCCCGTTAAAAGGGGACGAGTTAAACAATTAATCAAAAGTGGTATTTATTTTACAACATCTGCCATCCAGGCAAACAGTTCGTTCAAGGCATAGTCGCCGCTGTGAGGGCGGTTCCAGGGCAGCTTGAAGTTGACGTCCTTGCCTGAGTTCCGCAGTTTTGTGGCCAAATTGATGGCAACAGAAAAGGCCGTATCTCTGTCGCGAGCGCCATGACGGATATACCAGTGAGGAGCTACCGACGAAACGCCATCGCCAATGAAACACATCGGATTCAGCAGACGGACATTCTCGTTGACTTCCTCAGAAACAGTAGTTCCAGCTTTTTCCGCACTCCAAGGAGTATAGTTTACATCTGAACCTTGAGCATTGCCAAACTCTCCATTTTCACCACTTGCTGCGGCTCCATCCACATTGTAACTATCAAACGCAGGCACACCTTTCAGCGGTTGGGTGCAGACCACATAATTAAGGTATGTGCCCATGTCAAGATCCGTGATATATTCTCCAACCATCTTGCGGCCTAATATTCTCATAGGAGGCATTCCGGCTGGCTTTTTATTCCCCATACCCAAACGGCGGCTCTCGCCGTTCTGTCCGTTGACAGGTGCTTGGAATGCGGCCATACCACTGAAACTGAAACCTAAAGAATCAGGAATATCTGCGCCTGCATCCTTTGCCTCCTGGGCACTTTTGATAAGAATCTGCTTGATATAATCGAGATAGTTATCGGCATTGAGAGCTGTGCCGTCGGCCTTTTTAAGCCCTAAAGAGTTGATGTAGGAAGGAAACTGAGCGGCAAGTTCCTGGGATAAAGACTGCTTGCTGGCAGGCAAGCTCTTACGGCTATCCGTATTGCCATACAACCACTCATAGGCCATGTCGGCATGCTCCAAATCGATTATCGGGCAATAACATACAGAGGCAAACACGTCGTCTCGCTCATCTGCGGCCCCCATAGCCTTGAGCAGTGGAGCGTAAGCCGCATTATTACCCGTAGCGCCCAGCAGACTCGACATGGCACCTCCAGCGCTTGTTCCATCGGTGATGATCTTCTCTGCATTTCCAGGAATCACATTGTCGAAATGGCGCAGATAGCGAACTGCAGCCTTCAGATCGAGCAATGCCTTTGGAGCACGACCGGTATAAACAATCTTCTCTCCCTGTTTCACGGTTGACGTGCGGCCACGGCTACCAGGAATGACAAGTACATATCCCTCATCCAAAGCCCGTCCGCTGGCATCCTGCGCCTGCGGATAGCCTGCCTCACTCGCCATATATCCACCAACGTATGTGCGGAGGAACATGGGCGACTGTTGTGTGGCACCTTCGGGCACAAAGATGTTCATATACTGATAGGTGGAATCCTCCACATTGGTCACGAAATAGAGCTTGGTGTAAGCTGTATAGTTTACCACCTTGCCATCCGTCATAGTCAATGACGCTTTCACGCCATTATCAGGATTAAACTGCAAAGGCGTAACTTTTGATTCCTTCGCTGCACAGATGTTCGTGGCGAACAGAAGTGCAAATGATACTGCTAAAATCTTCTTCATTGTTCTTTTTTTTTTCGTTTAAAGTGCATCACGACTATGCCAATGCCAGTTTTTGCTGATTTCACAATTGGCTGATACACTACAGCCGACTGACGTCCTAAACTCACGTAACGGGCAGAATATTCCTCGCCTTCTGCCAAGGCGGGAACCATGTTCAACATGAGTCCCAAAATAAAAAACATAATTTTTCTCATCGGATTAAACTCCAATTATTCTTGTTAATTTATATATGCAACATGTTTTACACTAAAATGGAGTTAATTCGACACAAAAAGAGTCATGGTTTCTACCAAAACCATTTCTTTGACCTATAAACCTCGGCAAGGTTTATTGCATTAACAGTTTTTAACCGACCTCCGAAGGCGAGCTTTACGTTCCTGGTCTTCATCCGCAAGTTCATCCATCCATTACGGATCTACCGACACGCCTTCAACCTCCACGCCGGATTCGAGGCGATTAGGCCAATTAGGCCAAAAAGGCCAAAAGGCCAATACTGGCCACAAAAGGCCACAAAGGCCAACGGCCAGCCTTATCCCCAAAACAGAGAAAATAGCAAAATTGACTGCCTGGCCGACATGGTGGCGCACGGCAAGATGTCCTCGCAACGTATGGCATCGCACGGCAACGCACCTACGCCCACGGCGCATGTCGTAAATTTGTGATACGGAAACGATACGAAGGTATCAGGCTGGCGGGGCGCTGCTCCGATGCTGCTCCGAGGTTGCTCCGAGGTTGCTCTAATGTTTCTCTAATCCGCGGTTAGAGAAACATTAGAGAAACGATAGAGCTCGATTAGAGCTAAAGCGTTGCAGCTTGGGAGCTCCGCCCTTCGAACAGCATTCGAACAGCATTCGAGCGCCCCCGACAGCCCTCCGCAACAACTGTTTTTTCAACCTAGACCCCAACGCCTCCGTGGGTCGCCCCGACAAGGGGTTAACGGGGAGGCACGACTAACATGGCAGAGTTAAGAGTGTTTTTATCCAAGCTGAGCGGTTCGGCAGGTCAGTTCACCTTTCAAGCGCTTAAACGGCCACACCATCATGAGCGAGAAGGCGTCGATCACCACCGTGAGACACAGTTTAGCGACGCCGTGGTGAGCAAGATCCATTTTGGAAGGCTCTTCATAGGTGATAATTATACCAAAGAGATTGATGGCAAAGATGCTTTTCATGAAAGTCCGCTTCTTGATCTTGACAATTCTAGTCATAAGCATGAAGATTACAAAGTTCATCTAGGAAGTTGATCATCATAGTTCCATTTCCTCTAGAATGGGAAGCTGCTCGTTCTCCAGCAATTCCCATGGCTTTCATGGCATGAACCGACGCTTCTAAAGGATTGGAATTTACGGCAAGGAACGCTCCTATGATACCGGTAGCGACACATCCCATCGCTGTAACCTTGCCCATCAGGGGATGCCCCTCATGAACAAACACCATATTTTCTCCATTCGTAATAATGTCTATTGCGCCAGTACCAACAATGATACAGGATAGATGCTTCGCAAGCGCCTTGGCTTGCACCTCAACCTCTGAGGTATTCAATAGGCTGTCTACTCCCTGCATTGCAATTTGGTGAGAGTATAGAGCCTGGATCTCACTTGCATTTCCTTTAATGACTGTGGGGTGGCATCGGAGGATAATTTTTGATACCGTATCCATACGAAAACGGGTGGCCCCTACACCAACGACATCCAATACTATCGGAATATTACTCTTAGAGGCAGCTTCACCAGCCAGTATCATCGAGTGAGCTGTAGCGCTTTCAAGAATTCCCAAGTTCAGCGCCAAGGCATTGCTCTTGCTACTGATTTCCTCCACTTCTTCCTTTGCACGAGCCATAATGGGTGATGCGCCGATGGCCAGTAAACTATTAGCCACAAAGTTCATCGCCACATAATTGGTAATATTATGTATGAGAGGATGTTGTTCTTCTATCAATCGTAAATCTTTTTCCATTTGAGCCCCTTTCGCTTATCTTGCTTGACGCCTGTGTCAGTCTTATTCATAATATCTCAAGCGCAATGGCGGCGCAGGCTTCAGCGTCGGCCAGGGCGTGATGATGGTTTGACAAATCATAGCCGCATCGGTCGGCGATAACATCAAGGGTGTGGCTACCTTGGGGCCAGACCCGGCGTGAGGCGACGCAAGTGCAGTAGAACGAATAGTCGGGATAATCCATCTGGTAGACGCGGAATACGGCCTTCAAGCAGCTTTCATCAAAAGCCTTATTGTGAGCCACAAGAGGGAGACCAACTATCTTTGGCTCTATCCGCTTCCACACTTCGGGGAAGATGGGCGCATCTTCAGTGTCGGCGGCGCACAGGCCATGCACCCGGCTACACCAATAGTTGTAATACTCTGGTTCGGGCTTGATTAGCGAGTAGAACTTATCCACTATCTCGCCGCCACGCACTATCACCAAGCCAACAGAGCAGACGGACGACCGCTCGTTATTAGCCGTTTCAAAATCAATTGCTGCAAAGTCATTCATATAAACATTCAACAAAAAATCCTATCCTTACTTTCAACAAAGTCAGCCAAAGAGCTTCATACGAAAAGTCTCTTCCAGTAAACACATCGAGGCAGACCTCCATACAGGGAGGTTTGAGCCACACAAGTGTAGCCTAGCTTTTCCACACTGCGGCGGGAGGGTAAATTATTGGGGTGAACTGTGGCCATCAAGTATTTTGTGTCCTTATTCTTACGAAGGAAGCACTCAGCATGAGCCATCAATCGACTTTGCAGCGAATGTCCGCGGTAGGCAGGAAGGGTTGCTGCAATATCGACATGCATTACCTGATGCCATTCACTGCGAGGAATATTGGCATGCTGGCTCAAATTTTCCTCCTCCGTTTCCGGTTTTACCAATACACAGACAGCCGCAAGCTTACCATCAGGCGTGTAAGCTTCAAAAACGAGGGTTGACTTCAAACTTAAAATATGAGAAAGATAACCTGGCCCATCGATGGCAAACCAATCCTTATTGGGTAGATCTTCCCATACCTGCAGGATAAGAGAAGAGACAGCCGAATTAGCGCCTGTTCCACTTTGTAGGACGAACATAGGTTCCCCCTCACATCCATACCGAGAGCCAGAGCAGCTTCCGCAATCGTTTCGATATTTCATTTCTCTGAATGCAGTCCACACAATCGGAATGGTCACGATGAGAGAGAAAAGGTCGCTCACAGCCTGACAAATCTCCACACCCAACAATCCGAAGCAACGAGGAAGGATGATAATGAGAGGTATGAAAAACAGTCCTTGTCGTGAAGCGGCAAGAATATTGGCACGTATCGTCTTCCTGCACGTCTGCATCATCATGTTGGCCATCACCATAAAGCTGCATGCCGGGAATAGGATCATCTGGTAACGCAACGCCGGAATACCTACGGTTATCACGTCGGGATCGTTGCGGAATAGAGCTACCGCCTCCTCGCTGAAGAGGATAAGTATGACAGCCCAGAACAGAAGGAACGCCGTGCCAATCTTGGTGCTAAACCAGAATCCTTTCTTCACCCTATCATAGCGTTTTGCGCCATAGCAGAAGCCGCACATGGGCTGAAAACCTTGTCCTATTCCAATAATGACACTGAAGATAAACATGCTGATACGAGTCACGATACTCATAGCCGCAATGGCGGCATCGCCATAATTGCCGGCAACGCTGTTGAGGGCGATGGTGCTAAGACTCGCAAGTCCCTGTCGGGAGATGGAGGGTGTGCCGCCAGCGATGATTTCCTTCACGAATCGGCCTTCGAAAGAGATTTTGCGATGGCTGTAATGGATCACTCCCTCCTTCCTACTCATGCCGAGCAGAATGACGAACCCACAAAGCTGACCTACGACTGACGCCAATGCCGCCCCACGAACACCCATGGAGAGGCCGAAGATGAAGAGCGGATCGAGCAGGCAATTGATGATTGAACCGCCAACCACTCCATACACTGAATACTTGGCAAAGCCCTGAAATCGCATCTGATTGTTGATACAGAAAGTTGCCATGATAAATGGCGTGCCCAGCAGACTGATGCCCAGATACTGGCGTGTATATGGCAGAATGGTGGGTGTGCTGCCCAAAAGGACACTGATGGGCTCGAGGAACAGCAAGCCTATCAGCATGGTCAAGATTGAGAACACAAACGTGTAAAAGAGTCCCGTGCTCGCCATGGTCTCGGCATCCTCTACCTTCTGAGCGCCAAGCTGCCGGGAGATATAGTTGCCCGAGCCATTGCCAAAGAAGAAAGAGAATGCCTGTATGAAAAACATCACGCTAAACACTATACCTACCGCAGCAGTGGACTGTGTGTCGATTTGCCCCACAAAAAAAGTGTCGACCAGGTTGTACACGCTGGTCAACAACATCGATATGATCGTAGGAAAAGCCATAGCGCCTATCACACGATGGACAGGCGCTTGGGTAAGAAATAGATATTTTTCGTTCATGCTATCATTTTACGGTTTCTGCCATCTAACCAATGACACAAATAGAATTCTCTTCATCTTATTATGTATACGTTTATTGCTTCTTAGGATTCTCCAGCATATGAAAAACCACTGACGGGCTGTAAACATGCTTTATTCCGAATACAAAATTACAATAAAAACAGTTCTTACAAGAATATACACCGTTTGCGTTTTAGCCTTTTTAACCAATTGCCGCCTTGTCTTTTTACTTGTTTAGCAGACCTATTCGATGAATGCTCTTTTCGCTGGATATTTTATTTACAATACTTCGGTAAATTTTCACCTAGCTTTTAAGAGTTAAACATAGAGTCGGCTAAAACAGGCTCAATAAA
>CAKUZF010000065.1 GCA_934718155.1 uncultured Parabacteroides sp. | reverse complement strand
TATAGTCCGAATGCGAACGTGTCGAAGTCTTCCGCCGTGTAAATCAAGTAGGGATCCTCGGCGCTTCCGTCACCATTTTCCAGGCCGTATTCCACCTCATTGCTCATGATCTGATGGAGCATCTCATTCTTGAACGTAGCGATTAGACGAGCGTCCAACTTCTTGCCGTTTGACAAAAAGCCTATCATATCGTAGTCGCTATCTGCGAGGCTGGCGCTTTTTGGAATTTGAACACAGATCACGTTCTTGCCATCCACGACGCTGACCGTCGCATCAAACTCCTTTACAGACGAATCGGTATGCGAGCGAAACTGAACAGTGATATGTTCCGTTGTATCAGGAATCTCCCATACATTCTTTTCCAACGAGAAGGTACTCAGCTTGTAATCCTTGGTCGTTTCCAGCTTTGAGCCAAACTCGTTCGACAAGTAAGGGTTGTCGTCACTGCAGCTATTGCCAACCATCAATAGGAGGGCGAATAATAGACTGACTATCGGTATTCTTTGTATTTTCATCTGATTATCTGATTTTAGATTGTATATTCATTCTTATTCCTCGATCGTTTCTTCCATTTCTGAATGGTAAGGCACCGGGAAGTAGCCTTTGCTATTCTTCACTTGCCACCTTGCGAAATCACCACTGAAAGCCCAATCCTTGTAAGTGTCTTCTTTATACAACTTATCCAAGGTGAGGTATTTCCCGAAAAAGCCGGAAGGAGGCAGCTCGCCAGAAGGTATCTCCAAGTACGGGTCGTAATAATAGAGGTTACTGGTTGTGACGGCATCTCCTGTACTGTATATGACATAATTCCAGTTTTTGCCCACGTTCAAACAGTTCTTAATGACTGATCGGGAGTCAGCTCTTCCGACCACACCTCCGGTTTTGGTGGTTGCTTTTCCGTTGAACGGACCGGCATTGACACAATCCGTTATTTCGCAGAATTGCTGGGCATGTCCCAAAACGCCACCAACTTTGTCAACTTTATCCACCTTTATCTCTCCTACATTGAAGCATTGGGAAACAACCACGGCATTGTTCTGATAGTCGGTAGCTCCTTCTATAACCGCATTCGCTCCTCCAACGACGGTCACGATCGGGGCCGCAACGGCCAATACAGCCGCGGCTGAGGTTCCCGCCGTAACAACCATGGAAGCGATGGCGATGGCTGCTCCTGCCACACAGCAGGCGCCGGCTATACACTTCTGCACGATGCTCTGAATCTTTCTCGACTTCTCGATTTCCTTATAACGCTCCTCTCGTTTGTTGTTGATATTGAAGTTGACGGTGGTGTTGTTCTCGTCCGATTGTTCGTAGAATGATAACACATTGTTGGTGTTAGCCAACTGCAGCTGGGCCACCTCCGGGGTCAATCCGTCTGACAGCAAAGATATCGACCACGCACGGCCACCGCGTATGTTGCTCATCGCTTGCGCAACATCGCCAGCTATCTCTGACGTTTTCGCCTGCAACGAGCTTTTCATCAGCTGGAGTTCTTGCTCATCCACCATTTCATAGATTCCGTAGCAGAGGAGCGACACATCCGTAGCCATCAAGGCATACTCGAGTCCCGTTTCTGCAATATGCAATACGTGTGTTAATTTCCCAAAGACCTTAGCAGTTGTGCTAACTGATCCTTTCAAAGCATCCCCCGTTACTGCGATCAGCGGTCCGGTCACGCCCATTACGCATTCTACACTGCCCAATACACAGCCGACGATATCCATGGCCGACCATTCTCTTGGGTCGCCAATCTCACCGATGACACCGCCCGTCGGACCTTTGCCCGAATTGTGTATGTTTGCCAGGTTGCTGCAATAGTTCACCATCGTATAATTACCAGCCAGACCGATAACGCCACCGGCATAGTCGGCTGATACCTTCATGTCGCCATAATTCTGGCAAGCAAAAACGGCTCCCCATGTTGTTTTGCCTATGACACCACCTGCACAATGGCTTGATGCGGCGCTGACAACACCATCATTGAGTACATTGTGAACGACCGAAATAGAGGTGTTACCAACAATTCCTCCGACATGCGCATCTGCGCCTAAGGCCGTCACGCTGCCGGTGTTATAAACCATGTAAGCTCCAAACTGAGATTCTCCGCAGATGCCGCCAACAGCTGTTTGCCCCTCTACAGATCCTTCGTTTGAGCTGCCTTTAACCAACGTGTTGTTGAACAGCAACTCGTCTGAGCCGATACGCGTGCTACCAATGATTCCACCAACGCCGGTGTGTCCTTTTATCGACCCCGAGTTCTTCGATTCGTGGATGAAAGACATTCCTGTTCCGCCAGCAATACCACCCGTACCAAATCCACCACTCGCCTTATCGGAAGGATCATACTGAGTAGCGCCCACGATGCTGCCCGTGTTTACACAAGCCAAGACGAACAAAGAGTCGGCTGAGCCAACCAAGCCTCCGGCTCCAGTGTGCATCGAACTGACTGATGCGTGATTCTCGCTTTGCTGTACATTCGCATAAGAATATAATGAGCCCGCACCCAACAATCCGCCTACGGCATAGTCGCCGCTTACATTCGTGTTTTCGTTGATACAGCTATCCATCAACAGCACGCTCTTCATATCGGCCACACCAATCAATCCGCCGTTGCCAACGCTGCCAGCACCACCCTTGATGTAGCCTTTGGTAGTGGAGCAAGAAGAGATGAAGGTCGTATCCGCTCTGTCTCCAGCGGTCACACTTGCCCCCACAAGGCTACCCACGGCATAGTTTCCTTCCATTTTCGGGTTAACCATCTTTACATTCTTGATATAGGCCTGTTCCACAAAGCCAAACAGCGCGATGCCCGATGAGTTCGGGCGATTACTCCAAAGGTTTTTGATGCTATACCCATTTCCGTCATACACACCACGGTAGGGGTTGGTAGGTTGCGCTCCAATCGGATACCATCCTTCGTTGTGGTCGCTATCCCACGATGCCTTGTCCATGTCGATGTTCGCCACCTGTTTGAAATAGGTGTATTTCGTCACCTCCGAATTCTGACGTTGGTCGTTGATGATGTTTCGCAGATTCTTCAAGTGGCTATAGCTGGAGATGATGTAAGGATCTTCCTTCGTTCCTTTACCTGAAAAGTTAAGGGAAGAGTTAAAACTATCGAGTATCTTCACCTCTCCCGAATTGGAAATTTCAACACGGCAGCCCAGTCCGTATTCCACCCACGTTGTGTCAGACGAGCCAGCGGTCAGTTCCGGATATTCCAAAGCGAGAAGGCGATAGATGCCCGGCTTCAATCCCGTTTGGAATGTCAATATAGACAAACCTTCCAAACGCACATGATCGCCGATGCGCGTAAACTCTCTGCCGTCACCCGCCATTATCTTGCATCGGTACCCAGGAGAACGGAAGTTCTTTGTCTCCTCTTGTAAAGTAATAACCTTGTTTTCCCCAGCAAACAAGACGTTGTTATCTTCTTCGGGGGGATAGATTGGCTCATCGTCGTCGTGACAAGCGGCGAAAAGAGCGCAAGTGCATACTAAATAAAGTAGCCAGCGGAGTGTTTTCATTTTCTTATGTTTTAATTATGTTAGTGAATTTCATATCGCTATTTCACAAAAAGAGTGAAACCGAGCGCAATATTCGGAAAACCCTCCGATTTCAGCAAACGATTTACGTGAATATTCGTTAACGTGTATAAAAAACAACCCAAGATGGAATTTTACAGGCTCGAACACCCATCGTTTGGGCTCACAGACCGGCATAGAAACAGAAAGGCTTCCTCGTTCGAAACGAGAAAGCCTTGTAAAGGAATGAATGGGTGAAAGATGGGACTCGAACCCACGACCCTTGGAACCACAATCCAATGCTCTAACCAACTGAGCTACATTCACCATATTGACCTTAACCATCTTCTCAGAAAGATAAGATCCACCATGAAATTTGCGAGGGTGAAAGATGGGACTCGAACCCACGACCCTTGGAACCACAATCCAATGCTCTAACCAACTGAGCTACATTCACCATATTTAGCGCCTCTTCCGAGATCACCTCTCTTCTAAGACGGCGCAAAGATAGGCAAAAATTCCGATTCGCCAAATTCTTTGCGCCATTTTATTTTCTCTATTTTACTTATAAATCGCTTTCTTTCCCGCTAACAGCGTGTTACGCATCAGCGAAATGATCGTCATCGGTCCTACTCCACCCGGCACCGGCGTGATGTAGCTGCACTTCGGAGCCACCTCGCTAAACAAAACATCGCCCGTCAGCTTGAAACCGCTCTTCGTCTGGCTGCTCGGCATGCGTGTCGTACCGACGTCGATCACGACAGCACCCTCCTTCACCATATCGCCCTTCAAAAACTCAGGCACGCCCAAGGCTACGATTATAATGTCGGCCTCCAAACACATCTCCTTCAGGTTGCGAGAGCGACTGTGGCACACCGTCACGGTGCAATCGCCCGGATAAGCCTTCTGCATCATCAAGGTAGCCATCGGCTTACCCACGATGTTGCTGCGGCCCAGCACCACGCAATGCTTGCCCTGCGTCTCGATCTTATAACGCTTCAGCAACTCACAGATGCCAGCCGGCGTAGCCGACACGAAGCAAGGCAAACCAATCGACATGCGACCAACATTGATCGGATGGAAACCATCCACATCCTTGCGATAGTCGATCGCCTCGATCACCTTCTGCTCCGAAATATGCTTTGGCAACGGCAACTGCACGATGAAAACATCCACATCGTCGTCGTTGTTCAACTCGTCCACCTTGCGGAGCAGCTCCTCCTCGGTCACATCCTCCTCGTAGCGAATCAGCGTAGACTCGAAGCCAATCTCCTTACACGTCTTCACCTTGCTCGCCACATAGGTCTCGCTTCCACCATCGTGCCCCACCAAGATCGCCGCCAAATGAGGCACCTTGCCTCCAGCCGCCTTGATCTGAGCCACCTCCTCGGCCATCTCGCGCTTCATCTGCGCAGCGGTGGCCTTACCATCTAACAACTGATAAGTGTGCTCTTCCATTATTTGCTCTCCTTTCATATTTATACTATATTATTATCTTCTGAACGTCGGCTTCATCGACGGCATCGGGAATTTCATCTTGCCCGACTTCATCGAAGTCAACATACGCATCATCTTGCGCGTCTCGTCGAACTGCTTGATCAGCTTATTCACCTCCTGGATGCTCGTGCCGCTACCCTTCGCGATACGCTGGCGGCGCGAACCCGTCAAGATAGCCGGATTGCTGCGCTCCTCCGGAGTCATCGAGTAGATAATCGCCTCGATGCTCTTGAAAGCGTTGTCGTCGATATCCACATCTTTCAAGGCCTTGCCCACACCCGGGATCATAGAGGCCAACTCCTTCAGGTTACCCATCTTCTTGATCTGCTGAATCTGTGCGATAAAGTCGTTGAAGTCGAACTGATTCTTAGCGATCTTCTTCTGCAAGCGTTTCGCCTCCTCTTCGTCATACTGCTCCTGCGCACGCTCCACCAAAGAGACGATATCACCCATGCCCAAGATACGGTCGGCCATACGCTCGGGGTGGAACACATCCAAGGCATCCATCTTCTCGCCCGTACCCACGAACTTGATCGGCTTATCCACAACCGTGCGGATCGACAAGGCAGCACCACCACGCGTATCACCATCCAGCTTCGTCAGCACAACGCCGTCGAAGTCCAAACGCTGATTGAACTCACGCGCCGTATTCACGGCATCCTGTCCCGTCATCGAATCGACCACGAAAAGCGTCTCGTCGGGAGTAATAGCCACCTTGATCGCTGCGATCTCTTGCATCATCTGCTCGTCTATCGCCAAGCGGCCAGCCGTATCGACAATCACCACATCGTTGCCCTTCGCCTTGGCCTGCTGGATAGCGTGTTGCGCAATCTCAACCGGATTCTTGCTCTCCAGCTCCATGTAAACAGGCACACCCACCTGCTCACCAACCACACGCAACTGCTCGATAGCCGCCGGACGATACACGTCGCAAGCCACCAGCAACGGCTTCTTATTCTTCTTTGTTTTCAGCAAATTGGCCAACTTACCCGAGAAGGTAGTCTTACCAGAGCCCTGCAAGCCCGACATCAAGATAACCGCCGGAGCTCCCTTCAAATCCAGATCAGAAGTGGCGCCACCCATCAATTGCGCCAACTCGTCATGTACGATCTTTACCATCAACTGGCTGGGCTTCACCGATGTCAGCACGTTCTGACCCAATGCCTTCGCCTTCACCGTATCCGTAAAGCTCTTCGCCACCTTATAGTTCACATCGGCATCGAGCAACGCCTTACGCACATCCTTCAATGTTTCTGCCACATTGATCTCGGTAATCTTGCCCTCACCTTTCAACAGTTTGAACGACCGCTCTAACCGTTCGCTTAAGTTTTCAAACATATGCTTTTATGTCAATTTATAAATTCCCAATCTAATAAGGGTGCAAAGATAATGAGAAAATCCGAAACTGCCTAAAAGATAATGCAGCCATCGCTCACAACTTATGCCCAGCCTCCGCCAAGAGCTGACTGTTTGATGAAAATGTAAAATATTACGGATATTATTTGTATTCTCCGTAACTTTTCACACGAAGCATCCTTTATTCTCAACAAGTGGCTGTATCTTTGCACGCAAATAAGAATAAAATGGATAGAAATACAGTCATTGACACGCTACAACAGCGAGGTGGGTTCATAACCACAGGTGAAGTGAAAAGCCGTGGTGAATATGAGCAGCTTCGCCGTGCAATAGAAGATGGAACGCTTGTGCGGCTTCGTAATGGTGTCTATGTGGAAATGTCAGCGTTGGCAA
>CAKUZF010000064.1 GCA_934718155.1 uncultured Parabacteroides sp. | reverse complement strand
ACGCAAATAATTGACAGGCTTTTCAAAGAACTCATCTTTTTTACGGCAAAAGCCGCTTAGGTTGGCCTAATTCTTACAGAAGTATTGTATTTATATATACGCACATTCCCAAGGTTTATTGGGCGAGCCGATTTTTCAAAATAAAGATGCCCAAAGTTCCAAAATATATTCGTTTCTTTGCAGCGGATTAAGGTGAACCCACCGCCACCTGGCGGCTGGGCGAGAGGGAACCCGGTGAGAATCCGAGACAATGCCCGTTGCTGTGATCCCTGAATCGGTTCGTGCGACCGAAAAGATGCTCCGCGTCACTCTAGAGTGCCACTGATGCCTTGCCGCATCGGGAAGGCCCGCGAAGCCGGGAAAGCCAGAAAACCTGCCTTGATTAGTATATCCAAGCTTTCGGGGTCAAGAGCGAGGATGGTAAAAAACAAACAAACATCTATGTTTAGAAAAATGTTTTTCCTGGGGCTTCTCCTTTGCGCGGTCATCGGAGGCTACGCCCAGCAAGCCGAGAGCGAGGAGCTGTTCGGCCAGTTACAGCCTAACGAGAAAGGCGCAGTGTTAATGGTACATTTCGGCACCACCTACGATGAGACAAGGGCAAAGACGCTCGACGCATTGAACGAGTCGGTCCGCCAAGCGTTCCCTCAAGTGGATGTTAAAGAGGCCTACACCTCACGCATCGTCATCCGACGCCTGAAGGCCAAAGGCATCGAGAAGCACAATCCAATCGAGATGCTGCAGCGACTCAAAGATGAGGGCTACACGCATGTGCTGATCCAGTCGTCGAACATCATCGAGGGCATCGAGATGAACAATCTGCGAAACGAGGCCGCTGCCATGCAAGCGCAGTTTAAAGAAATCCGAGTGAGCCGCCCGCTTCTTTACACGCCCGCCGACTATGCCGCCGTGATCAAGGCGATTCAGCCCAAAGCGTTGCAGGGCGGTGCGACCATACTGGTTGGCCACGGCACGTCGGATGCCATGACAGCGCAATACGCCATGCTCGACTATATGCTGAAGGCCGAAGGCTATGCCGACATCCATGTAGCTACGATCGAAGGCTATCCGACCGAGGAGAACGCTGAGGCCCTCGTCAAAGCTTCGGGCAAGAAACGCATCCGTCTGATTCCCTTCTTGATGGTGGCAGGCGATCATGCCAATAACGACATCGCTGTCGATTGGAAAGAGGCCTTCGAGAGCAAGGGCTACACGGTAGAAGCCGCGATGGAGGGCTTGGCCGAAAACGAGGCAATTCGCCAAATTGTAGTAGAGCACGCTCGGCAGACAGCCACCCATCGCCCGCTCAACATCGCCAAAGAGAAGAGACAATACGCCAGCCAAAAAGACTAAGCGGTCATGATCAGAAAGATATTCGCCTCGGCGCACCGCGTCTTAGGCGCCATACTCTGTCTATTCTTCTTGATGTGGTTTCTTTCGGGCTTCGTGATGATCTATCACAGCTATCCCCGAGTGAAACAAGACCGCAAGTTGCTTGCGGAGCCAGCGCTGACCAGCGCCTTGCCTGCCGACACAGCCCTGTGCGGCCAGCTGCCCGACACGGCTAAGCTGCAATCGCTCAGCGTGGAGATGCGATTCGGCCGCCCCATTGCCTACATGAAAGGCAAAGGGGTGCCTGCCTCACGCTATCTCGACAACGGGCAACCCGAAGAGCCCTTCAGCGAAGAGGTACGCACCAAGGAGTTGCGCCGCTGGTGCTCCGCCCGGATTGAGCGGATAGACACCTTAACAGCCCTCGACATTTGGATCCCCTTCGGGCGTAACCGCCAAGAGCTGCCCATTTATAAATACCACTTCGCCGACAAGGCGCAGCACCAGCTCTACATGACGAGCCGCGACGGACGCATCTTGCAGTTCACCGACCGGGAGAGCCGCTTCTGGGCCTACATCGGCGCCATCCCCCATTGGATCTACTTCACCTTCTTGCGCCAGCATCAAGAGGCTTGGACGCAGTTCGTGATATGGAGTTCGGGCATTGGCTGCGTCATGTGCCTCCTCGGCTTGGGCTTAGGCATACAAAGCTGGTGGCACACACGCCGCAAGGGACTTTTACGCTCCCCCTATACGAAAGGCTGGCACAAGTGGCACTTCGTCACGGGCGTATTCTTCGGGCTTTTCGCCATCACCTTCGCTTTTAGCGGATTGATGTCGATGCGCGACATTCCCGACTGGATGAAGAAACAAAAGGAGGAAACCCACCGCGCAGGCGGTATGAGGGGCCGACGAGGGGCCGAAGCCATGCTCCCACTCGATCGCTACGCCTTAGACTACCGTCGGATCTTAGCCGACTGCGACTCGGTGAAACGCATTACCTGGGGCAGCTGGGGAGGCCATCCCTTCTATCAGGTGCAGTCCGACTTCACCACATGGCGTATCGATGCGGCCGACACCACGGGCATCACGCCTTTCCGACTGGCCGAAGAGTGGATACGTCAAGATGCGACACGCCAGTTGGGCGACAGCGTCCAGTGGACGCTCACGCTGATGACCGATTACGACAGCGACTACTACGCCCGCAAGAAAGATCGCGTGCCCCTGCCTGTCTATCGGGTCGTCGCAGACGACTATATGCACACCCACATCTATTATCAGCCTGAGACCCTTGTCACGCGGCGCATCGACGACGACAGCCGTCTTCGCAGCTTGCTCTACGGCGGACTCCACCGACTCAACCTGAAGTGGCTGACCGATCGCCCCGTCTTGTGGCACATCGTGATGTTCACCCTGCTGATCGGCGGCTCACTGCTCTCGCTCACAGGCGTGGCAGTCTCGCTGAAATGGATCATACGCTCCCTCCGCAGAAAAATCGGAATGCGCAAACCGAACACACCATAAATCAAAGCCATCCGCAGCCCTTCGCACCGAGTGCGATGTAGCGGCGGATGGCTCAATCTGTTTTTCCCGAGGAAAGAGCTACTCTTCTTCTTATAAAAGGAAAGGCTATTTCGCCATATCAAGCAAGGCCTTGATCGTAGCCTCGTCGTAGCCCATCTGCAAGGCTTTCTTGAAATCAAGAGCTGCGGAAGGCTTCTCGAATTGCGCCAACTTCACCTTGCCTCGCAGCACATAAAGAGAGGCTGTCGGTTCGCTCTCGACAAACACTTTGTTGATGTCGCCCATCGCCCGACCGTTTTTACCCATCCGGAAGTAAAGGTCGGCACGCTCTTCATAGAGGCGCCACTCACGCGGCTTCTCGTTGATCAAGTAGTTCAAGATGCGCTCGCTTTCGAAGAAGTTTCCACGGATCTTCTCCAACATAGCGAAGCCCAAACGAGCCTGCACCGACTTCTCGTTCACCTCCAGCAAGCGGTCGAAATCCTCCTCGGCGCGCAAAAAATCCTTCTGGTCTAAATACAAAACGCCCCGTGCATACAAAGCATCCTGTTTGTCAGGATTGATCATCAGCAACGCGTTATAATCGTTCAAAGCCTTCTCGATTTCGCCCATTTCAGTGTAAAGCTGAGCCCTGTTCTCCAAGATGGTCTCGTGTTGGGGATAGCGAGTCAATGCCGCGTTATACGAAAGCAAAGCATCCTCCAACAGCCCCTGCCGACGCTGGATAGTGCCTAAATTCATCATCAAGGCATAGTTGTTGGGGTTTGCCGGTTCCAGACGCATCGCCGCCTTCAAGCTCTCGCCAGCGGCCACCAAGTCGTTCTGGTCCAACAAGTCGAAACTCTTCTCCACGTATTGCTCATACGTTTGCGCCTGAGCCTCATAGGCCACACTCCCCAGTGTCAAGGCAAGCAGCGGAATCAATAACCTATTCTTCATTCAAAACTCTATTCTGTGTTACTGCGTGCAAAGCTACGGAATATTTTCACGAGTTTCGTCAGATTAAAAATTCTTTTTATCTTTGCGACATTTCATAACTCTAACAATTACATTCATTTTATGGTATTTTTAGCAATCGATACAGCCACACAAATCGAAAAGGCTGTACATTCCTTGCTCGACCACGGCATGCAATTGGGCTACACGCTTATCAAGGCTCTCATCGTATTCATGGTAGGCCGTTTGCTCATCAACCTGGTCAACAAACTGGTTATCAAAATCCTTAGCAAGCGCAACATCGACACCTCCATTAAGACCTTCGTGGGTAGCTTGGTGAATGTCAGCTTGACGATTCTCTTGATTATCTCCGTAGTGGGAGCCTTAGGCGTGCAGACCACCTCGTTCGCCGCTCTCTTGGCATCGGCCGGTGTCGCCGTAGGTATGGCGTTGAGCGGCAACCTCTCGAACTTCGCAGGCGGACTAATCATCCTGCTCTTTAAGCCCTACAAGGTAGGCGACTACATCGAAGCGCAAGGCATCGGAGGCACGGTGCAGGGCATACAAATGTTCCACACCATCATCAATACCGCCGACAACAAGGTGATCTATGTCCCGAACGGCTCATTGAGCAGCGGCGTAGTGACCAACTTCAGTAAGCAACCCTTACGCCGCGTTGATTGGACCATCGGCGTGGAATACGACTCTGACTACGACCGCGTGAAGCAGGTAATCGAGCAGGTCTTAGCCCAAGATGCCCGAATCTTGAACGATCCGGCTCCTTTCATCGCCCTTGCGGCCTTGGCCGATAGCAGCGTAAACATCACGGTGCGTGCGTGGGTTAAGAAAGAGGATTACTGGGGTGTCTTCTTCGACATCAACCAAGCCATTTATGCCACCTTCAACCGCGAAGGCATTGGATTCCCCTTCCCACAACTTACGGTTCACAAAGCCTAATTCCCCAGTTGTGGTGTGGAATTTATCCACACCACAACTCCCAATCCCCAATCCAGCCCAATCTTCTTATTCACTACAAATTTTTATCAAACATCTATATCACAAGCTATTACAAAAATCAAGCGCAACCTATCAAGTTTTGGCACGATAGTTGCATATTAATGTGTGAGTTTAGGATGTAAGATTTAAAAAGGTATACTGTCCAACTTAGGCTATCTTCTCTTACGCTTTAAGCCACGGAGAGAAGCAAACTTAGGTAAGTTGAAAATGGTATTGAGTAGATTAGATTGGAGACCGTCTCCCCTGCGAAGGCTGGGCGGTTTTTTAATTCAACTATATAGTTTCATGATATTACTATATAAAATACACTGTTTACATTTTTAGTAGTTTTGCAAAGGCCTGTGCGAGAGCATGGGCCTTTTGATTTCCCAGTCTTTTGTGCACGTCCTGTGTGTTTCAAGCCCATTTTATGAAGCCGACTTCATAGCCCTACGAAGTCAACTTACTTTACCTACGAAGCCGACTTCATCGGACAATGAAGTCAACTCCATTTTTGAGGGCAATTAGAGCAACCTCGGAGCAGCGCCCCGCCAGCCTTAAACCTGCACTACTGGTAATACATTCCGGATTTAAGGTATAAAGGGATATAGATAATGTGCTTATTTTTGCAACGATAAAATAGATTTGAAGGATTTAGATATTCAAAAGCATAGGATTATGAAGGATTTTTTCTTTAATACCATACAGGAGTTCAACGAATTCTTAGGGGTGAAGACGCTTCATCCCTTGGTAAGCGTTGTGCGTGTAGAGAACAGATCTCCTATACTGGAGGCTGTGCATCACTACGGACTTTATGCGCTCTTTCTGAAAGAAAACAAGGGCTGCAAGTTGTCATACGGCAGAACAGAATATGATTTTGACGAGATGACCGTAACCTCGTTTGCTCCAGGACAGTCGATCAAGGTGGAACCCATTCCAGGAGTTCCACTGGCCAAATATACGGTATTGGCATTCCATCCCGACCTGCTCAACCGCACCCAGCTTGGCAAGCACATCTCCCAGTATGAGTTCTTCGACTATACAAGCAACGAAGCATTACACCTTTCCGCTGCCGAGGTCAATATCTTCCGTGACGTGCTCTCAATGATTCAGCAGGAACTGCAGCATCCTATAGATAAGCATTCGCGTGAACTCATCGTTTCAAACATCGAGCTGCTGCTGAACTACAGCCTGCGCTTCTACGACCGCCAGTTCATCACGCGCGAGGAGATTAATCACTCGGTGGTAAAGAAGTTCATCTCTCTGCTCGATGAATACATTGCCCAGAAAGCGGAGCATGAGGGACTGCCTACCGTGGCCTACTTTGCCGACCAATGCTGCTATTCACCTAAGTATTTCGGTGAATTGGTTAAAACTGAGACAGGACAAACCGCAAAGAATCTGATTAACGACCGATTGCTTTCGGCTTCCCGCCATCTGCTTGTTGATGAAACCCTCAGCATCACACAAATTAGTCAACGCCTCGGCTTTGAGTATCCTCAGCACTTCGTCCGCTTTTTCAAGGCGCAGACGGGCAAGACCCCAAGCGAGTATCGCAAGACCGCATAGACACACAATGAAGCATGTATAGAACAGCTATTATTTCGATTATTTGTTAGAAACAGAATATCGGTAATGTCTTCCGAAAAACAGGTATAAGCCCTTTGGAAGAATGTGGGTATCATTGCACCAGTTTTTAATCAGCAAACAAAAGGTTTAATATGAAAAGATTATTCACATTTATAGCAACAGCCCTCATCTGTTGTGCAGGAAATCAGACAAATGTAAAAGCAGAAACTATGGACAAAGAGATAAAATTAGAACAGGATTGGGACAAGACTTTTCCTAAAAGCGAGAAGGTAAATCATGAGAAAGTGGCATTCAAGACACAATATGGTCTTACTCTTGCTGCCGACCTCTATATCCCAAAGAACGCTGAAGGGGAGCTGCCTGCCATTGCCGTGAGCGGACCTTTCGGGGCCGTCAAGGAGCAATGTTCGGGTCTCTATGCACAAACCATGGCAGAGCGTGGATTCATCACCATCGCTTTCGACCCTTCGTTTACTGGCGAATCTTCGGGCGAGCCTCGCCGTACGGCTTCTCCCGACATCAATACGGAAGACTTTCTGGCAGCTGTAGATTATCTCAGTATGC
>CAKUZF010000063.1 GCA_934718155.1 uncultured Parabacteroides sp. | reverse complement strand
ATGGTTCGCTAGCTCAACTGAATAGAGCATCTGACTACGGATCAGAAGGTTATAGGTTTGAATCCTATGCGAATCACGAGAAGGTCAAGTTAATCCGATTAACTTGGCCTTCTTTTTTTTTATTACCTTTGCGGCCGAAAAAGAGAACGAGAACATGAAAAGAATATACACTTGGCTCCTATTGACGCTGATTGCCTGGCAAGGCATGGCGCAAGCCCCTCTAAGCGACGAGGCACGCATCAGCCTGCTGACCTCGGCTCCCTACGAGGCGGAAGTATTCACAGTCTATGGCCATGCCGCTTTACGTGTGCACGACCCACGGCAGAAGTTGGATTACGTGTTCAACTATGGAATTTTCGACTTCACGAAAGAGAACTTCATCTACCGTTTCACCAAAGGAGAGACCGACTACAAACTGGGCGCGACCGACTATGCGAACTACATCATCGAATACCAGCTGCGAGGCAGCAGCGTCAGCGAGCAGCAGCTCAACCTTACGCCCGACGAGCGGCAACGACTGTGGGAGGCGCTCGTTGAGAACTACAAGCCCGAGAATCGCATCTATCGCTACAACTTCTTTTTCGACAACTGCGCCACTCGTCCGGCTGCACTGATCGAAAAGGCAGTGGGCCAAGTGGACTACCACTACCCCTACGAGGCGCAAACCTTCCGTGCGCTTATTAATTATTGTACGCGTGCGCACGCATGGCTCACTTTCGGTTGCGACTTAGCCTTAGGCAGCCCCACCGACCGTTTGGCCACTCCTCACGAGATGCTCTTCTTGCCAAGCTACCTTCGGGATGCCTTCTCTAAGGCCGAAATCGTAGACGCGCAGGGCAATCGCCGTCCCTTGGTCAGCCAGACAAGCGTGATCGAGGCGGAAGCGGAAGAGATTGAGCCCGACCTATGGGACACGCTCACACCGCTACGGCTCAGCTGGCTGCTGTTCCTACTCACGATGTTACTCAGCGCATGGGGATGGAGAACGCATCATGCACTGAAAGGGCTGGATGTCTTGCTCTTCGCCGTGGCCGGGCTGGCAGGATGCGTGCTTTCCTTCCTCGCCTTTATCTCCGAGCACCCCTGCACATGGCCCAACTATTCCCTGCTTTGGTTGAACCCTCTTCAGGCGGTAGGAGCTATTTTGTTTTGCATTAAAAGAGCCCAAAAGGCGGCTTATTACTATCATTTTATTAACTTTGCCGCCATAATGCTGCTATTTGCGGGTTGGAGCATCCTCCCTCAGCAGTTTAATCCGGCCTTCATTCCGCTCGCCGCCACGCTATGGTTGCGCTCGGCAGCAGGCATTTATAAAAAGAAATGGACAACCGAATGAGAAAATTACTGTCGTCGCTCATAGCCATCCTTGCGGTCACTAACCTTGAGGCGCAGCAACATGCACCCAAGCTGGTGGTTTGCATCACTGTCGACCAATTGAGAGGCGACTACATTGAATACTTCTACAACACATTTGGCGACAGAGGATTCAAGCGATTGATGAACCAAGGAGTGGTCTATAACAACATCCACTTCGAGTTCTCCAATCTCGACCAAGCCAGCGCATTCGCCACCTTGTTCACTGGAAGCAATCCCTGCTTCAGCGGTATCAGCGGTAATCATCTCTACGATTTCGACCGGGAGCGTGAGGTGTCGATTCTGAACGACCCCGAATATCTCGGCAATTACACCAAAGAGAACTATTCGCCCAAGAACCTTTTCAGTTCGACAATCGGCGATGAGCTGAAGATCGCCTCATGCGGGCGAAGCGATGTCTATGCCATCGCCCCCGATCCCGAAAGTGCGATCCTTTCGGCAGGCCATGCTGCCAACGGAGCCTTCTGGATGGACAACTTGAACGGCAAGTGGGCTACGACGACCTATTATAAGGATGCGCCTTGGTATGTAGATCGCTACAACAACGGCCCTGAGTCGCTCTCGGCACGCATCTCCGAAATGGTATGGACCCCCTCGCTCTCGATGGATAAGTTCAACGCCTTTCCCTACGTGCTCGACGAGATCCCCTATCGCTACACGTTCAATGAGAAAGCCCAAGACGGCTATCCTCGCTTCAAGACCTCGCCTTTCATCAATAAGGAGGTCAATCGCCTGGCCATCCAGTTCTTAGAGTACGGAGGCTTCGGCACTCGAAGCTGCCCCGACATGCTCTCTGTCACCTATTACGCCGGCAACTTCTTAGGCACACAAAACAAGGAATATACACGCGAGATACAAGACACCTATTACCAGCTGGATCAAGACATCGAGAAACTGCTCGACACCATCGACAAGAAGGTAGGCTTGGCCAATACGTTGGTAGTCTTCACCGGATCAGGCTATTACCAAAGCGAAGAGTCCTATCCCGACGGGATGAAGGTGAATGGCGGTGAGTTTCACCCCAAGCGCTGCCTGGCCCTGCTGAATATGTATCTGATGGCCTTACATGGCCAACAGACCAATTGGGTGAAAGGCTATTATAATTCGCAGATCTATCTAAACCGCAAGGCGATTGAGGACGCAAAGCTCGACTTGACCTCCATACAGAACCAAGCGGCCTCTTTCTTGCAGGAGTTCAGCGGCGTGCAATCTGTCACGACCGACAACAGCCTCTTAGTGGGCGACTGGAACGAAGGGACGATCAAGTTCCGCCAAGGCACACACCACCTGCGTCGAGGCGATCTGATTATCGAGCTGCAACCCGGATGGAAACTTAATTTCGACAACGATAAACAACCCGTCAAGGTAATCCGCAACAATGCGGTCATCACTCCCTTGGTATTCTTGGGCAATGGGCTGAAACCTCAACACATCTATCGCGAGGTGAAAGCCACCGAGGTAGCTCCTACGGTCACCCATGTGCTGAGGATCAGGCCACCCAATGCCTCTAATGCGCTCCCCTTGAGAGAGATTTCTGAAAATAGAGAGGCAAAATAATTATCATAGAAATAAAAACAAACAACGAAACAAAACTAATTATGATAGGATTTAATGATTTGCTGACGAAGTTGTTCGGCAATAAATCACAACGTGACCTGAAAGAAATTACGCCGTGGGTAGACAAGATCAAAGCGGTTTATCCCTCGATCCAGCAACTCTCGAACGACGAGTTGCGCGCCCGAGTTGATGCCATCAAGCAACGCATCCAAGATGCCGTGGCCGAAGAGAAGGCAAAAGCGAAGGAACTTCGCGACAGCATCGAGAAGACCGAGATCGAAGAGCGCGAGAGCATTTGGGCAGAGGTGGATAAAATCGAGAAAGTCATTCTCGACAAGATGGAGGTTAAGCTGAACGAGGAGCTCCCCGAGGCTTTCGCCATCATGAAGGACACCGCTCGCCGCTTTGCCGAGAACGAGGAGGTGGTGGTTACCGCCACACCGTTCGACCGTGAACTGGCTCCCCGCCACGACTTCGTGCGCATCGAGGGCGACAAGGCGATTTATCAGAACCACTGGAAAGCTGGTGGCAATGAGATCAAGTGGGACATGGTACACTACGACGTACAGCTCTTTGGTGGTGTCGTACTGCATAAGGGAAAGATTGCCGAGATGGCTACAGGTGAGGGTAAAACCTTGGTGGCCACACTGCCTGTATTCTTGAACGCCTTGACTCGCAATGGTGTACATGTCGTAACCGTCAACGACTACCTGTCGAAGCGTGACTCTGAGTGGATGGGACCGCTCTACATGTTCCATGGTCTTTCAGTAGATTGCATTGATAAGCACCAGCCCAACTCCGACGCACGCCGTAGAGCCTACGAGGCCGACATCACGTTTGGTACGAACAACGAATTTGGTTTCGACTACCTGCGCGACAACATGGCCAACAACCCCCACGACTTAGTGCAGCGCAAGCACAACTATGCCATTGTCGATGAGGTGGACTCTGTATTGATCGACGATGCACGTACGCCGTTGATTATCTCTGGCCCCGTGCCCCGCGGCGAGCAGCAACTCTTCGAGCAGTTCCGCCCGAACGTCGAGGTGGTAGTCAACGCCCAAAAGGCACTCTGCTCGCAATTGCTTATCGAGGCCAAGAAGAAAATGGCCAGCAGCGATCCCGCCGAGGTGGAGGAAGGTTCTATCCAGCTCTTCCGTTCGCACAAGGGATTCCCGCGCAACAAGGCATTGATCAAATACCTCAGTGAGCAGGGCATCAAGGCTCAGATGTTGAAGACCGAGGAGTACTACATGTCGGAGAACAACCGCCACATGCACGAGGCGACCGACGAACTCTATTTCGTGATCGACGAGAAAAACAACAGCATTGAGCTGACCGATAAGGGTATCGACCTGTTGACAGGTAAGACTGAGGATCCTACCTTCTTCGTCCTTCCCGACATCACCTCCGAGCTGTCGCAGCTGGAGACCTTAGACGTGAGCGACGAAGAGAAGCAGGCTCGCAAAGACCAGATCTTGGCCAACTACTCCGTGAAGAGCGAGCGTGTACACACCATCAACCAGTTGCTGAAGGCCTACACCCTCTTCGAGAAAGACGACGAGTATGTGGTGATCGACAATAAAGTCTTGATTGTCGATGAGCAGACCGGCCGTATCATGGATGGCCGCCGCTATTCCGACGGTTTGCACCAAGCCATCGAGGCTAAGGAGCGTGTGAAGGTTGAGGCCGCTACGCAGACCTTCGCTACCATCACCTTGCAGAACTACTTCCGTATGTATCACAAGTTGAGCGGTATGACCGGTACGGCAGAGACGGAGGCAGGCGAGTTCTGGGACATCTACAAGCTGGATGTCGTAGTCATCCCGACCAACCGCCCCATCGCACGTATTGATATGAACGACCGCATCTACAAGACGAAGCGCGAGAAGTACAACGCAGTGATCGAGGAGATCGAACGACTGACCAGTGCCGGACGCCCCGTCTTGGTAGGTACGACATCGGTCGAGATCTCTGAGTTGCTAAGCCGCATGTTGAAGATCCGCAACATCAAGCATAACGTATTGAACGCAAAGTTGCACCAGAAGGAGGCCGAGATTGTCGCTTTGGCCGGACAGAGCAGTACAGTGACCATCGCCACCAACATGGCAGGTCGTGGTACAGATATCAAGCTCTCGAAGGAGGTTAAAGAGGCAGGTGGTTTGGCCATCATCGGTACGGAGCGTCATGAGAGCCGCCGTGTTGACCGCCAGTTGCGCGGACGTGCCGGCCGTCAGGGCGACCCGGGCTCATCTGTGTTCTTCGTCTCTTTGGAAGACGACTTGATGCGTCTGTTTGCCTCAGAGCGCATCGCCGCCCTGATGGACAAGTTAGGATTCAAGGAAGGCGAGGTGCTGGAGCACAACATGCTGAGCAAATCCGTAGAGCGCGCACAGAAGAAGGTAGAGGAGAACAACTTCGGCATCCGTAAGCGTCTGTTGGAGTACGACGATGTCATGAACTCACAACGTACCGTAATCTACGCCCGTCGTCGCCACGCCTTGATGGGCGAGCGCATCGGCTTGGACGTGATGAACACGCTTTACGACACCGCTACCTCCATCGTTGATCAATGCGAAGGCAACTTCGAGAGCTTCAAGATGGACGTATTCAAGACCTTCGCTATGGAGAGCCCGGTTGACAAAGCGACCTATAAGGATATGAAGAACGAGAAGCTGACCGACCTGCTGTTCGACGAGGCTTTGAAAAACTTCAAGCGCCGCATGGATCATATCGCTCAGGTGGCCTACCCTGTCATCAAGGAGGTATTCGAGCAAAACGGTGCGATGTATGAGAACATTATGGTGCCCATCTCGGATGGCAAGCGTATGTACAACATCTCTTGCAACCTGCGCGAGGCCTATGAGACCGAGTGTAAGACCATCGTGAAGTCATTCCAGAAGTTGCTCCTGCTCCGCATGATCGACGACGCATGGAAAGAGCACCTGCGCGAGATGGACGAGTTGCGCCACTCAGTGCAGAACGCCAGCTACGAGAACAAGGATCCCTTGTTGATCTACAAGTTAGAGTCATACAACCTCTTCAAGAACATGGTTGACGCCATGAACCGCAAGATCGTAGCCGTATTGATGCGTGGACAGATCCCTACACGTCGCGAGCCGACCGAGGAGGAGCGCAAGGCAATGGCCGCACGCCAGGAGGCGTTGGCTAAACAGGCCGCCGAGGCAATCGAGGCTGAGCGCGAGCGCATCCAGCAATTGGCCATGCAGCACGCCAAGCAACAGCAGCAAGCCGCCGAGAACCACGACGACGTTGAGGAGGCCGAGGTGATTGAGGAAGCCGAGGTGATTGAGGAGGAAACAACCACCCCCGAGGTAACCAACGACGAAGGCATTATCGAGAGCGAAGACCCCGAGGCAGTGCGCGCTGAGAAACGTGTAGGCCGAAACGATCTTTGCCCCTGCGGTAGCGGCAAGAAATATAAGAATTGCCACGGACAGGGATTGTAAGCCCTGCTTCCACTTGTAATAAATATCAACAAAAGAGCCATCCCGGCCTTACGACTGGGATGGCTCTTTTTATTTCACGCTGTCGCTTTACGGAGCGTTAAGTGTATTCGTTAAGTTCTCGCCCTATTTCGTCTTCGGCAAAACCAGGTTGAGCAGCACACCGATCAGAGCGGCCAAACCGATGCCCGCTATCGAGAATGCGCCATAAGAGAGCACGGCTCCACCCAGTCCTACGGTCAGCATCACGGAGACGATAATCACGTTGCGTGTGTCGTTCATATCCACCTTGTTGTGCATCAGGTTCTGCACGCCCACACTGGCGATCGTTCCAAAAAGCAGCAGCATGATGCCACCCAACACCGCCTGCGGAATGCTCTGAAGCAGCGCACTCAGTTTGCCCACGATGGAGAAACAGATGGCCGTAGCGGCCGAGATGCGGATCACGGCGGGCGACGTCACCTTCGTGATCGACATTGCGCCAGTCACCTCGGAATAGGTCGTCTCGGGCGGACCACCAAGCAACGCCGAGCAAAGACAAGCCAAACCATCGCCAAGCATCGTGCGATGCAGACCGGGATCCTTGACGAAATCCTTCTGGGCCACAGCGCCCACCACATACACATCGCCAATATGCTCCAGCACGGGGGCAATCGCCACAGGGAGCATATAGAGAAACGGCGCCCACTCGAAATGGGTAATGGTGTCGAACGTCACAGGGCAAGCAAACCACGAAGCCTCAGCCACGCCCGCAAAACTAACCTCGCCCTCAAGAATAGCGACCACGTAGCCCACCACGACTCCCGTGATGATGGGCACGAGTTTCATCAGCCCCTTGCCAAGCGTCAGCACCACGATGGCCGTGACGAGCGCAACGGCGGCCAACAGCCAATTCGTCTTGGCCATATCCACCGCACTGCCCGAGAGCGACAGACCGATCAGGATGATGGCCGGACCAATAACCACGGGCGGGAAAAGACGGTCGAGCAATTTCTTGCCCTGCCACTTCACCAGCGCACTCATGACGAAATAGACCAGCGACACGCTTGTCAATCCCGCGATGGTGCCTTGCAGCCCCCACTCCTTGGTGGCCGCGATGATGGGAGCGATAAACGCAAACGAACTGCCAAGGAAGATAGGCACCTTGCCCTTGGTGACGAAATGAAAAAGGAAGGTTCCCACACCTGCGGTGAAAAGAGCCGTCGCGGGGTCGATGCCGATAAGCAAGGGCACCAAGACCGTCGCGCCAAAAGCCACGAAGAGGAACTGCACTCCTACGATGGTCTTTTTGGTAAGTGATAACTGTTCTGTATCCATTGTTTTTAAAATATATGCATGGTATTTTCGCTCCAACGGCAAAAGTAGTGAGAACACCGAAAACACACAAATATATCTTATCCAAATCGACGTTTTCAGTCACGTCTGGAGCCACCACTCCCATAAAGTTGCGCTCCACGCATAGAACATCAGGCTGCTAGGTTTTCAGGGACTGATCCTGATGCCGCAGAAGATCTGATTATGCTCTTTGGCTTCTCCCCAATCAACCCAAACGATATCGCCATTTCTCGAAGAGGAAGTAATGTACATCCTTTCCCAGTACCACTTTCAGTACTGCTTAACTGGTACTGGAGTTTCACACGGGTGGTACTGGAGTTTCAGCTAGCTGACACTGAAGTGTTACTTGTGTGGTACTGACAGTGCAACTGTTATGGAGTAATACTCTACGCACTTACTTCTTCATCGTTAATAATGCATAAATATTTGGGTTTGTATACGTTTTTTAATGTATTGCACCTTATCTTTGCTTATCGGAAATCATCCATAACCAAAGTAATAGAAATAGAAA
>CAKUZF010000062.1 GCA_934718155.1 uncultured Parabacteroides sp. | reverse complement strand
TGGTGGATTCGTCTAATGGTTAGGACACATGCCTCTCACGCATGCAATACGAGTTCGATTCTCGTATCCACTACCAAAAACTCCCAATTGCTTCAAAGCGGTTGGGAGTTTTTTTTGTACCTTCGCCCCCATAATAGGCAGCAAACGTTTTATTACTATACATATATTATATATTGTGACATGAAAAACATGAAAACTGTTTTTTTAACGGGTGCGACAGGCACAATGGGCCATGCTGGCTTAATGGAATTATCTAAGAGATTGGATCGGTTTCAGGTCACCCTGTTGGCCAGGCCCAGCCAAGTCAACAAGAAGAAGCTGGCCGCCTTCGAAAAATTAGCGAATATACGTATTGTATGGGGCGACCTCATGAACTACGACGATGTGCTCAAAGGGGTCACGGGAGCCGACTATGTCTTGCATGTAGGAGGCATGGTCTCTCCTGCCGCTGATTATTTCCCCAAGAAAACATTAAAAGTAAACACCACAGCCGCACAACATATCGTGAAAGCGGTATTGGCACAGCCCAATGCCGACGACATCAAGGTGGTCTATATTGGCTCGGTCGCTCAATTGGGCCACCGCAACGCACCCGTACATTGGGGACGCACCGGCGATCCGATTAATATCAGCGTTTATGACCATTACGCCATCTCCAAGACCATCGCAGAACGCATCTTTGTCGAGTCGGGCATCAAACACTGGGCCTGCCTTCGCCAAACAGGCATTCTCTGCCCTGAGTTGTTGCTAAAGGGATCCGATCCTATCACCTTCCACGTCCCATTAGACGGCGTGCTCGAATGGTCAACGGCGGAAGACTCAGGCCGCCTATTGGCCAACGTATGCGAAGCGGATGTGCCCGATGAATTCTGGAACCGTTTCTACAACATCAGCAGCGGCCCCTCCTTCCGATTGACCAATTATGAGTTCGAAGCGAAGCTGCTGAAAGCGATAGGCTGTCCTCCCGTAGAGAAGATCTTCGAGCCAAACTGGTTCGCCATCCGCAACTTCCACGGCCAATGGTACACCGATAGCGATGTATTAGAGGGCTATTTGCATTTCCGCAGCAACCAGACCTGCGATTCCTATTTCGCCTGGATGGCCAAGCAGGTGCCTTGGTATTTCCACTTGGCCAAGATCGTCCCTCCATCGCTGATCAAATGGGGCATGGGGCGTATTGCCTCCACACCTGGATTGGGCACGAGAGACTGGATCAAAAAGCGCAACGAGAATCGGATAGCAGCCTATTTTGGCTCCTTCGAGGCTTGGCAATCCATCCCCGAATGGAACGACCTCATGAAAAAGCGCCCCTCCGAGAAGCCCACGCTGCTCAACCACGGCTACGACGAGAGCAAGCCACTCTCCGCACTGACGATCGAAGACATGCGCCAAGCAGCCGAATTCCGTGGCGGCAAATGCCTTTCCTCTTCCATGACGGAAGGCGATATGGCAACGCCGCTGGAATGGGAATGCCAGTTCGGGCATCGCTTCAAAGCCTCGCCGGCATTGATTCTGCAAGGTGGTCATTGGTGCCCCGAATGCCTCCCTATGCCTTGGAACGACGATGCCATCGCCAAAGGGAACCCCTTCTTCGCTCAGGTGTATTACCCCTTCCATAGCAAGGAAGAGCATAGAGTGTACGACAACTCCATTTTTGCAGACTACAACGAATAACAAATTTATATTCATCCATTAAAAGTAAAAACGACATGAAACCCTCTTTTGGTTGCTCCATCCTCTCCTGGATCCCACCGAAGTGGACTCCCGAGGGCGGACTTTATGCCATCCAACAAACCGCCGCAGCGGGCTTCGATCTTTTAGAGATCCTTTTGCCTCCTTCGATGGAGTTTGATGCGCCCACTGTGAAAAAACAGCTCAAGCAGCACAACCTGCAAGCCACCTGCGCCTTAAACCTGCCTCCGTCGGCGCACATTCCGACTCATCCACAAGAGGCATTGCGCCTTTTGAAAGCCGCGATCGACAAGGCAGCCACATTAGAGACACACTACATCGGAGGTGTGCTCCATTCGGGCATCGGCGTGTTCAGCGGGAAACAGCGCACGGCTGAAGAGGAAGATACGCTCTGCGCCGTATGGGCCGAAGCCGCGGCCTATGCTGCCCAGTCGGAAATCACCTTAGGCATTGAGCCGATCAATCGCTACGAGACCTATATGTGCACCTCAGCCGAAGAGGTGCTTCGCTTCATCGAGCGTGTGGGAGCGCCCAACTTGGCCTTGCATCTGGACACGTTCCACATGTGCATCGAGGAGACCAGCTTCTATGAGCCGGTCGTTGCGGCAGGCAACCGATTGCAACACCTCCACATGACCGAGAGCGACAGGGGCATGCTGGGCGAAGGCAACGTGCGCTGGGACGATTTGTTCCGCGGATTGAAAGCCATCAACTTCAATGGTCGGTTGGTTTTAGAGAATTTCTCCAACTCCATCCCCGGCATGGCCGAGGCGGTCTCTTTATGGCGACCCTCCAAGTATCCCGCCGAAGAGTTAGCCAAAGGGAGCTTAGCCTTTATGCGAAAAATGGCAGAGAAGTACGCTTAGCCTTTTTTGCGTCGGCGATGGTATTTCGCCAGCCGTTCATGCTGGGCGGCCAATTCCTCATCACCCAATACTGCATACGTCTCCGACAGGTAGGCGTGCAGGTTGGGATGGGTGGAATGGTCGGGAAGCAACGTCAGGAAATCGGCCAAAGCGGCCTCCGCATCCTGCTGTTTCAACAAACACTTTCCTCGGTTATAACGGGCCTTGAAACTCTTTGGCGACAACTTCACCGCCTGGTTCAGGCAGCGATAAGCCTCTTGATCCTCATCCATATCCAGCAGCGTCACTCCCTTTCGCACCCAAGCATCCACATAAGTCGGATTCAGCTTCAGCGCTTTATCGAAGCAGCGCAATGCCGCCTTCGGATCATGCGCCTTGGTGATACATTCGTTTCCCATCAAGTAATGCTCCTCGGCGTAGCCTTTCAAGTCTTCCCGCACAGCCAGCAGCTCCCCTTTCAACGCCTTTATCTGCTCCTTCTGGCTGTTGAGGGTTTGCAGCTTCATCCGCAACAGGCGCTGAACGGAAGGGTTCGCCAGTTCGTTTCGTTTTCCGATAGCGGCCACAAACGACTCCACCGCCTCGCGCATCTCTCCTTTACGGAAAGCCACGGCCGCACGGCCATAAAGCAATTCAGCCTCCCCCTCTTGCAAGCTCTGCTCGATCAGGAGCGGATCATTAAAGGCTCGGCTAAAAGCCACGATCTCTTTCCGCACAAAGATATCTTGCTGCTTTATCGGACAACGCAGCACCAGTCCTTCCAATCCCGTGCAACGGCTCAAGGCCACATAGGTCTGTCCGCCCGCAAAGACACCGCCCGTCAGGTCAACAACCACTCGGCTAAAGGTCAGGCCTTGGCTCTTATGAACCGTTATCGCCCAAGCCAGCCGCATAGGCAGCTGTTCGAACGTGCCGACAATCTCCTCCTCGATGCGCTTCTCCTTTTCGTTGTAGGTATATTTATAGTTGCGCCAAGTGGTTGGTTCCACCAGGTGCTCCACGCCATTCTCCAGCAGCACATACACCCTGCCGTCGGCATCAATGCCCGACACAATGCCAATCGTGCCGTTCACCCAACGTCGCTCCCGATCGTTGTCGATAAAGATCACCTGCGCTTGCTCCTTGATGGATAGACGCAACTGCGTAGGAAGCGAGGATTCCGGAAAATCGCCCTCCAGTTTACCCACCGAGACGAACTCCTCTCCCGGCAGTTCGTTCAGCTTCTTCTCGTTGATATGATCCACTTGGTCTCGTCGGGTTGCCAGCGTTACATACATATCCTCCTGCTGCGGCTCGAAGGTTGGGAAACAACGTTTGTTCAGCTGGCTCAAGTCGTCAGTCGTAGCCCCATTCGCCCGAATATGATCCAAGATGCGCACGAATTGCGGATCCCTTTGCCGATAGACCTTGCGCAGTTCGATAGGCACCAGGTTGATCGCCTGAAACACATGGGCCGAGAAGAAGAAGGGATTGGCATAAAAACGGCCCAATATCTCTCGCTCGTCGGCCTTCACCACGGGCTCCAACTGAAACACGTCGCCCACGAACAGCAGCTGTTTCCCTCCGAAAGGCATTCGGGCATTTCCCGAGAAGACTCGCAGAATCTTGTCAATGCAATCTATCAAGTCGGCTCGCACCATCGAGATCTCGTCGATAATAATCAGCTCTACTTCTTGCAGTATTTTTCGCTTCTCTTTCGGGTACTTAAAGAAGTCGTAGATGCGTCCTCGTTGGGTGCTCAAGTCTGGATCGTCGGGCATCATCGGCCGGAAAGGGAGTTTAAAGAACGAGTGCAACGTAACGCCACCCGCATTGATAGCCGCGATACCTGTTGGTGCCAACACCACATACTTTTTCTTCGTGTGCTGACAAATGTATTTCAAGAAGGTTGATTTTCCCGTGCCCGCCTTGCCTGTCAAGAAAACCGATTGATGCGTGTGGGTGATTAAGTTGAGCGCATCCTGAAACTCCCGGTTATCGGTATCCAGCTGAAAATCCATTGTTCATCCCGCTAAGCCGTTACTTACTGATGAACAGCCAGGCATCTTTATAGGATGCGGTCTGGCGCAACAGCGTCAAACGCCGCTCCGCTTCCGCCCTATTGTCATATCGCTCGGCGTAAACACGATACTTTCCATTGCGAAGGATCACATTCGCCTGCTGATAGCGTTGTTTGTCCACACCCGTCATAAACTCATCGGCTTGCGTCTTGGTCGGGAAGCTGGCGATCACCAAGTGATACATCTTTTGCGCCGTCGGCTTTTCCACAAGCGCCTCTGCCTTGATCGGTTTGGGCTGAGCAGGCACAGGTTGCGCCACGGCAGGCTCTGCCACTGTCGGAACAGATTCTGCCGACAACTCCGCGGCATCACCCTCCACATCCGCCCCTTCCAAAGGAGCAGCGGCATCCACCATCGTGCGCATCATTTCGGTAGGTACGAAACTGGCCGTATAGGCCGTAGGGTTCACCTCCACCACGGGAGTAGATGACAAAAGGAAGAGTGCGATAGCCGCAGCCGCCCCCGCTATTCCCTGCAAGACTCGACGGCTGACAGGGATATAATAGACCTCTTTCTCCGTAGATGGAGCCTCTTCCGCCGAAAGCGTTGATTGCGCAGGCAGGGGCTTCCATGTAAAAGGCTTCAAGCCATACATATCCGCATTCAGCCACGCCTCATCGCCCGGCAGGAAGATCAATTGCTCCTCATCGCCCAACATGAGCTTGCCTAAATAGCCCAACGAAACTTTCCGTTCCGCTCTTAGCTCACTACGCAAAGCCTCCACATCTTGTTCCAAGAAGTGTTGAGCCTCCGCATAATCCAAGCCATACACTCGGCGATACGATTCGGTGAGCAGTCCGTCGGCGTGACGCAAATCCGCATTAAACGTCAACTCTTTATAGGCAGGTGTAAACGTATGCGCATCCTTGTCGTAGGCAGCGGGAACGGTCTGACGGACAAATCCGCCAACACCAGGCAGAATCACGCAATCCTGCACGACCAACAAACGCTCAATATGTGCTATTATCCTTAACATGTGGGCAAAGATAACAATCTTCGCAGAAAAAACAAAGTAAATCCGCACAATGCCCCATGAAGGAATCACTGTTTATACTTCGCTATCAAGATCACAGGATTGTCTTCCTCGTCAAGCGTAGAGGCAATCTCTTTCAAACGGCCTTTCAAACGGCCCTCTTGATAAGCCTCCACCAAATCTGAGGCATAGAGCGTCTGCGTAAATGCCACGCCGTTTTGATTGAAAGCGCGAAGCACGAACACCTCTCCCTCTATTTTCAGCGGAGTCTCTTCCGTGTAATCCGCATTATAAACCGACACTTGGTAAACCGCCCCATCCTTTTTGTCATACACTAAGTTGGTCGTTGGGAATCCTTCATTCGGTTTGAAATCGTGTTCCTTCTTTACCAAAACGTAGAACAGATATCGTTTACCACCACAAAACTGAGGATAGAGGAACAAGTTGTCAACCTGGTGGATTGATGGCGTGCGAACCGAGAACGGGACCAACGACAAATCCTGCTTGAATCTGTAAACCGTGTCCGACGAGGTCTCCATCAGCAGCACGTCGCCATTGCAACAGATCATGCCCGCTCTTGCCGCATAACGCCAATCCTTTTTATCTGGAGCAAAGATAACGGTGCTGATTTTTTCCTCATAAGGAATCGGGGCCGCTTTGATGATATGACCATCCTCTTTCGAGACGGCTAAATAGTGATCTTTTAAAGCCTTACCCCCATCTGCCGCATGATCCCAATCGATATCATCGCATACCAAGAATGAATCTAAAACCGCATATTTGTGATAAAAGGTAGCTCCGTTATGGTTGAAACTGCGTTTGTAGTTGCCTTCAATATCATACACGAAGATTTTCTTTATCCAATGGCTATTGACATATAGCTCCCTTTGAGGCGTATCCATAATCACCTCCAAGACATTCATATATTCGCCATTCCCTTGTCCCAAATGGTTGAATGTAGAAACGCCTTTTCCTGTTTTTCGGTCAAAAACATAGATATCACCATCCTGGCGACCTTTATTCCTCGACACGATAAATTCATCATTCACCGCCTGAATATGCCCCATGGTCAGGAATGAGTCTCTTGTCTCCAAAGGCACATACTCCACGTCGAAAACATCTTGCAGCAAGAATTCCTTCTCCGGGAAATTTGCCGTCACATCGATCTGAATCAAATCATTCTTCTGTTTCGACTGGCCACACCCACTAAGAATGGCCACTAACGTAAACGCTGCATACACTAAATTCTGGATCTTCATTATAATTGGATTTATGGTTATTGGTCACAAAGCTACACTATTTTTCGACTCGATCGCCTTCAGAGGGGTGGACAAATGAGAGATAGTGATTTAATTTGCAGGCGTTCCTTCAGCCGCTGCTTGCGCTTTTTCACGGCGTCGATGGAGATGCCACACAGGGCGGCTATCTCCTCGTTCTTCTGAATGCCCATACGGATGAGGCAGCACAATTCAAGGTCGGATTTCTTCAGGTCGGGATACTCCATGGTCAGGTTCGTGTAGAAGTTCGATTGGCTATAGTCCACCAACACGAAGAACTCCTTCCATTGCGCCTCCGTTAGCGGCTTTCTCTGTTTCGGGTCTCTCATCTGGCCGAGCAGGGTCTGCGAGGGTTGCAGCAGGCGTTCCAGTTCCGACTGTATAGAAGCCAATTTCCTTTGATACTCCTCTTTCTTCCGCACTATCGTCTCTTTCTCTCGTTCCAACTCTTGGTTTATAGCGACCAATTGCTCGCTCTGCATTCGAGACTGCTCCTGCTCGATTCGCTCCTTCTCCGCTTCCAGGTCGTGCAGCAGAAGCAGCAACGATTTGATCTGACGCTCTTGCTCGGCGGCAAAGGCATCTTGCGCCCGTTTCCTTCGTTGCCATGCAACAAGAAAGAGGAGGAAAAGCACAAGCAGCAAGGCGGCAATCCTTCTCGCCGTCTGAATGGATGCCTGGTTTTGCTCACTTTGGTAGTCCACTTCGGCCGTGAATCGTTTAGAGACCTCTTTGGCTCGAATTGAATCGACATAGCTATGATATAAATCATCGTAGTGCAAGGCCAATTGGGGCTGACCAAAACTATCGTATAAATAGGACAGGGCTTGGCTCGCTACTTTTTTTGTATATATATTCCCTCTCATGGTAAGAGCCTGCAGCAAGAAGGGCACCGCACGGACCGTATCTTTTCTTAGCCGATAATAATCGCCAACGCACAAATAGTAGGGCGCATCCCTTTCAAATTCAGGGTCTGCATCCAATACCGTAATGACGGAATCCGCCTTCGCATAAAGGTGGTTGTCGCAGCAAATACCAATATATTCTTGCAAGACCGCCTGATGATCATTCTTGCACTGGGCCTCCCTTGAAATGGCCAATCCCTTCTCATACCAGATTGAGGCATTTTTTAAATCATCCTCCATGCTGTATACACGCCCTATATAGGCATGCCCTAAAGCGATTAGCCCACTGTCTTGCGTCTTGACCGCATAGCCCAGCGTCTTCTTGTAAAGATCCATCGCACGATCCGCTATGCCATGATAGGCATACAAGGTTGCCAACCGATAGGCGATGCGATAGAGCAGGTAATGGTCTTCGGAGTCCTTCCCGTAATCCAGGGCCTTTACCCAGCAGGCTGCGGACTGCTCGTTCTCCCGCCAGTCCTCGTAGATGCGACCTTGCAGGTAGAGGGCCTTGGCATAATGATGTCGGTCGTTGTGCTGCTCGTAGTATTCGGCCGAGAAGCGGATCAGCGTATCGGTGGTGTGCGTCAGGAAGCACTTGTCTTTCGCTTCGGTCAGCAGCAAGTAGTAACGAGCCCGATCCTTGGCCGTATAATGCTGCGGCTCGGCATGCAGGGTGTCGAGCAGGGCCAGGGCGCTGTCGGGGTG
>CAKUZF010000061.1 GCA_934718155.1 uncultured Parabacteroides sp. | reverse complement strand
GGGAGAGTAGGTAGCCGCCGTTTTAGGTAGGAGGGCGTCAGTCTGAAAAGATTGACGCCCTTTTTTTATGGCCTGCTATTCGGCAAAAAAAATAGCGGCATTAGATAGCCGCTATCTTTCGTAAGCGAGGATCCCATTCGGGTTCTGTTTGGATGAGTCGGAAGGCCTCCTCGGGCGTTTCAGCTATGGCCCACAACCGCTCATGTTGGGGGCGCATGAATTGCTCCTCGATGGCTTGCTCGAACATCTTTAGAAGTGGATCGAAGAAACGATTGACATTCAAGATCACGATGGGATGTGTGTAGAGCCCCAATTGCTTCCAGGTGATCACTTCCAGCAACTCTTCCAGTGTGCCGCAGCCTCCAGGTAGGGCGATCGCCGCATCGGATAGATTAGCCATGAGCTGCTTCCTTTCATGCATTGTTTCCACTTGAATAAGCTTGGTTAAACCTTTATGATACCAATCTTGTTCGACCATAAAATGCGGAATGACGCCGGTTACGGTGCCTCCAGCCGCTAAGGTGGCATCAGACACGGTGCGCATTAGACCGATGTTTCCTGCCCCGTTGATGACGCGCAACCCTTTTTCCCCTAATAATTCTCCTAATCGTTGCGCGGCCTCGAAATAGCATGTGGGGATTTTAGTGCTTGAGGCGCAATAGACGCATACGGATTGAATCGTATGTTGCTTTGTAGCTTGTTCCATTTTATCTTTTATGTAAGAAGTACTGGCGTTCTGCTTCCGTGAAACGCTCGATCGCATAGCGCAGCGTGGTTCGCGGAAGAGACGCAGCATGTCGCTCTAAGAAATCAATCAGAGCAGATTGCTCTTTTTTACCTATTTCCCGGAGCATCCATCCCATCGCCTTGTGGATTAGATCGTGGGGATGCTTGCGGAGTTGGAGCACCAAGGTGAACGTATCATCAAACTCGCCCGCTTTGATGAAGGCCCATGTAGAGACTATACTGATGCGTTGTTCCCACAGGTCCTGGCTCTGCGCTAATGCGTAGAGAGGCGCACGATCTCGATGCAGCAGGTAGTTTCCTACGACATCTCGGCAGGTGAGATCCACTAAGTCCCAATTGTTGCAATGCGCCGTGTTGCGCATGAAGAATTGATAGGCCCACTCTCGTTCGGACTCCGGCGTGCGTTTGCCTTGCGTGCGATAGACCAGGATCAGGAAGGCGCAAAGCCGTGCTTCGTGCCACGGGCTTTCGATCAATCGCTGTAGCTCTTCGGGAGGAATCGCTTTGTTTGCCTTGGCAACGGCACGCACCGCTGGGGAGCTTATGCCGAGAAACCGATCTCCTTCGCCATATTCGCCTTTGCCGGTCTTGAAGAATCGGGAAGCTCCCGCGGCACGCGCTTCTGAACGTAGCGAGAGCAGTTCGGAGAGGATGAAATCGGCTGTCATGGACGTAATACGCGAGATACGGGACGATCGCCCTCGATGAAACCAATTACGTTGTCGCTAACCTTTTTGGCCATGAGGATGCGTGTCTCGGTCGTTTGCGTGCCTATGTGCGGCGTGAGCACCACGTTGTCCATCTTCAGCAACTCAGGCAAGGGATAGTCGCCAAACTCAAACACATCCAAGCCTGCCCCATAGATGGTGCCATCTTGCAATGCCTTGACCAGGGCCTTCTCGTCGACCAGCGGGCCGCGAGCCGTGTTGATCAAGATGGCTGAAGGCTTCATTTGCCGCAGCTCAGCCTCGCCAATGAGGTGATAGGTCTCCTCGGTGTAAGGCGCATTGAGCGAGACGAAATCCGATTGAGCCAAGAGCTCCTCTTTCGAGGCATAGGTGACGTTTAGCTTGGTCTCTTCCTCGATGTATAGCTGGCGGCGATTGTGGTAGATCACCTCCATGCCTAACGCATTCGCCCGTTTTGCCAGCGCTTTGCCGATGCGTCCCATGCCGATGATGCCCAAGGTATGCCCGGTGACTCCCATGCCGAGATTCTCCATGACGGATACTTTCATCGCCTTTCCCAAGGTGCGCAGCTTGCGATCGCATTCCGTGACACGTCTGGCCACGTCGAGCATCAACGACAAGGCCAGGTTGGCCGTAGGGGCCGTCACCTGATCGGGTGTGTTTGCCACCGTGATCCCCTTCTCCAAGCAGTAGGCCACGTCGATGTTGTTGTAGCCAACGGCATAGTTTGCCACCAGGCGTAAGTTGGGCGCTCGGTCGATCAGGGCCTTGTCTACCGTGAAGTTGAACATCGAGCAGAGCACATCGTAGTCTGCTATGCGTTCCATGACCTCCTCGTAGGTGAAGTCTCTTCCTTCGGGAAAGGTCACATCATATTTACTTTCCAGCTCGGCAAAGCCTTCCCGAAACATATCGTATGTCACTAAAATCTTCATTGTTTGATCTATTCGTTGTTCGACGAGCAAAAATACAAATGAATTGCTAAATTATGCCTATTTTTGTCCAAGCATATCATTAAAACTAACTGAAGGAACATGGTACTCAATTATATTTGGATCGCATTTTTCCTGATTGCCTTCGTAGTGGCAATGGGACGACTGGTTTTTGGCGGCGACGCCACGGTGTTTACGGAGATTATCAACAGTTCGTTTAGCACGGCCAAGACGGCTTTCGAGATCTCGCTCGGGTTGACCGGCATTCTGTCGCTCTGGTTGGGCATCATGAAGATTGGCGAGCGGGGAGGCGTGATTCAGGCTTTCGCCCGCTGGGCGGCCCCTGTGTTCAGCAAGCTTTTCCCCGAGATCCCGAAGGATCACCCCGTGACGGGCTCTATCTTCATGAACCTATCCGCTAACCTGCTGGGGCTTGACAATGCCGCCACTCCGATGGGACTGAAAGCCATGCAGCAGCTCCAGGAGCTAAACCCCGACAAGGAGCAGGCCAGCAACTCGATGGTGATGTTTCTTTGCATCAACGCCTCCGGCTTGACCTTGATCCCCATCAGCATCATGATGTATCGGGCGCAATTGGGGGCGGCCAATCCTTCGGACGTCTTTCTCCCCATCATGCTGACCACTTTCACCTCTACGCTGGTCGCGATCCTGGCCGTTTGCTTTCGGCAGGGCATCCGCATTTGGCAACGCAATCTGTTGCTTTTCTTCGGAAGCATGGGGCTGTTGATCGGCGGGCTGATCCTGCTGTTCCAATCCATGGAGCAAGAGCAAGTGTCGCTCTATTCCACCGTGTTTGCCAACACGCTTCTTTTCACCATCATGTGTGGCTTCATCTGGAGCGGCGTGCGTAAGCGCATCAACGTCTACGATGCCTTTATTGAAGGGGCGAAAGAGGGATTCCAGACGGCGATCACCATCATTCCCTATCTGGTGGCCATCTTGGTGGCCATCGGCGTGTTTCGTGCCTCGGGAGCGATGGATTTCCTGATCGATGGCGTAAGATACAGCTTGTCGGCCATCGGGCTGAACACCGATTTTGTCGAGGCGTTGCCCACGATGCTCATGAAGCCGCTCAGTGGCAGCGGATCGCGGGGAATGATGCTCGACGCAATGAACACCTATGGTGCCGATTCGTTTATAGGCCGCTTGGCTGCTATCGTGCAAGGCTCTTGCGACACGACCTTCTATGTCGTTGCCCTCTATTATGGCAGCGTAGGCGTGCGCAACACACGCTACACGGTGCAGTGTGCCTTGCTGGCCGATTTCGTGGGCGCACTCGCGGCCATCGCGATGGCCTACCTCTTCTTCTGATTCCGCACGGATACAAATAAGGGGATGCGTGGATAACGCATCCCCTGGTTAGAATTAGATATAATTGAAGAGAGATTGTCTTAATTATACTTGTCGCCAAACTTTATCCGTGCGTCGGCCACAATCTGCTTGAGGCGCTGCTCGTCCTGCTTCTTGCAAACGACCAACACGTTGCCCGCCTCGGCCACGATGCAATCGTGCAACCCCTGCACAACGACCAGTCGGTCTGAGTCTAAAGCGATGATATTGCCGGTCGATTCGTAGAGCAGGGCCTCGTTCTTCTTCAACACCGCATTGTGATAGGAATCCTTGTGGGCGATGTCGAACAGCGATCCCCAGGTTCCCAGGTCGGCCCATCCAAACTCCACGCAGAGCATATAGACGTTGCTTGCCTTCTCCATAACGCCATAGTCGATAGAGATGTTGGGGCAGTAGGGGAAATTTTCCTTGATGAATTTCTTCTCCTCGGGCGTGTTGAAAAGCTCCTTGCCCAGGTCGAAGCGGCTGGTGATGTCGGGCAGGTATTTTTCGAATGCCTCGATGATGGTGTTCACGTTCCAGATAAAGATGCCCGAGTTCCAATAAAACTCGCCGCTTTGCATAAACACCCTTGCCAGCTCCTCGTTGGGCTTCTCGGTGAAGGTCTTCACCTTGCAGAAATTCTCCACGACGGTGTCGCTGCTTTGGATGTAGCCATAGCCCGTTTCCGGACGGGTGGGCTGTATGCCAAGCGTCACCAACACACGGTTGTCACGCACGAAGTCTAACGCCTTCTGCACGTCTCTCAGGAAATCCTCCTCGTGCACGATCAGGTGGTCGCACGGAGCAACCACGATGTTTGCGTCTGGATTGATAGCGCGGATGTGATAGGAGGCATAGGCGATGCAAGGGGCGGTGTTCTTACGGGCTGGTTCGGCCAGGATTTGCTCGTCGGTCAATTCGGGCAACTGCTGCTTGACTAAATGAACGTAAAGATGGTTCGTGACAATATAAATACGGTCCTTGGGGACGATCTTGACGTAGCGATCATAAGTCATTTGAAGTAAAGAACGGCCGTTGCCGAAAAAGTCGAGAAACTGTTTCGGATAGCTTTCTCTGCTGAAGGGCCAGAATCGGCTGCCGATTCCTCCGCACATGATAACGCAATAGGTATCTTTCATGTTATCTGCCATTGATTATATATGATTACACTTTCACAAATGTAGCGATTTTCTTGAATGAAGGGTATGATTCGAGGCGGATAATGAGAAAAACTCGTTTTTTTTCAAAAAAAGCAGCGAAACATTTGCAGGTTCAAAAAAAAGGCGTACCTTTGCATCGCAATTGAGAAACAAACCTACTCAATCAGAGTAAAGGAGCTTCGAAAGAGCAAATGCCCAGATGGCGGAATCGGTAGACGCGCTGGTCTCAAACACCAGTGGATTCACTTCCATCCCGGTTCGACCCCGGGTCTGGGTACGAAGATGAAAGCTAAGTAGTTGATCATTCAATTATTTAGCTTTTTTATTTTGCCTGAATTTTCCCGCATTTTCCCCACACGTGCGAAAAAGGGCTTCGAATTTCCTTTTGTTCACCTTCTAAAGTTACTTTGGTTTTCCCGCCTTTAAATGGGTAGGCAAACTTAAATTGAGGTTCAATTATTACATTACCCAATGAATCGGCAAAACCTACCAGTCCATCCTCGTTCATTATACGGAAAAGCCCTTCTTGTATGTAGTCGGGACCATTATCATATTTGAATACATAGAAAAGTTCTTTGCCCGCATCATTGATGCAGATTATTCGAGCGTCCTTTGGCTTGTTCTCATAAACAAAACCTATTTTTTTGATAGTATCTGTTTGACAGTATCTGTACTTGCCGTATGGCACAATGGTATCGCCCCGTTCATTCAGATAACAGACCGGAACACCCACCTCCAAATAAGGCTCTGTGGTATGGGCAGTCAGTGTGGCGTCATATCGCATCAGAATTGGAGTGTCACAAGAACTGTAGCCGATTATCAAAACATCAGTATGAGGGTTAACGCTGTCCGCCTTTACCCTATCCCTATAATGTTGGGGCAGGAAAGGGACATATACCGTATAAAGACACTCCATTCGTTTGCCGTTTTTGTTCCTGCAAGGCAGGCAGTGTGGAAGTTCTTTGGTCAGTCTGATGACCTCTTTGTCAAAATCTTCATGGATGGTCGTCAAAATGGTATTCCAGCGTGGTAGCCCTAATGTGTCAAGAGCAAACATCACTACGGAATAACCTGCCACATTCTTTTTTAGCAACTCTTCTGGGTATTTCATTTGGGAAACATAGTATTTTGTCAAATCGTAATCCCATACCGCCCATCGGGGAGGTTCTATCGTGGATAAATCTTTAATTGGTTCTCCGGTTATTTTAGCAACACCTTTATTCCAAATATCCTCTTTACACCAAATACTATCCAAGCGTTCTTCGTTCTGCCTTTGTCCTTGAACACTGTTATCTGTTGTACATCTGACAGGTGTAACTCCGATTGTCAAACTTTCCGGCAGATATTGGAGAACCAACGTACTATCTGTCAGTTCTTGAATAATGTAATTCTTTTGAAAAGATTTTATTGTATCTCCATGCAAAGAGTAAGAATCGCATATTTCAGTTTGTTTTTCATCATATAGGAAGGTCTGTTTCCATCCAGCGCTGCGGAATTCCATTTCCATAGCATAGTGTTTGTCTTTGGGAAGTTGCACTTTCCATATTTTATTCTCTAATAAAGCAGACATATCTGCCGAATTCTTGTCTTGGGCTAAAAGTGGGCTGACAAGATTGAGAGAAAATATAAATAATATGGATAGAAAATATTTCATTCAACCAATTATATAAACAACATCCAAATATAATGTAAATGAGTAATAGAATAGCGTATTAAATAATTTATTTCTTCCTATATTTAAATAAATAAACTTTTTTTAGTGAAAATCAGTATATTTACAAGTTTAGTTCATACCTTTGTTTATATATCCAAAACGGACTAAACCTATTTTTTTATCGGCAGATTATATGTTGCTGGCGAAAAGAAAAACAGTATTCTTCTTTTCGCCAGTGTTACTTTTGATGTTAGGTTAGTAATTTGAGGAAGTGATAAACTTCTTTATTTCTTCCTCACTCGGAAGTTCTATCATGTATTTCTGTACGAAGATATTCGGGTCTAATCCGGCAGTGGCATACTTTACTAATGTATCTCCCTTTTCAGTACAAAGCAGCATACCGATAGGAGGATTATCATCCGGCTGCATCACTTCCGCTTTGAAATAGTTCAGATACATATTCAGTTGCGAAGCATACTCATGGCGGAACTTGTCTATCTTCAATTCCACAATAACGTGGCACTTCAAGATGCGGTGATAGAACACAAGGTCGGCAAAGAAATAATCTTCGTCTATCAAAATACGTTTTTGTCGGGCTTCAAAGCAGAATCCATGCCCCATTTCCAGCAGGAAGTGTTGCAGGTTGTCAAGAATGGATTGCTCCAAGTCGCTCTCCGTTACCAAAGCACGGTCGTTCAATCCCAAGAACTCCAACGTGACAGACGTGTTAATAATGTCTTTGGGCTGTAATTGCGTGGCTTGCCGCTGCACCAAGGCAGACAAGGCTTCCTTATTTTGGGATAATCCACTACGCTCATAATAGAGGGAATTGATTTGCCGCTCCAACTCCTTATATGACCAACACCCACGAATCGTTTCCATTTCATAGAACGCTCTTTTTATAGGATTGTCAATGGTGGATATAAGCATCAAATTAGAGTATGTGAGCTTATTAAAGAGTCTGTCTGCCGGAATCATCCATTCTTTTGCACTATTTAATTCGGCGGACGGCATCCGCCGAATGTTTATTGCAGATTTGGCGGACGGCATCCGCCGAATTGGTTCTATGAATTCGGCGGTCAGCGAGTGCCGAATTTGCGATGCCAGATACAATGCGATAGGCTCTTTCAGTTGCGGATAAACAAGGTACAGCCGTCTAAACTCTCGGAATCTACGTTCATTCAGACCTTTTGTATTCAGCCGTTGTTCCAGCTTTTTCAACAATTGTTCACCGTAGGCTGCACGGTCTTCTCCGTTCTGCTCAAATTCCACAATATAGCAACCCATAAGCCAGTTACGGGAAGTAAGGGCAAGGTTTACAGCGTGTGCGGCTTGTGCCTGCAACGTGTTCTGTATCGTACTGATATGTTTTACTAATGCTTCAAAGTCCATAGTCGCAAAGATAAGTCTTTTGTGGTTAAAACTTTAGTTCGGGTAGGCTGTTTATTGCTTCCTCTTTCAATTTATCCACGACACGGGTGTATTTCTCGGTGTGCTTCAATGCCCATCTTAATTTAGCAACCATACATCCGTGGGTGGATGGTAACGGAAGAACTGCTCGTCTGCTGATGAATTACATTCAGTTTTGCTACAACCTTTTTCCGACTAAGATATTTAAGGAAGATAGGGAAGAGTATATTTCTGCCTTTCGACAATCACAAGAAGAGGAAACCAATCAGCCTTTCTTGGACTTTATGGCTGGTCAGTTGAAGAAATCACTTTCTTTAGAGATTGAACGATTTAAGACTTCTCAAAAGGAAATTTTTAGTTTTATGTTTTAGTTGTGATTTTGGGTGCAACTCCGCCAGCCGCAACTGATGGATGCGGGCTGAAAGCCCAGCCTGCCGTTTAGGGCAACGCCCTGGGATCATGTGTTCCTACCACTTTTCGCCCTGAATGGGCAACAGAAACATTTCATATGAATATAATAGGTTCGCGCGCGCGAAGCAACGGCGAAAGGAGACGCTATGCGCATGTTTTTGCTATGGATAATTGCTCGCTGATGTAGGGGAAAATTGGAAGGAATTGCTCCGAAAAAACGACCCTTTTCTTTGAGCACAAAGGTACGCGTATTTTTGAAACCTACAAGATTA
>CAKUZF010000060.1 GCA_934718155.1 uncultured Parabacteroides sp. | reverse complement strand
CGGTATTGTCAAAGACAACAGGTTTGAGGTCGAGACTATCAGCCTTCTCCGTAGCACTCACCTTGATGCTATCCATCTTGTTCAAATCAGAAGTAGAAGATACTTGCTTAGTCTTGGCTTGGTTAGCCTTTTCCGAAGAAGAGAAACGGAAAAGGCTTGAATGAATTGCAGCGAAAGTCATGCCTGAGAGGAAAATGGCACTAATGATGGATGCCGCTATCTTCCAGCGATTGCTGAATGTTTTACCGGAAGCTTCGTTGAATTTTAATCTTTGTTTATCAGCAAACTCCTTCCACACTTCATCTACATTCACTTTCTTTGGATTCCCTTTCTGCATCGCCATTCTAAACATCGCCATGTCGTGAAAGAAATCCTTCATGTCCTCATCGGCAAGCAAACTTTCCACCTGCTCGTCGGTATAGCGTTCGGGATGCTCCTGCATATCGAAGAACATCTGTCGCTTTTCTTCTTTACTCTTGTTAAATTCCTTGTTTGTCATTGTTCTGCTCCTTTTTTAACTGTTTTCTTATCCATTCCATCGCCTGTGAGAGATGGTTGAACACTGTCACCTTGCTCACTCCCACTTTATTTGCCACCTCTTGATAAGACATCTCCTTGAGATAGCGCAAGCGGAAGATTTGCTTTCGGATGGGAGGTTCGAGGTCTTCAATGAGAAGCATCAGTTGTTCCAGTCGCCCATCAGTTTCATCCGACAGAATGACATCGGCATCATCTATCAGCAACTTTGCTACCCTTTCCTTTACGCCCTTGTGGGCTATCAAGTTGAGGCATCGATTGCGAACGCTCCTCATTAGAAATCCTTCCTCACTCTCAGGCATTAGGACTACATCATCTGCAAGAATTGTGGTAAAGACTTCGCTCACCACATCCTTGCTTTCGTCATCATCGGAGAGAAGGTATCTGGCTTGATTATACATCTTCTCGTAATACTGACGAAACATTCTTTCTATGCTCTTTTCCTGCTTCATACACTATCTATACAGTTCAGCCAAGCAAAAAACTAAGCAAAACAACAACTTTTTTCAAAAAGTTACAGAAAAAACATTCAACGACGCCTTGTCTTCCACAAAGCCATAGGATGAAATTTGATTCTATTGACCATCTCTTTATCTTCGAACAGCAATTATGAGTCGAAAAGCCAAATTTTTTCGAGTAGAAATAAAGAGGGCCTCCCTCTTATTGAGATGGAAGAGAGAGGCCCTTGTAAGTTTTTGTTTGCCTTGCTGGGGCAGCTAAGCCTTTATCTGGTCGAATCCCTCGCCATAGACACCTCGCACAATACTTTGCGAGATGAAGGCTTGATGGTCGATGCCCTTCACGAGGCGGAAGATGGCGTTCGACTCCGACTTCTTGGCCAGCAGCACCACCACCTTCACGGGGCGCTTGGAGTAGCCTCCCACGCCGTCGAGGATGGTGCATCCTCGGCCAATGTGGTTGATGATGGCATCGGCTATCTCGTCGTGCTTCTGCGAGAAGATGAGGAACTGCACGCTCTGGCGGTTGCCGTTGAGCACCATGTCGAGCACGTTGTTGCTCACAAACATCTCTACGAATCCGAAGACAATCTTCTCAACGTCGTGGAACAAGACGAACGACGAGGAGATGATGATGAAGTCGCAGAACAGCAGGATACGTCCGATGGAGATGTCCCTATATTTGTTGATCACCGCGCCGATGATGTCGGTTCCACCCGTACTTCCGTTGGCCGAGAAGACCAGTCCGAGTCCGGCACCGCAGAGCACGGCACCAATCAGGATGGCCATGAAAGGCTGGTTGGGCAGAATATCGTTCCCTTTGAGCAACCACTCGAAGAAGGAGAGCGAGAAGGAGAGCGAGAATACGCCGAAGATGGTCTTAATCAGAAACTTAAAGCCGAGGATTTTCAGGGCCACAAGCAGCAGGGCCACGTTGATGCAAAAGTAGGAGACGGAGACGGGGATCAGTCCGTTTGTCGCGAAAAAGATCAGGGCGCAGATACCCGACACACCGCCCGTCACGATCTCGTTAGAGAGGATGAAGGCGTTGAATCCGAATCCATACATCATTGTGCCAAGCAGGATCATCAGGTAATCCTGCGTGGCGTAATAAAGCTTTGAGAGTCTCATGCTACAACGATATTAACGATTTTACCAGGCACGACGATCACCTTGCGGATGGTCTTTCCTTCGAGCCATTTCTGCGATTGCTCATTCTCCAAAGCCGCCTTCTCGGCCTCCTCGCGGCTGATGCCTGCGGGCAGCTGCAAGTTGTAGCGCGCCTTGCCGTTGAAGGAGATCACGTAGGAAACGTTCTGCTCGGCGAGGTATTTCTCGTCGTAGCTGGGCCACTGGGCGTCGCACACGGTGGTGTCGTGACCCAGCTGGTGCCAAAGCTCCTCGGTAATGTGCGGAGCGAAGGGGTTGAGCAGGATGACGAGCAGCTCGAGCACGGCCTTCTTCGTACACTTCAGGGCGGTCAGCTCGTTGACGCAGATCATGAACGCGCTGATCGAGGTGTTGTAGGAGAAGTGGTCGATGTCGTAGGTGACCTTCTTGATGAGCTTATGGATCGCCTTCAGCTCGTCGGCGGTCGGCTCGTCGGCCGTTACCTTGAACTCGGCGCCCCAGAAGAGGCCCCAAAGCTTCTTGAGGAAGCGATGCACACCGTCGATGCCGTTGGTGTCCCATGGCTTAGATTGCTCGATCGGGCCCAGGAACATCTCGTAGAGGCGGAGCGTATCGGCGCCATACTTCTCGACGATCATGTCGGGGTTCACCACGTTGAACATCGACTTCGACATCTTCTCTACGGCCCATCCGCAGATATACTTGCCGTCTTCGAGCACGAACTCCGCGTCGTTATACTCGGGGCGCCACTGCTTGAAGGCCTCCACGTCGAGCACGTCGTTGCTTACGATGTTCACATCCACGTGGATGGGGGTCACCTCGTATTGCTTACGCAGGTTGTAAGAGACGAATGTGTTCGTGCCGTTGATGCGATACACGAAGTTAGAGCGGCCCTGAATCATGCCCTGGTTGATGAGCTTTTTGAAAGGCTCCTCCTCACACACAACGCCGAGGTCGAAAAGAAACTTGTTCCAGAATCGGCTGTAGATAAGGTGGCCCGTAGCATGCTCCGTTCCGCCGATGTAGAGGTCGACGTTGCGCCAGTATTCATCCACCTGGCTATCCACCAACGCGTTGGCATTGTGAGGATCCATATAGCGCAGGTAGTAGGCCGATGAGCCGGCGAATCCCGGCATCGTGCAGAGCTCGAGGGGGAATACCGTCTCGCCGTCGATCAGGCTGTTCTCCACCACCTGGTTGCGCTGCGTGTCCCAAGCCCATTTCGTAGCGTGTCCCAATGGAGGCTCGCCAGTCTCGGTGGGCAGGAACTTGTCCACCTCGGGCAGGAGCAGCGGCAGGCAGTCGGCAGGGATCATCTGCGGCATGCCCTCCTTGTCGTAGTAGACGGGGAACGGCTCGCCCCAGTAGCGCTGGCGGCTGAAGATGGCGTCGCGCAGGCGGTAGTTCACCTTCACGCGGCCCAAGTTGTGCTCCTTTACATATTTCTTCGTAGCGGCGATCGCCTCCTTGATGGTCAAACCGTTGAGCGTAAGGTCGCAATAGGGGGTCGCTCCCGCCTTGGGCGAGTTGCAGACGATGCCCTCTTTAGCGTCGAAGCTCTCTTCGCTCACGTCGCATCCCTCAACAAGCGGACGAATCTCCAGTCCGAAGTGCTTTGCGAAAGCGTAGTCGCGGCTGTCGTGGGCGGGCACAGCCATGATGGCGCCTGTGCCATAGCCGGCCAGCACATAGTCGCTGATCCAGATGGGCACTGCCTCGCCGGTGAAGGGGTTAATGCCGTAAGAGCCACTGAACACGCCCGTCACGCTGCGGTCGGCGATGCGCTCACGCTCCGTGCGCTTGCGTGTACGCTCCAGGTAGGCCTCCACCTCGGCCTTCTGGGCGTCGGTTGTCAGCTGTGCGACCAGCTCGCTCTCGGGAGCCAACACCATGAAGGTAACGCCAAACATCGTGTCGGCGCGGGTCGTGAAGATCGTAAACTCCAGGTCGCTGTCTTTCACCTTGAAGCGCACCTCCGTTCCTTCCGAACGGCCGATCCAGTTCTTCTGTGTCTCTTTCAGCGAGTCGGTCCAGTCGATGGTCTCCAAGCCGTCGAGCAGACGCTGTGCGTAGGCCGAGACGCGCAAACACCACTGGCGCATCACCTTTTGCTCCACGGGATAGCCGCCACGCTCCGAAACGCCGTTCACCACCTCGTCGTTGGCCAAGACCGTGCCCAGCGCGGCACACCAGTTCACCATCGTCTCGCCGCGGTAGGCGATGCGGTAGTTCATCAGCGTCTCCTGCTTCTCCTTCTCGCTCTTCGCGTTCCACTCGTCGGCCGTGAAGCTCAGCTCCTCGCCGCAAGCGGCGTTAAGCCCCTCGGTGCCCTTCTGTGCGAAGGCAGCGGTCAGCTGGCTGATAGGCTGGGCCTTCTTGAGGTTGTTGTCGTAGTAACTATTGAACATCTGCTGGAAAGCCCACTGCGTCCACTTGTAGTAGCCCGGGTCGCAGGTGCGCACCTCGCGGCTCCAGTCGTAACAGAAGCCAATCTTCTCCAGCTGCTCGCGATAGCGTGCGATGTTGTTCTTCGTCGTAATCTCGGGGTGCTGACCCGTTTGGATAGCATATTGCTCAGCGGGCAATCCGTAGGCGTCGTAGCCCATCGGGTGCAGCACGTTGAAGCCCTGTAGACGTTTATAGCGTGAATAAATATCAGATGCGATGTAGCCGAGGGGATGGCCAACGTGTAAACCTGCGCCTGAAGGGTAGGGGAACATATCCAAGACGTAGTACTTCGGCTTGCTTGGATCCATCTCCACTTTATACACCTGTTTGGCCACCCAGTCGTCGTGCCATTTCTTCTCGATATCCCTGAAATTGTATTCCATAAGACAAATAATATTTAGTTATATGATTTTGTCTGCAAAGATAATAGCTATCTTTGACACGGCGGCAATATCGCTGCTTTAAATCTAAATAACGATTGAAATATGACACAATCTTCAAACAGACTGCTTTCGCTCGACGTGATGCGAGGGCTTACGATCGCAGGCATGATCATGGTGAACAACCCCGGCTCGTGGAAATACGTGTATGCGCCGCTGCGCCATGCCGAATGGAACGGGCTGACGCCTACCGACTTGGTGTTTCCCTTCTTCATGTTCATCATGGGTGTTTCGATGTTTTTCTCTTTGCGTAAATACGACTATAAACTGTCGTCGGCCAGTCTTTTCAAGGTGCTGAAGCGTACGGTGTTGATCTTTTTGGTGGGATTTGCCATCAACTTCTGCTCCAAGCTGCTCTATTCCGGTTGGGAGGGGATGCAGTCGTTGCGCGTCTTAGGCGTGCTTCAGCGTTTGGCCCTGGCCTATGGCATCGGCTCGCTGATCGGGCTGACCATCAACCATCGGTATCTGCTCCACACGGCGGCGGGCTTCCTGCTGTTCTATGCGGCACTGCTGGGCCTGACGGGCAGCACCGAGCTGTCGGAAGGCAATCTCATCGCTGTGGTCGACCGAGCACTGTTTGGCCCTGCTCACATGTATAGCGACTACCTGCCCGACGGCACCAAGATCGCCTTCGATCCGGAGGGGTTGCTGAGCTGCCTGGGCAGCGTGGGCCATGTGCTGATTGGTTTCTATGCGGGCAAGCTGATTGCCGACAACAAGGGCGATAAAGAGCGCATCGTGCGCAACCTCTTCATCTTGGGCACGATCCTCCTCTTTGCCGGCCTGCTGCTCAGCTACGGGTTCCCCATCAACAAGAAGCTGTGGAGCAGCACTTTCGTGCTGACCACTTGTGGATTCGCTTCGTTGCTGTTGGCGTTGCTGATGTGGATCATCGACATCCGGGGCTGCAGGGGCAAGGCCTGGTTTTTCGAGTCGTTTGGCGTAAACCCGCTCTATCTCTATGTGCAGGCCGACGTGTTGGCCATCGCCATGGAATACACGGGCATCTCGGCCTTCATCTATATGGACCTGCTTCGCCCTGTGTTTGGCAACTTTGGCGGCTCGTTGGCCTTTGCCCTCTTCTTCGTGCTCCTCAACTGGTTCCCCGGCTATTGGCTGTATAAGAGGAAGATCTACATCAAGCTGTAATGGCTTGCGCGGCGGCGTTGGCCTTGGCCACCGCCTCGTTGATGTTGCTGCAGATGTTGTCGGGGCCGATCTTCTGGTCGAAGCCCGACTTCGTCAGCACGTTGCGCACCTGGCTGTTCACACCCGAGAGGATCAAGTGGATGTTCTCCGACTGCGACAGGCGCAAGAGGCTCTCCAAGTTGTGCAAGCCCGTAGAGTCGATAAACGACACCTTGCGCATGCGGATGATGCGGATCTTCGGCTTGTCGCCCATGTTCTTCATCACGCTGTCGAACTTGTTGGCCACGCCGAAGAAGAACGGGCCGTCGATCTCATACACCTCGATGCCCTTGGCCAGCTGCAGCACCTCCTCGTCGTGATGAATCTCGCCCTCGTCGCTCAGGTCGATCTCGTCGGTCGTCACCGAAACGTGAGTCGTCTCGGCCACACGACGCATGAAGAACAGCATGGCGATCAAGAGGCCGATCTCGATGGCGATAGTCAGGTCGAAGATCACGGTCAGGAAGAAGGTGACCAGCAAGACCGACACGTCGCTCTTCGGGTTTTTCATCAGCGAGCGGAATGTGCGCCACTCGCTCATGTTGTATGACACGATGATCAGCACACCCGCCAGGCAGGCCATGGGGATATGCTTCGTCAGCGGGCCGAGAAACAGCAAGATCAGCAGCAGCACGATGGCGTGGATGATGCCCGCGATCGGCGTGCGTCCGCCATTGTTGATGTTGGTCATTGTGCGTGCGATGGCGCCCGTCACGGGGATACCGCCAAACATCGGGACAATCACGTTGGCTGCGCCCTGGGCAATCAGCTCCGTGTTGGAGTTGTGCTTATCGCCCGTCACACCGTCGGCCACCGTGGCCGAGAGCAGCGACTCGATCGCACCCAAGATGGCGATCGTGAAGGCCGAAGGAAGCAGCAGGTTGATCGTGTTCATATCGAAGCTGATAGGCGCAGGCTGAGGCAGCGAGGCGTTAATCTGGAAGCGGTCGCCAATCGTCTCAATGCCCGTAATGCCCAGGTAGTTGCGCAAGACGAAGACCACCACCGTCATCAACACGATAGCCACCAGCGATCCCGGAATCTTCTTCGACACCTTCGGGGTAAGAATGATGATGCCGATGCTCAGCACGCCGATCAGGAAGGCCCAAAGGCTGGCCGTGTGAGCCGCGCCGAAATAGGCAATCCATTTCGAGATGAAGTCGGCCGGCACCTTCTCCATCGTCAGGCCAAACAGGTCTTTCATCTGTGTGGTGAAAATAGTCAAGGCGATACCGCTGGTGAAGCCAACCACGATGGGATAGGGGATGAACTTGATCACCGTGCCCAGCTTCAGCGCGCCCATCACCAAGAGGATGATGCCCGCGATCACGGTGGCGATGGCCAGTCCCTCGAAGCCGAAGTTCTGGATGATGCCATACACAATCACGATGAAGGCGCCCGTCGGACCGCCAATCTGTATGTTGGTGCCGCCCAAAAGCGAAACGATGAAACCGCCGATGATGGCCGTAATCAAACCCTTCTCCGGACTCACTCCGGAGGCGATACCAAAGGCGATAGCCAGGGGCAAAGCCACGATGCCCACAATGATGCCCGCCATCAAGTCGGACATGAACTTCTCTTTCGAATAGTTCTTCAATGCCGCGAACAGCTTTGGCTGAAAGTCAAATTTGTTTGTCATATAAAATCTTTTTGCCTAAAAGTTATTGTTGAAGTCGCGAAGTTACTATAATATTTGGTAATAGATGCAAAAAAAGCGACCGTCTCGCCAAGCCCTCCTCTTTTTAACGGTAATGCCCCCTCAGGCAAGGCAAGTATTTGATTTTTTATAGTTGAGGAATCAAAATAAATCGTTTCTTTTGCAGAAAATATACCACATAAAATGACAAACGAATTAGAAAGGCAGTTGGAAGTGCTGGAAAAGAAAGGCGTCGACCGCCGACACTTCTTTCGCCAGCTCGCCGCAAGCGGCCTACTGGCAGGGCTGAGCACACACACGGCGAAGGCCTTCTCGAGTAAAGCTACAGGAAAAATCGTGATCGTTGGCGGAGGCGCCGCCGGCATCAGCATGGCCGCACGGTTGAAGAAATGGCTCGACAACCCCGACATCACCCTGATCGACCCGAGCGACCGCCAGTTCTACCAGCCCGGGTTCACCCTGATCGCCTCGGGTGTCTACACGCCCGACGAGGTGTGGAAGCCCCAGGCCGACTGCATGCCCAGCGGCATCAAATGGATCAAAGACCAAGTCGTGGCCATCGACCCGCAGAACAACCTCGTGACGACGGCCGCCAACGGCAAGATTGCCTACGACTTCATGGTGCTCACGCCCGGCCTGCAATGCAACTGGCAGAAGGTGGAGGGCATCTCGAAGGAGAGACTCGGCGAGGGCAACGCCCATTGCATCTACGACTTCGAGGGGGCGCAAAAGACCTGGAAAGCCATGCAGGAGTTCGCCAAGAAGGGTGGAAAAGGCGTCTTTACCGACACCTACACCAAGCTGAAGTGCGGCGGTGCGCCCAAGAAGATATGCCTCTTGACGGAGCACTACGCCCGCAAGCAGGGCACACGCGAGAAGCTCGACTTCCACTATTTCACCGCCTCGAAGCAGCTCTACGACGTGCCTTACTTCACGCCGCGCCTGCTCGAGATCTACAAAGAGCGCAACGTGCCCTTCGAGATCAACGTGCGTGTGAAAGGTGTCGACACGTCGGCCAAGAAGGTCTATCTGGAGCGGGTTGAGACCAAGGGCGAGGAGAAGATCCACACCCCGTTTGTCGAAGACTACGACTTCCTGCATTTCGTGCCCCCTATGTCGGCTCCCGACTTCGTGCGCGAGGCCGGACTGGGCTGGACCGAAGGCAAGCTGGCTGCCGACGCTTGGGTGATGGTCGATAAGGAGACGCTGATCCACAAGACCTATCCCAACATCGTCTCGCTGGGCGACGTGGCGGGCATCCCCACCAGCAAGACCTCGGCGGCCGTGCGTAAGCAAGTGCCCATAGCGGCCAAGAACCTGATCGCCATGATGGAGGGCAAGGAGCCCACCGAGCGATACAACGGCTATGCGGCCTGCCCCATCGTGACCGACTATGGCCACGTGCTGCTCTGCGAGTTCGACTATCAGAAGCAGCCCGACATCACCTTCCCCTTCACGCTGATCGACACCTCGAAGGAGCAATACCTGGCGTGGCTGCTGAAGGTGTATATCTTGAAGCCCTTCTATTTCAATATGATGCTCAACGGCTTAGCCTAACAAGCGAAATAATACTTTTATATATCAGCCGCAGCCCTCCGACGCAAGCCTCCCATGCTCGTCCAGAGGGCTGCGCTTCTTTTTTTGCCGCAACGCCCCGCAGTTTACCCCATAGTCCGCAGCCCCAGACCCCACAGTCCGCACCCTGCCAACCCCACAGTTCGCACGCCCCAGCTATAGGGTTGCTCCGTTGCTGCTCCGAGGTTGCTCTAATGTTTCTCTAATCCGCGATTAGAGAAACGTTAGAGAAACGATAGAGAAACGTTAGAGCTCGATTAGAGCTACTGCCTTGCAGCTTCGGTGCAGCGAGGCCTTTCGAGGCAAGCCCTCCGCAAGAAGGCGGCAGGAGCGACAATCGGCCTAAAGCGTAAAAATCAGCGTGTTCGTTTGGCAGAATGGCAAGAAATGCTTTCTTTTGCAGAAGGAAGACGTATAACCTGCTTTTATGATAGAGGACAAGATAGAATATATTGTTATGCTGATTGCCGCTTTTGCGAAGCGATATCATTTGAGTTTGCGCGAAGCATATCGCTACATAGCGACCTATAAGGGTATTGAGATGTGCGAGCGGCATTATAACATCATGCACACGCTCTCTTTGGAGGACGGAGTGGATGGCCTTGCCTCCTATTGCCGTAGGAAAGGAGGGACGTTATGAGGTTATATCATGGCTCAAACACGATTGTCAAGCAGATCGACCTCAGGAAGTCGCATCCTAATAAAGATTTTGGAAAAGCATTCTATCTATCTGCAGAATTGGAGCAAGCACAAGATATGGCCGACTTTAAGGCGGTTACCCTTGGCGGTTCCGCTGTGGTGAATGTGTTCGAAATCGATGACGACGTATTCCATGGTTCAGACTTACGGGTGCTTACTTTCAAGGGTTATACCGAAGAATGGGCTCGTTTCGTCTTGCGCAATAGGGATTTGTTGAATGGTGAGGAGCAACACGATTTCGATATTGTCTATGGCCCGATAGCCGATGATCGAGTTGGGCGGCAAATCATTCGCTTCAAGGATGGAGACATTGATTTTGCCACATTCTTGGAGAAGCTAAAGTTTATGAAGGGCATAACCTTTCAGTATGCGTTTTGTTCGGAAAAAGCAATTTCAAAATTAAAACCATTATGAATGTATCTGCTAAAGATTTTGAGTATATGAAAGAATATCTAATCAGGGAGATTCTCACGATCATGGTCAATGAGCAGCATATGACAATGGCTGAGGCTTTCGATCGCCTCTATAATTCCGATTTGATGAGGAAGATCGAGTCTCCTAAGTCGGGCTTTTACTATCAAAGTCCCCGTTATGTCTTGTCGTATCTTTAGTCCTCCTTTGGGGCACGTCGCCTGATGGCAAAGCTGCATCTTTGGGGCGACTCAGTTATCTGCGAGGCGGCAGGAGCGACAATCGGCCTAAAGCGTAAAAATCAGCGTGTTCGTTTGGCGGAATGGCAAGAAATGCTTTCTTTTGCAGAAGGAAGAATAACGAAAAAAGAAACCAGTATGAATACGATTAGCTACAACGACTCTCCTCAGATTGTCGTGACAGTTGAGGATACTGCTTTGATTAAAAAAATAGTGAATGCAGTAAAGATGATTAAAGGGGTTTCTTCTGTACAAATTACACGTGCGGAAAACTCCATCCTCGACAGCCCCTCTTATAAATCCGCCATGAGGGATGTCGAACAAGGGCGTATCACCACCTACAAGAGTGCTGATGATATGTTCAACGACCTTATCTCCTTTTAACGACTGGTTCGCATTCAGATCTCTTCCTAACTTCGTCATTGCGTCAACCCGAAAATCCTCTTCAAAAAGTAATACGTATTCAATGGGCAAGTAATACGTTATAAATGGCAAAGTAATACGTTATAAATGGTAAAGTAATACGTTATAAATGGTAAAGTAAGTCATATTGCTGAATTGATGGCAAAGTTTGACTTTGAGGGCAACTCCGCCAGCCGCAGTTGATGGATGCGGGCTGAAAGCCCAGCCTGCCGTTTAGCCCAGGCAACACCCTGGGTGTCATGTGTCCCTACCACTTTTCGCCCTGAATGGGCAACAGAAACGTTTCATATGAATATAATAGGTTCGCGCGCGGGAAGCGACGGCGAAAGGAGACGCTATGCGCATGTTTTTGCTATGGATAATTGCTCGCTGATGTAGGGGAAAAATGGAAGG
>CAKUZF010000059.1 GCA_934718155.1 uncultured Parabacteroides sp. | reverse complement strand
TTGGTGCGTTAGTTCAGCTGGTTAGAATACATGCCTGTCACGCATGGGGTCACGGGTTCGAGTCCCGTACGCACCGCAAGAAACCTCTGATGCGTGAGCCTCGGGGGTTTTTTGTTGTCTATACCTATCGTTTTTCCCAAAATCTTCTGTACTTTTGTGCATCGTTTTATAACAAATAGAATATGTTGACACTCGATAAAATTTATCAGGCTCAATATGCCCTCAAGCGGGTTATCCGGCGCACCGACCTTATTAGTGCGCCTAACATCAATAAAGATGCGCAGATCTATTTAAAACCAGAAAATCTGCAAGTAACAGGATCGTTCAAAGTGCGTGGCGCCTGCTTCAAGATTTCGCAACTGAGCGATGAGGAGCGTTCGCATGGCGTGGTGGCTTGTTCGGCGGGCAATCATGCGCAAGGCGTGGCGCTGGCCGCTACGGCGCATGGCATCAAATCGTTGATCTGTTTGCCCGATAATGCGCCTATCTCAAAGGTTGAGGCCACTAAGAGCTATGGAGCGGATGTTTGCCTCGTTGAAGGTGTGTATGATGATGCCTATAAGCGTGCGTTGGAGTTGCGCGACGAGCGAGGTTATACCTTTATTCATCCTTTCGACGACGAAGATGTTATTGCCGGTCAAGGTACCATCGGTTTGGAGCTGCTGGAGCAGTTGCCCGATGTAGAGGCGGTGATCGTGCCGATCGGTGGCGGAGGCTTGATCAGCGGCATTGCCTATGCGGTGAAGAACCTTAATCCGCACATCAAGGTGTATGGCGTGCAGGCGGCTGGTGCGCCCAGCATGTTTAAAGCGATTGAGCATGGAAAGATTGAGCGGCTGGATCGTGTGCGCACCATTGCCGATGGCATAGCGGTGAAAGAGCCGGGTGTGCACACCTTCGACTTCTGCCAGAAGTATGTTGACGAGATTGTCACCGTCACGGAGGATGAGATTTCTACGGCCATCTTGGCGCTGATCGAGCAGCATAAGTTGATTGCCGAGGGTGCGGGAGCCGTGAGTGTGGCGGCCGCCCTGTTTAATAAGCTCCCTATTCAGGGAAAGAAGACCATCTGTGTCGTTTCGGGCGGTAATATCGACGTGACGATCTTGAGCCGAGTGATTGGTAGAGGTTTGCAGAAGTCGGGCCGTTCTTGCATGATGACCATCGAGTTGGTGGATAAGCCGGGCCAGTTGCAGCATGTCTCCGAGATCATTGCCGCTACCGGAGCCAATGTGGTCTCTGTGCATCATGAGCGTGTGAGCCACACGACCGACATCAATGGCTGTTACCTTCGTTTGGAGATGGAGACTCGCAACCAGGAGCAGATCAACGAGATTCGCCAGCAACTGATAAAATATGGTTATAAAATAATCGAAGGATAGATCAATAGGAGGAGGTGGTATGAATATCATTCAGCGTGCAAAAGATATCTACAACAAGTATCTGGCTTGGATCAACATCTACTGGCTTGTTACGATCGCCTTTCTGATCGTGACGCTTACGGTGGGCGATAGCAGTTTGTATAAGCGCTACACCTACGACGAGAAGATTCGCAGCTTAGAGAAGCAGATCGAGCATTATCAGAAGGAGATCGAGGTGAACAGCCAGAAGTTGAACGATCTGCACACCGATAAGGATGGCTTGGAGCGTTTCGCCCGCGAGGAGTATTTTATGAAGCGTCCGAGCGAGGATGTTTTTATCATCAAGGAGGATTAAGTCTTATGAAACTACGATCGATTATCTTTGCGGTTTCGGCCCTGTTGGTGTTAGCCGGGGCTATCTTGTATCTGACGCAGTGGGCTGTTGCGCCCTATCTGTTTGCCGTTGGGGCGGCGGGTGTGGCGTTGAGCTATCTGACCACACCAGTGGGCGACTTAGACTTTCGCAGTCGAAGGCTTCATCGTTTCAATGTCATGGCGGGATTCCTGATGGTGGTGGCTTCGGGCTTTCAGTTCAACAACCGAAACGAGTGGATTGTTTGTTTGCTGATTGCGGCGCTTCTGCAGCTCTATGTTGCGTTTGTCACACCGAAAGAGCGATAATAATTAGGGCACACAAATAAAAAAAAGGCTGCTGGGGAATTTCCTCGGCAGCCTTTTGTTGTATGTTTTGTCGCTGTTTTCTGGTGCGTTCTCTTTACTTTGTCGGAGTGGCGTAGTTCTTGTTCAGGTAGTCTAGCAACTCAGACGTGATGTTGTAGGTCTCGCCAGCCAGCAGGATGTTGTCGCCCACCGTGTTGCTAAACACCACCTGGAAGCCTTTGTCTTGGTTGAAGGCACGCAGTTGAGAGACGATCGTGTCGCGCAGCTGCTCGTTCAGCTTCTGTTGTTCCTGCATCAGCTCTTGAGCCAGCTGGTTGTCAAGGTTCTGCAGCTCCTGCTGCTTCTTCACCAAGCGATCTTGTTCCTGTTGCGCACGCTCGCGGGTCAAGAAGGCGTTGTTCTCGATCTTACGTTGGAAGTCTTGCATTTCACTTTCTAAACTACGCGCTTTCTGTGTGATGTTTGCACGAGAGTTCTCCTGCTTCTTCAGGATGATCTCGTTCAGGTCCTTCGAATAGTTGTAATTAAGTAACAGGGAGTCCACGTTTACGTAGGCAATCGGCAGCAAAGCCGTTGCGTCTTTCGTAGGAGTGAAGTTTCTTGTTACACCAGATTCTTTCTTGCCGGAAAATTGCATGACATACAAGATTACGACAGCTACAGCTAACACACCGTTGATAACGTAGTTAATGTTCCTCATAAAGTGAAATTTAATTCGTATGTTCTTATTTTTTTGTTTCTTGCATTAGTTCATAGAGACCCTTCTTTCGCATAGCTATCCGGTCCATCGTTTTGGCGCAATAGATGCCCTTCTTGCCTAACGCTCGGTTTCCTTCAATGTGTGTGTTAGGAAACTTTCCTCCCTTCACGAAGAGGATCTTTACGCACATAAGCAAGACGCAAACCAAAAGAATTATGACCGTAATTACAAACGTTGTAAGCATTTTCTCTATATTTGTGGACGCAAATATAAGCGTTTAAGTGATTGGTAAGTGTCTTTTTGGCATTTAATTCATCTTTTTTTAGATTATAGACGCTTCTACTTGTGTAGTTATTAACGTAAATATAGTATCAACAAAACATTGTAATCGTATGGAAATTACAGATTTAAGACCTACTATCGTATGGAAATACTTCCATGAGGTCACTCAGGTTCCCCGTCCGTCGAAAAAGGAGGGTAAAATGATAGCATTCTTGGAATCGTTTGCGAAAGAGCATCATGTAGCCATTAAAAAGGACGAGGTTGGCAATATCTTGATGTCGAAGCCGGCTACTCCGGGCATGGAGAACCGTCCGGTTGTTGTTTTGCAGTCGCATATGGATATGGTATGCGAGAAGAACAACGGCACGCAGCATGATTTCGACAACGATCCGATCGAGACGATCGTTGATGGCGAATGGCTTCGTGCGAACGGCACGACGCTGGGAGCTGATAATGGCATTGGTGTTGCGGCAGAGTTGGCGTTGCTGGCATCCGACGATATTGAGCATGGCCCGATCGAGTGTCTCTTTACGGTCGACGAGGAGACGGGCTTGACAGGAGCGAAGGCGCTTAAAGAGGGCTTCATGACTGGCGATATCTTGTTGAACTTGGATAGCGAAGACGAGGGCGAGATCTTTATGGGTTGCGCAGGCGGCAAGGATACACAGGCTACCTTCCATTACACGCCCGTTGCAACTTCGGAGGCTTTGCAGTATTTCCGTATCGACGTGAAGGGGCTGAACGGAGGCCATTCGGGAGGCGAGATCCATAAGGGATTGGGTAATGCCAACAAGATCTTGGTGCGCTACCTCTATCAGCTGATGCAGCAATGTCCGGTTGCGCTGTGCGAGATCGACGGTGGCAACTTGCGTAATGCGATCGCTCGCGAGGCGCATGCCGTGATTGGCTTGAACCCTGCCGACAAAGAGCCCGCACGCATTTTGCTGAATCATTTTGCGGCCGACGTGGAGAACGAGTTGAAGCATGTTGATAAAAACGTGCAGTTGGTTATGGAGTCGGCCGATCGTCCTGCTTTCCAGATCGACGACGAAACGGCACAGAAGGTGGTCTACGCCATGCTCGCTTGCGTTCACGGCGTGATTGGCATGAGCCACGACATCGAGGGCTTGGTTGAGACTTCCACCAACTTGGCTTCTATCAAGATGAAGGAGGGCAACACGATTCTGGTAGGCACAAGCCAGCGTAGCTCCATCGAGTCATGCAAGCTTGCAGCCGCACACCAGGTGGCTGTTACCTTTAAGTTGGCTGGTGCCGAGGTGCGCCATGGCGATGGCTATCCCGGATGGGCACCGAATCCGGATTCTAAGATCCTGAAGGTGGCACAGGAGAGCTACAAGCGTCTGTTTGGCAAGGAGGCGAAGATCAAGGCAATCCACGCCGGCTTGGAGTGCGGTTTGTTCCTGACTAAGTATCCGCATTTAGACATGATTTCGTTTGGTCCGACATTGCGCGACGTACACTCTCCGAACGAGCGTATCGAGATCAAGACCGTCGAGTTGTGGTGGTCTCATCTGCTCGATCTGTTGAAAAGCGTCCCCGCTAAATAATAAAAGCGTGCTTTAAACGTTATCTAAAGAGGAATGGTTCTCCCGCGAGAGGCGAACCCATTCCTCTTTTTTATTACACAGACTGGATATGAAAAGATCGACCTACCTATTTTATATATTATTGGTAAGCTGGTTGGGCTTACTGGTGAGTTGCGACGGCTTAGAGGAGCATTATGCCACCAATCCTACACTTCGGCTGAGCTTCTCGACCGACACCTTGGCTTTCGATACGGTTTTCAGCAGCGTGGGTTCAACCACTCGTCAGTTTATGGTCTATAACCGCCACGACGAGCCGTTGAACATGGAGCAGGTGATGCTGGCCAGCGGCGAGGCCTCCGGCTTTCGCATGAATCTGGATGGGCGTAAGGGTAGCCGCTTCCAGCAGGTAGGCATCGCTGCGCAGGATAGCATGTATGTCTTTGTGGAGGTGACGGTCAATCCGCATGGACAGAATCAGCCGTTGCTGGTTCAGGATTCCATCTTGTTTACGGTGAATGGTGTGCGTCAATCCGTATTGCTCGAGGCTTACGGACAGGATGTTCATTTGTGTAAAGGCGGAGTGACCCTGACAAGCGACACGCTCTTGGCGGCCGATCGCCCCTATCTGATCTACGACAGTTTGGTGGTGGCCGAGGGGGTGAATGTGGATATTGCGAAAGGAGCGACCTTCTATTTGCACGACAAGGCCAATGTGGTGGTCTATGGCTCCATGCGGGCAAAAGGCACACGAGAGGAGCCGATCCTGTTCAGGGGAGACCGCTTAGACTACATCTTGAACGATGTGCTGCCCTACGACCGCACTCCCGGACAATGGGGAGGCATCTGGTTCCGACCGACCAGCTTTCAAAACGAGTGGGAGCATGTGGTCGTGCGCAATGGCACGTATGGCGTGACGTGCGATCCCTCTACCCCCGACCAACCGAAGCTGCGCATCCGTCATTCGCAGCTGACCAATATGTCGCAAGATCTGTTTACGGTAGTGAATGGCGACGTGGAGGCGACCGACACGGAGTTCAGCAATGCGGGAGGAAGCGTTATGGTCTTAGTCGGTGGCTCCTATTATTTCGCCCACTGCACGATGGCTAATTTCATGAAGCTGACCACTCGCCAGTTGGCGGCCGATGCGCAATCGTTGGACAGCAAGTGCCTTTACCTGTTGAACGAGGCAACCGTCAATGGGCAAGGTCCCTATTCCATTCGCAAGGCCTATTTCGACAACTGCCTGATCGATGGCAGCCACAGCGCTGGCAACCTCTCTTCTACGGGCGAGATTCAGCTTTCGGATGGCGAGTATGACTATCGCTTCAACCATTGCCTGCTCAAGGCGAAAGAGGCGGCTGATAGTCGCTTCGATGAGGTGATCTTTGTGGCCGAAAGTCCTCTTTACCGACTGAATGGAGGGAAAGACGATAAGTATGCGTTTGATTTCAGGCTCGATTCGGTCACGGCTCCGGGCGTGGGCAAGGCCGATCCGGCGATCAGCAAGCTCTATCCGCAAGACCGCTATGGCGTGAATCGCCTGCAAAGTGCCAATGGACCTACGATAGGGGCCTATGAGTTCGTGCCCAACGATCAGGAGGAATAGGTATGATCGGCCGGTTGCTTCTGTGGTGTCTTTGTTGGGGCTTAAGTGTTGAGCCGGTGTGGGGGCAACGGCTCTTCCGGGTGATAAGCTATAACGTAGAGAATCTTTTCGACACACGGGATAATCCCGACACCGACGACCAAGACTTTTTGCCCGATGCGCCCCGCCATTGGACGCCCGGCCGCTATTACCACAAATTGCAGCAGATCGCCAAGGTGATTACGGCGGCGGGCGAATGGGATGAGCCCGCCTTGATCGGATTGTGCGAGGTGGAGAACGACTCTACGCTTCACCACCTTTGCCATCTCACCCCTTTGCGCCGGCAAGCCTATCGGTATGTGCTTAGCCAGACCAACGATCCTCGCGGGATAAGGGTTGCGTTGCTCTATCAGCGTGCGCAGTTCGCCTTGATCGGACAGGAGTCGCTGTTCATCCCTTTCAAGGATCGGAAAAAGCGCAGCCGCCCGTTGCTGCACGTGTGGGGTCGTGTGGTGACAGGCGATACGTTGGATCTCTTTGTCTGCCATTTTCCCTCTCGTGCGGGAGGGTATAACTCCGATTCTTATCGCTTAGAGGCGGCCTCCCATTTACGCAGGGCTTGCGACTCGCTGTTTCAAAGCCGACAAGATCCCCATCTGCTTCTGATGGGCGATTTCAATGATGGCCCGACCGATCGCAGCCTGGTGAAAGGCTTGCGGGCGCAACCCTTCACGGGGCTTTTTGGCGAGCAGCGTGCCGACACGTTGGCTCTCTACAACCTTTTCGCTACAAAGCGTCGAGGGCAACCCGAAGGCTCTCATAAATACCATGGCGATTGGAGCCAGCTGGATCACTTCTTGGTCGATGGCTCCCTGTTGCGTCCCTCTTCCGCCATCCGCCTGCATCCCGAAGGCATCCGCATCTATGCCGCCGATTTCCTTTTCACCGAAGATAAGACCTATTACGGCCGTCGGCCAAAGCGCAGCTACTATGGCTTCAAGTATGAGGGCGGTTTTAGCGATCACCTGCCTTTAGTTGTCGATTTTTATTTACATTTGCCTGCTGAAAAAGAGAATACGGCAGAATGAAGAATAGAAATAATACACGATTGAGTTGGCTGGTCGGGCTGTGGAGCCTCTGTGCCTTCTCGATAGGGGCGCAGACTTTGCGCAATCCGCTTGATTTCCCCTTGTTGCTGAGTGGGAACTTCGGCGAGTTGCGCAGCAACCATTTCCATTCGGGCATCGACTTCAAGACGCAAGGAGCCGAGGGTAAACCAGTGCATGCGGTGCAAGCGGGCTATGTGGCTCGAATCTCGGTCGGCCCTTGGGGCTATGGCAATGCGCTCTATTTGGCACACCCCGATGGCACCACGACGGTCTATGGCCATTTGCAGCGTTATAATGCGCAAATCGCCTCTTACCTGAAAGCCAAGCAATATGAGTTGGAGCGTTTCCAGGTCGATCTGACGCTCGATCCGGGCCAAATCCCTGTCGAGGCGGGTGAAGTAGTGGCGTGGAGCGGCAACACGGGCAGTTCCGGTGGACCCCATTTGCATTTCGAGGTGCGCGACACGCAGACCGAGGAGGTGCTCGATCCGTTGGAGTATTATATCGATCAGGCCACCGACACCCGTCCGCCCAAGTTGCAAGGCCTATTGGTCGTGCCGATGGTGGGGAAAGGCGTCGTGAATGGCAGTGCCCGGAAGTTGCGCCCTCACCTGGCGACGACCAAGGAGGGCAAGCGCGTCTTGCAAGGGAAGATCGAGGCTTGGGGAGAGATCGGATTGGCCGTGAAGGCCAACGATTATATGGACAACACCTCCAACATCTTTGGCGTGCGGGTCATCCGCTTGAGCGTAGATTCGGTAGAGCTCTTTCAGAGCGACCTCAATCGGTTTGCCTTCAGCGAGACTCGCTACCTCAATGCGTGGGTCGACTACGAGGAGTGGCAGACGAACCGAGCCTTCTATATGCGCAGCTACATCGAGCCGGGCAACCGCTTGCGTTTCATGGAGGCGGAGGATCGAGGGATCATCACGATCGACGAGGAGCGCCCCTATCAGGTGACCTACACCTTGGCCGACTTGGCGGGCAACACCACCCATTTCTCGTTTCGGATCATCGGGAAGCGGCAGGCCATTCCGCAACCCGATCTGACAGGTCGCGAGCATTTCCGTTGGAATAGCGACAATCGCTTTGGAGCGAAAGGTATACGCTTGGTCATTCCGAAAGGCAATCTGTATGCCGATATCGATTTCCTGTATCGGGCAAAGACCGATAGCAATGCGCAGGTGCTGTTACACCGTTTGCACGATAAGCCGGTGGCCATGCATCAAAAAGCGCAACTTTCGCTCTTCGTGCAGCAAGACACGTTGGCCACTAAGCGGCAGTATGGCATTGTGCGCATCCATAAAGGGAAAGCCTCTTGGATAGGAGGCAATTACCGCAAGGGATGGCTCGATGCGGAGATCCGCGAGCTGGGCGACTACGCCATCCAGACCGATACCCGGCCGCCTTCAATCACGCCTATTCTTCCCAAGAAAGGAGCGAACGCCAAGCAGCTGCAATTCCGTCTGACCGACAACCTGAGCGGCGTGGAGCGTTATCGGGGCGAGATAGATGGGCAGTATGCGCTTTTCGAGATGAACGCGAGGTCGGTCATCACCTATCGGTATGATCCCGATCGCCTCTCGCGTGGCCCTCATAAGCTGAGGTTGGTCGTTGTAGACGCTTGCGGCAATGAGGCCGTACACGAGCAAACCTTCACGTGGTGAGCTGAAACAGGATAAAACCATGCTTTTCCCTCAAAAATAGAGGTGCAAAGTTGCTATACAGAAAGAAATTTGTACATTTGTTACCCGTAAGTATAGGAACGATACTTATGCGATAAAAAAGAGAATAAAACACAAAAAATAGATTTCAAACATGGAAAACAAGGACTTGTTAGAATTAGTGAAGAGTAAGGCAAAAGTGTGGCTTACGGAGAGTTATGATGCGGAAACTCGTGCGCAGGTACAAGCGCTGTTAGACAACGAGGATCCTACGGAACTGATCGAGAGCTTCTATAAGGATTTGGAGTTTGGTACAGGCGGTCTGCGTGGTATCATGGGCGTCGGCTCTAACCGCATGAACATCTACACCGTTGGTGCGGCTACACAGGGCCTCTCTAACTACCTGAAGCAGGAGTTCGCCGACCTGGATCAGATTAAGGTGGTGATCGGCCACGACTGTCGCAACAACAGCCGTAAGTTTGCCGAGATTTCAGCTGATATCTTCTCGGCCAATGGCATCAAGGTCTATCTGTTCGAGAGCCTGCGCCCCACGCCTGAGATGTCTTATGCGATCCGCAAGTTGGGTTGCCAAAGCGGTATCATCTTGACCGCTTCTCACAATCCGAAAGAGTATAACGGCTACAAGGCTTATTGGAACGACGGTGCGCAGATGATTGCCCCGCACGATAAGAACACGATCGCCGAGGTGAACAAGGTGCGTGGAGCGGCCGACATTAAGTTTAAGGGCGATAAGAAGTTGATCGAGATCATCGGTCAGGAGATCGACGACCAATACATCCAGGATCTGACGAAGATCAGTCTCTCGCATGAGGCCATCGCTCGCCATCACGACATGAAGATTGTTTACACGCCGATTCATGGCACGGGTGTGAAGTTGGTTCCCGCGGCCTTGAAGGCATTTGGCTTTACCAATATTATCCACGTTCCGGAGCAGGATGTCGTAAGTGGCGATTTCCCCACGGTAGTCTCTCCAAACCCCGAGGAGCCGGCCGCTTTGGCAATGGCTGTCGAGAAAGCGAAAGAGGTAGATGCCGACATCGTGATGGCTTCCGATCCCGACGCCGACCGTGTGGGTGCAGCGGTGAAGAACAACGAGGGCGAATGGGTGTTGCTGAATGGCAACCAGACGGCCTTGATGTTTGTCTACTACCTGATCACTCGCTGGAAAGAGCTGGGTAAGTTGCACGGCAAGGAGTATATCGTGAAGACGATCGTAACGACAGAGACCATCAAGACGATAGCCGAGAAGAACGGCGTGGAGATCTACGATGTTTATACGGGCTTTAAGTGGATTGCCAACGTCATGCGCGAGAACGAGGGCAAGAAGGCCTATATCGGTGGTGGCGAGGAGAGCTATGGTTTCCTTTGCGAAGACTTCGTTCGCGATAAGGATGCGGTTTCCGCTTGCGCCATGTTGGCCGAGATTGCCGCTTGGGCGAAAGATCAGGGCTTGAGCATGTACAGCTTGTTGCAGAAGATCTACGTAGAGTATGGCTTCTCGAAGGAGAAGGGTATCTCTGTGGTGAAGAAAGGCAAGAGCGGTGCCGAGGAGATTGAGGCTATGATGAAGCGTTTCCGCGAGAATCCCGTGTCGGAGATCGCTGGCTCCAAGGTGGTGGCTTTCTACGACTATGCGACGCTGAAGTGTCACGACTATGTGGAGAATGAGGTGATCACATTGGATATGCCTACCACGTCGAACGTGTTGCAATACTTCACAGAGGATGGCACGAAGGTGTCGATCCGTCCTTCAGGCACAGAGCCTAAGATTAAGTTCTATTGCGAGGTGCATTCGAAGGTGAAGAGTGTTGATGAGTTGCCCGAAGCCGACGAGGCAGCCGCTGAGAAGATCAACCAGATCAAGGCATCATTGGGCTTGAGCTAATCCCGTAGCGGTTGATGTAATAAAAAAAAGGATGTGCCGCTCCGTGCGACACATCCTTTTTTTATCCTTATTTCTTGTCTTGCATCATCAAAAGCGATTTCTCTTTGGCCAATGCTTGCATATCCACGGCCACGTCGTCTTCATCTACGATCTCTACGCCAGTCATTGCTTCGATGATGTCCTCCATCGAGACCACTCCGCGAAGGCATCCGTATTCATCTACAATGATAGAGATATGTTCTCGTTTTTTCAGCATCTTTTCCCATATCTGATAGACCGATTCTTCTTCCCTGAATGAGAGTATCGGACGTGTCAGGTCGGACAGCTTGGTTTCGAACTTGTCTTCCGACAACGCTTCGAGCACCATGTCTTTCAGCACGTAGCCAACCATGTATTCCTTGCTGTTCTTATATACAGGGATGCGCGAGAACTTCCATTCCTCTTGTTCGTAGAACTCTTTTACGGTCAGGTCTATGCAGGCCGACTCTACCACGATGGAGGGTGTCATTATCTCTTTCGCCTTGACCCCCGATAGGTGAATACAGCTCTTGATAATCTTGCTCTCCGATTCGCGAAAGATTCCTTCCGTGGTGCCTACGTCAACCATGGCCGAAACCTCCTCTCGGCTCATAGAGACGGGATTCCCTTTCGGCGTAAACACCTTCGTGATGAGTTCCGAGAGCAAAACCAACGGATAGGTGATGAAGATAAGCATTCGGATAACCCTGGCCGATGGCATCGCCAACGAACGCCAGTAGGAGGCACCAATGGTTTTCGGTATAATTTCGGAAAGCACCAGAATCAGTAATGTCAGAATCGCCGAAATGATGCCAAAGTATTCTTCACCAAACAGCTTGATCGACTCAGCGCCCACACCGGCCGAACCGATGGTGTGAGCAATCGTGTTGAGCGAAAGGATTGCGCCCACCGGACGGTCTACATTGTTTTTGTACTGTTTCATCAACGAGGCGGTTTTGTCGCCTTGGCTCTCCTTCATCGAGATAAACGACATCGGAGTGGAAAGAAGCACCGCCTCAAGAACGGAGCATAAAAAAGATAGTGACAGTGCACCTGTAAGATATAATATGATTAAGCCCATTAAATTATAAATTCGTTACTAATAAGTTATCTGTATCGCTGAGGGGAATAGATAGCCTACTAAATCCGAAGATTCTTATGATAGATGTAACACGCCTCATTGCATCTGTAGGTGATTGATCTTTTTACAAGAATGTTGGTTACTCCTAAGTGCATGAGCGAAACAGCCGAAAATGCTGTGTTGCGTAGTATGAATGGGTTTCGTTTCATTTTCGATGCAAAAATATGGATTTGTAGATACGGTAAGGCTTATTGAATAGATTATTGTGATTTTTTAATGTTTTATGATTTCTGTTTAGGGTTTTGTGTCTATCTGTCTGATTCGCTTCGCCTCCTGTGACTTTTTGATCGTAAGGATTGTTATAACGATTGTTTTTCCTATCTTCGCAGCGATAACAAAATAAATCCGATCGATTATGGAACGACAGCAGCTGCAACGTTGCCCGGTGGGCATCCAGACCTTCTCGAAACTGCGAGAGGAGGATTACTTGTA
>CAKUZF010000058.1 GCA_934718155.1 uncultured Parabacteroides sp. | reverse complement strand
GAGAAGGTGAAGTTGGGAAGCGGAGTGTTGGAGCATTGTCAGATGTTTGAGCGTTACCTGAACGACCCGGAGACAACGGCTCCGGAGGAATTGCTAACAGAGATTTGGATTCCGATAGAGTAGAAATTATGCTAAATATATTTAGGTTAAGAGTAGGAGCCTTTCTTCATTTTCTGATTGCCATAGGCCATTTGATTTGCCTCTTCTTTTTAGAGGAGGCATTCAAGGCTTATGATATTTGGGATGAAATGAGGCATCTCTGTTTCGAGCAGGAATGGCTGTTGTATGTTGTTACGGTTTGCCTGGCTGTAGGCTTTGCCATTGCAGGCTTATATGCGCTCTCTGTTGCAGGCGATATGAGAAAATTACCGTTACATAGATTGGTGATGATTGTAATTGTTGGCTTGTATTCTATCAGAGTAATAGTAGGGATAGATTGGCTGTTGTATGAGTTTACTTATCTGCAATTCTTCTCAACCTTAGTGCCCGCATTACTCGTCTATTGCTATTTTCCTGGGCTGAAACGAGAAAAGCAAGTATAAAAAAGAGAATGTTATGAAGAAAGAGATAAATCCAAGAGAAACTTCCAGGGCGGAGGCATTCGAATTATGGATGTCGTCGCCGATGCCGATGGTAACCCTGACCAAGACATTCGATGTTTCCCGAATCTTGAAGATAAGCAGAAAGAGGGGATGGAAATTCAATATGATCTTATGCTGGGCGATAGGTCGCGCAGCATCGAGAACCAGGGAATTTTATCTTCTTCCGGAAAAAGGATCTGGTTCATCCTGGCGATTGATGCAATACGATTCAATCGCCATTAACGTAATTGTGGAAAACAAGAAGGGCGGAATCAACTCCTGCGACATTCCTTATTCTGATAATATTCAGAAGTTTAATGAAGATTATCTTCGCCTGACGGCAGAGGCTGCTGCTGAATGTAAGTCATCTTTTTTAGAGGATGCGATGGTGGTTGGGACATCGGCGATGATAGCGACGGCGCTTGATAGTATCGTTAATCAATACACCGATATGTTCTGCAACCCCATGCTGATGTGGGGGAGTTATCGCCGTAGCTTCTTCCGAACCACGCTTCCCATCTCCTTCCAGTTTCATCATGTGCAGATGGATGGCGGTCATGCAGCACGTTTCTTAGAAATGCTACAAGCAATCATATATCTTGTAAAATAAACTTTACTCGCTCTTTTTACTTTTCCCAGTTGGCGAGGTCTAATAAATAGAACGTTCATGAAAACGGGCCCGTTGGAATGACGAAAAGACATTGTTTCATCATCAAACTGTTTATGACAACACATGACAAAGAGATAATCGAAGCCCTCGAACGCAACCGCGAAATAGGATTCCGCATGCTGCTTGCGAAGTATCAGGAGCCAATCTATTGGCACATACGCCGACTGGTGGTTTCGCACGAAGATGCCCAAGATGCCTCGCAAGAGACTTTCGTCAGGCTATTCCGCTCGCTCGATCAGTACCGAGGCGATTGCTCCTTCCGCAGCTGGATATACCGCATCGCGACCAACGAGGCTTTGCGACTCATCGGCAAGCGCAGGCAGGAGGAGGTCTCGATCGATTCCGAATCGACTGGCGTAAGCCTGATAGCCGCCGACAACTACATCGACTACGACGACAAAGTGGCCGTGGAGTTGCAGAAGGCGATACTCCGGCTACCACCCAAGCAGCAACTGGCTTTCAACCTGCGCTACTACGACGAATTGGGCTACGACGAGATTGCCAAGATAGCAGGCTCAACAGCCACAAGCATCAAGGCCAGCTATCATGCGGCCAAAGAGAAAATCATCAAGTATATTCACGCAAACGAATAAAGATATGGATACAGATTTCGATTTCAACCAGATAGGCAAACGCATGCCATACACCACTCCGGAGGGTTTCTTCGCCCAAATGGAGGCGAACATTCTTGATGCCGTGAAGGAAGAGGCTCCGAGGGAGATTCGCATCCCCGCAAGAGCGCATGGCATAGGCAAGGCTTATTGGCCTGCGGCCTTATTGGCAGCGGCGGCCGTCGCGGCTTTCCTTGCCATCAAAATAGACTACGTAGCTTCTCAACCAACGGAGGCCGACATCGACATGCAGGAACTGGAACAGGCTTTCGCCCAGCTATCAGCAAGCGACCAAGATTACCTGCTCGACATGTATCAAGAGGATGTATTCCTCAACCATTAAAACGAACCGATTATCAATAAGAAATAAATGATTTGGATTATGAAAAAGATTGTTAGCAACCTGATTTTAGTTGTCGCGATGATGCTTTTCGCCGTCAACGCCTTCGCTCAGAATTCAACACCCAAAGAGCGCCTATCTCGTGAGCAACTGGCTGAAAAGCAAGCGCAGCACATCGCCACCGACTTGTCGCTCGACGACAAGGTCACAGCCAAGTTTGTCGACACCTACACCCAGTGCCAAAAGGAGGTTTGGGCGCTCGGTCCTCGCCCTCGTTTCCACAAGAACGACTCCGACGCCCAGATTGAGCAGAACATCAAGAAGCGGTTTGAGATGAGCGAGAAGATTCTCAGCATCCGGCAAAAGTATTACAAGAAATACTCACAATTCCTGACACAGAAGCAGATTCAACGTGTTTACGAGATAGAGCAGAAGATGATGAATCGCTTCTCGCAGCATGGGCCAAAGGGAGGCCAAAGGATGAGACGGCGGTGAGCCGATCAGAGGGAAGCACCATAAAACAAGAAGGCTTGAAAACCGAATGATTTCCAAGCCTTTAATATTGTCGGGGTACCAAGATTCGAACTTGGGACCCCCTGCTCCCAAAGCAGGTGCGCTAACCGGACTGCGCTACACCCCGAATGATTTTAGCATCTGTTTCTCAAATGCGCTGCAAAGGTAGCGTTTATTTTTAAACCACCAAAACTTTTCGCCTCTTTTTCTTCTCCTTTGAATCGTTCAAGAGGCTCAGGGGGATATGCGCCGCCATCCTTTTCCACAAAAAAAGAGCTGCGTAGCGGTGGCTTGATCTTGCCACCGCTACGCAGCCCATCATATAGAAATGTGCTTTATACCTCGATTAGTAAGCGCGAGCGAAGAGCACACGGCGAGCCGACGGCTTGCCCGTCACCATACACTTGCCCGGCGTAGGATCGCCATCGAACGGGATGCATCGGATCGTAGCCTTCGTCTCGTTCTTGATCTTCTCCTCGGTCTCAGCCGTACCATCCCAGTGAGCCATGATGAAGACGCCCTTCTCGATCTGCTCTTTGAACTCCTCGTAGGTGTCAACGTTCACGATGTTGGCCTGACGATGGTCGTAAGCCTTCTTGAAGATATTGGCCTGGATCTCCTCCAACAGGTTCTTTACATACTCCTCGATGCCCTCGATAGAGCGAGTCTCCTTCTCCAACGTGTCGCGACGCATCACCTCGATCGTGCCGTTCTCTAAGTCGCGGCCACCCAAGGCCAAACGCACGGGAACACCCTTCAACTCATACTGAGCGAACTTCCAGCCCGGCTTGCGATTGTCGGCATCATCATACTTCACCGAAACGCCCATCGCCTTCAAGCGATCGACGATGCCTGCCACCTTCTCGCTGATAGCGGCCAGCTGCTCGGCGTTGCGATAGATAGGCACGATGACTACCTGGATCGGAGCCAAATGAGGCGGAAGCACCAAGCCGTTGTCGTCGGAATGCGACATGATCAGCGCACCGATCAAACGGGTTGAAACGCCCCAAGAGGTTGCCCAAGCATAATCGCTCTTTCCCTCCTTGTCGATGAAAGTCACGTCGAAGGCCTTTCCGAAGTTCTGGCCCAGGAAGTGAGACGTACCAGCCTGCAAAGCCTTTCCGTCCTGCATCATCGCCTCGATCGTGTAGGTATCCAACGCTCCGGCGAAACGCTCAGACTCAGACTTCACGCCCTTGATGACCGGCATAGCCATGTAGTTCTCGGCGAAGTCGGCATAAACCGCCTGCATCTTCTTTGCCTCAATCTCGGCCTCTTCGCGGGTGGCGTGAGCGGTGTGACCCTCCTGCCACAAGAACTCGGCCGTACGGAGGAAGAGGCGCGTACGCATCTCCCAACGCATCACGTTAGCCCACTGGTTGCAAAGGATGGGCAGGTCGCGGTAAGACTGGATCCAGTTACGATACGTATTCCAAATGATCGTCTCGGATGTCGGACGGATAATCAGCTCCTCCTCCAACTTAGCGGCGGGATCGACCACGACACCCGTGCCATCATGATTCGTCTTCAAACGATAGTGTGTCACCACGGCACACTCTTTGGCGAAACCCTCTACGTGCTCGGCCTCTTTGCTGAGGAACGACTTCGGGATCAGCAGGGGGAAATAGGCGTTGACGTGGCCCGTCTCCTTGAATTTATCGTCGAGGATGCGCTGCATCTTCTCCCAAATCGCATAACCATACGGCTTGATGACCATACAGCCACGAACGGCTGAGTTCTCGGCCAAGTCGGCCTTGATCACCAAATCCTGATACCACTGTGAATAGTTCTCACTTCTGGGGGTAAGTTCTTTCAACTCTTTTGCCATTTTCTTCTTATAGTTTCTTTGTTTTATTCTATTTTACCTTATTTAAAGCGCAAAAGTACACAATTTTTTCGGACACAGGTTTCTTCTCTCACTTTAATTAGTACCTTCGTATCGCAAAACAAAAAAAATACAGCTATGTTTAGTAAAGAAACTTATATGGCCCGCCGGGCTACTTTGAAAAAGGCGATTGGCTCAGGCCTTTTATTATTCTTGGGAAACGATGAGTGTGGCATGAACTACCTGGACAACACCTATCACTTCCGCCAAGACTCTACCTTTTTGTATTTCTTCGGATTACCCTACGCCGGGCTTTCAGCGATCATCGACATCGACAACGACAGAGAGATCATCTTTGGCGACGAGCTGACCATCGACGCTATCGTGTGGATGGGCACGCAGCCCACCTTGAAGGAGAAGAGCGAGGCCGCCGGCATCACCGAGGTGCGTCCGTTTAAGGAAATCGAGACCTATTTGAAATCGGCCGCGGCGAAAGGCCAGCAGATTCATTACCTGCCCACTTATCGCGCAGAGCATCAGATCAAGCTGCAGCAATGGCTGGGCATCGCTCCGGGCGCGGAGAAGCCCTCTGTTCCGTTCATCATGGGCGTAGTAAACCAGCGCATCTACAAGAGCGAGGAGGAGATCGTCGAGATCGAGAAGGCCTGCAACGTGACCGCCGAGATGCACTTGGCCGCCATCCGTACCATTCGTCCGGGCTTGCGCGAGTCTGACGTAGCGGCCGCTGTATCGGCTGTGGCTTATGCCAACAACTATAGCCTTTCTTTCCCCACGATCGCTACGATCAACGGACAGACATTGCACAACCACGACCATAGCCACGTGATTAAGCCGGGCGACATGCTGCTGCTCGACGCTGGAGCGGAAACGGAGATGGGCTACGCAGGCGATATGTCGTCTACCATGCCGGCAGACAAGAAGTTCACTACACGCCAAAAGGAGATTTACGACATCCAAGTTGCTTCTCACGAGGCGGCTGTTGCGGCTTTGCGTCCGGGTGTGCCTTTTGTCGACATCTATGAGCTCTCTTGCAAGGTGATCATGGAGGGATTGAAAGACCTGGGCTTCGTGAAAGGCGACCCGATGGAGGCTGTGAAGGCGGGTGCGCACGCCATGTTCATGCCTTGCGGATTAGGCCACATGATGGGTCTCGACGTACACGACATGGAGAATCTCGGCGAGATGTACGTAGGCTACAACGGACAGCCGAAGAGCACGCAGTTCGGCCGCAAGTCATTGCGTCTGGGCCGTAAGTTAGAGCCGGGTTTCGTATTGACAATCGAGCCGGGCGTTTACTTCATCCCCGAGCTGATGGATCTGTGGCGCAAGGAGAACAAGTTTACGGAGTTCATCAACTACGACAAGCTCTTCACCTACAAAGACTTCTCAGGCATCCGCAACGAGGAGGATTACCTGATTACCGCCGATGGAGCACGCCGCTTAGGCAAGCGAATCCCATTGCATACAGACGAGGTCGAGGCCGAACATTGCTAAAACCATTTCGATATGCCTCAACCTATTCGCACACTCTACACTGAAGTGTATGACTCGCCATGCGGCACGCTGCTCTTGGGAGATTGCGAAGGGCAATTGTGCCTATGCGACTGGATGCTCAACAGGGCTCGCCAAGAACGAATAGACCGCCGGGTGGCTGCTGCCACCCAGGCAGTCTTTCAAGCAGGCGAGACACCATTGACTCGAGAGGCAATCAAGCAATTACAAGCCTATTTCGAGGGTGAGCGAGATTCGTTCACCCTCCCTATATGGCCGATAGGCTCCCCTTTTCAGCAAGAGGTATGGAAGGCTTTGCAGCAGATTCCCTATGGCAGCACCTGCTCATACAGGGATGTGGCCGTGCGGATCGGCAGACCGGAAGCCGTGCGAGCCGTGGCCAACGCCATTGGAGCCAATCCGCTCTCCCTGCTCATCCCTTGCCACAGAGTGATTGGCCAAAACAAGCGACTGACGGGTTATGCGGGAGGGCTGGAGGCTAAACAGCAACTCCTCCTCCTCGAAACAAGACTCCGGTCGGTTTAAACTCTCTTTTTTTCTCACCAAAACCCATTATTCAAAGATGATTTGTTTTCCTAACGCAAAGATCAACTTAGGACTGAACATCGTAAGTAAACGCCCCGATGGCTACCACAATATCGAGACGATCTTCTATCCCATCCCCGTCAAAGAGGCACTTGAGGTGGTCTCGGCCGAGACCGACAGTTTTCAGGCGACAGGCATCCCCGTGGATGCGCCGCCCGAGAAAAACTTGGTGGTGCGTGCCTTGAACGCGCTGCGAAAGGTGCGCGAGGTTCCTCCCTTGGCGATTCACCTGCTGAAGGCTATTCCTTTCGGAGCCGGATTAGGTGGAGGATCGGCCGACGCTGCCTTTTTATTGCGTTTAGTAAATGATTTCTGCCAGTTGGGTTTGACGCCCGATGAACTGGAGACGATCGTAGCACCGATCGGTGCGGACTGTCCGTTCTTCATCCGCAACCAGCCCGTGTTTGCGACGGGCACAGGCAATTGCTTCGAGCCCATCTCGCTCTCGTTGCAGGGGTATCACCTTTGCCTGGTTAAGCCCGACATCGCCGTCTCCACCCCTGAGGCATATGCCAATGTTACGCCCCGCCAACCGATGCGCAGCTTGAAAGAAATCGCAAAAAGGCCTGTAACGGAATGGAAAGAATTAATGGTGAACGATTTCGAAGCCAGCGTTTTCCCGAAACATACACGTATTGAGCAAATCAAGGAGAAGCTCTACGCAAAGGGAGCGATTTACGCCTCGATGTCAGGATCAGGCTCATCGGTATTTGGGTTGTTCAACGAGGCAACTCACCTAAAAGGAGAACCTCTTTTCTCTGATTGCTTTGTCTGGGAAGGCGCTCTTTAATGTTTTCCTCCCCGATTGGCACAGACCTGATTTTTATTTTTAACTTTGCAATATAGATATAAAACACATTAAATAAAAGAATAGCATGAAAAGACAATGGATGTCCGGACTGATGCTTGCTCTCGCTTTTACAGCGTCGGCTCAGTCGAACGAATGGCTTGATCCCAACGTCAACGCCGTCAACCGTGCGCCTATGCACACGAATTATTTTGCCTACGAGAATGCCGACATGGCAAAAAAGGCAGATAAAGAGCTATCTTCCAACTTCATGACATTGAACGGCACTTGGAAGTTCTTCTGGGTGCGCAACGCAGATGCTCGCCCTACCGACTTCTGGAAAGTTGGCTACAACGACAAAGGCTGGGGCAACATGCAAGTGCCTGCCGTTTGGGAACTGAATGGCTATGGCGATCCGATCTACGTGAATGTTGGTTACCCCTGGCGTGAACAATTCAAGAATAATCCTCCCCAAGTGCCTACCGTTGAGAATCATGTGGGTTCTTATCGCCGAGAGATCGAGGTGCCCGCCGACTGGAAAGGCAAACAGATCATGGCGCACTTTGGCTCCGTCACCTCGAACATGTACATTTGGGTGAATGGACAATACGTGGGCTACAGCGAAGACAGCAAACTGGAGGCCGAGTTCGACCTAACACGCTACCTGAAGCCCGGACAGAAGAACTTGATCGCCTTCCAAGTGTTCCGTTGGTGTGATGGAACCTATCTTGAAGACCAAGACTTTTTCCGTTACTCTGGCGTAGGCCGCGATTGCTATCTTTACGCTCGCAATCATCAACAGATCGCCGACATCCGTGTCACGCCCGACTTGGACGCAAGCTACAAAGACGGATCCTTGTCGATCGCTATGGATGTGAAAGGGAAAGGAACGGTAGAGTTAGAACTGCTCGATGCCTCGGGCAAGCCTGTCGCACAACAAACCGTAGCCGCTTCGGGCAAGACCCTGGCGAAGATCGACGTAAGCAATCCGAGCAAATGGTCGGCCGAGACCCCCTACTTATACACCTTGCGCGCTACGCTGAAACAGGGCGGCAAGACTTTGGAGGTGATACCCGTGAAGGTTGGCTTCCGCAAGATCGAGTTGAAGAATGCGCAGATCTTGGTGAATGGTCAGCCGGTTTTGTTCAAGGGAGCAGACCGTCATGAGATGGACCCCGACGGTGGCTATGTGCTCTCGCGCGAGCGCATGATCCAAGACATTCAGATCATGAAGAAGTTCAACCTGAATGCCGTACGTACATGCCATTACCCGGATGCGAACCTGTGGTATGACCTGTGCGATCAATATGGAATCTATGTCGTAGCCGAGGCGAATATTGAGTCGCACGGTATGGGCTATGACGACGAGACCTTGGCTAAGAATCCCGCATTTGCAAAGGCGCACATGGAGCGCAACCAGCGCAACGTGCAACGAGGCTTCAACCACCCGAGCATCATCTTCTGGTCGTTGGGCAATGAGGCCGGTTACGGACAGAACTTCGAAGCGGCCTACGACTGGATAAAGGCAGAGGATCCCTCACGTGCCGTGCAATATGAGCAGGCAGCGAAAACGGGTAAAACCGACATCTACTGCCCGATGTACTTAGGCTACGAATCGTGCGCCCAGTATTGCGAAGACGATTCGCAACAAAAGCCATTGATCCAATGCGAGTATGCACACGCAATGGGTAATTCTGAAGGTGGATTCAAAGAGTATTGGGATCTGGTTCGTAAGTATCCGAAGTATCAAGGAGGCTTCATTTGGGACTTCGTCGATCAGTCGGCTCGCTGGAAAGGCAAGAATGGAAAGATGATTTATGCGTATGGTGGCGACTTTAACCGTTTTGACGCCAGCGACAACAACTTCTGCGACAACGGACTGATCAGCCCAGACCGTGTGCCCAACCCTCACATGTATGAGGTAGGCTACTACTATCAGAACATCTGGACTACAGCGGGCAACGACTTGAAGAACGGCGAGATCAAGATCTATAATGAGAACTTCTTCCGCGACCTTTCGGCTTATTACTTAGAGTGGGAAGTGTTGAAGGGCGGCAAGGTGCTCCGCAGTGGTCGTATCGACGACTTAAAAGTGGCTCCGCAGCAAACCGCTACACTGAAATTAGACCTCGGAAAGGTTTGTCAGTGCACTGAATTTTTGCTCAACATCTCTTATAAATTGAAGAACCGCGAAGGCTTGCTTCCCGCTGGTCACGAGGTGGCTAAAGATCAACTCACGCTGAATCCATACAAGGCACCAGAGATGAAGTTGGCGAATGCGACACAGAGCAACATAAAGACCGTAGAACCTGCCATAACAGATAACGATCTCAATTATCTGATCGTCTCGGGCAATGACTTCCAAGCAGAGTTCAATCGAAAGAGTGGCTTCCTAACGAAATACACCGTGAAGGGACAAGACATCCTGCTCGACGGTGAGGCTTTGAAGCCGAACTTCTGGCGTGCACCGACCGACAACGACTTCGGCGCAAACTTGCAGAAGAAGTATGCCGACTGGAAGAACCCAATCATGAAACTGACTAGCCTGAACCAACACATGGAAGAGGGCTTAGCCGTTGTCGAGGCGGTTTATGAGATGCCCGCAGTTTCTGCGAAGTTAGCCATGACTTATCGCATCAACAACGAGGGAGCAATCCTCGTTAACGAGCAGATGACAGCGGATAAGAACGCCAAGGTATCTAACATGTTCCGCTTCGGTATGCAGATGCCTATGCCGAAATGCTTCAGCGAGATTGAGTACTACGGCCGTGGTCCGGTGGAAAACTATATCGATCGCAAAGGCAACGCAAACTTAGGCATCTATCGCCAGACCGTCGATGAGCAGTTCTACTCTTATATCCGTCCACAAGAGAACGGAACAAAGAGTGACATTCGCTGGTGGAGACTCTTCAACAAGGCTGGCAATGGTATAGAGGTGGTAGCCGCAGAGCCCTTCTCTGCTTCAGCGCTCCATTACACCATGGAATCGCTCGACGATGGCGAGCAGAAAGCACAACGCCACTCCCCCGAGGTGGACGAAGCCAACCTGACAAACTTCCTCTTCGAGAAAGTGCAGATGGGCTTAGGATGCGAAGACAGCTGGGGCCGTATCGCACGCCCGGAATACCAAATTCCTTACGGCGACTACACCTTCACATTCTTACTCAAACCGATCCAACACAATATCGAGATTGAGTAAATAGAGAATTCAGTCTAATTACAAGAAACGCCGCCCGGTCTTTGGGCGGCGTTTCTTTCTCATTGCATTAAAAATTTCGATAATCATGAGACAGAAGCATTTATTAGCAGGATGCCTATTGGGCATACTTTTGGCATGCATGGGATGCCAACAAAAAGCTACGACAGCAGCTACACAACAAATCAAGAAGCAAACAGAAATATTCGCTATACAAGGGAACGACACGTTACGGATGGATCGCTATACAGCTACCAACGACTATTCCAAACAGAGCAAGAAAAGCCCCGTCATTCTCTTTGCTTTCGGAGGAGGATTCAAAGGAGGCGATCGAGCGTCGACAGATTACACTGAGTTTTTCGAGTTCTTCGCCAAACAGGGCTATACCGTTATATCTACAGACTATCGAACAACCTTGAAAGATTTCGATGCGTCGCAAGTCAACCAACCAACTGACTTCATGGATGCACTGCAAACAGCCATTCAAACCGCTGTTTTCGATCTCTATACAGCCACCAACTATGTTATTGACCACAGCGAAGAATGGCAAATCGACCCACAGCGAATCATTCTGAGCGGATCAAGTGCCGGAGCGATTAGCGTGCTGCAAGCTGAATATCAATTGTGTCAAAATAACACTTCACACTCTTTTCTCCCAAAAGAGTTTCGCTATGCAGGCGTAGTGTCTTTCGCTGGTGCCATTGCCGATATCAACTCGCCACAATGGCCTCAATCTCCTTGTCCGATTATGCTTTTCCATGGAGATGCCGACCCTATAGTACCTTATCGTGCTGCCAGCATTCCAGGACTGGGAGGATTATGGGGATCCGCTAAAATCGCAGAAAGCTTAGAGGCCGCAAAAGTGCCCTATGCGTTCTATCGAATAAGCAAGGCAGGCCATGAGGTTTCCTCCACTCCTATGCATACCCAGTTGTTTGATATCCTCAGTTTCCTAGATAGGCAAGTGATGCATAATGAGCCATTGGTCATTCAAGCTTCATCGAAACTGCCTAACGACACACTGCAAGAACACTCTTTCACAATCGAAGACTATCTAAAATCCAATCTGTAACCAGAACTCATTCCTCTCAACATAAAAAAGCCCGAATAAGCAACTTCTACTCTTATTCGGGCTTTAATCATTCTCGTTTATTCTATTGAAAGACCTTAATCTTTAATCGAGAAGCTCTTGCGGCCTATCATATTGCCATCCGCAAATATATCCACTCTATATGTCCCAGGAGAAAGGAACTCCTCTATATCCCAATACATCGTAACTGCGACATCTTCACCTTCATATTCGATCATTCTTTTCATCGAATAACCTATTTCCTTCCCTTCAAAAGCAAAAACATCCGACCGGTTCTTCATCAAGATATCATCATCCGGTTTCATAATGCGTACATACACAGCTTTTTCACCTACAGGAGCCGTGATATTTTTCGCAATTTGGAAGTTCACGACAAATTGTTGCATGTTCTTGATTCGCTTCGCCAACTTACCTCGTCCATTGACCGGAGTTACCTGGATATCAGTAGCATCCAAACGGCTCGCTAAAGTTACTCTTTCTGTTAACTTCTCTTTCTCTTTCTTGAGAGTCGCCGCCTGCGATGTCGCTTGTTTGTATTTCTGAACAGCCTCTTTCTTTTCCACCTTCAGCTGTTCATTCTCTCTATTCAACGAGTCGATCTGCTGCACATAGTTGCGCATGATCTTGCGTAAGGTTGCCAACTCTTTCTTCAGTCGAGAAATCTCTTTAGCATTGGTTGCTTTCACCGTACGCAATTCCTCTAAAAGGCGTTGCACTTTGGCTTGCTCAGTGGATAGCAAAGCAATCAAAGAATCATTTCCTACACTGAATTTATAGCCCTCATATTGCAAAGAAAGTTCGTTAAACTCATCCTCTAACTCTTCTTTTTCCAAACTAAAAGTTTGCGCTAAATCATCCATCTGCTGTTTCTGCTGATAGATGTAATAACCCGCACCTGCAATGATCAGTACTAATACGATAATCGCCACAATCAATAGCGATAATTTATTTACCTCTTTATTTTCTTTCTTTTCAATATCCATACAAGACTTTTTATGCTTAGTATAATAGTTCGCAAAAGTACAATTTATTACGCATATAACAAAAAAGGGCGTCAATCTTTTCAGACTGACGCCCTCCTACCTAAAACGGCGGCTACCTACTCTCCCACTGTTACGC
>CAKUZF010000057.1 GCA_934718155.1 uncultured Parabacteroides sp. | reverse complement strand
AAAGATCGCTTCCTCTCGATTCACAACCTATGTCGTTTCTCGATTGCGGATGCAAAGGTACGCCTATTTTTTGAACCCGCAAGCGTTTCGGAAACTTTTTTCAAAAAAAATTCATCTTAACGCAGCAATGGCCTCATCCCGACAGCGGCGTATATAATAGTACGTGCGCATGCGAACGATGGAATTTCAGAACGTCAGTAACAATTCATCCCCCGCTTGCATCTGCACCGTCAACGCGCCATCGATCACTGGTAACGAAACGGCCTTTTGATTCATCTTCAACCTTAGGTTTTCCGACGATTTCGGCAAACGGATACGGAAAACATCCGTTCGAGTCGCCTTCAAGCCGGCTTCCGTCAGTTGTCCCTTCGTCCATCGAGCCGACACCTCGCCTCCACGACGCACACGAAGCCCCGTGAAACTGCCGTCGGGCCATGCCGCAGGCAATGCGGGCAAAAACTCTATCAATCCTGTCTGACACTGCACCAGCATCTCGGCGATACCCGCCGTACCTCCAAAATTACCATCAATCTGGAAAGGGGGATGCGAACAGAACAGGTTCGGATAGCTTCCGCCACTTGCCTTACCCGCTTCGTCGATGCAGGGATGCAACAGGTCGCCAATCAGCTTGTAGGCGTGGTCGCCGTCATGCAAGCGTGCCCAAAAGTTGATTTTCCACGCCATCGACCAACCCGTGCTTTGGTCGCCACGAACTTCCAGGCTTTTACGGGCAGCCTTGGCCAACTCGGGCGTGTGCTCCATCGAAATCTCATCACCCGGATAAAGTCCGTAAAGGTGCGACACGTGGCGATGGTTTGGCTCCACCTCAACGAAAGGCTCCAACCACTCCATGATGCGGCCGTCCTTCCCTATCGTAGTCGGCATCAATCGATCGCGCTTTTGCGCCAACACATTCGCAAAATCGGCATCTACGCCTAAACGATTAGCCGCCTCTATCGTGTTGGTAAACAATTCTCTTACAATCTGGTTATCCATCGTAGATCCCGCACAGATGCTGACTTCGTGTCCGTTCGGCATGCGATAGGCGTTCTCGGGCGATGTGGTTGGAGCCGTCACCAAATACTTCGAGCGAGGATCCTCCACCAGCATATCCACAAAGAACTGAGCCGCGCCTCGCATCGTTGGATAGATCTCCTGCAGATAGGCCTCATCCATCGTATAGAGATAATGCGTATATAGATGGGCACAGAGCCATGCCGCCGACGTATTCGTCGCACCCCAAGAGGGATGCTCGCCTGGGGCCGTAAACTCCCACACATTTCCTAATATGTGCGTCACCCACCCGCGCGCATTGTAGAAAGCCTTCGCCGTGCGCTCTCCGCTGGGCACCTGCTGCTTGATCCATTCAACCAACGGCAAATGCAACTCCGACAAGTTGGTGACCTCCGCCGGCCAATGGTTCATTTGCAGATTGATATTCAGATGATAATCGCCATTCCATGGCGTATGAATCGTGTTACACCAAAGTCCTTGCAAGTTGGGAGGCAACAAGCCTACCCGTGTGGAAGAGATAAGCAGATAACGACCAAACTGAAAATAGAGCGCCACCAGCGAAGGGTCGTTCTTATCGTTGGCAAAAGCGGCCAATCGTTTGTCGATAGGCCACAAGTCGCGCTCCGAACGGCCCAACTGCAATGACACACGATCGAACAGCGCCCGATAAGCCTCGATATGCGCCTGACGCAACGAACGATAGTCTTTTTTCTCAGCCTCGGCCAGTCGGCGGTCAATTGTCGCCTCGAAGCCATCCGCCTCCCAGAAATCGGTTGCTAAACCTACCAGCACAATCGCCTCCGAAGCCTCTTTCACCGTGAGCACCGTATCGGAAGGCACCAACTGTCCTCCCTTCGGCAACACGACACGAACCCTCGCAGCGAAACGTGTTCCCTTCATTTCCAGGGTATCCACGCCATCCGGCAGACGCCCCTTAAGCAGCAGGTCATTTCCAACGCAAGACACCTCGGCATGCTCGGCGCGACTCATTCCTATCGCAAACGAAAGCATCTTGTCTTCGTCGGCCTCCAAATGGATCACGCCCAAATCGTCGGCGAAGGAGGCAAACTGCTCTCTTTCATAGCCCACTTGGCCACGCTTGAACGAAATTCGGGAGGTTGCCTCGCTCAAGCTCAACGAGCGCCTATAGTTTGCCACCGAATCCTGCTGGTTATCATACGTGTAACGCAAGTTCAAATAGCCAAACAATTGATAGCTGCCATAAGGCGCATCCGCCCCGTCGCCCAGGTTGCTGCCCGCACCCTTGCAAACAAACGTGTTATACATCAGCTCTTGCGCCTCGTCGTTGCGCCCCTCGAACAGCAATCGCCGGATCTGAGGCAAGGCATAAGCAGCCGCCGGATTGTCGGCATTCTGTTTGCTGCCCGACCACATCGAGATCTCATTCAGCAAGATGCGCTCGCTATCCACTCCTCCATCGGCCATCATGCCAATGCGTCCGTTGCCTAACGGCAAGCACTCTTCCCACTGTTTCGCTTGGCGATCAAAGAAATAAGACACTTCCTGCGCGGTGCGGAAATCCTGCACCTGGCATCCTAAAAGAAGCAAGGCCAGTAAGAAATTCAAAATGTGTTTCATGTTGACTGCTATTTTCCTGTTGTTTTGACTGACAAAAACTGATTAAAAACCGATTAAAAACTCTGCATATCGCAAAGTCGCTTGTAGTAGCCGTTCAAGGCCAACAGCTCCTCATGCGTGCCCCGCTCAACAATCTCGCCCTCGTGCAGCACGCAAATCAAATCGGCATGGCGAATGGTGGACAACCGATGGGCGATCACGATCGTGGTGCGCCCCTTCATCAGATGCTCCAACGCCTCCTGCACCAAACGCTCCGACTCCGTGTCCAACGCCGAGGTCGCCTCGTCGAGAATCAAGATCGGAGGATTCTTCAAGATGGCACGCGCGATGCTGACACGCTGACGTTGTCCACCCGAAAGCTTTCCGCCTCTATCTCCGATATTGGTGTGATAGCCCTGCTCGCTGGCCACGATAAACTCATGCGCATTGGCGATGCGAGCCGCCTCCTCGACCTGTTCAGGCGTGGCATGTTCCACGCCAAAGGCTATATTGTTGTAGAATGTATCGTTGAAAAGGATCGCCTCCTGGTTGACGTTGCCCATCAATCCGCGCAAGTCGTACAGACTCGCATCGCGAATATCTACGCCATCAATCTGGATCGAGCCTTTATCCACGTCGTAAAAGCGAGGCAACAAATCGACCATCGTGCTCTTGCCCGAGCCCGACTGGCCAACAAGCGCCACCGTCGTTCCTCGCGGAATCGTCAGGTTAATCTGTTTCAACACCCATTGATCCTGATACTTAAACCACACATCCCGATAGGTGATGGCCTCTTTCAAAGCGATCGGCTTCGGCTGCTCAGGATCCAGAATCGAGCTCTCGGCCTGCAAGATCTTATCCACACGCTCCATCGAGGCCAGACCTTTCTGGATGGCATAGACCGACTTGCTCAAGTCTTTGGCCGGATTGATAATGCTATAGAAAATCACCAGATAGTAGATAAAGGTTGGCGCGTCAATCGGGCTGGTGGCACTCAGGATCAACGAGCCGCCATACCACAGCACGATGGCGATCGTGGCCGTTCCCAAAAACTCGCTCATCGGGTGGGCCATCTGCTGCCGGCGATAGACCTTGTTCGTGATCTCGCGAAACGTCTCGTTGCTCCGCTCGAAGCGCGACTGAATCTTCCGTTCGGCATTAAACGCCTTGATGATGCGCAAGCCGCTCAACGTCTCCTCTATTTGGCTCATCAAGAGGCCCCACTGCTGCTGCCCCTCCAGCGACTTCCGTTTCAGCTTCTTACCAACCTGTCCCATCACGTAGCCAGCCACGGGGAGCAGGATCAAGACAAACAGCGTCAGCTGCCAGCTGATCACGATCATGCCCGTCAGGTAGATCGCGATTAATATCGGGTTCTTGAAAAGCATATCGAGCGAGCTCATGATCGAAGTCTCAATCTCGTTCACGTCGCCCGACACCCTCGCGATAATATCGCCCTTTCGCTCCTCCGAGAAGAACCCAAGCGGCAACTCCGTGATCTTGCGATTGATCTGGTTTCGGATATCGCGCACAACGCCCGTTCGGATTGGGATCATCGTGTAGAAGGCCAAATACATCGTTGCCACTTTCAAGAAGGTGGCCATCACCAAGAAAAGGCCCAGCAGAATCAAAGCGAACGAACCGCCCTGCTTCTCGATCACGTCAGACACATACCAAAAGAAGTTGTTCGTGCAAAGGTCGGGCAACGCCTTCCAGCTCTCCCAGCTCGACGCGTCGAACTGCCAAGGCATAAAGGAGTAATGCGACTCATTGATCTTGAACAGGATCTGCAAGATCGGGATGATCAAGGCAAAGGAAAAAAGGTTCAAGATGGCAGAAAGGATGTTGAAGACGATGTTCAACACCAGATACCGTTTATAGGGAGGTACAAATCGGCGCAATACGCGCAAGAAATCTCTCATGCTTTTCAGATCATTTGATTTGGAGGCAAAAGTACGAAAACTCGCCCATATACACATGGTTCTTGCCGAAATAATGCCGCTCGTTCGGTCAACCGGATCTAAAAGCAAATTCGATAAAGGTCAACCAATCGGGTTAAAAGGCAATGACAGCTCCCAAGCTGCAACGCTTTAGCTCTAATCGAGCTCTAACGTTTCTCTAATCTTTCTCTAACGTTTCTCTAACCCTGGATTAGAGAAACATTAGAGCAACCTCGGAGCAGCCTCGGAGCAGCCTTAGAGCAGCATCGGAGCAAGGGCTGCGAAACGGGCTAAAAAGAACGCCGCCTAATCGGCAAACAAAGGGCCACGGAGAAAGCATCCCCGTGGCCCTCGCGACAGAAAAAATTAAATTAAAAAGCAGGAAAAACGCTATTCTCCGTCTGCCTTGTCGCCATGCATTCCATCTCGATGAGCCATCCCGGACGGCACACCGGCGCATGCACAATCACACAAGGGACGCCCGGGAAACGCTCCTTGAACATCTTATCAACAACCGCGTAGTCGGCCACGTCGCGCAGGTAAACGATCATCTGCCCCACGTGGTCGAACGTGCATTCCGCCTCGGCCAGTAAAGCGCCGACATTCTCCCACATGCGCTCGGTCTGCTTACGGATATCGCCGACATAGAGAATCTCGCCCTTATTGTTGATGCTGGCGGTTCCCGAAATAAACACCTGCCTCCGATCGCCATAATCCACGGCGGTGCCCCGCTCGAAGCTCACGCCATACTCGTAGGTTGGATTCAGGTGGGTAGGCGCATACAGGTAGCGGATCTGCTCGCGCTTCAAGCCGATCACGGCATAGGTGTCGAGCTGCACACTGACTGAAGGGTCGGCTTGGCGCCCCCCGATGCCAGTGCTGGCTATATAGTGGGTCTTCTCCGTCAGGTTTTGGGTGAAGAACACCTCATTGCGCGCCTTCACCACGCCCGCGTAGTTCACGTCGACATTCTGCACGAAGAACCACGTGCGGATGCAGTTCTCGGCCAGATAGCCGCCCTGCTCCATCAGCTGCAAGATGTAGTCCTTCAGCAGCAAGCGGGTTTGATACTCCGAGTTTTTCGCCTGATTAGAAGCACTTCCGCCCCACAGGTGGCGATAGGCGCTGTGCGTGGCCTCAAAGAGGCCGCAGCTCAAGGCGCTGGTCTCTATATCGGTCAGCAAATAGACCCACAGGGCGACCTTCGTGCCGTTTAGGGGGGCCTGCTGAATCACGGAGCATCCGCACGTGTCGCATTCGGGCAGCTGGGCCATGAGCCCGTCTTCCTGGTTGGCAGCGTCGCTCAAGAAATAGCGTTTGAAGACCGCCGTCGCTCCCTTCAGCTCTTTCTCCAACAGGTTATAATAGGTGTCTAAAACGGCGTTCAACTGCTCCGAATAGGTCTGCTCGGGATGCGTGGCATGAATCATCACCTGGTATTCACTCACCCCTTCCTTCATGCGAAAGGCAGAAATCTGCACCCACGCATTCTCCAGTTGCAGTTGCGTTCTTTGCTGTATGTTGTCTGTATTATTCATTTCCTTCAATTCCAGTGTTTATCCAATCCTTTATCAACGTCAACATCACGGGAGTTGCGGAAAGCATGCCCGAATGGTCGATGCCCCACGCCGCGCTCATGTCGGTCGACAAGATGTCGTAAAGCACACTGCCCTCGGCCTGCCCCGGCTCCACCCGCTTGGCTCCGGGCACGGTCGTGGCGGGTTGATCCACCAACGCCGAGAAGCTACGCTCTTTCGTCAGGTGCAACCCCGCGGCAGCCGATGTGCTGCCTCCGTGGCAAGCCACGCAACGCTTGTCTAACAATTGCTGCTGAATGCCATCCAGCATGCCCACGCTCAGGGCTCCTACCTCCAGGCGGATGGTGTCGGTCGTCACATCGACGCACTCCACCGATTGAAACTCTAGCACCTCCTTTCGCAAGCGGTTTACGGCGCAGAGCTTCACCTGCGTCACCTTCTCGGAGATGCCTCCCAGCGACATCTCCAGCGGTCCATCCGTCAGGGGCAATGCCTTGGCTACCACCGCATACTCATTATCCTCCTCGAAGCCGGCCAGCACTACGCTATAGCCGTCGGCCCACTGCGCCACATCGCTGAAGTCGCCCGTCAGTTTCGCCACACGCCCCTCTTGCTGCGCCTCAGAGACCTCCTCGTAGATGCGTCCCTCATCGCATGCGCCGCAGAGAGAGAGCAGGCCGACCAGGCCGACCAGCGAATAGAAATACCGTCTCATACGATTCTCTCCTCCATCCATTTAGAACGTGTATTGCAGCAACATCGTGGCGGAATGGGTGGCCAATCCTAAATTATCGTTATCCCGGTCGAGCTGCGTCTCGTGGTTACTGCGGGCCGTGTATTGATACATGGCTTGCAGCTTCAGGTTGCATCCCTTGAAGAAATAGTTCACGCCTACGGCGGGGATGTTGAGGAAACCATCCTTGTCGGCCCCGTTGCGATTGAAGAAGTCGTAGCGCAAGGCGGCCTGCACCCTTGGAGCGACAAAGTAGCCGCCCTGCACGTAGCCGCCCAGGAAGTTGTAATGCTCGTCGATCTTCTGACGCTTCGTGAAGCCCACATTCATCCAATAGGCCTCGGCGGCGAGATAGAGTCGGTTCTTCAACATGGCGAACTCCACACCGACACGCGAATCGTTGGTGCTCTCATTCTCGCTCTCCACATTGAGCGATCCCGACACGGCGAACAGGAGCTTGTCTTCATGCAAGCGGTTCGGGTTGCCCTGCGTCGACGGCATCACGCCCTTCGGCATATAGCTCAGGCGCGCCGCATAAAGCAGCGAGGGGATGTGCCAATCGTCGCTAAAGGTCTTGGTGGCCGTGTTGATCGAGGAGCCCGTTCCGTTGAACAGTCCCACCTCGTAGCCAAACTGGTTGCCCACTAATCCGTGCAGCTCGATGCCCAAATCGAAGCCCGTGCCGATATTCGGCATGACGGCGTTCAGCGAATAGGGCATGATGACGGCCGTTGCCAGCGAGAGGGGCAGCTGGGGCATCAAGGTCTCGCCCAGCGTCGTCAGGTAGGCATGCGAGAACGGCGTCTTAAACTTACCCACACGCAGTGCCAATTGCTTCTTGAAAGCCACGTCGAACCAGGCCTGCTGCAGCAGCGCGCCTCCGCTGGCAGCCGCGTTGATCGAGAGGTTGAAGGTCACCTTGTTGAAAGCCTTTCCGGTGAATCCCAACACCGCATAAGGAATCGAGAAGCCCGAGTTGGCCACGTTGTCTTGGTTATAAGCCTTGTCGAGCCCCTCGTCGTCGTACCAGTTGTAGTTTCCTGCGGTTTGCACCATCAGGTAGGGCTTAAACACGAAGTCGCCCTTCTTGGTCTCGATCGTGAATCCCTCACGTCCTGCCAACGAGACAACGCCATTCTCCGTCTCCTCTTCATGTTGTGCCATTGCAGCCACGGGTAGAAGCGCAAAGGCGATCATTGCTATTAACTTTTTCATATCCTACTTTTTTTTACTTTTCTGTTTGCTTTGTTTTTCTGTTTCTATAATGATTTCAAGAACTCCACCAAGGCATCCCTGTCGGCCTTGCTCATCTTCTGGAAGAGGTTCTTCGAGGCCTCGGCCTCGCCGCCATGCCACATGATGGCCTCAACGAAGTTGCGCGCACGCCCGTCGTGCAAGAAGTAGGTGTGTCCGTTGACCGTCTCCTGCAAGCCGATTCCCCAAAGCGGCGTGGTGCGCCATTCGTTGCCACGGGCCAGTCCGCTGACATAGTTGTCGTTCAAGCCTACGCCCATGATCTCCGAGCCCATGTCGTGCAGCAGATAGTCGGAATAGGGATGAATCGTCTGGTTGCCCAGCCAGGGCAGGTTCGTGCCCATCAGCAGCGAGGCTCCCCGTGGTTTCGTGTGCAGTGTCGTGACGTGGCAGAGGTGGCATTTCGCCTCGTAAAAGTTCTGCTCGCCCCGCATCACCACCGGGTCGTTCACGTTGCGGCGGGCAGGCACGCTCAAGCTGTGCAAATAGAAATCCACGTTCTCCATCTCCTCGGCCGACACGTCCAGCTGGTCGTAGAGCAATCCCATCATGCTGCCCTGGCTCATCTGCAGCTGTCCTTCGCAGATCTCCTCGGGATAGCGGCTGTTGGTCACACCCATATCGCTCGAGAAGCCCAGCTCCACCGTCAGGTCGGCATGCTGCGCCTTATTGCCCGATAGGCCCAGGCGCTTTACGCCTCGCTCGGTGATGTAGTTGCAACGTCCACTGATGCCATACTCTGGATAGTTGCTTCGGCGAGCCAAGGCCTCGATCTCGTTGGGGTCGAGCGCCATCATCTGCCCCATGCCCACATGGCGCAGCGGTATGCGCACCGTGCAGAGCAGGTCGTCGGGCTTTATCTCGACGGAGTCGCCCCTCACGCCGTCCCACATCTTCGTATACCAATCGGTGATGGTATAGACCGGGCGGCACAGCTCATATTTCTCGCCGTCGGGGAAGGCGAACTCCTGCTTGATCCATTCCACCTTCAGCTTGCCTTCGGGCTGCACGCCAAAGATGGCCTGGTCGTGCAACACGCGGCCATAGTCTTGGAAGAACTGCCCGTTCTTGCGGGTGACATACACCAGCATCGAAGAGAAGCCGTAAGCGCCCGATCCGCCCTCGCTCCAAAGGGTGGGCTTGGTGCGTCCGGCGTTATGATGGCAACTGCCGCAGGAATAGCCCGCGTAGACGGGACCTGATCCGCCGCCATAGTTGTTGCTGCTGGTGCGTGCGTCGTTGTAGAGTTTGTCTCCTCGTATGAATCGCTTCAGGTAGGTGCCCTTCACCCAGTCCGACTCTTTGTCGAAGGCCAACGAGGAGTTCATAAAGTTGGTCGAAGTGCCCGCCGACAAGGCATAGCCGCTCGGCACCTCCACGTCGTCCTGATCGATCTGGATGTCGTCTTTCTCGCAGGCCGAGAGGGCCAGGATCATCCAGCAGGAGGAAAAGAAATAGTTTAATAGGGTATTAACTTTCATGAATTCTTTCTGATTGATTATGAACACAAACAATGAACCTTTTCAGAATGCTACTCATGCGAACAAGGAGTGGCTGAGCTCCGAGTTCGCATGATAACATTATAAAAAACTTACCTTAGTGTGGCTATAAGAGATTGCCTATTGCAGCTTGCGTGCCTGGCCATCCTTGAAGATCAGATACTCCAAGGTGTGGAATCCACGCAGCGACTGCGCCTTGGCGATCGCGTCGTTGTCTTCGTCGAAGTCGCCGTCCCAGTTCAACTCGTCATACTTGCCCGAGGTGAGCACCTGCACGATGCCGTCCTGATCCAAAGGCCAGCTGTCCATGTTGGGGTCGAGACCCTTATCAGCAACCGGGCCAAACAGGAAGGCCTCGCTGGTCTCCCACGGCTCACGTGCCAAAAGCCATGCCTCGGCGCACTTCTCGAAGTTGCTGCTGCTCGGTGCGCTCTGGAAAGCCTTCACCGTCTCCAGCAGGGCGGCGTTGCGCGTTTTCAAGTCGTTGTAGGTGGGCAGCACCACGACATCCACATAGTTCGCAACCACCGCCTTCAGCACCTGCTTGTCGATGGTCTGCACGCCCGCTTTCAAGCTGTTGGTCAACACCTCGTCGAGGCTGGCGCAAGCCTCCATGGCCTTCTGGGCCTCGGCGCTGTTGATGTTGTTGCGGAACGGACTCGGTATCGCCCAGATCGCAGCGGCAGCGGCATCAATCGCCTCCTTCACCTTCGCGTCGAGGTCGGCGTTCACAGTCGCTACGGCCTTCGACAGCGAGGCCTCGCTGATCTTTCCGTCGCGCGAGCCGTAGTAGGCGTTACGGATGGAGTAGATGTTGTTTCGATAGTCTTCGCGCGAGTGCCAGCTGTACCACGACTCTACCGCATAGAGCGCCTTCTCGGTCTCGCCCTTCACATAGAGGTCATACGGGTCGCCAATCTTAGCCGTTCCCACCTCGTTGGCGATGTCGGAACAGCCGTCGATCAGCTGCTCAACGCTGCGCAGGGCATCTTGACCCTTGAAGAAGTTGGCGTAGCTATCGCCGTTCTCGTATTTCGTGTTCCAATCCTCATAAAGGTCGGAGGCATCGTCGGCCAGCAGCGAAGCCACGATGCGCATGTAGTTGCCCCAGCTGCTCACATTGCTCTGCGTGCAATCCAGGTCTTTCGCCGTCTGCGGCTGATCGGGGGTTACCTTCGAATTGTCGTCGTCACAAGAGGTTGTGGCGAAAGTCAAGCCCAATAAAAGGGCTGCACCATAAACTAATTTTCTCATTTTCTCGTTCATTTTTTGTCTTTATTATCAATAACCTATTCTTCTGTTTTTTTCATCTGTTTGTGAACCATCCGATGTAGGCCACGCCGATTGCGAACTCATTCTCGCTCTTGTATTTCGAGGTGCCAAACACCTTCCCCGTGCCAATCTGGCGAGTCGTGTAATCGGCTTTAATCACCAGGTTGGGAAGGGCGAACCAGTTCAATCCAGCCGTCCATTTGCTCACCTGGCAACGCTGCTCGACGGTCGTGCCGTTCTCGCCTTTCTCCTGCGGATTATAGTAGTCGTAGCGAGCGTAGGGATAGATGACGGGCACCTTTTTCTGCGGGAAAAAGGCACTTAGATTCACGCCTGCCTCCACGCCATAACACATCGCATTCTTCGCCACCTTACGCATCGCGCCATGGTAATAATTGGAAAGATTAGAGAGCGTCACGGCACTGATTTTGCTCGCGTTCTGCAGGTTTCCATAGATGATGTTGCCTCGTGCGGTCACATATTTATTCTTGAATTGGGCGTCGGCCGAGTAAAGCGCCAGCGCCGATTGGCCCACGCCGCTGTACTTGTAGCGTTTGTCGGCATTCGCCGTAACGTCGTGGCAATAATAAACGGAGGTTCCCACGCGCAGGCCCGGCACGCCCCGATAGTCCAGTCGGCCCACGTAGGCGGGCGAGGTGAAGTTGTCGGCCTCAAACAGCCCCTGCTTGCCGCCAGCCACCCAGTTGTCGCGACCGAAGCCATCGGCGTTCAGTCCGGCCACCACCAAGGCTTGATAGTCGAAGGTGGCATAGCCTCGGCCGAAGGTGCCATACACCGAGAGGCCCGTCTCATGCCAGGTGGAGGGGATAATGGTGGTCTCGCCCTCGGGGCGCGAGGTGCCGAAGAAGTTGATCGGCTCATGATGCGCGTTGGTCAAGCCTAAGGGCACGATCAGGTGTCCGACACGCACGTTGAACGCCGGATGGATCAAGCGCGTGATGTGAAACTGCTCCAAGGCTACCTCGCCTCCCTTTTCCATCTCGGTCTCATACTCGCCGTTCTCAGAGTTTTCCAGCTCCTTCTCCATGCCTACGCCGCCCGACTCGAACTCGATCTCCGCGCCCAAGCGCCATTTCGAGTTGAACTTATAGTCGAAAGCCAACACAAAGCGAGGAATCGCGATCGAGTTGCGATGGTCGCTGTTGTCGGTGCCGCCATAGAAGCGGTTCGTGCCATAATCCATAAACTTGGCCACCATCTCGCCATATCCACCGAAGCGGAACTTCTTAAAATCGTCCTCATAAGAGGTAGCTCTCACCTTCTTTTCTCCCTGCACCGCCGCCACGCTGTCTACGTTGAGCGTCGAGGGCTGGGGTTCGACGGCTTGCAGTGAGCCGATTGCCAACAGCGAGCAGAAAGAGGTTAAAACTGTTTTCTTTTTCATTTTTCCTTAGCTTCTTTTTCTTAATTTTTCTGCCGCGAAGTTAAGGGGTGTCCAAAAGCAAGGCAATACTCACTTTTTTGTATAAAAAAGTCGCCGAAAAGAACCGCATACTTCAAAATGGGTATGCGATTGCCTCGTAAAGACGAACGCTCGGCCTTCGAGGTGCTTTCGGGAGCGCCTCCGGCACGAAAGGCGCAGCGCACTTTATTCATGGGGAAGAATGCGATTTAGAACGAAAAAGTTTGGCAGTCTCGTGCGGAGGAATTACATTTGCTCCCAGCATAGCGGCGGCTGTGCGTAATAACATGATTATGACATAACGTAGATGCGTTTCGATATTATCTTGTGCTGAAATCTGGAAAATTTCTTATCCAAGGTAGTAGATCGAATAGCTTCTGCGCTTGTATTTGTTATATACTCCCGTCTCCCAGCGGTAGGCGGCTCTATATACCTTATTCAAGCGTGGAGCTATCGTTTTATTATTGGATAAGGGCATTCCAGAGCCTCAGCACAGTAATGAACGGTAGTTTCCTCGCTTTTTTTTATTTTGGCAGACATCGTGGGGAATCCACCAGGCGGGCTGTCGGGTCATGAAAATTGCTTCTAATTATAAACACAATAGTTCGTTAAAATTTGAGTATATGGCTATGCGGCCTTAGGCTGCCAGCCAATGAGTTCTTTGACAATCTTACT
>CAKUZF010000056.1 GCA_934718155.1 uncultured Parabacteroides sp. | reverse complement strand
ACCGACGAGAACGAGGTGATCATCTCCTACCGGGCCACGACCAGCAAGCCGACGGTCTTAAACCTGACCAATCACTCCTATTTCAACCTCTCGGGCGCAGGTGACCCCTACATCGGCGACCATCTGCTGACCATCAACGCCGACTACTACCTGCCGACCGACGAGACCGCCATCCCCTATGGCCCTAAGGCCGCTGTGGAGGGCACACCGATGGATTTCCGCACACCCCATACGGTTGGCGAGCGCATCAACGCCGACTTCGAGCAATTGCGCTTCGGCAAAGGCTACGACCATACCTATATATTAAATAAGGTAGGCGAGGAACTCTCGTTCTGCGCCCGCTGCAGCTCACCCAAGACAGGCATCGAGATGGAGGTTTATACCACCCAGCCCGGCGTGCAGCTCTACACGGGCAACTGGATGACGGGCCACTTCGAGGGCAAACCGGGCCAACGCTACCCCGAGCGGGCGGCGCTCTGCCTGGAAACGCAACATTTCCCCGACAGCCCCAACAGGCCGGAGTATCCCTCCACCCTGCTACGTCCAGGCGAGACATTCGCCAGCACGACGATCTATAAATTCAACGTAGAATAAAAATCAATTAAGTACTAATCATAATAATTTAAATTAAATGGCACAACAAGCAAAACAATGGGCTGCGATTATCATGATGATCGCGCTCTTCGCAATGATTGCGTTCGTAACTAACCTCTGTTCTCCGATGGCTGTCATCGTGCAGAACCAATTTGGCGCATCTGAGCTCCAGTCTCAGATTGGCAACTACGCCAACTTCATCGCTTACCTGGTGATGGGTATCCCCAGCGGTATGTTGATCGTGAAGTTCGGTTATAAGAAGACAGCGTTGATGGCTCTTGGCGTTGGTATCGTAGGTATGTTGCTCGAGCTGCTCTCAGGCTCAGTAGGCAGCATGTGGATCTACCTGTTGGGCGCATTCGTCAGCGGTTTCTGTATGTGTATGTTGAACACGGTTGTTAACCCCTTGCTGAACGTACTCGGCGGCGGTGGTAACACCGGTAACCAGCTGATCCAGATCGGTGGTGCGTTCAACAGCGCAGCAGCCGTAGCAGTTTACATCATCCTGGGTGCGTTGATTGGCGAGGTAACCAAAGAGACAGGTATCGCCGACGCAGCTCCCGCCATGTACATCGCCTTGGCAATCTTCGTATTGGCAGCCATTGTATTGTTCTTCACGAAGATTGAGGAGCCGGAGCAAGAGCCGGTACAGATGGAGTTGGTAAAGGGCGCATTGAGCTATCGCCACTTCGCATTAGGCGCATTGGCCATCTTCTTGTATATGAGCGTTGAGGTAGGTACTCCGACTTACATGATCAAGTATTTGATTGGCGAGGTAGGCGTTTCTGCCGGTGTAGCTTCATTGATCGCAGCGGTTTACTGGTTTGCGATGTTCATCGGCCGTTCGGTAGGTGGCTCAATCGCAGGTAAGGTTTCCAGCCGCGCCATGGTAAGCACCGTAGCTGTAGCCGCTATCGCCCTCTTGGCGTTCGGTATGTTCTCACCGGCCTCTTGGACAGTAAACGTTCCGGGTGTTGACTGGGCTAACTTGTCAATGGTTTGGGTAGAGGTGCCCATCGGCGTAGCAGCATTCATCTGCGTAGGTCTTTGTACTTCAGTGATGTGGGGCGGTATCTTCAACATGGCCGTTGAGGGCTTGGGCAAGTACACCGCAGCCGCTTCAGGTATCTTCATGACAATGGTGTTCGGTTGCGCAGTGATGGTAGCCGTTCAGGCATTGGTAATCGACATGACAGGCAACATCTTGAGCAGCTACATCATCCCGTTGGCATGCGCAGGCTACATCCTGTTCTATGCGTTGGTAGGCAGCAAGGTTAGCGAGAAGAAGTAACAATCGCTCCCCCTTTCTACAAACACACAAAACGATAAATTTATGCGACAAGCTATTAGCAATAAATTCAACGAGTTGTTCGCCACCGAGGAAGCGTTCTTCGCTTCTCCGGGGCGTATCAACCTGATCGGCGAGCATACCGACTACAACGGCGGGTTCGTATTCCCCGGCGCGGTAGATAAAGGAATGATCGCCGAGATCAAGCCCAATGGCACCGACAAGGTTCGCGCCTTTGCGCTCGACCTGAACGACTATGCCGAGTTCGGCCTTGAGGAGGCTGATGCCCCCAAGGCAAGCTGGGCACGCTACATCTTCGGCGTATGCCGCGAGATCATCAAGCGTGGCGGCGCAGTGAAGGGATTCGACACGGTCTTCGCAGGCGACGTTCCCTTAGGCGCAGGCATGTCGTCGTCGGCAGCATTAGAGAGCACCTTCGCCTTCGCGCTGAACCAGCTCTACGGCTTGGGTATCGACAAGTTTGAGTTGGCAAAGATCGGCCAAGCTACGGAGCACAACTATTGCGGCGTGAACTGTGGCATCATGGACCAGTTCGCATCGGTGTTCGGCAAGGCAGGCAGCCTGATTCGCTTAGACTGCCGCTCGCTGGAGTACAAGTACTATCCGTTCAACCCCGTGGGCTATAAGCTGGTGCTGCTCGACTCTGTCGTGAAGCACGAGTTGGCCTCATCGGCCTACAACAAGCGCCGCCAGTCGTGCGAGAACGTGGTAGCCGCCATGAAGAAGTACCATCCCGAGGTGGTGTTCCTGCGTGATGCCGACATGGCTATGCTCGACGAAGTGAAAGCCGAGGTAAGCGCCGAAGACTACATGCGTGCGGAATACGTTATCGGCGAGATCCAGCGTGTGCTCGACGTGTGCGACGCCCTGGAGCGTGGCGACTATGAGACGGTAGGCGCTAAGATGTATGAGACGCACCACGGCATGAGCAAGCTCTACGAGGTTAGCTGCGAAGAGCTCGACTTCCTGAACGACCTGGCCAAGAGCTGCGGCGTAACGGGTTCACGCGTGATGGGCGGCGGCTTCGGCGGTTGCACCATCAACCTTGTGAAGGATGAGCTTTACGACAACTTCATCGCTACAGCGAAGCGCGAATACAAGGCCAAGTATGGCCGCGAGCCGAAGGTGTACGATGTGGTTATCAGCGACGGCTCACGCCAGATCTGAGACCTTCATAAACGACTATAAATTATACCAAAGCCCCAGGCTCATCCGATAGGACCAGCCTGGGGCGAAATTTAAACATTCAACCTTCCTCTATTCAACATGAATAAACAGACGTTCCATACTTGCCTATTGCATCTCTGCCTGCTGCTACTGGCCGCATGCAGCAAAGACTTGGTGGATCAACTTCAATCTCGCCAAGAACTAAACGAACACCTCTACACACAAAACAACACAGCCGCCACAGCCCGCATCCGGCAAATCATGTATCAAAAGCCCAACGATGCGACTACAGAGCGGTTCAAGCTGGTACACATCTCCGATGTGCACCTATCCTCCTGGTCGCCCAGCAACCATTATCAGCTCCCCATCAACCTGCTTCAATCCATCCGGTTCGCCAACCAAGACGCGCTACGCATCAACGCCATAGCCATTACCGGCGACTTTATCTCTTACGCCGAGAAGCCTCAAGCCACAAGCTTCATGCGCTCCTTCGCCACTTGCATCCAGCAAGACAACCGCATCCCCACCCTAATCTGCACAGGCAACCACGACAGCAACATCGGAGTTCAGAAGAACCATGAGCCCATCATGCACACCCTCTTCCACAAATCGGAAATCACCAACCTCCTGTTCACCAACAGCGCCAACGCCTACCTGCGACAAACCGAAGAGAACTATTACTACGAAGACCTGCCCAACCCCCAGGGAGGCATCATCCGCATCATCGCCCTCGACATGATCGACCAGCCCAGCGACACCTACAACACGCTCAACTATGCCATCTATAGCCAAACGCAAATCGATTGGTTAGGCAACGTGGCTCTCAAAGGCATGACCGAAGCACACAGCGTGATCATACTGAACCATTTCCCCTTCCAGCAGAGAGACACGGGGGCTTCCACCTACCTATGCGATGGCGACTACGTGCATCCTTGGCAAATGATCCCCGAGATCGTAGAGGCATTCCGTGGGCATACCACCCTGCAAAAGAGCTATCCCGACCAGTTCGGAGGAGACTCCATCCATGTGGATTTCGACTTCTCGACCAGCCGGGCCGACTTTATCTGCTACTTAGGTGGACACATCCATGCCAACGCCCATTTCGAGATCAGCGGCTTAAGCAACGAGCAACCGCATCTTCCGAAGCAGCAGATGATTATCTGCACCAACCAAGCGCCCAGCGAGCGAGGCGTGGTCTATAACCGCGTGGAGCGCGAAGAAGACAAGCTCAGCAGCAACGCCTTCTGCATCCACGCCTTCGACACACAGGAGCGCAAGATCTACACCACCTACTTCGGAGCCTACCAGCCTGCCGACGAGCCGAACTATCCAGATATACAAGTCCTTTCTTATTGAAAGGCTGCAGAAAGGGAGACACCCCGCTCAATTCAGAGGGCTGAGGAGAAGGCTAATCGGGGAAAATATAGTACCTTTGGGGGCTATTTACGACACAATAAAAAGGACTCATGCAGCGTTTCTCTAACAAAGAGCATCTATAGCAGGAGAAACATGACATGACGTGATGTGGCTATTACTTAAAAAGAAGACAGTATGCAAGCAATCATATTAGCAGCAGGCATGGGCAAGCGCCTGGGGGAATTGACTCAGAACAACACAAAATGCATGGTCAAGGTACACAACCAAACCTTGATCGAGCGTATGCTTACCCAATTAAGCCAACTGCCATTAGATCGAATTATCTTGGTGGTGGGCTACAAGGGCGAGAAGCTCAAGGAGCTGGTAGGAAGCAAGGTGGGCAATACCCCTATTATCTATGTAGAGAATCCGGTGTATGATAAGACCAACAACATCTACTCGCTCTATCTGGCTAAACACTACCTCGTTGAAGACGAGACCCTGCTCCTGGAGTCAGACCTGATCTTCTCCGACACAATCCTGACAAAGCTGATCAACCACCCCTACCCCAACTTGGCCGTGGTAGCCAAATACCAAAGCTGGATGGACGGCACGGTGGTGCGCCTCGACGACGAGAGCAACATCTTGAACTTCATCTCGAAGAAGGCCTTTCAGTTCAGCCAAAAGGAGAGCTATTTCAAGACCGTCAACATCTATAAGTTCAGCCAAGAGTTCTCCACCAACAAGTATGTCCCCTTCTTGGAAGCCTACTGCAAAGCCTTGGGTAACAACGAGTATTACGAGCAGGTGCTGAAGGTCATCTCGCTACTCGACAAGCCCGACCTGAAAGCCATGGTGATCAACGACGAGAAATGGTATGAGATTGACGACCAGCAAGACCTCAACAACGCCGAAGCCCTATTCGCTGAGGGGAAAGAGGCCCTTTCGCTCTACGGCAAGCGGTTTGGTGGCTACTGGCGCTTCCCCTTCATGCTCGACTTTTGCTACCTGGTGAACCCCTACTTCCCCACCCCACGCATGAAAGACGAGATACGCTCCAATTTCGACATCCTGCTGACCGAGTACCCCTCGGGCATGCAAGTCAATGCCCAGCTGGCCGCTCGCTACGCCGAGATCGCAGCCGACCAAATCGTTGTAGGAAACGGAGCAGCGGAGCTGATCAACGCCTACATGCACGTGGCCGCATCGAAAAAGACAGGAGTCTGCCTGCCCACGTTCGAGGAATACCCCAATCGGCTTAGCTCCGACAAGTTGGTGTACTTCAAGCCCGACAATGCCGACTTCAGCTACACCAGCTCAGACTTGATCGACTTCTTCGACAAGAAGGAGATCGACCAGCTGCTCGTCATCAACCCCGACAACCCTTCGGGCAACCTGCTTTCGAAAGCAGAGCTGCTCTCCTTATTAGAATGGAGCAAACAGAAGGGCATTCGCCTATTGATCGACGAGTCGTTCCTCGATTTCGCTCGAACCGACGACAGCCTTTCGCTACTCGACACACAAACGCTGCGCGACAATCCGCAATTGGTAGTCATCAAGAGCATCTCGAAATCCTACGGAGTGCCCGGTCTGCGCCTCGGCTTCTTGGCTTCGGGCGACACACAGCTCATCCAGCAGCTGAAGCGAGAGGTCTCCATCTGGAACATCAACTCCTTCGCCGAGTTCTACATGCAGATCTTCATCAAATACAGGGAGGACTACAAGCGAGCACGGGCGAAATTCGTCGACGAGAGAACCCGCTTCCTTCAGCAACTGAAGCAGATCGACTGCCTGCGTGTTATCCCTTCGGCAGCCAACTATTTCCTCTGCGAGGTAGCGGCAGGACAGACAGCCGAGTCCATTTGCAGCACCCTGCTGACCCGCTTCAACATCCTGCTGAAGGATTGCAGCAAGAAGGCCGGATTCGAGGGAAAGCAATACATCCGCATCGCCATCCGCAACACGGAAGAGAACGATAAACTCATCGACGCATTGACATCATTAAACAAGTAGGCCCATGCAAACGTATCAAACTATATGTATCTGTGGAGGAGGTTGCCTGGGACACACGGTAGCCGCCAGCATCAGCCACGCAGGCTATCAAGTCAACCTACTGACTGGGCACCCTGCGCAATGGGCGCACCACATCTGCGTGACAGACCCCAACAACCAGCTGATCGAGGGAGACCTACACACGATTAGCAATCGCCCCGAAGAGGTTATCCCGTCAGCCGACATCGTACTATGCTGTCTGCCCGGCTACCTTATCCAATCTACGTTGCACGAGATAGCCCCCTATTTGCGCCCCGACACAGAGGTTGGATCGGTGGTATGCAGCAGCGGTTTCTTCTGGATGGCGCGACATGAGCTGGGCAAAGACCGCAAACTGTTCGGATTCCAGCGCGTACCCTTCATCAGCCGAGTAACTGAATACGGCCATAAGGCAGAGCTGAAAGGCTACAAAGCCGCCTTGAAGATTGGCGGATCGCAAAGCAGCGACCTGCCCAGCTTGGCTCATTTCTTCAGCGAGGCCCTGCGCACCCCGACCAGCACGCTTCGCCATTACTTGGAGGCTACGCTAACAAACAGCAACCCCATCCTGCATCCCGCACGCATCTACGGCATGCTATCGGCCTACGAAGGCGACAGCTACGACCGCGAGATCCTCTTTTATGAGGAGTGGAACGAGCGAAGCTCCGAGATCCTGATCCGCTGCGACCAGGAGTTCCAGACCATCTTGGCCGCCCTGCCCATCCAACAGGCCGAGATACCCAACCTGCTGGACTACTACGAATCGCACGATGCCGCCTCGTTGACGCAGAAGATCCGCTCGATCAAAGCGTTCAAGGGCATAAAGATGAGCATGATCGCCCAACCTGACGGACGCTTCGCCGTGGATTACTCCAACCGCTACTTCACCGAAGACATCCCCTACGGGCTGCTGATCATCAAGTCGCTTGCATCGCTTTTGCGCATTCCGACCCCGACGATCGACGAAGTGATCGGCTGGATGCAAGCCCACATGGGAAAGAGCTACCTGGTAGATGGCAAACTGACCGGAGCCGACATCAAGAACTCCGGCGTATTGCCCAACTTCCAGATCCACACCGTGGAGCAATTAGTAAACCTGTAAACACAAACGATGAATATAAAAGGCAAACTCCAAAACCCTATGGCCAGCAACTTCATCTCCTTGGTCTTGCTCCAAGGGGTGAACTACCTGTTGCCATTGCTCACCTTTCCCTTCCTGTTTAGGGTGTTGGGCGTGGAACGCTACGGACTGGTCACCTTCGGCTATGCCCTGATGCAATATTTCGTGATGTTCACCGACTTCGGCTTCAACCTCTCGGCCACGAAATACATCTCGCAGCACCGCCAAGACCCACGTGCCATCAACGACTATCTGAATAGCGCCATGCTTGGGCGGTTCCTTCTCTGCACGGCCAGCTTCCTCGTCTTACTGACGTTGATCGCCAGCTTCGAGAAGTTCAGGATGGAGTCGTCGCTCTATCTGCTCTACTTCGGCATCATCGTGGGCAACGTCATGTTTCCCATGTGGTTCTTTCAGGGAATGGAGAACATGAAATACATCACCGTGTTCAACATCGTGGCCAAGTCGCTCAGCTTCATCCCCTTCTTCATCTTCATCCGCTCGGCCGACGACTATCTTTATGTGCCCATCTGCTACAGCGTGGGCTTTATCCTGGCGGGTCTGGTCAGCCTCTACATCGTCTATCGCAAGATGGGCATGCGCTGGTATCTTACCCCCATGGCCGAGATCAAGAGCGCACTCAAAGACAGCTCCACCTATTTTCTGTCAAGGGCCTCCACCTCGCTCTTCACCACCAGCAACTCCTTCCTCTTAGGACTGGTGTGCGGCAACACGGCGGTAGGCTACTACTCAGCGGCCGAGAAGCTCTATCAAGCTTACAACCAGCTGCTCTCACCCTTCACGGGCGTATTGTTCCCCCATATCGCCAAGAGCCGCGATGTGGCCTTCTTCAAGCGCATATTCTACCGCATCACGACGGCCAACCTCTTCAGCGTGTCGCTGGTTTGGATTTTGGCCCCCTATGTGCTGCTCGTGGTCTATGGCACGGCCGATCCCAACATACTATCCATCTTCCGCACACTGATGGCGGCCTGCTTTGTCACCATGCCCTCTATGCTGATGGGCTACCCCTTCTTGGCGGCGATGGGCCATCCGTTGTTCACCAACTGGACCGTAGTATGCACCTCGGCCATTCACATCACGGGCCTATTGGCGCTCTACCTGCTCCACGCCCTCACCCCCGTAAGCGTAGCAGCCATGGTGGTCTGCTCCGAGGCGTTGCTGATCAGCTTCCGCATTTGGGGTATTAAGCGTTTTCAGCTTTTCAAAGAACAGAAATAAGTCAGCTATAAACACTAGTAAAAGTGCTTATATAAAGGGGTATGCCCTAAATTGAGTGTTTACATAACGTCTTCATCGCCCAGCGATAACGTCTTCATCGGCCCACGATAACGTCTTCGTAGGCTAACATATACGTATTCATTTCTAAAGGATAATCTTTGACAAACAAGGGGAAATCCACACGTGTAAAAATTAAAACCAAGTTAAAACGTAGTATTATTACAATTTCCGCATATTTTATTTTATGCATAAGAGGAATAATTCGTAATTTTGCAATAGAATTACAATAATGAAATAAAAACACACGATATGATAAGAGATTTCTGGGTAAAGAATTATCTCTCCATTCGAGATAAACAGGAGTTGAGTTTCTTGGCCAAGGGGCCTTCTTCGGAACTTGTTACAGAGGTTGCCGAAGGGGCATTCTTGTACAAGCTAGGAATCCTATATGGTTCCAATGCCTCTGGAAAATCTAATATGCTGATTGCTATGAATGAAGTATTTCGTCTGTTGGTCATGCCAAAGTCTGATGCAACAGTCGGAATTGGTGGTTGTATTCCATTCGTACTCACCAAAGATGAGCCAACGGAAATGCACGTGTCATTCTATGCCAATGGCACACGATACGACTATGATGTCAAGTTCAACGGCAAGCATATTTTGAGCGAAGCATTGTACTATTACCCCAACAAATCAAAATCCTTGTTCTATGAGCGCAGTTTTGTGGGCGAGAATGTACAGGCTGACATCAAGTTCGGTGCGAGCCTAAAACTCCAAGTCAAGACGCAGGAGAGTATTCGTGAAAACACTTTGAATAACCATAGTGTTCTGTCAGTTTGCCGTAAGACTGCACTGAAAGAAGACATAGCTCCGTTTAATGCACTTCATAATTGGATTATGGACAACTACCATGAAATTGATGGCGATGGAGACAAAGGTATAGTTGAGATATTGAAAGATGCTTATAGCAATCCTAAAAAGCGTAAATTCTATAACACCATGCTTCAAAAGGCCGACTTAAACATCCTGGAATATCGTCCTGTTGTGGAAGACCGCATTGTGCCCAATGATTTCCGCAAGCGTATCCAAAAGGAAAATATTCCAGAGGAGATGAAAGATGTTTTGTTGAAGCCAACCTCAGAGTCCATCACATTCTTGAATCATTCGGGCAATGGTGATTTTGACATTCCACTCAGATGGCAGTCAAAGGGAACTCAGAAGTACATCCGCATATTGGATGCATTATACGACATGATAACAAGTCCTCATGTGTACTATCTTGATGAATTGGGCGAGGATTTGCATAATGACCTGCTGTACTACTATCTCAATGTTTTCATCTTCAACTCCGACAAGTCGCAGTTGGTTATCACGAGTCAGGAGACCACCCTCCTGTCGCAGGATTTGATTAACGAAAACAGAGGTGTGGTGTGGTTTGTTGAAAAGAACAAGGAAACAGCGTCATCTGAATATGCCCGTGGCGATTCATTTGGCTTACACAAGAACCTGTCACTTTACAATTCCTACCGCATTGGTAGATTAGGAGCCAAGCCAGAATTGGGTAGTATCTTTATAAATTTGGAGGACTGATATGGGAAAGTTACGACAGACAGCACTCATCTTGGGAGAAGGTCCAACAGAGTTCTTTTATTTCAAATCCCTGTGCGATGTATTCAAGCGTCTGACCATCAAACCAGATTATCCGAAGCACACCAATATCAAGGAACTAGAAGCTAAGATTGCAGAAGGTGTGGCAATGGGTTACAGCCATATCTTCTGCATCATTGATATGGACACGAAGGACAAGGAGCCTGAACGTTCACAATATCAGAAGCTAAAGACAAAGTTTGCCAAGCCTATTAATAAACCAAAGAAAGGCCTCTATTGTGAGGTGAAGTTTTTCGAGACTCATCGATGCACGGAGTTTTCTTCCTGTATTACTTTCGTTACACTTCACGTGCATATACCGATCAGGAGCCATTGTTGAAGGACTTGAACCGGAGTGTCGAGTACCATAAGACTGCAGAGTTCTTCATCAAATGTAAGGGGCTGCACTCGTATTTTGAGCGCAATGGAGGTTCGTTGGAATCAGCCATTGCCAATGCATATCATTCTATGGACGAGAAAAAGGCAAGTAACAGGAATTATACTTACTCTGAACTCGGAAAGTTAATGGAGGAATTAAACAAGTTTTGTGTATAAGTGAATTCAAAGAATAATAGTATATGAGTTTTTTCGTAGAAAGAATTTTTAGCAGATGACAAAAATTGAAATTCTATTGTTAAACATCTAATTATCAATAGATTATATTTGCAAAAGTTTCTGAAAATCAGTAACTTTAAAGAAAAGTTAGCCGCTTTTTCTATGAAGACTACTGACTCCAAGAACTTGGTCAAAGTTAACCAAATCCTCCCGATTCAGCAAGAGCATTTTGGAAAATCGATGAATCTGGCTCGCATTAAGCTTATGGCATATATGCTCCATGCACTTTGCGTGGTGCAGTGACTCTTTCATTCTGAAGGCCACATTGACGGCAGAGTGGACCACGGAAAAGGAGTTCGACCGCCCAAGTACCGCCCAAGTAGAAAAATTAGTGGCAGTTATGAACGATGATTATGTTGATGTTCCTTAGATGATGGAACTATGTGGAATTGTCAGACGTAAAACAATGCAAGATAGTTATATTGCCCCTGCACTAACAGATCAAATCACTAAAACACGACAATCATTCTTGTCTATATGGGAAAAATTAAAGGATTTCTCCTTGCCGCACGACACAGAGAAATCCTAATGACCGATTTGGGGTTATTTCACACTACCTCTTTATCCAAAAATTAGGCATAATAGTCTTAAATTCCACATCAATAAAATGACATTGTTCTTTTATAATACCACGGCGGCGAATGGCCGGCTGCAAGCAATATGTGTCGAAATCATCAATATTCACATCTTCTACATGAGTCCAATGAGGGAACAATAGCTTCATGTATGCTACCGCTATACGCTTAACAGCATTAAAATCTCTTGTGTCAGCATTCTTGTCACATGCCACTAATTCATCAAACAACAGTCCATACACATTTTGTGTGCGAAGCGAATGCAATATTTCAGAGAAATACTCTACATTCAAAGTCCATCCTTTATAAATTATTCCTTTGTTTATGCGAGGCAAATGCCAACCTTCAATAAAACAATGGAAACGGTCAAGCAAAGCAGACTCTCGGAATGACTGTGGCAAAGAATCGAAGTATTTGAAATTTAAGGGGCGACGCTGTTCGTTAAGGGGTATATTACCCATTATCATAAGTCCACACTCCGAACTGAATACGTTGTTGTCTATTGTTGTCTTGCCCGACTCCAAATACGATTTAAGAGCGGCCTGTATCTCTGCCGGTTCTTGGAAAATGATGGTCTGAATCTCATCAAAGGCTGTGAAATCATGATTCTTGATGAGGCCATTCTGCTGTTTCGCCTTGTCATAGAACAATTTCGCACGTGTAACTTTGCCGCCACTTACAAGCCATCCATATTTTGAGAGGTTTCCAAAAACGAATGACTTGCCCGTTCCTTTAGGGGCAAGTTCTATAACATTCAGACGGGGTTCGACAAAAATAAGAAGGCGCGTCAAGAACTCCATCTTCTGCGTCATCGTCTCAAAACCATCTGCTTCATATTCCATCGATGACAGAAGTACATCTATCCACTCCTGCATAGAGAAAGCTGCACGGGCGCTTCGCAAATAGTCAATATCAACACTGCGGTAAGGTTTGAATGGCTTGTAATCAACCATCTCAACATGATTTTGCTTTCCTTCTTCATCAGGAAGTACAGAAAGTTTAATAATTCCCCATTTCTCGCCATCCACGAGTTCGCCTTGATGATTTTTGTAAACGTACTCTGGTATTTGTCCTTCATTTATTTTGATTCCAAGATCAGGGATTCCGAATCTGCGCACACCTTTCACCAAATCTATATAGATGATGAAACGTGTGAGCAAAGTCAGTTCCTCACCAGAAGCCAAACGGTCTTTTACCTCTGTCTGATTTTGCGGTATAACCATATCAAGGAAGTTTGTCAACTCAGTACGGTTAACACTTCCATCCGTATTGATAAACCGCTTTAGAATAAAGTCTTTTACAAAAGACGGAAGGTTTCGCCCGGCAAACAAGCTGTTGGTTGATGCAGGGTCTTTGTATATAGCCATCGAGGAGAACTGCTCCCGAAGTTTTTGTGTAATAGTTGCTTGCATAATTTAAAATCCGAATAAGTCATCTTCCTGAACACCTGTGTTAATGCTCAGATTGTCTGTTTGTTTAAAGTCTCCTATATGTAGGATTATTCTTGTTGAAGTGTTGACAACAAGACTCGTGAGCCTATACAGAAACCAATCTGCGATATTGCGACAAGCCACACTGCAAGAAAGACGTT
>CAKUZF010000055.1 GCA_934718155.1 uncultured Parabacteroides sp. | reverse complement strand
TTCAAAGAACTCATCTTTTTTACGGCAAAAGCCGCTTAGGTTGGCCTAATTCTTACCGAAGTATTGTATATACGCATATGTAAAAAAAAAAAACTCCATATCATAGAGCGGGACCCTCGTCTTGGAACAGTTTTTTTTGTTCGTTTGACAAACAAATAAAACCGTCTTTCGTGAGGACCAGGTAGCTTTTCTTAAGCTTCTTGATGAGGGAATAGACTTGGTGGTCTTTGCAGTTTAGCCGTTCCTTCAGCAGCTTGACGAGCTCCGATTGCTTGATGCGTCCGTCGTTTTCGAAGAGTATCTGCTTGATCGCACCGAGCTGCTCGGCCTCCTCGGCCTCCTTCTTCATCCTCTTTTCCTCCCTCCGTTGCTGCCTCTGCAGCTCGCGGCTTGCCATGAGCAGCTCGTCGGCCGGGATGGGGTTGCCCTCGCTGTCGTAGGTGAAGGTGAAGTCGGGGATGGGGGCGTGGCGGCTCTCTGTGCAGCTGACGTGGATGAAGTTGTCCTCCTTGCGGCAGTGGAACACGAGCGATGCCTTCTGCACGAGGAAGGAGCCGAGGTGGCCGCGCATGTTCTGGTCTTCGATGGCCTTGTTGGTGTGCAGCACGCTCACGATGCAGCAGTTGTGCGCCTCGGCCAGGGCCAGCAGTTCGAGCACGAAGGCCTGGCTCTCTTCGAGGTCGTTGAAGTTGTGCAGCATGTCGACGATGCCGTCGATGAAGACGATGTCGGGGGCTACGAGTTCGAGCAGGTCGTCGAGGGCCTGACGGCATTCCAGGGCGGTGTAGCTGCGCAGGTTGTAGAAGGTCACCTGGGGCAGGTCGGCCGATTCGGGCAGGCCCGCCATGCGCATCGCCTTGCGGTTGTTCAGCTGGGTGTCGGCCATCTTCATCTCGGTGTCGATGAAGAGGATGCGGGGGCACGCGCTGGCCAGCCGGCGCACGCGTCCCCAGGCTCCGTTGAGCAGGGCGGCCACGAAGATCATCTCGAGGGTCGACTTGCCGTTCTTGGGCTTCGCCTTGATGGCAATCAGCTCCTTGCGGGCGAAGCATCGCTCGCCGCACACTTCGAGCAGGTCGTCGTCGGGCGGATAGACGGTGCTGAGGCTTACGATGCGGCTCCGCAGCCGCTCCAGGCGCTCTCGCTTGGCGCGCTGCTCGTCGGTCTCCGTCTGGGCCACGCTGCCCACCAGCTCGTCGACCGTGGCGGGCGGTGTTTGCGGCAGGGCGTGGGGTTGGCTGTCCGCCTCGGCGGGCGGCGTTGGCTGGAAATTCTTAGTATGTTCCATATGTTTAGGGGCCGACGGCTGTATCCGCAGACCAGCGTGAAGGGGGCCGTCGGCTGTCGAGGCCGGCCGCCGGGCGGGGAGGGGCGGGCTGGTCTGCCTGGTTTGACATGATCTCGGCCTCTCCCCGTCGGCGGGGGGATGGGCAGCTTTCCCCATCCCGTCTCCTGCTTCTCAGGGGCAAAGTAAGGCGGCGCGGCTGAGGGCACAAAGCGTTTGCGTTTTCCACGTGGCGTGGTATATTTTCCGCCTTTTTCCCGCCTCTGCCTGAGGGGGTTGGGCGGCGTTGGCAGATTCGGGCGGGGTTTCTTCCGGCGTGGCAGACGGTTTTTGCCAGCGGGGCGTTCGGGGCCTCGTCGTCGGGCCCCGAAAACGCCGAAAAAAGGGGTCTAAATGTTTGGAAATCTGCTGGAAATTTTGTTACTTTGCGATGTAGGGGTTGGGTCGATTTCTTGAGCAATCTTCTGAAGGGCGAGAGGGAAGGAAGCGGAGGAATGTGAGAGCGATTTTGACCGTTGGATTTATGTGTTGAAGAATATGGAGACATTTAACAGGTTGCCTTGGGTGGCGAAGGACTCGGTGTTTCACCGCCTGGCTGAGATCGCCGAGGTGAGCGCGATGACGAAGGAGGAGCGTCAGAAGTATGATTACGCCCTGCGCAAGTATCGCGACAACCTTTGCGTGTATGAGGGGGCGATCCAGAAGGGCATTGAGAAAGGCATGAAGCAGGGCATTGAGAAAGGCATTATGAAAGGCGAAACGAAAAGGAATGTGGAGATAGTCCGGAGGATGAAGGCCAAAGGCTACCCTTTGGAGGAGATAATGGACTGCACGGGGCTTTCGGCCGAAGAGGTCGACGCCCTGTCGTAGCCGTAGGCCGAGGGGCGGCGGGCGTCAGCGGGGGGCGCACGTCGTGCTGATCATCGCCTTGATGCGCGCGTAGAGCGGCGGGGTGAGGGCCGAGTGGCTGCTGCGGCCGTTGGGCCGCGGGTTGTCGATGTGTCTGCGCTTGTTGGACACGCCGAGGCTGTTGGCCAGGGCGTGCGTCGTGGCGTCGATAATGTTGCTCTTGGCCGTCAAAGGCGTGGCCTTCAGCATCCCGATCACGTTGAGCACCAGCTTCATGTTCAGCTCCCAGGGGTTGTTGCGGGGCGACACCTGGGTGAGCTTCTGGAGCAGCTCTCGGTCGGCGCAGATGCACTGCCAGAGTGTCTCGTAGGTCGCCCAGTCGATGCGGAGCGACTTGCGCAGCGGCTCGGTCAGCCGCAGGATGCGCTCGGCCATGCGGCGTGCCTCGTCGGTCGGCCGCCGGGTCAGGTAGCTCTTGGGCTCGACTGTGACGGGCTGGCCAGAGTCGTTGGTGCGGCATTGATCGAGCTGCCTGCGCAGTTCGAGGGTGTAGCGGTAGATTTCGCGCTCGGTCTGCGTCAGCTCGACGGCCACGGCCCGTTGCAGGGCGCGGATGGTGGGGTCGGTGTCGGTGGGGTCGGCCTTCGCGAGCTGCAGGAGCAGCACGAAGAGCACGGTGGTGGCCGTGCGCCGCGCCAGCGGCTCGTCGTCTGGGTATAGGGTCTCGAACTGCTCCCTTAGCTCGCAGTGTATGCGGCTGATCTCGAGGCTTTGGTAGGAGTCGTAGCGGTTGAGCTCGTCGTAGATCTGCATCGTGAGGTGCCACACGGCGGTGGCGCTGATGCGGATGCTCTTCTTGAGGCGTTGGTGAGACAGCATGCCCGAGAGGGCCCTGAAGAGGGGCTCTTCACGGTAGGCGTCGCGCGGTTCTTTCTCTTGCGCTTCCGTCAGGATGATGTATCTGCCTATCTCTCCCATAGGGCGCTGTGTTGTGGCTCCGGCTAACTGAATGGTCGGGGCGGATGTGAATAACTTGCGAGGCCGATGCCTCGCTTAGAAGGAGTCCGAGTTGGCCTTTTTCGGCTCGTTCGGGTTGTTCGGGTTGAAGTCCACTTGCAGGGGGGCCATGTCGTTTCGCGAGCTACGGAGCTTGTCTTCCAAGTCGGCTTGCCAGCTTGGAAAGACCTCTTCGAGGATTTGGTCGATCTGTTTAATTGTATTTTTCATGGCGTATACTCTTTCTTTTGGTTCAACCACACAAAGGTAACATTTCTTTCGTAACAAACAAATATAATCGTAAAAAAGTTACTCCGCATCCCGATTTTGGCTGTTTGGGACCTAAAAGTTTGACAGATTGCGCATTGGCGGTGCCGCTTGGGGCTTTCTGGAGGGCTTTGAAGGGGGTCTGCACCTTTCTTTTTCTTCATTTTTATTTTTTTTAATAAAAAGGCCGCGCCAACCCATGAAGTTATGCCTATATTTGCGGCCGCTAAGGTGATGGACTCCTTCCGTTATGCAAGCGAAGGAGCCATAAGAGGGAATCCGGTGCGAATCCGGAGCAGTGCCCGCTACTGTGATCCCCCGAATCGTGAAGAATCAATCCATCCTTTGCCACTGTCCTAGGGTTTTAAGAACGGGACGGGAAGGCGATTCTTCTGGGGAGAGTCAGGAAACCTGCCTGAGCGAGAGGTAAATGTGATGTTCCCGGGGTCAGGAGCGTCTTTTACAAACATCATTCGCAATGAAGAAGTCTTTTTTTTCATGGAGCTTGCCCTGTGCGTGCGCATGGGAGGCTCTGGCTGTGTGTTGTGTTGTTTCGAGCAGGCGTGAGCCTGGTCGGGTTATCTCGGTTTTGCCGTAAAACAAGACGAATTCATTTAAAATATCAAATTAATTAAAAAAGAAATGAAAACTATTACGAAATGTATCCCGTTAGCCTGCCTGTCGATCTCGTTCCTTCAGGCGCAAGAGAAGGGCTATACCAATTTTGCCGACACGACATTCAACATCCAGGAGGTTGTTGCCACTGCCCATTATAAAGCCCGCCCGCAGATCACGAAGCTCGACGTCCCGATGACCTACCTGCCGATCTCGGTGAACAGCATCCAGGCCAGCAGCCTGGAGCTGCGTGGCATCCGCGACATGCAGGACGCCGCGCGCTTCATGCCGGGCATCCGCATCCAGACGAGCTACGGCGCTTTCCAGCAGATCTCGGTGCGCGGCTTCGACCATGCGGTGATGATGGTCGACGGCGTGCGCGACGAGCGCTCGGCGATCAACAACTCTTATCCCATCGGCGACCTGTCGAGCGTGGAGTCGATCGAGCTGCTCAAGGGCCCGGCGTCGGTGCTGTATGGCCACTCGGCCGTTGGCGGCATCCTGAACGTCGTGCGTAAGTCGCCCAGCGCGAAGCCTACCGTCAACGCTCGCCTGTCGTATGGCAGCTACGAGAACAAGCAGGCCACGATCGGCATGGGCGGCAGGCTGGCCGGCCCCGTGAACTACTACGCCAACGTGAACTACGCCGACCAGGAGGGATGGCGCTCGAACGGCAACCGCCGCTTCTCGGGCTACCTGGCCTTGCAGGCCCGCCTCGGCGCGCAGGACGTGATCGACGTGAGGGGCGGGTTCAACCGCGACTTCTACGGTACGGAGATCGGTCTGCCCGACCTGATGTCGAACGACGTGTATAGCGCCAGCGACGACCAGCTCTACCTCAGGAAGAACGACATGCTGCCCGGCCTGGACCGCGAGGCGCGCTACAACAACGAGTCGGACTTCATGAAGAACCACGGCTGGAACGTGAGCGGGCAGTACACCCACACGTTCGACAACGGGGCGAAGCTGATGGACCGCCTCTCGTTCACCAGCGACGACATCAACTATTTCGGAACCGAGTCGCTCGACTACCTGGAGAGCGACGACGCCATCTACGACCACTATTACATGAAGAAGGGCAAGAAGCGCTATATCTGCCTCGACACGGTCTACCTCTCGTTCCCCCTGCGCTTCTCGCACATCGCGAAGACCGTTAGCAACACGCTGGAGCTGAGCGGAAAGGCGTCGACGGGCGACGTGCGCCACAACTACATGGGCGGCTGGGCCCTCGTGGCGATGAACCGCACCAGCTACTCGGGCTACAACCTGGGCGTAGACGTGCAGGGCCCGGGCCTCTACTCGCACGTGGCCGTCTACGACCCCCACAGCATGGGCTACATGACCTCGCGCTTCTCGAAGGCCACCCCGACGCACTACTACACCAACAGCCTCTACGCGCAGGACTTGATGGAGTTTGGCGAGCACTGGAAGGTGCTGGCCGCCTTGCGCTACGACTTCTTCCGCTACCTGTCGACCTCGGCCACGACGCCCTCGGGCAAGCGCGAGTATGAGGAGCACGGCGACTTCAACCGCATCAAGAACCGCGCGCTGACCTATCGCTTCGGCGCCGTCTACATGCCGCACCCGAGCACTTCGCTCTACGCCTCGTTCGCCTCGTTCTTCAAGCCCATCCGCACGTTCTACCAAGACAACGTGGTCTATGTCGACGCGGGCGGCGAGCGTTTCACCCCGAAGAAGAACGAGGAGGTGTTTAAGCCCGAGAAGGGCTACCAGGCCGAGGTGGGCGTGAAGTATCAGCTCAACCAGTATCTGACCGCCAACGCCAGCCTGTTCTACATCCGCAAGATGAACAGCACCGCCACGCTGACCTCCAACTACCAGGAGGAGGTAGGCGGCGAGATGGTGACGAAGCGCGTCATCGGACAGGTGGGCGCGCAAGACTCCAAGGGCTTCGATTTCGACGTGACCGTCTCGCCGGTCAGCTCGCTGGCCTTTACGCTGGGCTACGGCTTCAACGATTCGAAGATTCGCGAGATGGCCGAGGTGAAGGATAAGACCCTGGCCGACGCCATCTACGGCAACGACCCGGCGGCCTCGAAGGAGTCGCTCAACAGCACGAAGGGCAACTGGCAGGCCAACGTGCCCAACCAGACCTTCTACGCCTACGGCAGCTACACCATCCCCCGCGGCGCGCTGAAGGACCTGGAGTTCCACCTGAGCAGCAGCTACACGGGCAAGGTGTATCGCAACACGGCGAACAGCTCGTGGTTCGACGCCTACTGGATCAGCGACCTGGGCCTGTCGTACCGCCTGCCCAACAACGTCCATCTGACCTTTAACCTGAACAACGTGTTCGACAAGTCGTACTACAACCAGGCGCTGGGTCAGCAGTTGGTGCCGAGCATGCCTCGCAACTTCCAGGTGGCCATCTCGTATAAGCTCTAAGATTTCCCCCGCGATCTTCATTACAACAGATTGACTCGTTATGATTTCAGTAGCAAAAGTAATGCGGGGAATCCACAAGGTGCTGGGCGTCGCGCTCAGCGTCTTGTTTCTTGTCTGGTTCCTGTCGGGGTTGGTCATGATGTATCACACCTTCCCGAGCGTCAACGAGTATGACCGCCTGAAGAAGATGGATCCCCTGTCGGCCGAGGGGCTTCCCCCGATCGAGTCGGTGGCGGCGCGCCTTCCCGAGGGGGAGACGATCCGGAGGCTGACGCTCGACAGCTACATGGGCGTGCCCTGCTTCCACGTGCAGGGCCGGGAGGGCAGCTACGACCTGCCGGCCGACAGCAGCTATCGGTTTCCCCCGACGCCCGATTTCGACCGGATCGCCACCCATTGGGTGAACGCCCCGATCGCCCGCGTCGATACGCTCAACGAGCTGGAGCAGTGGATCCCGTTCAGCCGCTTGCGCAAGGAGTTTCCGATCTATAAGTATCACTTCGCCGACGAGGGGCGGCACGAGCTCTACCTCTCGTCGAAGTCGGGGCGCGTCTTGCAGCTGACCGACGCGAAGAGCCGCTTCTGGGCGTGGGTGGGCGCCATTCCCCACTGGATTTACTTCACCTCCTTGCGCCAGGACCTCGAACGCTGGAGCTCGGTGGTCGTTTGGCTGTCGGGCATTGGCTGCGTGATGTGCCTGGCGGGGGGATACCTTTGCGTGCGCGACGTCAGGCTGGCCCGCCGGCGCGGCAAGGGGCTGACGCCCTACAAGAAGTTCTGGTTCAAGTGGCACCACCTGGGCGGCGCCCTGTTTGGCGTCGTCGTCTTGACGTTCTGCTTCAGCGGGATGATGTCGCTGGCCAACACGCAGGGGCTGGTGCTCAGCCCGAGGCTGCCCTTCAGTCCGCAGGAGCGCATGCGCCAGCTGGCGCCCGCGCCGCAGGATTACAAGCTTGACTATCGCGAGGCGTTGGCGGCCTATCCGGGCGAGGTGCGCCGCATTGCGTGGGAGGCGTTTGGCCCCTATCCGGTCTACGCGCTGTCCTCGGAGCGGATGGGCAAGGGCCATTGGGTGGATGCCGCCGCGGAGCGGGTCGAGCCGCTCGACCTGACCGAGGAGCAGGTCAGGGAGGTGGTCGAGCGGGTGCATGGCACGGCCGACCCGATCCGGATCGAGTGGATGGACCGCTACGATTCGTATTACCTGCCGAAGAAGTATCGCGTGCCGCTCCCGGTCTGGAAGGTGACGATCGACGACGCCGACCGGAGCGCCTACTACGTCAACCCGAGTCGTGGCACGAGCCGCTACCTGAACCGGGCGGGCCGCTGGCAGCATTGGGCTTATCCGGCGCTGCACAGCCTGCAGCTCCCTTTCTTGGCCGAGCGGCCCTGGCTGAGGGTCGGCGTCATGTGGGTGTTGCTGCTGGGAGGCACGTTCGTCTCGCTCAGCGGCGTCTACCTGTCGGTGCGCTGCGTGGTCCGTTGGGCGCGGAGGGCCTTTTCCCGAAGGGGGTAGGCGTGGCCTCGGCCCGTATGGAAAAAGAAAAATCCCCGGGATGCCCGCTTGTCGGCGCGGCGTCTCGGGGATTCCTTTTTCCCTATACCCTGTTTCGGGGTGAGAGGGCTTATTGCATGCCTTCGGTGGTCATGCCCTTGCTGATCTTGGCCACCAGGCCTTGCAGCACCTTACCCGGGCCTAACTCGATGAAGTGGTCGGCGCCATCGGCCACCATGTTCTGCACGCTCTGTGTCCAGCGCACGGGGGCTGTGAGCTGTGCGATCAGGTTGGCCTTGATCACCTCGGGGTCGGTCTCGCCCTTAGTGCTTACGTTCTGATAGACGGGACACTTGGGGGCTTTGAACGTGGTAGCCTCGATCGCGGCTGCCAGCTCAGCGCGTGCCGGCTCCATCAGCGGCGAGTGGAACGCGCCGCCCACTTTCAGCTTCAGCGCGCGCTTCGCGCCTGCGGCCAGCAGCTTCTCGCAAGCCGCGTCGATGCCGGGGATCGTGCCTGAGATGACGAGCTGCCCCGGGCAGTTGTAGTTGGCGCAAACCACTACCTCGTTCTCGATGCTCGCGCAAATCTCCTCCACCTTCTCGTCGGGCAGGGCCAGGACGGCCGCCATCGTCGAGGGGGTTGCCTCGCATGCCTTCTGCATGGCCTGCGCGCGCTTAGATACCAATACTAATCCATCCTCGAAAGAGAGGGCGCCTGCCGCTACCAAAGCGGAGAACTCGCCCAAGGAATGGCCCGCTACCATGTCGGGCTGGAACGCGTCGCCTAACGTTTTCGTTAAGATAACGGAATGGAGGAAGATCGCGGGCTGCGTCACCTTCGTCTGTTTCAGGTCCTCGTCCGTGCCGGCGAACATCAGGTCTGTGATGCGGAATCCCAAGATCTCGTTCGCCTTCTCAAATAGCTCTTTGGCAAGGGCGTTCTCGTCGTAGAGGGCCTTGCCCATACCTACGAATTGTGCGCCTTGGCCAGGAAACACATAAGCTTTCATCTTTCTAATAATTTTCTAATTTTAGATTTTTAATACCGTGCAAAGGTAATAAATTTGTGTTTAATAGGCTACATCTCGTAACAAATAGTATCTTTGCGTCCGCTATGTAAGCATCTATTAACAATTAATTAAAATATATTGAATCATGAATCAATTACTGTTTATTGGAAATTTAGGTACAGGTGAGATTATCATTATCGCGATCATCGTGTTGTTGCTCTTCGGCGGCAAGAAGATCCCCGAGTTGATGAAGGGCATCGGCAAGGGCGTGAAGAACTTCAAGGATGGTGTGAAGGGCATCGAAGACGACATTAAACTGGACGATACTGACACTGATAAGAAGTAAAGAGGCAGATGCAACAGACAGATGAAATGTCATTCTGGGATCACCTGGAAGAACTTCGCTGGACATTATTCCGCTCGATATTAGCCCTTTTCGTGTTCGCGATAGGTGGCTTCTCGATCATGCCCTGGCTGTTCGACAACGTGATCATGGCACCTTGCTCTTCCGACTTCATCCTCTACAGGGAGTTGTGCAAGATCAGCGAGCATTTGCCCTTCTTGCCCGACTTCTGCAACGACTCGTTCCATGTGAACATTGTCAACATCAAGTTGGCATCGCAGTTCTTCACGCACATGACCAGCTCCTTCTGGTTGGCGTTGCTGCTCACGTTCCCTTATTTGATGTGGGAGATCTGGAAGTTTATCAGCCCCGCGCTCTATGAGAACGAGAAGAAGAATATCCGCTGGGTGTTCCTTTTTGGCACGGTGATGTTCTTCGTGGGTTGCGCGGTCGGCTATTTCCTGGTGTTCCCGATGACGCTGCGCTTCTTGGCCACTTACGAGCTGAGCGCCGCGATCACCGAGCAGGTGTCGCTGGATTCCTACATGGATAACTTCCTGATGCTGATCTTCGTGATGGGCATCGTGTTTGAGATGCCGCTGCTCTCATGGCTGCTCTCGCAGTTGGGATTCCTCAACCGTTCGTTCTTCCACAAGTACCGACGCCATGCGATCGTTGGCCTGCTGGTTGCCGCCGCGTTCATTACGCCGAGTGGCGATCCCTTCACGCTGAGCGTCGTGTTCTTCCCGCTCTATGGCTTGTATGAGCTGAGCGCCTTCTTCGTGAAAAAGGCGCCCGAGGAGGACGAGGATGACGAAGAAGAAGAAGAGGCCTAACCTGCTATAAAGAGATAAATCTTGAGTCTTGAATGTGCCGCTCCGCCTTGTCGGGGCGAGGCCGTCCAAGGCTCAAGATTTTTGAGTCTAAACTTATTAACTGACTATTCACGACATGAAACACATCCTTTCCGGGGTATGCTGCGCAGGGCTTTTGCTTGCGGCTTGCGCCCCAAATCAGACTACACAATCTTCGGCCGACAACTTGGCCGCCGTGGTGAATCCGTTGATTGGCACGGACTTCACGGGTAATACCTATCCGGGAGCGCAGGTGCCTTTCGGCATGGTGCAACTGAGCCCCGACAACGGGTTGCCCGGATGGGATCGGATCGCGGGCTATTTCTATCCCGACTCGACCATAGCCGGCTTTAGCCATACGCACCTCTCGGGCACGGGCGCGGGCGACCTCTACGACGTCTTGTTCATGCCGGTCACTCGCCCCTACAAGGAGGCGGAGGCCCCCCTGGGCATCCATTCCGCTTTCTCGCACGACGAGGAGTCGGCTTCGGCGGGCTACTATCGCGTGCGCTTGAAGGACTACGACATCGTGGCCGAACTGACGGCTACGGAGCGCTGCGGCGTGCAACGCTATACCTTCCCCAAGGCGGACGCCTCTATCTTCGTGAATCTGAGGAAGGCGATGAACTGGGATTATACGCTCGACTCGAAGATCGAGGTGGTCGATTCGACGACCATTCGGGGCTACCGCTTCTCGCAGGGCTGGTCGCCGAAGCAGCATGTCTATTTCGAGACCCGTTTCTCGAAACCGTTCGAGGCGGTTCGGCTCGACACGACAGCCATCCTGGCCAAGGGCCGTGGCCGCATCGGCACGGCTACGATTGCCCGACTGGATTTCAAGACCACCGAAGGCGAGCAGATCACGATGGTGACATCCCTCTCAGGCGTGAGCCTCGAAGGGGCGCACAAGAATGGGTTGGCCGAGGCTCCCGACTTGAACTTCGAGGGCTATCGCCTGCGTGCGGCCGAGGCGTGGAACCAACAGCTGGCTAAGATCGAGGTGAAGGGCGGCACGGCCGACGACCGCGTGAATTTCTACACGGCGATGTATCACGCTATGCTTGCCCCGACGATCTATAGCGACGTCGATGGGGCCTATTTCGGCCCTGACGGACAGGCGCATCCGGGCGAGGGACACGTCAACTATTCTACGTTCTCTTTGTGGGACACCTACCGGGCGGCGCATCCGCTGTTTACCTACACGCAGCCGGATCGTGTGAATGATATGATCAAGGGCTTCTTGAGGTTTTATGAGCAACACGGCGCCCTCCCGCTGTGGAACCTCTATGGCTGGGAGACGGATATGATGATCGGCTATCACGCGGTGCCGGTGATTGTTGACGCTTATCTGAAGGGCATTGGCGACTTCGATGCCGAAAAGGCGCTGGAGGCTTGTGTCGCTTCGGCGAATCGCGATGAATACAGGGGCATAGGCGATTATAAACGCCTGGGGTATGTGCCGGCCTACAGCGATCCGAAGCGATGGGAGAGCTGGTCGCTCTCGAAAACCTTGGAGTATGCCTACGACGATTATTGCGTGGCCCGTATGGCCGAGAAGATGGGTAAGGCCGAGATAGCCAAGGAGTTCTATGCTCGCTCACAGAATTACCGCAACGTCTTTAATCCGGCGACAAGCTTTTTCCAACCGAAGGATGAGAAGGGTCGTTTTAACCCGAAGTTCACCCCCGACGAATACACCGAAGACATCTGCGAGAGCAATGGCTGGCAGTATATGTGGTCGGTGCAGCACGATATCGACGGCTTGATGCAGCTGGTGGGCGGAAAGGAGCGTTTTGCGCAGAAGTTGGATAGCATGTTCACCTATCAACCTGCCTCTGACGAGGAGCTCCCGATCTTCAGCACGGGAATGATTGGGCAGTATGCGCATGGCAATGAGCCGGGGCATCATGTGGCTTATCTTTTCAACAAGGTGGGGCAGCCTTGGAAAACCCAGCAGTATGTGTCGAAGGTGATGCGTGAGCTTTATCTGAATTCTCCGGCGGGCCTTTGCGGCAATGAGGATTGCGGCCAGATGTCGGCTTGGCTCGTGTTCAGCGCGATGGGCTTCTATCCGGTCGATCCGGTTAGCGGCCGCTATGAGATCGGAACTCCGCTCTTTGAAGAGGTGCGCCTGCGGCTGGCGAACGGGAATAGCTTCACGATGAAAGCTCCCGGCGCTGGAGCCAATCGCATCTATGTGCAAGCTGTCAAGTTGAATGGTGAGCCCTACGACAAGAGCTACATCACGCACGAGCAGATTATGAGTGGAGCGACCTTGGAGCTGGTGATGGGCGAGGAGCCTGGGCCGGTTTGGTATGCGAATGAGTAAAAAAAAGTCTTGGTTGTATATATTATAGTATAGTAACAATGAAATCAATTCTTGAGAGTCGCCCGGCTTTGGCAAAGAAGGTAGGCGAGGTGGCGGAGGTCGCGGGCTATCTGTGGCAGAAGGGCTGGGCTGAGCGTAATGGCGGTAACATTACGGTGAATATCACGGAGTATGTGGATGAAGAGATCAAGGCTATGCCCGCCTTGACGGCTCCGACCCCTATCGGGGCTTGCCTGCCCTATTTGAAAGGGTGTTATTTCTTCTGCAAGGGTACGAATCGCCGCATGAGAGACCTGGCTCGTTGGCCGATGGAAAACGGATCGGTTATTCGCATCTTAGACGATTGTGCGCATTATGTGATTGTTGCGGATCATGCGGTAAAGCCAACCTCTGAGTTGCCTTCGCATTTAGCCGTGCATAATAGGTTGATAGAGAAAGGATCTCCTTATAAGGCTTCGTTGCATACGCATCCCATAGAACTGATCGCTATGACGCACAGCGCTCGTTTTCAGCAGGCCGATGAGGCGACGAAGGTGTTGTGGAGTATGCTTCCGGAGTCGAGGGCGTTCTGTCCAAGAGGTCTGGGCATGATCCCTTACAAACTGCCTGGATCCGTGGAGTTGGCCGAGGCTACGATTCAGGCTTTAGAGAAACAGGATGTGGCGATGTGGGTGAAGCATGGCGTTTTTGCCATCGAAACAGACATCATTGCGGCATTTGATCAGGTGGATGTCATGAATAAAGCGGCGTTGATCTATATTGCGTCTAAAAATATGGGTTTTGAGCCTGAGGGCATGACGATGGAGCAAATGGATGAGATACGCGACGTGTTTAAGCTCCCTCAATAGCTTTTTGCGAAATTTTTTTCATCGTTCTTATCGTTTGTGTCACAGTGATTAAGGCCTGGTTTTAGCGCAAGAGCGTTAAAGGACGGTTG
>CAKUZF010000054.1 GCA_934718155.1 uncultured Parabacteroides sp. | reverse complement strand
CGAGCTGCCCGCCATCCTCCACCGCATGGCCGAGGAGCAGATTCCCTGCCTCAAAGCCGCCCGGCGAATGCTGAACCGGTTGATCAAGCATTCGCATGGCGAGTTTCGCTTCATGGACTACGAGTGGCAGCCCCTGTGAGCCCGCCGCTACCATCGCCACCATCGCCGGGCTAAAAGCTTCTTTCCTAAAATTTGAGACATCCTTTTCTTAGAATCTGAAACCTATTTCTTATATTTGCGGCACATAAGTAAGACAGTATAAACTATAAATCTCATGAAAAAACTCTTTACTACCGTTTGGTTGATGTGCCTTTGCTTCGCGGCAGGCGCGCAAAACCAAGAAATTCCGGAGCCGACGCTCGACCCGGAGAGCTGCACCAGCATCATGGTCGGCAAGAAGGCCTCTACGGATGGCTCAGTGATCACCAGCCACACGTGTGACGGCGGCTACCGCACATGGATGGACATCGTGCCGGCGGCTACCTATCCGAACGATACGATTCAGACCATCTACACCGGCCGCATGCACACCGAGTATGCCGAGGGCGCACGGGGCATGATCGCGAAGGGCACGATTCCTGAGGCACGCTCGACCTATCAGTTTCTTAACACGGCCTATCCCTGCCTGAACGAGAGGCAGTTGGGCATCGGCGAGACGACTATCACGGGCCGTAAGGAGCTGGTGAATAAGAACGGTATGTTCATGATCGAGGAGCTGGAGCGCATCGCCCTGCAGCGTTGCACGACGGCTCGCGAGGCGATCCGCCTGATGGGCGACCTGATCAAGCAGTATGGCTACGGCGACTGGGGCGAGTGTCTGACGATTGCCGACCCGAAGGAGGTTTGGCACTTCGAGGTGTTTGGCGAGGGCCCGAAGAAGATCGGCGGCGTGTGGGCGGCTATTCGCATCCCCGACGACCAGGTGGGCGTTTCGGCCAATATTCCCCGCATCTCGAAAGTGGATCCGAGCGACAAGGAGAACTGCATGGCTTCTGACAACGTGTTTGAGGCCGCTAAGCGTTTGGGCTACTGGGACGGCAAGTCGGACTTCTGCTTCTGGAAGGCTTACGGCGGCGGCAAGAAGGCCTATAGCGTTCGCGAGCTCTTTATCCTCAATAAGCTGGCTCCCTCGTTGGGACTGACCGATGCCTTGGAGGAGCTGCCCTTCACGGTTAAGCCGGAGAAGGCTGTCGACGTGACCGACGTGATGGCGCTGTTGACCGAGACCTATGAGGGCACCGACCAGGATATGACCAAGAACCTGAAGATTACGCTCCACGAGAAGGGCAAGACGCAGGTGGACACCGTTATCAGCCCGGCGGCCAATCCCTGGATGACGGCCGACATGGTGAATATGCTGAACGGCGTGAAGCCCGAGACCGTTACACGCTATCGCTTGGTGGCTGTGCCGCAGTGCTCTTACTCGACGGTGATTCAGCTGCGCGACTGGCTGCCCGATGCGGTGGGCGGCGTGGCTTGGGTTTCGTTCGACAACCCTGGCGAGAGCCCCCGTGTGCCCATTTTCTGCGGCACGAAGGACCTGCCCGCTTGCTTCAAGATCTGCGGTCAGCATCGCTATCGCGAGGATGCGGCCATCTGGACCTACCGTCGCGCCAACAAGTTGGCTACGGTGCGTTGGGGTGTGACACGCGAGGCGATAGAGTCTTCACGCGATTATTTCGTGGAGAAGGGCCAGACGGAGCTGCCGTTTGTGGAGAGTCGCTACAAGGCTTTGGCCGAGCAGAAGGGCAAGGCTGAGGCAATCGACTACCTGACGCGCTACACGGCCGATTTCGCAGGAGCCACCCTGTTGCGCTGGCGCGAGATGGGCGACGACTTCTGGTATCAGTTTAGAAGAGGTTTTTAACTTTAAATTTATAGTACAATCATGAAATCATTCTTATTTTCTTGTCTGTTGGCGGCTACAGCCGCTACGGCTTCCGCTCAGGGTTACCAGTTTACTGATGTGTGCCGCGTGCCGGTTACTTCGGTGAAGAATCAGGCCTCTACGGGCACTTGCTGGTGTTTTGCGACCACCTCTTTCATGGAGGCGGAGTTACTGCGCATGGGTAAGGGCACGTATGACCTCTCGGAGATGTTCATCGTGCGCCAGAAGTATATGAATCAGTTGGAAGACAACTATGTGCGCCGTGGACGTGGCAACGTGGGCCAGGGTAGCCTCTCGCACACATTCATGCGTGCGTTCGACCAGGTTGGCATCGTGCCCGAGGAGGTTTATACGGGCATCAACTACGATTCCGATCGCCACAACCATTCGGAGCTGGTGAAGTATATCAAGGCAATCTCTGAGACGGCCGTGCAACTGAAGCATCGTTCGCCGGAGTATGCCGAGCTGGTGAACAGCCTGTTCGACATCTACCTGGGCAAGCTGCCCGAGAAGTTCACCTATCAGGGCAAGGAGTACACGCCGAAGTCGTTTGCCGCTTCTTTGGGCCTGAACATGGCCGATTATGTAGAGCTGACCAGCTTCACGCATCATCCCTACTACGAGGCTTTCGAGGTGGAAGTGCCCGACAACTGGGAGCATGCTAAGATGTTCAACCTGCCGCTCGACGAGCTGATGGAGGTGACCGACCATGCGCTGAAGAACGGCTATACGGTATGTTGGGATGGCGACGTGAGCGAGAAGGGCTTCTCATTCAAGAATGGCGTGGCTATCAATCCGGAGCTGAAGAAGGTGGAGGATTACTCGAACACCGACCGGGCTCGCTTCGAGAAGATGGACGAGAAGGAGCGTATGGAGGAGGCCTATAAGTTTGAGCAGCCGTTCCCCGAGGTTAAGGTGACACCCGAGGTGCGCCAACAGGGCTTCGAGTCGTTCGTGACGACCGACGACCACTTGATGCACCTGACAGGCATCGCGAAGGATCAGAATGGCACGAAGTATTACGTGACGAAGAACTCTTGGGGCACTGAGCGCAACACCTTCGGGGGCTACCTCAACATGTCGGAGAGCTACGTGCGTGCGAAGACCATCTACATCATGATACATAAGGATGCGCTTCCCAAGGCTCTGAGAAGCAAGTTGGGTATTAAGTAATAAAGGTGAGTTTATGTAGTTGTCGGCTTATAATTGCAGGCTCGCTTTTTGTAACCGCAGGGTGGTGGCTCGTTCGTGCCAACACGCTGCGGTTCTTTCTTTAGGAGCGGCCTACCTGGCGATGCGGCCAGGGAACGGTCGAGAAGGTTTTTGGGTGGAAGTTAGAGGGCGCTGACCGAGAGGTTGCTGTGTCCGCCTCCTTCGAATCTGATCCACCCGTGATTGCCTCCGTTCACTTGGGCATGCACCGCTTCGTCGCTCTTCTCGTGCTTCGTCAGGTTGAGTCCCCTCAGCTTGCATGTGCCATACTTCATCTCCTCCGCATCCACGCTGAAGGAGGCTCCTGCCGCGACAAACAGTTTCACGTTGCTGAAGTGGGCCTCGACGGCCAAGAGCTTGAAGTGCTCATCGAGCCGATTGACGGTCAGGTTGCTGTAGTTGAACGTCTCGGCCTCGAGTGATTGCTCGAGCGATTTGATCTTGGCGTTGCCATAGCGCATCTCGATGAGCGCTTTGCCGATCTGTTCGGCCGAGAGGTCGCTGTAGCCGCTGTTCAGTTGCAGCGAGTTCACTTTTTGCACCTTCAGGTTGGAATACTTGACATCGATTTCCAGTTGGTCGGCATCACCAATCTTTACGCTGCCCGCATACCCCAGCTCCATGCTGGCCTTTGTCAGGTTGCCTACGGCCACGTTGCCGTATTTCGCCTCCAATTCCAGCCGGCCCACAAAGTCGCCAGCGCTGAGGTTGCCATACTTCACGCTGACCTCCATGTCGTGGTTGTTGCTGCGAGGCAGGTTGATGTTGCCATACTTCTGGCTCAGTTCGGTCTTCAGGCTGGCCGGCATCTTGATTAGGTAGCGAGTCGAGAAAGAGACGTTCCCATGCGACCAGTTCCCCTTGTTGGAGGCGATAACGGTCTCAGCCTTGATGCCGTGCCCCCATTGATTCATCTCGATCGTGATGCGGTCGAGGTTGGCTTGCGCCACCTTTTCGGAGGCGGCTCGGCTCTCGATTTCCACCTGGATCAGCACTTCGTTGCGCTCCCAGTGGGCAATGGTAATCTCGCCATACTTGTTGTCTACCTCCAACTCGTCGTTGGCTTCCAGTTGGAAGGTGCGATTGATGCTCTTTGTCTTAACCACCTCTTGAGGATTGGCCATGGCCATTGCTCCGCAGATCCATAGCAAAACCACTGTCAGAAGCAGTCTGCCGCAGTTGATACATTTTGTTTTCATAGCTTCTGTTTTTTATTTTACTTGTTATCCTTTGTCTGTTCCATGTGGTTGAGCATGAAGCGTAAGGCTTCCAGGCTGTTGCCATACTGCTGCGTCATGGCGACGAGCGTAGGCTCTTCGGCCGGCAAGTGCGGCAGTTCGTTTTGCTCGAACTGTTGGCAGCCAGCCCAAACCAGTTCGCTCTCTTGCCGGATGGCTTGATGGGCGGGCGTTGGCTCTTGTTCGCACACGTCTTTGATCTGCTCACACACGTCTCTGATCTGCATTTGGTAGTAGGCCTGCAGCTCGTTCATTTCGGTTTGCTTCAGCCTGACCTCTGCCAAGAAGGGGTCGTCGGCGGCCTCTGCCGACGAGCCGGGCAGGCGCATCCACAGCAGTAGTGCCATGCAGGCTGCGAGGGTGGCCGCGAAACTGAGCGCAACGAAGCGTTGTCGGCGATGCGTTGGGAGGGCTACCTCCTCGGCCTGCGCCGTCGGTTCCAGCTTTCGCAGGAAGCGGGCCTCATGCTCGAAGGGGAGAAGCTCCTCTTCCTCCTGCTCGAAGCGTGCTCGGTTGGTGTCGATGAAATCTTTCAGCTTATCCATTGTTAATGCGTTTTGATCCATTCAATGAGTTTACGTTTGCCACGAAGATATTGGCTGCGAACGCTGGCCGGCTTCAGGCGCAGGATTTGGGAGATCTCCTCCATGTCGTAGCCCTCGAACAGGTAGAGCGAGAGCACGATGCGGTAGCCGTCGGCCAGTTGGTTCATGGCTTGGCGCACCTGTTCGACCGTGTAGAGGGGCTCATCCTCTTCCTCCTCGGCCACGTCGGGCAGGTTGTCGGTCGGCAGCTCTTGGTCGGGCGACTGGCGGCGCACGTAGTCGATGGCGGTGTGGATGGCGATCTGCCGCATCCAAGCCTCGAAGTTCATCTCTTCGTGATACTGATCTAAATGAGTGAAGATCTTCAAGAAACTGTCTTGCATAGCCTCCTCGGCCTCCTCGGCCCGGGCAATGATGCGGTGGCAGGAGGCATAGAGCAGGCGGGCGTAGCGCCTATACAGCTTCAGCTGTGCGCTGCGGTCGCCTTGTCGGCAACGTTCGATCTCGTTTTGAATTTCCTTATCCATTTGCTTATACTAACGAGATGCGGAACTCGAACGTTGCATGCGCGGGAAGAAATTATTTGCCGAAAGTGTTTACCGAGAAGGCTTCCTCGCAAAAGACTTGCCCCGAGCCGTCTTCCAACTGGATGATAAACTCGGCCTGCCCCGTCTTCAGCTTCTCTGTGCCCCGGGCTTGCACGGTGTAGCCGATGCGCTGGTCCGCCTCGATGCGCTCAATGCGCTTGGGCGGCGAGAGCAGGATGCGTTTGCCGTTTCTTTTGGCCTTGAGCGTGGGGCACACGTCGTAGGCGGGTCGGTTGCCCACGTTTTTGATGATGAATGAGATTTGGCAATCCTCGCCGGCATCGATGCACTGGTTGCCGTTGCGGTCGTGCAGCATGATGTCGTTGACGGTCAGGCTGGCACCCTGCAGATAGTTGGCCCGGGAGATGTGGCGAGGGGCGTTGTTGGCCGCCGCCTCTTGCTGCTTGTCGTAGGCAGAGGCTGCCGCCGCGCCGATGGCCATGCCCGCTACGCCGCCGATGAGCGAGCCCCAGAAGGAGCCTCGGTCGCCATTGATGTTGTCGCCAATGGCCGCACCAAATCCGCTGCCTAAGAACGCACCGCTTTGTGTAGCCACTTGCGCCCGCGTGGCGGGACTCATGGAGGCGCATCCATTGCAAAGAATGGACACCGAGCAGGCTACTGCCATCCACTTGAGATTGTTCGTCTGTTTCATCTTTCCTTGGCTTTTGTTTCCGTATTGTCGCAAAGATAGGAACTCTAATCGGAAACAGGTGGATAATAACGAAAGAAATCGTATCTTTGCCCGATAAAACGAATCAATAGATTGAAGAACAATATGGTTAGAATTGGTACTCCCATGTCGCCGACAGCAACCAAAGTCGTGCTGTGCGGATCAGGTGAATTAGGTAAAGAGTTCGTTATTGAGTTGCAACGCTATGGCGTTGAGGTGATTGCCGTAGATCGCTACGCCAATGCACCGGCTATGCAGGTGGCGCATCGCTCGTATGTCATCTCGATGCTCGATGGCAAGGCTTTGCGCGAGGTTATCGAGAAGGAGAAGCCCGATTACATCGTGCCCGAGGTGGAGGCTATCGCCACAACCACCCTGATGGAGTTGGAGCAGGAGGGTTATCACGTGATTCCTACCGCTCGTGCCACTTGGCTGACCATGAATCGCGAGGGAATCCGCCGCTTGGCGGCCGAGGAGCTGGACTTGCCCACTTCGCCCTACCGTTTCGCTGAGACGGAAGAGGAGTTTAAGGAGGCCGTGAAGGCGATAGGAATGCCTTGCGTCGTGAAGCCGATCATGAGCTCAAGCGGCCATGGACAGAGCGTGGTTCGCACCGAGGAAGACATCGACAAGTCTTGGCATTATGCGCAGGAAGGCGGTCGTGCCGGAGCGGGCAAGGTGATTGTCGAGGGCTTCGTGAACTTCGACTATGAGATTACGCAGCTGACAGTTCGCCACATTGGCGGCACCTCTTTCCTGGAGCCGGTTGGCCACGTGCAGGTGGATGGCGACTATCGTGAGTCTTGGCAGCCGCAGGCGATGAGCGAGGTGGCGAAGGCGAAGGCACGTGAGATCGCGGGCAAGATCACCGAGGCTTTGGGCGGAAGAGGCATCTTCGGCGTGGAGCTGTTTGTGAAGGGCGACGAGGTGATCTTCAGCGAGGTTTCTCCCCGTCCGCACGACACGGGCATGGTGACGATGATCACGCAAGACCTCTCGCAATTTGCTTTGCATGCGCGCGCTGTGTTGGGCTTGCCTATTCCTAACATCGCTTTCCATGGAGCAGGAGCTTCACGTGCGATCGTGGTGGAGGGCGACAGCAAGCAGTTGGCCGTTGGCAACTTAGATAAGGTGCTGGCGCAGCCAGACACGCAGATGCGCTTCTTCGGTAAGCCGGAGGTGCACGGACACCGCCGCATGGGAGTTCTCTTGGCCCGTGGCTTAGACGTGGCCGACGCACGCCGCAAGACGGGCGAGATGATGAAGGAGCTGATCGTAGAATTATAGAATATTGACGTGGGGTCTTGAATGCGGCCGAAACCAATCGGCGCATTCAAGACCCTTCTTTTATAGTATTTGATTAGATTGTGATTGGTGCGAAAGACCTAACGGAGGGCGCGATTGGCAAGCAGCTGTTTCAGCTGGCTATGCCGATTATGGGTACCTCCTTTATACAGATGGCCTACAGCCTGACCGACATGGCTTGGGTTGGACGCTTGGGCAGCGAGGCGGTGGCGGCTATCGGTGCGGTGGGCATCCTGACATGGATGACCAACTCTCTTTCCTATTTAAATAAGGTAGGCTCGGAAGTGGGCGTGGGGCAAAGCATCGGGGCGCGCAACACCTCCGACGCTTGCGCATATGCGTCGCACAACTTAACCCTCTCGTTGCTCATTGCTTTATGTTGGGGTGCGCTGCTGTTTGGCTTGGCCCACCCAATCATCGGGCTCTACAAGCTGGAGCAGTCTATTACGCTGAATGCGGTCGAGTATTTGCGCATTGTCGCTACGGCTTTCCCCTTTATCTTTCTTTGTGCGGCCTTCACAGGCATACACAATGCCGCAGGACTGAGCAAGATTCCCTTCTACATCAGTGGCTTGGGATTGCTTCTCAACATGCTGCTCGATCCGCTTTTCATCTTTGTGCTTGGTTGGGGAACGGCGGGTGCTGCTTGGGCTACCTGGATCTCGGAGGCCGTGGTTTGTGCGCTCTTCGTCTATCAGCTCAAGGTGCGTAAGCCGCTTTTTGGCGGCTTCTCGTTCTTTACCCGCCTGAAGGCAAACTACACGATGCGCATCCTGCGCTTGGGTCTTCCCGTGGCTCTGCTCAACAGCTTTTTTGCCATCATCAACCTGCTGATGGGGCGAGCGGCCTCGACCTATGGCGGACACATTGGCTTGATGACACTGACGGCGGGCGGCCAGATGGAGGCCATCGCTTGGAACACCTCGCAGGGTTTCAGCACGGCATTGAGCGCGTTTACGGCGCAGAACCATGCGGCTCGCCGAGCCGATCGCATTCAGTGCGCTTATGGCCTGACCCTTCGCATGACGATGCTGATCGGCGCATTGGTGACTTTCCTGTTTGTGTTTTATGGCAGCGAGATCTTCTCGGTGATCGTTCCGGAGCAGGCCGCCTACGAGGCGGGTGGAGTCTTCTTGCGTATCGATGGCTACTCCATGATCCTGATGATGGTCGAGATCTCTACGCAGGGCGTTTTCTATGGCACGGGCCGCACGCTTCCGCCGGCCATCATCAGCATTGTCTTCAATATTGTCCGCATCCCGTTGGCGATGGTGCTGGCAGGCGCAGGAATGGGCGTGGTTGGTGTTTGGTGGGCGATCAGTCTCAGCAGCATGCTGAAAGGAGTCGTCCTCTTTGTTTGGTATAAAATCATTACCTTTGCGAAGGAAAAAGAATAGAAGAATATGGCAACGCAACAGAATGAACGTCCGTTGATCCTGATTACGAACGACGACGGCTATCAAGCGAAAGGTATAAATGAGTTGGTGGAATGCCTGCGTGAGCTGGGCGACTTGGTGGTGTTCGCACCCGATGGGGCTCGTTCGGGTATGGCCAGTGCGATCACTTCGCTGATTCCCATCAAATATAAGTTGATCAAGGAAGAACCTGGGTTGACTGTCTATAGCTGCACGGGCACACCGGTCGATTGCGTCAAGTTGGCGCTCAATGAGATCCTCGATCGCCAGCCCGACCTGTTGGTGTCGGGTATCAATCATGGCGGCAATATGGCTATCTGCGTGAACTATTCGGGCACGATGGGCGCCGCCATCGAGGGCTGCATTTTCGACATTCCCTCGATAGGTGTCTCGCTGCTCGATCATCATGCGGATGCCGACTTCACGGAGTGTTGCCGCTTAGGGCGCATGTTGGCTCGTCGCGTGTTGCGCGAGGGCCTGCCCCATGGCACCTACTTGAACCTTAACGTGCCGAAGACCGACCATGTGAAGGGCGTAAAGGTTTGCCGTCAGGCCGATGGCCGCTGGGTGCGTGAGTTCATGCGTGCGCAGAACCCGAGTGGCGAACCCGTCTTCTGGCTGACGGGCGACTTCGAGAGTGCCAAGCCCATCCATCCCGAGAATGATGTGTTGGCGCTGGATAGTGGCTACGCTTCGTTGGTGCCCTGCAAGATCGACGTGACCGACTATGAGTTTATGAACACGCTTCGCGACTGGAATCTCTAATCCGTATGCGATACTATCTGATTGCCGGAGAGGCCTCGGGCGATTTGCACGCCTCCAACTTGATGAAGGCGCTGCTGACGGAGGATCCGCAAGCCGACTTCCGTTTCCTGGGTGGCGACTTGATGGCGGCCGTGGGCGGCACGCTGGTGAAGCATTATTGCGAGATGGCGTTTATGGGGATTATCCCCGTGTTGCGCAACTTGGGCACCATCTTGCGCAACATGCGTCTCTGCCAGGACGACATTCGTAGCTATCAGCCCGATGTCGTGATCTTGATCGACTATCCAGGCTTTAACCTGAAGATCGCCAAGTATGTGAAGCGACAGCTCGGATTGCCGGTCTACTATTATATCTCTCCGAAGATCTGGGCCTGGAAGCAGTATCGCATCAAGGATTTCCGCCGCTATGTGGATAAGATGTTTTGCATCTTGCCTTTCGAGCCGGCTTTCTTCGAGCGGCTGCATTATCCCGTCAGTTATGTGGGCAATCCGTCGGTCGATGCGGTTGCAGCCTTTCGAGCACACGAGGCAGTCGAGCGCACGGATTTCTGCCAGGCCGCCGGGTTAGCGAGCGAGCGTCCGATCTTGGCGCTCTTGTCGGGCAGCCGGAAGCAGGAGATTCACGACAATCTTCCCACCATGCTGCGTGTGGCGGCTGCCTTTCCCGATTATCAACCTGTGATAGCGGGTGCGCCGGGTCTATCTCCCGACTATTATGCCCCCTATCTGGGCGATGCCTCGGTGCGGATTGTTTTCGGGCAGACCTATGCCTTGTTGTCGCATAGCGATGTTGCATTGGTTACCTCGGGTACAGCCACGCTGGAGACGGCGCTTTTCCGGGTGCCTCAGGTGGTTTGCTATTATGTGGTTGCTGGTCGGTTGGCCTCTTTCGTTTTCAAGCATTTCTTCCATACGCCCTTTATCTCGTTGGTCAATCTGATCGCGGGGCGAGAGGTCGTGCAAGAGCTGTTTGGCGCTCGTTTCTCCGAGGTGAGCATCCGCGAAGAGCTGACCCGCATCTTGCGCGATGCGGCCTATAGGCAGCGCATGCTTGACGGCTACGACGAGGTGATTCAGCTGCTTGGTGCCCCGGGCGCTTCGCAGCGGGCCGCTCGGCAAATGGTACAGGCGCTTAGGTTGACGCAGCGTTAACATTTTTTTCTGACGGCTTATTGCAGCGTTTCCCGTCTAATTGCATCTTCTTTCATAGAACATCTAAAATAATGAAAGGAGATTAATTCCTATGAAGAATGTAAGAAACCTGTTTTCGTTAGCCCTTGTGGCTTGCCTCGCTTTTCTGTTGCCATCTTGTTTGAACGATGACGACGACAACTATTCGTTGGACGACATGTGGGTGGCTGTCGCGACTGTGGTTCCCCAAGGGGGAGATAGCTATTATTTGCGCCTTGATGGCGGTGATACGATGTGGCCCGCCGCCACCAACTATCCCGGCTATAAGCCTAAGGCTGATCAGCGCGCTTTCGTCAACTTCACCATCCTGGGCGATTCAACACAGAGCAACTTGGGCGGCTACGCCTACTATGTGAAGGTGAATGCGATTCATGACATCCTGACCAAGCCGATCGCTCCCAACAAGGGGATGGAGAACGACTCCATCTATGGCACGTCGCCTGTCAGCATCCCCAACGAGAAGAGCATCTGGGTGGGCGATGGCTACTTGAACGTGTATTTCGTCACCAATTGGGGAGGAAAGAAGGCCCACTTTATCAACCTGATCCAAACGGATGCCGAGAAGGATCCTTACGCCTTGGAGTTCCGTCATAATGCGTTCGACGATCCCTCTTATACCTCCGGAGCTGGGCGAGTGGCTTTCAATCTCTCTTCGCTGCCCGACACGCAAGGGAAAACCGTTGAGCTGCGTGTGAAGGTGAAGACTTTCGAGGGCGACAAGACCTTCGTCGTGAAGTATAACTCAGACAAGACCGCGCTCTATAAGACGGAGCTTCAGAAAGATACGAGCGGAGTTTCCAACATGGCAGACATGAACTAACTCAATACATAATATCGAATATAGATCCCTTGAAGGGAGAGGGGTGCCGCTATGCTGCGGTGCTCCTCTCCCTTTTTTGGTATGACGGGCATGTCATACATCTGTGGTGAAAGTCCATGTGGGGCATAGTTGCCGATGAACCCCAAAGCGACTTGCAAGTTTCGAGTGGTGACGCTTGGGAGAGAAGAAGCAATAGCGAAATCGTGGCCTGACGAACAGAAATCTAATACGAAGGCGTATCAAGCGGACAAGCTGGCCGAAGACAGTGAAGTTCCTAAAGGCAACCGTAACCTTGATTCGTAAATTAGGCAGGTAAACGATGAAAGATGTATGACTTATCCCGCGAGGCCTCGGCAGTCCGCCTACGGATAGTAACAACGAATGCCGAGGAGTCAGCAGAGGCCGAAGTAGCCGTTCTCGCGAAGGACAAGGCGAAGGGCCGAATAATTTGTAGCGTTAATCAAGAATGTATGTTCCGATGCGACTTACTGACGAAAGGCAACGGCTGAAACGTAAATGAAGTTGACCTCGCAGAGCTAAGTATCAAATCCATCGGAAGCGGAAATTAAGAAAGACGGAAGATGAAACTAATCGAGAAGATTCTCTCCAAGGACAATGTGCGCGAAGCATTGAACCGTGTCGTAGCCAATCAAGGCGCGGCAGGTATAGATGGTATGAAAGTCGAAGATCTACGCGACTACATGAATGCGAATTGGGAGAGTATCAGGCAGTCAATCATTGAACGGAGCTATAAACCGGCGCCGGTGAGGCGTGTAGAGATACCCAAGCCCAATGGCGGAGTGCGCAAGCTCGGTATTCCTACGGTAGTTGACCGAACGCTTCAACAGTCAATAGTCCAAGTCCTCACACCTATATTTGAGGCAGAGTTCCAAGAAAACAGTTACGGCTTTCGCCCAAGCAGGAGCTGTGAACATGCCGTGCTCAAACTCTTGGAATACCTCAACGATGGAGCGGAATGGATAGTGGACATAGACCTGGAAAAATTCTTCGACAATGTACCGCAGGATAAGCTGATGAGTTACGTAGGCCGAGTAATCCGCGACCCCGACACCGAAAGTCTGATACGCAAGTATCTCAAATCGGGAGTAATGGAAAACGGGATGTACGAGGCTACTGAACTCGGCACACCGCAGGGTGGCAATCTCTCGCCGTTGCTGAGTAATGTGATGCTCAATGAACTTGATAAGGAGTTAGTGCGCCGAGGTTTGCGATATGTACGCTATGCCGATGACTGCGTAATAGCGGTATCGAGCGAAGCGAGTGCGAAACGAGTTATGCACTCAATCACTAAATGGATAGAGCGAGTCCTCGGCCTCAAAGTCAATGCCACCAAAACACACGTCTGCCGACCGAGTAAACTCAAATACCTCGGCTTTGGTTTCTATAAGTCACCTCAGACGAAACAATGGACGGCACGACCGCATGAGACTTCAATGCAAAAGTTCCAACGCAAACTCAAGAAGCTATGTAAACGCTCGTGGAGCCTATCCATGACGGAACGTATAACCTTGCTGAACTATGTCATACGCGGATGGATAAACTACTTCTCTATAGGAGCCATGAAGTGTAAGATGGAAAAGATAGATGAACATCTGCGCACGATGTTACGCAAGGTGATATGGAAGCAATGGAAGACACCACAAAAGCGGGCATGGGGACTGCGTAAACTTGGAATAGACAACGACTTGGCAAAACTCACCGCCTATTGTGGCGACCGTTACGAATGGATGGTAAGACGCACCTGTGTATCAAGAGCAATATCGAAAGAAGTGCTGACACGCAGAGGCTTAGTCAGTTGCCTTGACTATTATGAGATTAGACATTCTTTGAAAACAAATTAAACCGCCGTATGCCGAACGGCACGTACGGTGGTGTGAGAGGAAAGGAAACGAAAGTAGGTCAGAAAACTTTTGTTTCCCGACCTACTCGATTT
>CAKUZF010000053.1 GCA_934718155.1 uncultured Parabacteroides sp. | reverse complement strand
CAGGCTTTTCAAAGAACTCATCTTTTTTACGGCAAAAGCCGCTTAGGTTGGCCTAATTCTTACCGAAGTATTGTATAAAGAAACACACTCTTTTCCATTATTTCTCCAACCAATCAATGGCAAATATGATTTTTATGGATAAGAATGCTGCATTTGGAAATAAAAGAAGTCAAACACAATTTATATTTTCCCCTTTCGTTTCAGCCACCAGTAAGCTCCGATACATATCAGGCAGGAAATGAATGAGCCTGTGCATGTGCTGAGTCCCATCGGATATAGCGTATCGGGATATAGCATTGACGAAAGCCATGCAAGCGGAACACGAGCGCAGACAATGGATAGGCTGTTATGGAGGAATGAAATCAAGGCATAACCACAAGCCGTGAAGAAACCGCTAAAACAGAAATGGATACTGGCAAATATGCAGTCCCACACATAGCCTCGCAGATAGTCGCTGCCTTGCGCCAACACCTGTGAGTCGCTGGTGAACAGCCCAACTGCCACTTGTGGGATAAACTGCAAGGTGATGGATACCACAAGGCCATAGACCGACGTGATGAGCATTGCCGTGCGCAGGGTTTGCTTGGCGCGTGGCATCTTGTTGGCACCGATGTTCTGCGCGGAAATGGCAGACACCGTTGACAGCATGGCTGACGGAACAATGAACACCAATCCGATGAACTTCTCTACGATGCCCACGGCTGCCGCATCGACAAGCCCTCGTCCGTTGGCTATGACAGTGATGGCAAGGAATGAAATTTGTATGAAACCGTCCTGTATGGCTATAGGCAAACCTATCTTTAGGATGAGCTTTATCACGTCACGCTGGGGTCGCAGGTCACTACGGCCAATGTCGAGCATTCCCTTGTGTCGGCGTATGTAGCAGAGAGCAAACAGCACGCTTGCAGCTTGTGACAATGTTGTGCCGAGGGCTGCGCCCATAGCGCCAAGTTCCAAAACTCCAATAAAGAAATAATCGAGAATGATGTTCACCACACACGCCACAGCCACGAAATACATCGGGCTCTTCGAGTCGCCAAGCCCACGGAATATGGAGGCGATGATGTTATAGGCAATGATGAAAGGGATGCCAATAAAGCATATAGTGAGATAATGCTCCATGCCGTTTAAAGCCTCTGCTGGAGTATCCATCACACCGACTATCCATCCCCTCGCAAGCAGAGCAACACGACCATAAGCACGACGGCAATTATTGCAAACATCGTCACTGTGTTGCCCACCACGGCACGTGTCCGCTCAGGATCCTTTGCGCCGATGGCACGTGCCGTCAGAACGGTTGTTCCCATAGCGAGACCTATGAGCACAACAGTCACCATATACATCACCTGCGCTCCATTCGATACCGCCGTGGTGCTGTCTACTCCGCAGTACTGACCGATGACAAAGAGGTCGGCAAGTCCATAGAGTATCTGCAAGAAATAAGCAAGCATATAGGGCAAAGAGAATGTCGTGATGTTGCCGATGATACTGCCTTGCGTCAAATCTTTTCCGTTCATTGTTTCTTATTCTTTGATCTTGTCTTTTTCGGTTATCGTGCGCAACACACGGCATGGGTTGCCTGCCGCAATAACTCCGGAAGGGATGTCGTGCGTCACTACGCTGCCTGCACCGATAAGCGTATCGTAATTGTAGGCAAGATTCCTTGTTCTGGAATTCATTACATATACAGCTTCTGGTTTTCGAAGTCCACCTCCTTGTCGAGCTGTTCGTTGAAGTTGCGGAACACGTCCTCTTCAACGTCGCCCAGTTTGTATTCCTTGGCAGCGTCCTTCTTTATTTCGGCTATCCATGCCCGGCGGGCTGTGATGTAGTCACTCTTGACACGCTCCACGTTCTCCTCCGTAAGCGATGTAAATCCGTAGTAGTCCATAATCATACGATACGACCATGCCCAGCGGTATTCGGAGTACATGGCATTAATCTGTTCGAAACGTTCGTTCAGAGCCTCGGTCGTATCGATGTCGCCTGATAGTATGTCGTCGATAATGCGTTGTTCTTCCGATTCGGGCAGAAGCAGTCCTGAGATGTCTGTCCACGGTCCGGTGCCGACTGTTGTCGTAGGTTCTACCGGTGCGTGACGTTTCAGTACGGCACCCATATATATACGCAGAGCTATATCGTAATATTTGATGCCCTTGCGCAGCGACGAGTTCTTGATGACATACTCGTGATAGTTGTAAGTCGAAACGTCCTCGCCCGATGCGTCGCGCAGGTCTTCCAGTATTTTCTTACCACGAAGAATCTCGCCTACGGTAAACGGCGACAGCCAGTCGAAGTTGACTATACTCTTGCGGGCACTGTCGGGTCGCATGTCGCGCTTAGGCCATTTGCGTATATCGCGATAGAGGCCAACCGTAGTGAGGTTGCGTCCAGGCACGAGATACATGGTGTCGTTGTAGGCTATGAGATAGGAGAATGGCAGCGAGCGTGTGTCGGGATGATACATCAGTTTGCCGAAGCACACCGAGAAGGCACCTATGTGTGCCGGCATCAGTATGTAGGCGCCGCTGGCAGTCTTGGTTCCGCGCTCCAACGTGCCGTAGTGCATCGGTCCCATCTTATAGGCATGGTTGGAGAAGTTGGTGGCAGAGCCTGCGTTGTAGAACGAAAACTGCCCGCCTATGAGTAGCGAACTTTTGTGATGTGATGCCGTGAACGGACCGCAGAATGCCGCGCACGCCTCACCATTCGACATATACGAGTTGGCGAAGAACACGCTTCCAGCCGCCGTGAATCCGTTGCTCAGCTTGCACGCCTCGCCTACGAAGCAGTCCTGCATCTTCACGCTGTTGATGATAGACGATCCGTCGCTGACGATAGAGTTCTCGCATATCACGCCCGTGCCTATGTATACCGAAGCGTCGCCGTTGCTCATTAAGGTGCAGTCGCTCAGTCGCGAAGCGCCCGAAATCTCGCAGTCGTCGTAGATTACTGTGTTTGTGATCTCCTTGGTGTTTACAATCTTCACACGGTTGCCGATTGTAGCCATTTCGGGCGATGTACGTTCTATCTCCTCATGTATCAGTCGGCGTATGGCATCCTTAAGCGGACGGTTGTGGAAGTGTTCCACCATGAGCGCAGCCATCTGGCTTGTCAGTCCGTGGAAGAGAATCAAGTTGCCCTCGCCCACCTCGTTGAGTACCGAAATGAGGTTGCCTTCGCCATAAGTGGCTCCGTCGGTGGTCTCCATGGTGCATACGTTGGATATGATGCAGTCGTTGCCAATGACGTAGTTGTTGATGAATCCCGAGATATTCTCGATGAGGCAGTTGTCGCCAATGGTAACATTACGCAATGTGGCGTTGTTCACGCCAGAGTGTTTCAGGAAGCCTCGGCTTACCTCCACGTTTTCGGTAAACGATCCGAGGCGTATGTCGCCGTAGAACATTACACGATGGAAGAAGTTGGGCTTAAAATCGTCGTTCACTTCAATTCGTTGCCAGTCCTCCGCCCAGCAGCTATTGGCCTGGAGGGCTGAGATTTCATTGTCAGTTAAGTTTCTTTTTTTCATTTCGTTTTATTCTAAAAAATATTCAGTTCGTCGAGATAACACTTTAGTCTTGGCCTCCCCGTTTTCCTCGTAAGCCGCACAGTGGCGGCCTGCAGGGATTTATAGGGAGTTATGAACTTAGGCCCACCTTGGTCAGCCGATCAAAGCGGCGATAAAGCAGATAGCCCAGCAGCGTAAGGCTCAGCGGGAAACCGCTCCAAACGCCTATTGCTCCCCAATCGAAGAGGAAGCCGCAGACATAACCCACCGGAAGCGCGATGCAGAAGTGGCAGACAAAGGCCATACAAGCCATATACTTCACGTCGGAAAGTCCACGTAGGGAATTGGCAAACACGATCTGCAAGCCGTCGCCAAACTGATAGAGGATGACGGAGGTGCAGAGCAACGACACGATCTGTACAATCTCTTCGTCGTCGGTGAAAAGATAGCCCAGCCGATGGCGGAAGAGGTAGATAAAGAGCATGACACACAGCGCCACGGCGGTGATGATGTGAAGTCCGGCGAAACTGGAGCGACGCACATTGCCCCAATCAGCCAGTTGATAAAACTGGCTGACACGGATGGTGACCGCCGCCGCAATGCCATAATAGACCATGAAACCAAGCGTGGTGATCACGCCAACCACCTGGTGCGCCGCCAGCGCCGCGCTGCCAAGCCAGCCCATCATGATCACACTCAGACTGAAAGAGGCGCTCTCGACGCCCATCTGAAAGCCAATGGGCACTCCTAAGCGTGACAGCTCCTTCAAATCCGCACGGCAGAGAGATCCCTGGGCGAACCCTTTGCGATAGTCGGCATATTTCGCCTTGCGCCAGAAGAGCCAACAGAACACGGCCAAGCAGAAGATGCGGCTGAAGAGGGTGGAAAGACCGGCTCCGGTCAGTCCCAGCTCGGGCGCACCCGCATTGCCATAGATCAAGAAGTAGTTGCCGATGATGTTCAGCAGATTCGACGCAAGCATGATCCACATGGGCGTAACCGTGTCGGTCGAACCGTCGCTAAACTGCTTGAACGAGTTGAACAGCATCGCCACCACCAGCGAGAAGAGCTGCAATACGTAGTAGGGAACGATGTAAGGGATAAGCTCCTCGGGCTGATTCAGCGAATCGATGTGAAACAGCAGGAAGAGCATCAGCAGGCTGAGCAGAACACCCATCGCGCCATTGATCAGCAGGCTATTCTTGAGCATCTGGCCCGCCTCAGCCTTTTTCCCACGTGCCACGAGTCCACCGATGATCGGGGTGAGGCCATAACTGAAGCCCAAGCCAAACAGCAGGACCAAGTTGAAGAAGTTGTTCACGAAAGAGGCTGCCGCCAACTCGATAGCGCTGTGATGCCCTACCATGATGTTGTCGGCAAACCCTACAATGATAATTCCCAACTGCCCAAGCATGATGGGAACTCCCAAGTGAATAATCCGCTGATAGTGTTTTTTATAAGCTATCAATCGACTCATGCCTGCAAGACCTCCACGCTTTCGATCACGACATTCTCCGTCGGACGATCCTGCTTGTTGGTCTTCATCGTCTGGATGGTATCGACCACCTCCATTCCCTCAACGACTTCGCCATACACCGTGTATTGGCCATCGAGGAAGGGCACACCGCCAACCGTCTTATAGGCCTCGCGGATCTCGGGCGAGAGCTTCACCTCGTCCTTACGCTTCTCAACCTCCAGCTCAGTCTTTCCGATAAGCGTGTCGCGCAGGATGGCCAGTTCCTCCTTCTCGCCATTGCGATACAGGCGCATGATCTCTGGCTTGTGCTCCGTTTGCAAACGGTTGAAAATCTCTTGCGCCAAGCGAGTCTCCAGCTGTTTCTCCATGCGGTTCAGCTCCTGCTCGCTGTATTTCTTTCCGGTCACGATATAGAATTGTGAAGCCGAGGAGGCACGTTCGGGGTTGACCTCATCGCCCGTGCGAGCGGCACATAGCGCCCCCTTCTTATGGAAGCGTTGCGGATAGCGGAACTCCGCGGGAACGGTATAGCCCAAGTCGCCTGCTCCCAACGACTTGTTCATCGGGGCATCCTTTGAAGTCACGTCGCCTCCCTGGATCATGAAATCCTTAATCACACGATGGAAAAGCAATCCCTCATACTGTCCCTCACGAACCAGCTTAAGGAAATTGTCGCGATGCAACGGGGTGTCGTTATACAGTTTCAATCGGATGTCTCCTTTGTTTGTGTGCATCAGCACACAGGTCTCGGTTGTTTGATTCTCCATATAAATCTCTATTAATATATGTATAGTTACTTCTCTACGATCCTCATCGTCTTGATCGCAATGTTCTTGGTGGGGCGATCGTCGCTGTTGGTCTCGACAAACTGAATCTTATCGACCACTTTCATGCCATCCACCACCTCGCCAAAGACGGTATAGTTGCCATCCAAATGGGGCGCGCCTCCCTCCATCATGTAGGCTTGGCGTTGTTCGTCGGTGAACTTCATGTTTTTCTCGCTCTCCATCTTGTCGAGCTCCATCGAGGTGAAAAACTTACCGGTGACGATGTAGAACTGGTTGGCCGACGAAGCCTTCTCGGGGTTCTCGTCGTCGGGCAGGCGGGCTGCGCAAAAGGCGGCACGGCGGTTGAAATGCTTCGGATAGACAATCTCGGCAGGGATCGTATAGTCGAGCTCTCCCTCTCCTAAATGCTTATCCATCGGGGCATCCTTCGAGTTGATGTCGCCCGCCTGGATCATAAACTGCTTGATCACACGGTGGAAAAGCAGGCCGTCATAGCGGTGCTCCTTGACCAGCTTGAGGAAATTGTCGCGATGGAGAGGCGTGTCGTTATACAGCTTCACCTTTATTTTTCCTTTATCCGTCTCTATCAACACGAGGGTCTCCTTATCCTGCGCCTGGATAGGTAAAGAGGCAAATACCATTAGGCACAATGCTAACAGGGAAAACAATCTTCTCATACTCTTCTTCTCTTATTTGTATTAGAGCGCAAAAATAGGCAATATTTCCCACTTCATTGGGGTTTGCTCTTCGAAAAAAAGTATGTACTTTTGTCTCTAATAAAAAACTTATACCAAACTATTCAAACTCTTTTCGTATGAAAACGAAACCATTCTTAAGCTTTTGGCAGATTTGGAATCTGACCTTTGGCTTCCTGGGCATCCAGTTTGGATTCGCCCTCCAGAATGCGAACTCAAGTCGTATTCTGCAAATCTACGGCGCTGACGTAGAGCAGTTATCTCTCTTTTGGCTGGCCGCTCCGCTTACAGGCATGATCATCCAGCCCATCATTGGCCACTATTCCGACCAGACTTGGTGTAAGCTCGGACGCCGTCGCCCCTTCTTCTTGGTGGGTGCCATACTGACGGCCATCGCGCTTATCTTGATGCCCAACGCGGGGCTCTTCCTCTCTCCAGGACAAGAGGCAGCGATTCTCTCGCCCGTCTTGATCGGCGCGGGTATGCTGATGATCATGGATGCCTCGATCAACATCACGATGGAGCCTTTCCGCGCCTTGGTGGGCGACATGCTGCCCGACGAGCAGCACACGATGGGCTTCTCCATTCAGACCTTCCTGATTGGTATTGGCGCGGTGGTCGGCTCACTCCTGCCGAGCATCATGCATAATGTTTTCGGCTTCGACAACACGGCCTTGGCGGGCGAGGTGGCCGACAACGTGAAATATGCCTTCTATGCAGGCGCAGGCATCCTGCTCGTCTGCGTGCTTTGGACCATCTTCAAGACGAAAGAGTATTCGCCCGAAGAGATGGCGGAGTTTCGCCTGTCGGGAGGAGAGGCGATCGAGAAACGCAGCACCAGCGGCGGCCTCGGCGAGATCCTGCACGACATCCTGCACATGCCGAAGATTATGCTTCAACTGGGCCTTTGCCAGTTCTTCGCTTGGTTTGCGCTCTACTCCATGTGGGTCTATTCAACCCCCGCCGTAGCGGAGCATGTCTATGGGGCTACCGATCCCGCATCGGCCGACTACGCGTTGGCAGGCGACGAGGTGGGCCAGCTGTTCAGTGTCTACAACTTTGTCGCAATGTTGTTTGCCCTGCTGTTGATTCCGCTCGCCAATCGCATCGGTCGAAAGCTGACCCATGCGGTCTGCCTAAGCCTGGGCGGACTGGGCTTGGTGTCGCTCTATTTCTTAGACAACACCACGGCCATGTATGGCTCGATGATCGGTATCGGCATCGCCTGGGCCAGCATCTTAGCCATGCCCTATGCGATCCTGTCAGACAGTCTTCCAGCCGAAAAGATGGGAACCTACATGGGTATCTTCAACTTCTTCATCACGATTCCGCAGATCACCAACGGATTGGTTCACGGATGGATCGTGCGTGAGTTCTATCATGGCCATGCTGTCTACGCCCTGCTGACGGGAGGCATCTTCCTGTTCCTCGCCGCCCTTGCCGTTTCCGCCGTGAAAGAGAAGAAGTTCGCGCCGCACAACTGATGCCATAAGCAGGCCTTCAGTTGTTACGCGAGGCAGACATAGCTTATCGTCAAGAAGACAAGTTAGCTTATTAGGAATAGAAGGGAGAGCTTCCCTTATCACAAAAAAACCGGAGAGGATCGTCGCTTACGAGATCCTCTCCGTTTTTTTTATATCTCAACACTTCGCTAAAAAGCGACGGTCGTAGTTTTTCGCCCTATCACCGAGCCTTGATCAGGCCGCACGCCGCTTCCCAAACAAACGGCAAAGCTCGCCCAGCCAAAGCACCAGCGAAGAGGAGCCAATGATCAAGGCCCAATCCCTTGCCGAGAGCGGAACGACATTGAACATCTCTCCGCCAAAGGTGACAATCAGATACTGACCAGCGACGATGATCAACGCCACGAAGAGAAAGCTCTTACACTGGCTCAACCCGGCAAAGGCCGAACGGCCCTCCATAAAAGCCTTCGCATTGAACATGTTCCAAAACTGGAGCATCACAAAGAAGGAGAAGAACCACGACAGGTCGTGGGGCGAAAGGCCATCGGAGGCATGGAAGTGGAAAAGCAATCCGAGCAAGACGGCCACAAACAGGATTCCAACGCCAAAAATAGAATAAGCCATCGGGCGAGTGATAATGAAGTCGCCGTCGGGGCCGCTCTTGCGCGGCTTATCCTCCATGACCCGCTCGTTAGGGGGCAACGAGGCCAATGCGCCAGCCGCAAAGGTGTCCATAATCAGGTTCACCCAGAGCATCTGGGTGATGGTCAGGGGCGACTCGGTGCCTATCAACGAGCCCAACAGCACGATGAGGCAGGCGGCAACGTTGATCGTCAACTGGAAAAGCAGGAACTTCTGGATATTGCGATAGAGAGAGCGTCCCCACATGACCGCCCTCGTGATACTTCCAAACGAGTTGTCCAAGATGGTTATGTCGCTGGCCTCTTTCGCCACAGCGGTGCCATCGCCCATCGAAAGGCCCACCTGGGCGACTTTCAGGGCAGGAGCGTCGTTAGTGCCATCGCCCGTAACTGCCACAACAGCACCTCGCTGCTGAAGCAAACGCACCAACCGCTGCTTGTCGGTCGGGCGTGCGCGGCACATAATCTTCAGATCCATCACCCGATCCAAAGCCTCCTCGTCGGTCAAGGCCTCGAACGCCGGACCCGTAATCCAGTTGCGATCCGTGTCAGCAGGTTTCCAAATGCCGATCTGGCGGCCAATCTCCTTAGCGGTGCCCGGCGTATCGCCCGTCACGATCTTCACGTCGATGCCCGCCCGCAAGCAGCTCTCAACCGCCTTGGGCACATCTTTTCTCACCGGATCGGAGATGGCCACGATACCTAAGCCAATCAGAGGCTGCGAAGGTCTCAGTCGGCCCTCCTCGAAGCAACTACCCTCTTCGTCGCCCAACTCTCGGTAGGCGAATCCCAACGTGCGCATCGCCATGCCTTGATAGGCCAGCAATTGCTGCTCGATCGCCTCACGGCAATCCGCTGTGGGGCGCAAGCCAGCCTCCATCGCTACCTGTTCGCAATGCGACAAGACAATCTCGGGAGCTCCCTTCACGTAGAGGATACGCTTCCCGTCGCGAGGCGAACGCACGACCGTCGCCATGTATTTCCGCTCGGTTGAGAATGTAAGCTGCTCGATAATCTCCACGCTGTGGCGCAATGCCATATAGTCCATCCCTTGATCGTGCAACCACAACAGCAAGGCCGCCTCCGTGGGGTTTCCCATGGTTTTCAGCTTCCCATCCACGAGGTCGAGAAAGGCTGTCGAGTTGGCCGCGATGCCCTCAGCAATCGTCTGGCTCAAAACGTCCTGCCCCAAGCGCTGCTCTGGCAAAGCATAGAAATTGGTTTGATAGATGCGCATTTGGTTCTGCGTCAGCGTTCCGGTCTTATCCGTGCAAATCACGGTGGTAGCACCCATCGTCTCGCAAGCGTGTATCTTCCTGACCAAGTTGTTGGTCTTCAGCATTCGGTTCATGCTCAACGCCAAGCTCAGCGTCACGCTCATGGGCAGCCCCTCAGGCACCGATACCACAATCAAGGTGACCGCCACCATGAAATAGTTCAACACATGCGCAAACAGATCCATCCAAGGCATCGCCGACACATCGCCAGCCACGAATAGCTTCGCCGTCAATGCCACAAACGTAACACCGGCGATGGTGTAACCAGCCTTGCTAATGACATTAGCAAGCCCCTTCAGCTGGATTTGCAAAGGAGTCTCTACGCCGTTGTCGAGCTGCGAACCTTCATACACCTTGCCATATCCCGTCGCATCGCCAACCTGCTCCACCTTCATCACGCCATGGCCATCCACCACCGTGGATCCACGCATCACGACATTCGAGGGATAAGTGGCATCCGCATCAAAATCAGCCTCACAGACGGTCTTGCTGATCACGGGCTCACCCGTCAATGTGGATTCATTCACCTGCAGCGAGACGGCTTCCAACAGGCGACCATCGGCCGGCACCTCCTCGCCCGTCTCCAAATGAACAATATCGCCCACGACAATCTCTCGGCGTGCCACCTCGACCAAATGGCCATCCCTGACCACCTTCACCATGACATCGTCGTTCACCGTGTTGAGCACGTCGAAAGCCCGGTTGGCCTTCAACTCGAAGAAAAAGCCCACACAGCTGGCCAGCATAATCGCAAAGAAGATGCCTATCGGCTCCAGGAAAGCCGCAAACCCCTTCGCCTCAGGCCCCCAGCAATGCACGCCCGCGATCACCATCGAGAGCAACCAAGCCACCAAAAGTATACGAATGATTGGATCGTCGAACTTCTCTAAAAACTGGCTCCAGAGCGAAGCCTTCTCAGGAGGAGTAAGCACATTGGCGCCATGCGCCATCCGGCTCTGTTCCACCTCCTTTTGCGTTAGCCCTTGATAGGCCAAATCTTTTCCCATACAATCTTAATTTTTAAAAGCTTCTATCGAATTTACGGCAAATATAGCGCAATCTTAGCTTTCAGGCAAAAGAAAAGTCTTCCATTCTTTGTCGCTTTTGAATATTGTTGTATTTTTGAATGAACGAAACAGACGAATCACATGATTAAAGTTATACATACGAGCGACTGGCATTTAGGGCTGCGTTTTTGCGGATACGATCCAACCAACGAATACACCCACTTCTTCGAGCAGTTGTCAAAGACGGTTTCACGCGAGAAGCCAGACGCCTTACTGATTGTCGGCGATGTGTTCGATATCCCCATTCCCGCCAACGACCTGCTGGCTCTTTTCGAGCAATGCTTGGAACAGCTCCACAAGGCCTACGAGCCCATGCAGATCATCATCACCTCTGGCAATCACGACAACAGCCGATGGTTGGAGACACAGGCTAAGAAATGGAGTGCCTTCGGCGTACAGGTCATTGGCCAGCTGCGCAAGCGTGACGCCTCTTACGACATTGGCCGTCATATCATTACACTGACCGACAACACAGGGAACCCCAAGGGGTACATCATTGGTATGCCCTATATGACTTCGGCCACCTGCCCTGTGCTCTCGGAAAAGACCCCGATGGGGATGCGACTTCCAACGTTCATGAACGCACTGGCCAATCGGGTAGAGATGATAAACATGACCAACGCTCCGGTCGTTTTCATGGCCCACTGCTTTGTCTTGCGCGACCGTCTGCCCGGCATAGAACACCAGAAAGCCACATTGGCCTTGGAAGATATCCCGATGGAAAATATCGACTACTTGGCCCTGGGCCACGCCCATTCGAGCAAAAACATTGGCAGTCCCAAGGTGCGCAACTGCGGATCGCCCTGGCCTATCACGCCAAAGGATTTCCAGCGCCGCTCGTTTAGCGTTGTCACCATCAAGGAGCGCAAAGGCGAGGTGAAGGTCTCCGAACGATGGGTGAAAAGCCTCTGCCCCCTCATCCTCTTGCCCAAGAAAGCCATGCGCGCAGAGACCGTGTTGAAGCAACTGACAGCTTTTCCCGAAGAGGAGCAGGCCTTTATCGACCTCTACGTGCGCACAGACAAGAACACCAACGAGAAGGAGTTCATCCAGCAATGCAAACAGATCAATACGGGCAAGAAAGCCCGTCTATGCAGCGTCATCTGGGAACAAGGCGAAAACCAGCGATTCACCAATATCGCCGACACCAACTACCTCAGCTACGGGCATGCGCTCTCCAACCAAAAGGAAACCGACCTGCCCAACCTGGTGGAGGATCTGCAAAAATCGCTCAATGCCCAATTAACCCAGCTAGACAAAGCCATCAACGAGCTGCATCGACAAGAAGACAAATTCACGTCGAGCATCAACAAAATGCGCACGCAGCTTCGCAACCTGGCGCTAAAAAGAGGCATCCGAAAAGACTATGAAAAGATTAAGGACGAGTATGACTACCTCTGCTACACGATGGAGGATCCGAAATACAAATGGGAGAACGATTTCATCGCCCGCTACAGACAAATAGGGCAAGGCGGCAATACGAATGGAGCGAACAACAGAGCAGATCTGAAAGCGCTCAACGAGCGACAGAAAAACCTAATCGACAGAGCGAAAGCCCTTCAGCGAGGCGTGCGGTATCTCGAGTTTGAGCTGAACCGACAAAAAACAAAGATTGAGAACATACAGAAACGGCTGCCCGCGAAAAACCAAACAGAAACGACTGGCGAGAAGAACTCCAACAATGCGAAGCAAGCGTTGGATGAGCACAAGCAAAAAGAAAAAGCACTGAGCCTGCAAGGGCAAAAAGCCCAAGCACTGATGCGCAGCATAGAAAGCCTTCTGAACATCAAACTACCAGCCGCCAAAGGCAACGGCGGGAAAACAGAAAACCTGATCGAACAACTGGAGAAATTGCAGCAAGAGATTATCGAAGTCGCGTCAGCCACCGAACAGATCAAGCGAAACACGCCTCAGAAGGAGCTCTCCGTCGAGGATATCATCGCCAAATCCAATTTCCTGCCGGGGTTATGGTCGACAGAGATTTGGAAGGATCAGCAGTTTATCGAGACGATCATCCGCGAGCACCGCTTCGTGGAGGCAAAGAAAGGCATGCTGGATCGTTCGCTCTCAAGCTTGCAGAAAAAGCTCAACGAGCTGGAGGTGGATGCGAAGTTAGAAGAGAGCGGAGTTGACGCAAAACGTTTCATGGAGTTCTTAGAGCCATGGATGACTGAACAGATAGACCGGTTCAAGGAGCAGCACAGAGAACTTGAGCGACAGCAAACACAGCTGCGCCACCGCGTGAACGACATCAACCTAATCCACTCTAAACTAAGCGATGCGGAAGAAACAAACGAGGAGACCTAATTAATCTAGGTCTTCTCGTTTGTATTGCAACTCACGCAAGGATTGCAGTTCGTTCATCAAGAGCCGACGGTCGTCCCGAAGCAATCCCTTGTTTATCATCTTCCGATTATACTTCAGCCAATTCAAAAGCTTATGCTCTTCAGGGTGATGGCGTGAAGGGTATCGTTTGTTCGTCTTTACAAACGCAACAAGCTCCTCATAATGTTGTGTCCAATGTGCATCCTGAATCTTACCCATACAATAACCTCCTCTTACTTTTCTAAATGCGCTATTATTAGTTAAACGAAAGTTTATTGAATTTATTGTAATAAAAAAAAGGGCGTCAATCTTTTCAGACTGACGCCCTCCTACCTAAAACGGCGGCTACCTACTCTCCCACTGTTACG
>CAKUZF010000052.1 GCA_934718155.1 uncultured Parabacteroides sp. | reverse complement strand
GCATTGTGGATGAAAAATTTTTCTTATACCGTCTTGCCCGTATTTATGCCTATCCCCACTAAATTTCGACTGAGCCGCGTTTGAGTGAATTTCGAGGTCTGATTTCGAAAAATTGACTAATTTTGGGGCATCAACCATTTGAGACTTTATTATGAAACGATTCCTTTCATTTCTCTTAAGTTCGGCCTTGGCGGTAGGTGCCGCTTATGCGCAACAGCAACCAAAGCGAGTGACCAGCGTGTTGGAGATTTGCGATGCGGCGACAGGCCAGCGAAGCGTGGTTAAGGAGTTCCCCTACACGATCGAGGCGCCCAACTGGACCGCCGATGGGCAATGGTTGATCTATAACAGCAAAGGGCAGCTTTATCGCATCTCGCCCAACCAGCCCGGCGAACCGATCCGAATAGAGACGGGCTATGCGCAACGTTGCAACAACGACCATGTGCTTGCGCCGGATGGCAAGCAGATCGCTATCAGTCATGGCACGAAGGAAGACGGCCAGTCGCGTGTTTACACCCTGCCCATCAAAGGCGGTACGCCACGCCTTGTCACTCCCATGGCCCCCAGCTACCTGCATGGCTGGAGCCCCGACGGGAAATGGCTGGCCTATTGTGCCGAACGCAAAGGGAATTATGATATTTACGTGATCCCGGCCGAGGGCGGCGAGGAGTTGCGGCTCACAACCGCCGAGGGCTTAGACGACGGCCCAGAGTATGCTCCCGACGGGCGGCACATCTGGTTCAACTCCGTACGCAGCGGCTTGATGCAGGTGTGGCGCATGAAAGCCGACGGCACCGAGCAGACGCAGATGACCTTCGACGAAGGGCGCAACGCTTGGTTCCCCCACGTTTCGCCCGACGGCAAGCAGGTGGTGTTCATCACCTATTACAAGGGCGACCTGGAGCCGGGGCAGCATTTGGCGGGCAAGCATGTGGAGCTACGCATCATGCCGGCCGAGGGCGGCGAGTCGAGGCTGCTGGTGAAGCTCTTTGGCGGGCAGGGCACCATCAACGTCAACTCATGGGCCCCCGATAGCCGACGATTCGCCTTCGTGAGCTATCGCTATGAGTGAGAGGCAGCGTATGGGTTAAGAAATTGAAAGTATATAGTAAAAAGGTAAGAATAAAATGAGTGCAAAAGAAATTCCTGTTTTGCTTTTGACAGGTTATCTGGGTAGTGGCAAGACCACGTTGGTGAATTATATTTTATCGAACAAACAGGGCGTCAAGTTCGCTGTGATCGTCAACGACATTGGCGAGGTGAACATCGATGCCGACCTGATCCAGAAGGGAGGCGTAGTAGGCAAGAAAGACGAGAGCCTGGTGGCACTCCAAAATGGATGCATCTGCTGCACGCTGCGGACCGACTTGATCGAGCAGGTGCATGAGATCATGCGGATGCAACGCTTCGATTACATCGTGATCGAGGCGAGCGGCATCTGCGAGCCGGAGCCTATCGCACAGACGATTTGCTCGATTCCCCGTCTGGGCGAGAACTACACCAAGTATGGCATTTGCCGCCTCGATTGCATCGCGACCGTGGTTGACGCCTTGCGCTTGGAGAGCGAGTTCGCCTGTGGCGACCGCTTGACGCGCGATGACATGGCCGAAGAAGACATCGAGAATCTGATCATCCAGCAGATTGAGTTCTGCAACCTGATTCTGCTCAACAAGGCATCAGAGGTGAAGCCGGAGGAGCTGGCCCGCATCAAGCAGATCTTGCGCACGCTGCAGCCCGCCGCTCAGATTATCGAGTGCGACTATGCGAAGGTGGAGTTAGACAAGTTGCTCCATACAAACCTTTTCGACTTCGAGCGGGTTGCCACCTCGGCAGGCTGGATTCGGGGCATCGAGAAGGCACCGACAGCTGAGGAGGAGGAAGAGGCGCATGTGCATCACCACCACCACCACGACCACGAGGAGCATGACCACAACCACGAGGGGCATGACCACAACCACGAGGAGCATGAGCATGACCACGAGGAACATTGCTGTCATCACCACCATCATGACCACGAACACGCCCACGGCGACGAGTATGGCATTGGCACGTTTGTGTATTACCGCCGCCCGCCGTTCGACATCCATAAGTTCGACCGCTTCTTGGCTACGCAATGGCCCAGCAACGTGATTCGTGCGAAGGGCGTTTGCTATTTCGCCCACAACCGCGATATGTCGATCCTGTTTGAGCAGGCCGGCAAGCAGAAGCAGATCTCGCAAGCCGGACTTTGGTATGCCACTGCCCCCGAGGAGGATTTGATTCAGCTGATGCAGCAAGAGCCCGGCTTGATGAGAGATTGGGATAGGAAGTATGGCGATCGGATGATTAAGATTGTCTTTATCGGTCAGCATCTCGACAAAGAGGCGCTGACGAAGCAGCTGGACGCCTGCCTTGCAGCGGAGTAGCCAACGCGAGGCGCCTACACGAAACATAACCTAAATTTAGGAAAGTGGCAGACAATTATTTAGAGAAGAAATTCGAGGAATATCAGCAGCGCAAGCGTGCGTCCCAGCCGGGGCGCACCTCGGCCGCTTCGCAGCCCATGCGGCGCGTCTTCATCACCGGAGGGGCGCAGGGCATCGGCGAGGCACTGGTGCGTGCGTTTCGTTCGGCGGGTCATCGAGTGGCCTTTTGCGACAAGCAGGAGGAGAAGGGCCGAGAGCTCGCTTTGCGCACGGGAGCTCGCTTCTTCCTGGTCGACGTGGCTGATGCCGAGGCCCTGGAGCGGTGTATGGAGCAACTGTTTGCGGAGTGGGGCGATATCGACGTGCTGATCAACAACGTGGGTGTGGCCGACTTCAAGCCCCTTGCGGAATGCACGGTGGCCGACTTCGACCGGGTGTTGGCCGTGAACTTACGTTCGGCTTTCGTCACCGCCCGTCGGTTGGCCATCCATCGTGCGGAGCAGGAGGAACCGAACCGCTATGGCCGCGTGATCAACCTCTGCTCTACACGCTATTTGATGAGCGAGGCGGGCACGGAGGCCTATGCCGCCTCGAAGGGCGGCATCTATTCGCTGACGCATGCTTTGGCCATCTCGATGGCACCCTATCGGGTGACGGTCAACTGCATCTCGCCGGGATGGATCGAGACGGGCGATTATGCGCAATTGACCCCCGAGGAGCATGCCATGCATCCGTCGGGGCGAGTAGGCAAGCCGGAAGACGTGGCCCGTATCGCCCTGTTCCTTGCCCAGACGGAGAATGATTTTATCAACGGCCAGAACCTCACGGTCGATGGAGGAATGACCAAGAAGATGATCTATTAAGCTATGGCAGGACCACATCGAGTGACACGCGTTTATTTCCCCTTGCTGAGCCTGCTGCTCGCTGGGGTGGCCTTGTGCGGACTGGCCTACGGCAGTGTGGCTATCCCGGTGGAACAGGTCGTGCGCATCCTGCTGGGGCAAGAGACGGCCCATCCGGCTTGGAGCCACATCGTGTTAGACTCTCGCTTGCCGCAGATGGTGACGGCCCTGCTGGCCGGGGCCTCCTTGGCGACGAGTGGCTTGCTGCTGCAAACGCTCTTTCGCAACCCCTTGGCTGGCCCCTCGATCTTGGGCATCAGCGACGGCGCGAACTTAGGTGTCGCGGCCACCATGCTCTACTTTGGGGGCACGTTGGGGCAGCTTAGCGACTTGCCTATCAGTGGCTACATGGCCATTGTGCTGGCCGCCTTCTTGGGTGCGGCGCTGATCTTGGGATTGATCATCTATTTCTCGACCAAGGTGCGCAATGCGGTGATGCTCCTGATCATCGGCATCATGATTGGCTATATGACCTCGTCGGTCATCTCCGTGCTCAACTATTATGCCTCGTCCGACCGGGTGCATGCCTACGTGATGTGGGGGATGGGAAGCTTTGCCGGTGTCTCGATGGAGCAGTTGCCCTACTTTGTCGGGGCGTCCGCCGTCGGCTTGCTGCTGGCCACGATGCTGATCAAGCCCTTGAATGCGTTGCTTTTGGGCGAGAACTATGCCTCCAACCTGGGTATTCCCATTCGGCGTGTGCGAGTGGGGCTGTTGCTTTGCACAGGCTTGCTGACGGCGGCCACCACCGCCTTTTGCGGGCCTATCTCGTTCATTGGCTTGGCAGTCCCTCATATCGCTCGTTTGCTGTTGGAGAGCGCCAACCATAAGTTGCTCGTGCCTATGACGATGCTGACGGGTAGCTGTGTGGCCCTGCTCTGCAACCTGCTGATGGTGGTGCCGGGCAGCGACATGATCTTGCCCCTGAATGCGGTCACCCCGCTGATTGGTGCGCCAGTGATCATTTATGTGATTTTGCATCGAACGTTTTGACAACTAAACCTGTTATATAGAATCAGAAAAGAGAACCATTAAAACTGTATCCTTATGTTGAAAAAAGTAGTATTCGTAGCGGCGCTGCTTCTGATGGGCGGCAATGTAATGATGGCGCAGCGTGCGGAAAGCGCGCAGCAGAGCGAACAAGTGGATAAGAAGGCGCAAAAAGCCGCTAAGAAAGCCGAGAAGGAGGCTCGAAAAGCGGCCGAGGAGGCCGAGGCGGCCGCCGCACACGCCTTGGCGGTGAAGGCATTGGAGGCGCAAGACTTCGTGTTGGAGGCCTCGAAGATCGAGTTCAAGCGTGGACAGTTTGAGTATGTGCAGGCCAACTCCAACTTCGTGATGCTGAAGGGCGATAAGGCCACGGTGCAGCTGGCTATGAACGGCCGTTTCGCCGGGCCGAACGGCATGGGCGGTTTCACAGTGGATGGAAAAACGTCGAACATCGAGATGAAGACCGACAAGAAAGGCAACATCACCTACGAGTTTCATGTGATGGGAACGGGCATCTCCGCTCGTGTATTTTTCCGTATGGCTGAGGGCACCAACCAATGCCGGGCTACGGTCTATCCCAACTTCAACAGCAATGTGCTGACGTTTGATGGCATCGTGGTTCCTACGGGACAGTCGAACATATTCAAAGGGCGCTCCTTGTGAGAAACCGGCGGCATCCCGCCCGAGCAAGAACAACAAAACGGCTTCCTCTCGTTGCGAGGGGAAGCCGTTTTGTCTTAGTCTGTTAGATTGGTGTTCGCTTTAGAGCAAAGCCTCAATCTTCGCTACGAACTTGTCTTTGGGCACTGCACCAACAATCTTGTCTACCAGCTCGCCGTTCTTGAAGAACAAAACGGTCGGGATGTTGCGTATGCCATACTGGGCTACGATGTCGTTGTTCTCATCTACGTTCATCTTACCGATGTTTACGCGGCCTGCGTAGTCTTCTGCCAACTCATCCATGATTGGAGATACCATGCGGCAAGGACCACACCACTCTGCCCAAAAATCGAGCACCATCGGTTTACCCTCTTGTAATGTTTCCGCGAAGTTCGCGTCAGTGATCTGTAAAGCCATTTCTGTGTTTTATTATGTATTGTTGTTATGTGAGGCCAAAAATACAACTTTTTTCTGACCTGTCATATCACCCGTTGATTTTAAAATCAATATTTTCGTTCTCTTTCAGATAATCCACTAAATCGCGGGTCACTTCCACACGCAGATTCGGGGCGAACAGATTCAGCGAGATGTTGTGCTCGCTGTCTATCACCTTGAAATAGAGCAGGCTGTTGCCCGGATGCTTCTTGATCAGTGTGGATAGTTCGTTGATGGTCGGCTCGTCTAACCCGTGGATGGAGAGGGTGATGCTGATCTTCTCGATCAGCTTGTCTTTCTCGTCTTGCAGCAGGCGGATCTGCCCGATCCTTAGGTCGAACCGCTTCGGATCCCATCGCATGGGCTCCATGCGGGCGGAGATCAGCAGATACATGCCGAGTCGGCCATAGCGGCCATAGTTGATATAGTCTTGCCCGAAAAGGGGAATCTCGCCGCTGCCGGTGAAATCCTCCAGCTTGAGGATGCCGAACGGCTTGCCATTTTTGGTTGTGCCCTCGCGGAATCCGGTGACGATGCCTCCCATCGTGATCTCCTTGCCTTGCAAGTTCTCGCGGTCGTTGAGCTCGATCACGCCCGTGTTGCAGACGTACTCCAGGATGACGCGATACGCGTCGAGCGGATGGGCGGAGAGGTAGATGCCCACCAGCTCTTTCTCTTTGTTGAGTCGCTCCAGGTCGCTCCAGCGTTCGCAGGGAGGGATCTCCGGCTTGGCGATCGCCACAAACTCGTCTGCCCCGAAGAGCGTGTTGGCGGCGTTGGCCTTGTCGGCCTGGAACTTATTGCCGTAGCGCACCAAGACGTCCATGAAGGGTTCGCCTTTGGCGTTTTCGGCATAGATCTGCTCGCGCTGCAACCCTAAGTTGTCGAATGCGCCTGCCAGGGCCAACGACTCGATATTCTTCTTGTTGCAGTTGGAGAGGTTGACGCGCTCCACGAAGTCGAAGATGTTCTTATAGGGGCCGTTCTTCTTGCGCTCCTCGATGATGTTGAGCACGGCCGCCTCGCCCACGCCCTTCACGGCGCCCATGCCAAAGCGGATGTTCTTCTGCTTATCGACGCTGAACTTCAGCAACGACTCATTCACGTCGGGACCCAACACCGAGATGCCCATCGCCTTACACTCGTCCATGAACTTCGTGATATCGACGATGTTGCTCAAGCTTCGGCTCAACACGGCCGCCATGTATTCCGACGGGAAGTTGGCCTTGAGGTAAGCCGTCTGGTAGGCCACCCACGAATAGCAGGTGGCGTGGCTCTTGTTGAAGGCGTAGGAGGCGAACTTCTCCCAGTCGGCCCAGATCTTGTTGAGGGTCTCCTCTTTGTGGCCATTGGCCTGACCGCCCGCCATGAACTTTCCTTTCAGGTGGTTCATCTTGTCGATCAGTTTCTTTCCCATCGCTTTACGCAGGGCGTCGCTCTCGCCACGGGTGAAGTTGGCCAACAGGCGCGAGAGCAGCATGACCTGCTCCTGATAGACCGTGATGCCGTAGGTGTCTTTCAGGTAGCGCTCCATGATGGGGATGTCGTATTTAATCTCCTCTCTTCCCTGCTTACGGGCGATGAAGGAGGGGATATAATCCATGGGGCCTGGGCGATAGAGGGCATTCATGGCAATCAAGTCTTCGAACTTCGAGGGCTGCAGCTCCTTCAGATACTTTTGCATGCCGGCCGACTCAAACTGGAAGGTGCCGGTCGTGCGGCCTTCGCAATAGAGCTTATAGGTGGCGGGATCTTCGAGGCTAATGTGCGCGATGTCGAGCTCTTGGCCCGTTGTCTGCTTCACGTTCTCGATGGCCTCCTTGATGATGGAGAGGGTCTTCAGCCCCAGGAAGTCCATCTTGATCAAGCCGGTCTCCTCGATCACCGAGCCCTCGTATTGGGTGACGAGCATCTCTTCGCCCGTCTCCTTATCCTTGGCGGTGCTGACCGGCACCACGTCGGAGATGTCGTAGCGGCCGATGATGACGCCGCAGGCGTGCACACCCGTGTTACGCACATTGCCTTCGAGCTTCTGCGCATACTTCAAGGTGTCGCGTGCCAAGGGGTCGGGGCCGTTGGCCGCCTCTCGCAGCTCGGGCACGTAGTTGATTGCGTCGCCCAGCTTGAACTTCTTCATGTCGGGGATCTTGTCGGGCACCAGCTTCACCAGGTGGTTGGCTTCGGCCAGCGGCAGCTTTTGCACGCGCGCTACGTCCTTGATGGCCGACTTCGTGGCCATCGTGCCATAGGTGATGATGTGCGCCACGCGCTCGGCACCATACTTCTCGGTCACCCAGCGCAGCACCTCGCCGCGCCCGTCGTCGTCGAAATCGGTATCAATATCGGGCAGGGAGATACGGTCGGGGTTGAGGAAACGCTCGAACAGCAGGTCGTATTTGATGGGGTCGATCTGTGTGATGCCCAAGCAATAGGCCACGGCTGAGCCGGCCGCCGAGCCACGGCCCGGTCCGACCGATACGCCCAGCTCCTCGCGGGCGGCCCGGATGAAGTCTTGCACGATCAAGAAGTAGCCCGGGAAACCCATCGTCTTCATGATGTGCAGCTCGAAGTTGAGGCGTTCTTTCACCTCCTCGCTCAGCGGGTCGCCATAGAGCGGCTTGGCTCCGTCGTAGGTTAGCTTGGCCAGGTAGTCGGCTTCCAGCTTGATGCGATAGAGCTTGTCGTAGCCTCCTAATTTCTTGATCTTCGATTGGGCGTCCTCTTCGCTCAGCACCACGTTGCCATTCTCGTCGCGGGTGAACTCGTCGAATAGCTCTTTCTCGCTCAGTCGCTTGCGATACTCCTCTTCGGTGCCGAACTCCTCGGGGATGGCGAAGGTGGGCATGATCGGGCCGCTGTCGATCGAGTAGAACTCCACTTTGTCGGCAATCTCCAGGGTGTTGCGCAGCGCTTCGGGCACATCGCTGAAGATGCTGTTCATCTCGGCGGTTGTCTTCATCCACTCCTGCTTGGAGTAGCGCATGCGGTTGGGGTCGTCGAGGTCTTTGCCTGTGCTGAGGCAGATTAGGCGGTCGTGCGCCTCGGCGTCGTCGGCGTTCACGAAGTGCACGTCGTTGGTGGCGATCAGCTTGATGTCGTGCTTATGCGCCAGCTCGACCAACACCTTGTTCACCTCCACCTGATGGGGGTAGATGGAGCAGTCGGCGTTGGGGTCGTGCGTCTCGTGGCGTTGCATCTCCAGGTAGTAGTCCGCTCCGAAAAGCCGCTTGAACCAGCTGATCGACTCTTCCGCCTTCTCGATCTGTCCCTTCATGATCAGCTGCGGAATCTCGCCGCCCAAGCAGGCGGAGCAGACAATCAGGTCGTCGTGATACTTCTCGAGCAGCTCCTTGTCGATACGTGGGCGCCCATAGAAGCCCTCGGTCCACGACAGCGAGACCAGCTTGATCAGGTTCTTGTAGCCGTTCTTGTTTTTCGCCAACACGATCAAGTGCCAGCCGCTGCGGTCGTCTTGCGAGGCCAGCTTGCTCAGTCGCCCGTGGCGGGCGCAATAGCACTCGCAGCCGATGATGGGCTTGAAGATGGCGGCTTTCGCCTCGGCGATCTTCGCCTGCAGCTCTTCGATTTGCTGCAGCTCCTCGGCGGTAGGGTCGCTCTTGGCCAAGAGGGGCTTGAGCGCCTTCTCGCTCTCCTTGATCACGCCTTGCGGCTTGCTGTTTCTCTTGTTTACTTTGTTGAAGAACTCCTTGATGCCGAACATCACGCCGTGGTCGGTCACGGCGATGGCCCGCATGCCATCTTTGTGCGCCTTGTCGATCAGCGCGTCGATGGAGGCTTGCCCGTCGAGCAGGGAGTATTGTGTATGTACGTGTAGGTGTATGAATGGTTCCATGCGCATGTGTCGGCTCTCGGGTTTGGGCGAGAGCCGACACAAAGGTACAAATATCGCAGGAATTTTAGAGCTCTAAGACGAGAATCTCTTTCGCTTGCATGGGCAGGCTGCTGCCTAAGGCTACGGAGCGGCCCGTCAGGATGTCTTTGCCTTGCTGTGCGCCCTGCAAGGTTTCGGCGTAGCGAGCCAGGGGCAGGTCTACCGCTTTGCTGCTGCCGTTCATCAGCACGACAACCCTCTTGCCGTCGAGGCTGCGCTCATAGACGTAGACGCCTTGGTTGGGCATGAAGTGCTTCATCTTTCCCTTCGAGATCACCTGGTTGCCGCGGCGCCACTTCAGGAGCGTCTGCAAGAAGTTCCATGCCTCGTTCTGCACGGCCGAGCGTCCGGATGCCTCAAACTGGTTTACCTTGTCGCCAGCCCAACCGCCGGGCACGTCAAGGCGAATGTCGCCGTCGCCCTTCTCCTTCGTGCCGTTCATCAAGAGCTCCTGTCCGTAGTAGAGCTGCGGAATGCCCGGGATGGTCAGCAGGAAGGTCACGCCCTGCTTGAAGGCGTAGAGGTCGGCCGAGCTTTGGGGCATCTGGCGCAAGAAGCGGTCGGTGTCGTGGTTCTCGAGGAAGCGCAACACGTGGTTGATGTCGGCATAGACATAGTCGTAGCAAAGGTGCTCGAACAGGCTATGCAGGCCGTTCTCGTTGTGGAACGCGTCGTGAGCGATGCCCATCAGGCGGAAGTCCATCACCGATTTCAATCCCGTGTCTTTGCCGAAGTTCAGGCGGCTGCCCGTCTGCCAGTAGGCTGAGCCGATGGTGTAGTTCATCCAGGCCTCGCCTACGATGTTATAGTCTGGATACTCCAGCTCCACCGCCTTACACCAGTCGTGCATCATGTCTACGTCGGCATAGGGATAGGTGTCTTGGCGAATGCCGTCTACGCCGCTATACTCGATCCACCAGATGGAGTTCTGAATCAGATACTTCGCCACGTGCGGGTTCTTCTGGTTCAGGTCGGGCATGGTGGGCACGAACCAGCCGTCGATCATGCAGCTCTTGTCGTAGTCCGACACGTAGGGGTCGAAATAGGCCTCCTTGTCGTGGTTGGTCTGCACGTAGTGGTCGAGGTTGTTAAACCAGTCGTGGCTGGGCACGTCCTGCATCCAGGGGTGGTCGCTGCCGCAGTGGTTGAAGATCATGTCCATCACCACCTTCATGCCTTTTTGGTGGGTCTTGTCGATCAGTCGCTTGTAATCCTCGTTGGTGCCGAAGCGCGGGTCTACGCGGTAGTAGTCTGTCGTGGCATAGCCATGGTAGGAGCCGCCTTTCATGTCGTTCTCCAACACGGGGTTCAGCCAGATGGCCGTCACGCCCAGGTCTTCGATGTAGTCTAAGTGCTGCTCGATGCCGGCCAAGTCGCCGCCGTGTCGTGCGCCCGGTTTGCTCCGATCCACCTTGTATTCCTGGCGCATCGGGATCTGATCCAGCTTAGGGTCGCCATCGGCGAAGCGGTCGGGCATGATCAGGTAGAGCACGTCCGACGAGTCGAAGCCCTTGATTTGGCTGGCGTTCGCCTTGCGCGTCTTCAGCTCGTAGGGCTGTGCGAAGTGTTTCTTGCCTTGCGTGAAGGTGATGTCGAACTTGCCGGGCTTGGCGTCGGCCACGTCGAGATAGATGAGCAGGTAGTTGGGGCTTTCGAGGGCTACCGAGCTTTTCACCTGCACGCCCGGATAGCTCACGCTGGGGCGATAGCCGGCGATGTCCTTGCCATACACCATCAGTTGTAATTCAGGGTTTTTCATGTCGCTCCACCAGAAAGCGGGCTCGATCTTGATCTGATCGGCCGCCAAGGCGCTCGAAGCGAAAAGAGCTAATAATAGGCTCAGGAATAGATTTCTCCTCATAATACTTGTTTAGTTCGTTAATGATTAAATGTGAATTGTCAAGCAAAGGTAAGTTTTTTCTGACATTTTTCGTACCTTTGGCTCCCGAAACTTAAGAAATAATTATGGGAACAAAGATGTTTGATGCAGAAGCAATCAGGGCGGATTTCCCCATCCTGAGTCACTCCATATACAACAAGCCGTTGATCTATTTCGACAATGGCGCGACCACCCAGAAGCCACGTGCCGTGGTGGAGCAAATCGAGAAGGGATATTACAATGTGAATGCCAACATCCATCGGGGCGTGCATTTCCTGAGCCAAGCGGCCACGGAGGCGCACGAGGAGGCGCGCAAGACGGTGCAACGCTTCCTGAACGCTCGCTCGTCGAACGAGATTGTCTTCACCAGGGGCACCACCGAGTCGATCAACCTGGTGGCCTCTTCCTTCACCGATGCCTGCATGAAGGCGGGCGACGAGGTGATTGTCAGCGTGATGGAGCATCACTCCAACATCGTGCCTTGGCAGATTCAGGCGGCTCGCAAGGGCATCTGCCTGAAAGTGATTCCCATGAATGAGCGAGGCGAGTTGCGCCTCGATGCCTACAAGGAGCTCTTCAGCGAGCGCACCCGACTGGTGGCGGTGGCGCATGTCTCTAACGTGTTGGGCACCATCAACCCCGTGAAGGAGATGATCGAGATCGCGCACCAGCACGACGTGCCGGTCTTGATCGACGGCGCGCAATCCGTGCCCCACATGAAGGTGGATGTGCAGGATCTCGATCCAGAGTTCTACGTCTTCTCCGGCCATAAGGTGTATGGGCCGACAGGCATCGGCGTGTTGTATGGCAAGGAGGAGTGGCTCGACCGCCTGCCGCCCTATCAGGGGGGAGGCGAGATGATCGCCACGGTCTCGTTCGAGAAGACCACCTTCAACGAGCTTCCCTTTAAGTTTGAGGCGGGTACGCCCGACTACATCGGCAGCACCGCCTTGGCCGAGGCCTTGCGCTATGTGGATCGGTTGGGCATGGAGCAGATCGCGGCCTACGAGACGGAATTGCTGCGTTATGCCACCGAGGGGCTCCGTGCGATTGAGGGCGCGCGCATCTTTGGCGAGGCGGCCCACAAGGGAGCGGTGCTCTCCTTCTTGATCGGCCACATTCATCACTACGATATGGGCATGCTGCTCGATCGGCTGGGCATAGCGGTGCGCACGGGCCATCATTGCGCGCAGCCGTTGATGCAAGCCTTAGGCATCGAGGGCACGGTGCGTGCCTCTTTCTCGTTCTACAACACGAAGGCAGAGATTAATACGTTCCTGGCAGGCGTGGAGCGGGTGAAGCGTATGTTCTGAGTCGCTCCCCCGCTGCGAGGCGGGGGCTGGCGGGGGCCTGCGCCGAAGCTGCAAGGCAGTAGCTCTAATCGAGCTCTATCGTTTCTCTAACGTTTCTCTATCGTTTCTCTAACCCTGGATTAGAGAAACATTAGAGCAACCTCGGAGCAACCTCGGAGCAACCTCGGAGCAGCCTTATAGCAGGGGTTCCTACAGCCCCCATGGGCTTTATAGCAATGGAGTCATATAAACTGGCGTTAGCAACACATTCCCATCTTTTTGAAAATCCTTTGTGTAAAGTAGATAGGGCTGACTTATTCTATCTGAATATTTCAGACAGAAAGCATCTAACGAAGCATGAGTCTTATATCCCGACGATTTTACTTCAATAGGGCAAAGCTTGTTTCCTCTCGACAAGAGAAAGTCAACTTCATAAGAGTGCGTATCATCTTTAGGGAAAGTATAGTAAAACAGTTTGTCGCCTGAAGCGCGAAGCATTTGCGCAATCAAATTTTCATATACATATCCCAGGTTGGCTGCCAATTTATCATTAAGCAGTTTCTGGTATATGATATTCTCCGTAAAATCCTTATCCCAAAACGCCAATGTCACAAACAATCCGGTGTCGCCTATATATAACTTATATTTCCCATAATTGGCTGTCAATGACATGCCAACATTGGGGTCGTCCGCATGATAAGCCACGTTGACGGTCTTGCTGTCTTCCAGGCAAAGAATCATCTCGTCTATTTTGTCAGTGCCGGTTTTTCCAATTACAGGTGTAGGCTGGTAGCGCAACAGATTACGGCTCAATTGTGACGGTATAGCCATAAACAATTTTGAGATTTTTCCAGTAGGGTCTAATTTCCTGAAATCATCTGCATATAGTTGTAAAATCTGCCGCTTCACCCTATCAACATGCTGCAAGTTGTTTGTGTCTAAATAGGCATTGACCGCCTGTGGCATTCCTCCAACCAACATATACAACCTCAATTCGCGCATTTTTTGACGATTTAAGCCATCTCCTAATGACATTCTTCTTTCAAAGAACTTTCGCATCAGAGGCATAGTCGTATCATCATTCATTGCCCATCGAAACTCTTCATAGTCCATTGGGAACATCTCAAGCCGATACTCTTCACTGGGTATGCTGATGTCCTTTGTGTTCTTTCGAATACTGATAAGTGATCCGGTTTCAATATAATCATATCTGCCATCTTTGATTAAATACTTAATTGCCTGGCGAGCTTTGGGACATTGTTGTACTTCATCAAAGATGACTACAGACTCTCTTTCGTACAATGTGGTCTTATAAATATTCTGTAAATACAGAAAAATATAGTCCATATCCATCAAATCGTCAAATAGCCCTTTTACCTCTTTCGAGGCTTCATTAAAGTCTATCAAAATGTATGAGCGATATTCCTTTTGAGCGAATTCTTCCACGATAGTAGACTTGCCTATACGTCTCGCACCCTCTAAAAGCAAAGCTGTTTTGCCTTTAGATGTCTCTTTCCATTCCTTTAGCTTGGAATAGATTTTACGCTTGAATAGTATCTCCGCCATAATTCCCTTTTTGCCTACAAAATTACATGAAAAATCCTATTACCAAAATCTTTTGCGGCGAAATCCGGTCTGACACCAAAATCTTTTATGGCGAAATCCGGTCTGATACCAAAATCTTGAGCTGTTTAGACAGGGTGATATAGCTCGATAACACCCAGTTGGGAGCGGCTTCGGCGTGTCCCGTCGCTATGGCCATGCCCGTTTTTCCCTTTATTTGGCTCTGCCCATGGAGCGCACGTTGAAGGCATATTTTGTTTTTATTCCATTTTCTTATTGTAAAAAAAAATGGTTTGTGGAGGCCGCCCAGCTAACAGATATGGTTTTTTTTTGTTTGCATGCGCATATACAATACTTCGGTAAGAATTAGGCCAACCTAAGCGGCTTTTGCCGTAAAAAAGATGAGTTCTTTGAAAAGCCT
>CAKUZF010000051.1 GCA_934718155.1 uncultured Parabacteroides sp. | reverse complement strand
TGACAGGCTTTTCAAAGAACTCATCTTTTTTACGGCAAAAGCCGCTTAGGTTGGCCTAATTCTTACCGAAGTATTGTGTATTATAACTTCTCTAATTTGAATCTAATGCCTACGTAAGCCATTGCTCCCGTAACGGGTCCCCATACTTGTGTAGCATCGAAGGCGGCACTCCATGGATGATGGGAATGGAGCACAGGATTGTCTATCTTATAGTTGGTGAGGTTCTCGCCGCCTAAGTAAAGACTAAAGTTGTGGAACTCTCGTGTAACTTGCGCCTGCAACTGGAAGTAAGCAGGATAGCGGCTTTGGTCGTAAAGCTCATGTCGACCGAAGGATTTACAGTAATCTATTTTATTGCGGTGCAAAGTAATAGAATTTCAATAAATCATTTATACAGAATTAGGGAGAATACTTGCATTTTTATGGTAAAGTCTTCTATCTTCTTACAGCATATCATGCTTGTTTGCGCTGTTTTTAACTTGCCAGCAAATTACCGGCAAGTTAAATTCACTAAATAAATTTACACCCTCCAGTTATCGATAGTGTAATGCCATCCGCAACAACTAGTCCTTTTTGATTACTATCGCAGGATTTCTAGTTGACATTCTTATAATTTGCCTAAGAGCTACTATTGTCACCAAAAGTGTCACAGCCAAAAGAACAGACAACAACAACCCCAAAGGTATACTTGTGTGATACGCAAAATCTTGCAACCACCTTTCCATAATAAAATAAGCAATAGGAAGCGCCAAAAGGCCTGTGATAACTACTAATGCGATATATTCTTTTAAAAACAGCCACACAACACTGCGAATATCAGCCCCAAAAACTTTCCGTATAGCAATCTCTCTGCTTCTGCGCTGAGTTGAAGATAAAACAATTGCGTACGTTCCTAATAACGATATTACCAAGCATACAAAGGCCAACCAAGAAAATATCTTTAATCCAATATGTTCAGAATAATTAAGGCGATCAAACAGCTCACCAACAGGGGTAAGAGATATGTCTATCAAACTAGGATCGACACCCACTGCTGCATCTCTAATCTGATTTATCACGTCAGGCTCAAAACCATCCATCGTCCTAATATACAGAATATTGAATTTGTAAAATGCAGAAGGAATAATTATCATTGGTGCTATTGCATTTCGGAAAGATAATGTGTGAAAGTCTTTAACAACACCAACAATTTCATAATCTGCCAAAACCGACCGATCTGACTCTGACGGCAATTGAATGATTGTTCCAACAGGATCAATCAAGTTCATTCTACGCACGGCTTCCTCATTTAAAACAGCCTTAGAAAACTGCCCCTTATTCCACCAATTACCTTGAAGAACAGTTAGATTAAAGGCTTCTGAAAATTGATCATCCGCAAAAAGCACACTAAACAATGGACGTTCTATAGGAGCTCCTGGCCATTTCACATCATTAGTCATATAGGTTAAATCGGGTTGATGCTTCGGTTCAAAATTCGCATCCGATATACTTAAAACTGAAGGAATAGAATTGATACGTTCTACAAGCTTTTCCTCAACCGCACCTGAATAATCCACAAAACCAGACAAACGGATTAATCCTTTACTCTCAAACCCTAAGTCCTTATGGATTAAAAAATCCATTTGCCTCATCATTATTAATGCGATAACAATAAAGGTAATACTAGAGAAAAGCTGAATAGAAACTGCCATCTTCCTGAACTTCGCAGAATGATCGGATTGAATCTGTGTTATTGACAAGGAGTCTTTGATAAAATGCATAAACAAAACCAAGCCTATCGCAAAAACCGCAACTGCCACCGCTAAAAAGCAGCAAAATGACAATTTCAATAGATCAGAAGTAGAATCTTTTATCTCAAGAAGATTTTTAAAATACGGACTTATAAGAAACAGCAAGAACAATGACAAACAAAATGCGATAGTCATTGTAATTAACAGCTCGACAAGCAGTTGAGACACAAGTTGGCTGTATTTTGCGCCATTAATAGAGCGCAATTTAAACTCCGACAATCTTTGTTTAATTAAGCTATAATGTATATTGAAATAATTAAATAGCGAAGATATTAGAAGCAAGATAGCAGAGAAAACAAACAATCTAATAAAATTCATATTAAATGGTGAATTGCCCTCTAAAGAATGTCTTACATCCATAATATTCACCATACGTATCTCAACGTTCTGAGAAACGTTTGATTCAGAGGCCATACAACAAATTTCATCTTTAATTTTATCTATATCCGCACTTCGATTGAACTTTACATAAACTTCCATGAAATTTATAGACCATTGAACTTGTTCAGGCATTTCCGAGAACGATTTTAACATATTATGATAGACAAGACCATCATAAGGCAAATTTGTATTAGAAGGGTGATCTTGTACAACCGCTGTAACATGATAAGGTGGCAAATCATCTCTCATATTAGACTGAACATATTGACCAATAGCGTTATCTACACTGCCAAATAAACGAACAGCTGCACTTTCAGTCAAAACTAAATTATTCACAGATGATAAAGGCTCTTTATCACCTACAATAACAGAGTGACAAAACACATTGAAAAATGAACTGTCTGCATACAAAAAGCGCAATTTCATATGAGGAATTTCCGGAGTGGAGCAATTCTCATCTCCACGCATTAGTGTTGTAGAAGCTTCTATATTTGAATATTTTCCACACAATTTTCTCTCCACCGTTTTTGATGCTCCAGTATTTGTCTTTCCAGAGTCTTTTTCATAGGTGTATATTCTATAAATACAATCAGCATCAGGATAAAATCCATCAAATGAAGACTCAAAATCCACCCAGTACAAAGATAAGACCAAGCAAGAAACAGCGAAAGAAACCCCCATGATTCCAACCATGTATTGAGGGAACGACTTCTTTATGAAACGCAAAGAAAGTTTTATATAATGTAAAAGCATAGAGACAATTTTAAATCATAAACCATTTTCAAATATAGCACGAAAAAAACAAATACAACGCAACAGTAACACTCCCCCCCTAATTTATAGAACATTAACAACTTTCGACTTAACAATCACCTAATCTTATCACATCATCTTAATAAGAAATGTGGATTTTTAAGAATAATCCCATGTATTCCAAAGTATTAAATAACGCCATCTATTAATATCAGTCTTTCTAACTGAGAAAGCAATTGCTTTTATGCAGGAAGACTCAGAAACAAATAAAGCGTCTTAAGCCAACGAGCGACAAGGAGCTGTTGGAGGCTGCTAAACTCATAAGCTTACGGCTTGTCAAGCCGCAAGCTTACGAATACCCCTACTCGCAAGCTTGCGGCTCGACTAATGAATAACTGTTCACTTGGAAAGGCTAAAACAGGGCCTTTAACGTGTGTAGAAATCGATCAACCGCTGCAGGGCACGCTGGCAGACCGGACAAAAGGCAGGCACATTGTTTACACGCATACGGCAGTAATCAACCGGGCGATAAACGCCCTTGGTGGAATAGCCGCCGCCCTCGTAAACGCCTACGGGATACTTCTCGCTATCCTTCACGAGGGTTGGGATGGGCGTGCCTTTCTTCAGCATATCCTTCCACTTCGATCCGAAATCCACCAAGGTGGTGATGTTTTGCTCCCAAGGCTCCACGTCCAAGGGGGTCGTGTCGGTCATCGTGTCGTTCTCGTAGAAATACTCGTCGGCCAAGCCGCCAAAGCTATGCCCAAACTCATGCACCACCACGGGGCGGAAATCCTTGTGGTGAGCCGTGGTCAACGTATAGGCGTTGTAGATGCCGCCACCGCCATACTCATCGGTATTGGCCAAGATGATGATATGCTCATAGGGAATGCCGGCCAATGCGTCGTTGATGGCACGCACATTGCTGGTTGTCAGGTAACGATCGGAATAGAAGGTGCTGAAATGAGAGCTGAATGCCGTCTGCTTCCACTCGCCCAGGCGAGGCACACTAACGCCGCTATCCCGCGAGGGAACGGCCACGGCCACGATATTAAACCGATCTTTCATCGAGCCAAACGGCTCATGGTTGAAGAGGCTCTCGCAAGCCACCTCGGCATCGGCATAGAAGCGATCCATCTCCTGCTCGGTGTAGCCCTCGGCCAAGATGGCCACGTCGATACACCGTTTCTCATCGCCCCCTTTCCAGATATACTTATGAGGAGCAACGGTGGCCAGCCCTTTCTGGCGGATCAGCACATCGGAAGGATCTACCGTGTGGCGCACCGAGGTTGCCACCTTCCCTTTCGAATCGAAAAGAACAGCCTCTATCTCGACGGGACGGAGGGGAAACGGCACCAAGAAGGTGTTCTCGAAGCCCTTCTCCAGCGCAGCAGACTCGTCGGTCTCAAGCCATTCCTGGAAAAGCGAGGAGAAAGAGGTGCAATAGATCTCGCGGCCCGAAGCCTTGTCGCGCACATGGATCTGCCCGTTGCCCCTCAGCGGCAACTCGTCCATATGGCTCCGGCGGCCCGCCCAGCCCGGCAGCGAGGAGAGCTCACGAAGGGCGATCGCCTGATGGCGCTGGTCGCCTACGAAAAGATAGTCGAGGCGCAACGTCTTCTCAGCGAAATAATCGCCAAAAGCCTGTGCCTGCACGGATAAGGCCATCATGAGGCCTATAAGCAATAAAACGTATTTATTCTTCATACACTAAGTTTTCTTTGATTTACAAAAAAGCAAGGGCGACTCTTCACGAGCCACCCTTACGTAGAAGCAATATAACACTAATAAATGTTCACTAATATATACGATCGAATAGGAACCTACTTCTTCTTTGTCGCATTAGCCTTCTTCTTATACTTATCCAGCTCCTTCTGCAACTGCTCGATCTCCTCACCCTGATTCTTGATGGTAGAGAGCAATGCGTTCAACTCCTCGTTCTCGATGCTCTCGGGGAACTCGGCGTTCACACGGATAATGAAGTCTGACAACACATTCATATAGTTGTTGAACGCGTCATACGGATTGTCGTAGGGGCTGAAGCCACCCTGGCCCATGTGCTTCGTACTCATATAGTAGAAGTGGTCGCTGCTCTGCAGGTAATACCAGTCCTGACGGATGCGGCGTGTCTGCGACAGGCGTACACGCGCGCCAATCTCGTTGATCTTGCGGAAAGCCTCCTGCTGCAACACGTTGCCCAGCCAAGAGCTGCAGTCTCTCTCTTCGTCCACCCACGACATGGGGTAAGGCACTGAGATAGAATCGACCGGCTTCAACAGCGAGAACACCTCCGACGGCGTTGAGAAGCTGATGCCCTTCTCGGCCGCGAAGCGAGGCAACGCCTTGAAGAAGTCGAAGATGCCAGTCGAAGCGGGATGCAAAGAGCCCAGCACCTCATAGTTCATAAAGAGGTTGATCACCTGCTCCGACTCGGGAGTCTCGGCAATCCACGACATATACTTATCGGCAGTCAGCGGATACTCATTCCAGCTGTAGTCGTTGAAGCGAGACGAGAGGTCTTCGCTGAAACGGTCGTTCTTCAGCAGCAAGTTCAGCTTCGGAGCCACGCACGAGTTATACATATAGTTCGGGCTCTTCCATCCCAGGATGTGCTTGGCACCCTCGGTCAGCATGCCCTTATAGCCCATCTCTGCCACCATGGCCGAGATGTCGTCGGAATAGATCAACTCCGTGTTGCGGAACACCTTCGGCTTCACGCCAAACAGCGTCTTGATCTTATCCTCCTGCTTCTCGATCTGGTGTTTGAACTCCTCGGGGTCGCCCAACGAGGCCAATGAGTGGGCATAGGTCTCTGAGAGGAACTCCACGTTGCCCGTAGCGGCCAGCTCCTTGAAGCTGTCGATCACCTCCGGTGTGTAGATCTCCATCTGCTCCAAAGCCACGCCCGAGATCGAGAAGGCCACCTTAAACTTGCCGCCACTTGTCTTGATCATCTCAAGGATCGTGCGATTGGCCGGCAGGTAGCACTGCTCGGCGATGCGGCGAATGATCTCCTCGTTCTGGAAATCATCATAGTAGTAGTGATCGTTACCAATGTCGAAGAAGCGATATCTCTTCAAACGGAACGGTTGATGTATCTGAAAATAGAAACAGATCGTTTTCATATTCTTATTCGTTTTATGCTTGTCTTGTCGTTAATATTACTTTTTACTATCAATCACCATGTCGTAGATGCGACGCACCTTCTGGCCGGCATACTCCCACTTGATGTTGTCTACCTCGCGCTTGCCCTCCACCTTCAGGAACTCGTGCATAGCCGGATAGGTGATGATCGAATACATGGCGTCGGCCAAGGCCTCGATGTCCCAATAGTCCACCTTCACCGCGTAATCCAGAATCTCGGCACAACCCGATTGCTTCGAGATGATGCTCGGCACGCCACATTGCATGGCCTCCAAGGGCGAGATACCAAACGGTTCCGACACCGAAGGCATCACATACACATCGCTGGCTTTCAGCACCTCATACACCTGCTTTCCTTTCATGAAGCCCGTGAAGTGGAAACGGTCGGAGATGTTGCGTGCGGCGGCCAATCGAATCATCTGGTTCATCATGTCGCCACTACCAGCCATCACGAAGCGCGCGTGGGGCGCCTTGGCCAACACCTTGGCTGCGGCCTCCACGAAGTATTCGGGGCCCTTCTGCATGGTGATACGGCCCAAGAAGGTGATCACCTTGTCTTTCACGCCCTTCTTGTCTTGGATGGCCAAGATCTCGGGGCTCAACGGCTCCACGGCGTTGTGAACGGTCGTCACCTTGGCCGGATCTTGGTGATACTTCTCGATCACCGTTTGGCGAGTCAGGTTCGACACCGTGATGATGTGGTCGGCGTTGTCCATACCATTCTTCTCGATGGCATACACGTCGGGGTTCACATTGCCACGGCTACGGTCGTAGTCGGTGGCGTGCACATGGATCACCAGCGGCTTGCCCGACACCTGCTTGGCATGGATGCCAGCGGGATAGGTCAGCCAATCGTGCGCATGAATAATGTCGAACTGCTCCGAGCGGGCAATCACGCCTGCCACGATCGAATAGTTGTTGATCTCCTCCAACAAGTTGTCGGGGTAGCGGCCCGAGAACTCCATGCAGCCCAGTTCATCGACATGGCGATAGCTGAAGTCGGCATAGATATGATCGCGATAGCGGAAGTATTGCTCCGCGTTCATGCCCGCTTTGTTCATCTCCTTCTCCACACGGTCGCGATCCACATCCTTCCAAACTACAGGCACATGGTTGACGCCCACGATCTTCAAGAAGCTTTGGTCCTCATCGCCCCATGGCTTCGGGATGCAAAAAGTAATATCCATATCGGGCTGCATCGCCATGCCTCGTGTCAGTCCGAAGCTGGCCGTTCCTAAACCGCCCAAGATATGAGGAGGGAATTCCCATCCAAACATCAATGCTTTCATATAGAATCTTTCGTTTTATTCGGCGTTATACTTCTTCAACAATTCCACTACGCGGAGGATGGCGGAGACACTCATCGTGAACGACACGGCGCCACGGCCCGTGAAAGGCGGGTTGCCGTCGAACAACTCTGGGATCGTGCCGATGCAGTGCAGCGTCATCTCCTCCTCCATGCTTATCAGCATACGCTCGGCAAAAGCAACGCCTCCTCTGCCAAACACACGCAGGTAAGCCTCCAGATAGGCTCCAAACAGCCAAGGCCAAGCCGTTCCCTGGTGGTAGGCCAGGTCGCGCTCATACTGCGGGCCTACGTAATAGGGGCGATAGCCCTCGCTCTTCGGGCTCAACGAGCGCAAGCCCTTCGGGGTGAGCAGCTCCTTGGTCACGATGTCTACCACGGCACGCTTCTGCAAGCGAGTCAGCGGCGAATAGGGCAGCGCGACAGCGAAGATCATGTTCGGACGAACGCTCCAGTCCACCTTCGAGCCGTCAACCGAGTCGAACAGGTAGTTGAAGCCATTCACGAACGTTTCGGGGAACGAACGCTCAAGCTGCTTGATGATCGGATCCAGCTCCTCGATGGGCACGCCTCCCATCAGCTCCGTGTAGAAGCAGAGGGCGTTATACCACAAGGCGTTGAACTCGACGATGTAGCCCGAGCGGGGAACAACCGGCTTGCCGTTCACCGTGGAGTTCATCCAGGTGATCGCCTTGTCGTGTCCGTCGGCATAGAGCAGGCCGTTCTCCATCAGCCTCATGGCCGGATGCTGCTGCCCGCGGATATAATCAATGATCTCCTTCACGATATGCCCATAAAGCATGCGCGCCTTCTCGATGCCCTCCTGCTTGGTGTATTGCTGGATGGCCCAGATGGCCCATAAGAACACGTCGGGATGCTCAATCTCATGAATAACGGCGTCGCTCTTGCCCTCCTTCATAAAGGCACGGATGGCGGGAACCGCCGTGTGCATGATCTTCTCGAAGCGAACAGGGTCGTCGATCGAGAGCGTGCAGCCCGGCAAGGAGATAAAGAGGTCGCGCGCACGAACCTTAAACCAAGGATAGCCGGCCAAGAGGTAGGCGTCGTCTTCGTTCGGACGGTAATAGACCTGCTGAGCGGAGTTCTTCAAGCAGTTGAAGAAGCTTGTGCGCGGCGTGCGCTGCGACACCTCCTTCTCGTAGAGCGATTTCATGCGTGTGGTAGCCACGGCCGTGTCGCCCGCGCTGAAGTAGATGCTCTCGCCCTTCTTGATCGACACCTCGAAGTAGCCCGGCACGTAAAGGTCCTCCTGATACGGATAGCCTCTCTCCTGCTCCTTCGGATACTCGATGCCATTATACCAATATGGCTCGTAGACGAACTTCACCTTCTTGTTGAACTGCATATACAGCTCGGGGTAGCCCGGATACATGCAGGTCTTGATTCCGTTTGTCACCTCCTGATACGACTGGTTGGCGTCGCCGTTGGCATGCGTCAGCTCCTTCACGCTGCGGAACGCCAGGAAGGGGCGGAAGCGCAACGTCGTCTCAGAGTGGCAATCCTCCAAGGTATACTTAATCAGGATGCGGTTCTCATACATCGAGAACACCTTCTCTTTCGAGAATATCACGCCGCCCACGCGATAAAGCGTGCGCGGAACCGTCTCGCAGCTGTACTCGCGGATATACTTATGGCCTTTGGGGCTGAAGTTGTTGCCGGCGTATTTATGCAATCCCAAATTGAACTCAGCGCCATGCTGAATCACCGTCTCGTCAAACGAAGACAGCAGCACATGATTGTCGTCATCAATGGCGGGCACAGGCATCACAAGAAGTCCGTGATATTTCCTGGTATTACAATCAACGACAGTAGTGCAGTGATAGGCTCCCAACCGATTCGTTCGGAGCACCTCACGAGTCAACGACTCTTCCAGGTTTATCATTACTGTCTTGTCAAATCTTAGATAACTCATATTTATATATTGGGTTTTAAGTTTTTGCTACTTTATTATGATTTAAATAATCAACTGTCGATGCCCATTGTTTAGCTCCAACGATTCAAAAGTAGAGTTAAATCCGTAAATAAGCAAACCGCCTCTTGATATTTTTTTTATCTTAATCTTTCGCTTTGCCGAACCAATTTATGAATCAATCGCTTAACAGCGAATGATGTTCAAAAGGTGTGTTATCAAACATACAAAAGTTGTTGAACATCCCTCACTATGTGGCACGGATTCCTTATCTTTGAGGCCTAAATCATAAGCAATAAGCGATATGCGAAAACTATTGTTAAACGTAGTAATTCTATTTAGTGTGATGCAAATGACACATGCAGCCGAAAACCCGTTCTTCGGGAAGTTTAAGACACCTTTCGAGACTCCGCCTTTCGATAAGATCCGCACGGAGCATTACGAGCCCGCCTTCGACGAGGGCATCCTCCGCATGGAACGCGAGGTGAAGGCCATCGCCGAGAACCCGCAGCCCGCCACCTTCAGCAACACCATCGTGGCCCTCGAGCGCGCGGGCAAACTGCTGAGCACGGTGTCGTCGGTCTTCTTCAACGTGCTGAGCGCCGAGGCCAATGACGAGATGATGGAGATCTCGCAGCGCGTCTCGCCCAAGCTCTCCGAGTGCTCCAACAACATCTACCTCAACGAGCAGCTCTTCGCCCGCGTGAAGGCCGTCTACGACCAGCGCGCGCAGCTCAACCTCTCCACCGAGGATGCCAAACTGCTCGACAACACCTACGAGAGCTTCAAGGAGCAGGGCGCTACCCTCAATGCCGCCGACAAGGAGACCTTCCGCCAGCTCAGCATGGAGATGAGCCAGCTGACCCTGCAGTTCGACCAAAATGCCCTGAAGGATAAGAACCGCTACGAGCTGCTGATCACCGACGAGCAAGACCTGGCCGGACTGCCCGAGAGCGCACGCGAGGCGGCCGCCATCCGGGCCAAAGAGAAGGGAAAGAGCGGATGGCTCTTCAACCTCTCCGCACCCAGCTACGTGCCCTTCATGCGCTATGCCGACAACCGGGCCCTGCGCGAGCAGGTCTACCGGGCCTACATGAGCATCGGCAACAAGGGCGACGAGTTCGACAACAAGGAGATTATCCGCAAGATCGTCAACGACCGCCTGCAGATCGCACGCCTCATGGGCCATAAGAACTATGCCGAGTATGCCCTCGAGCACACCATGGCCAAAACGCCCGCACGCGTCTATCAGCTGCTCAACCAGCTGCTCGACGCCTACAAGCCGGTGGCCATCAACGAGTATAAGGAGGTGCAAGGCTTCGCCATCGGCCGCGAGCAGAAAGACATCCAGGTGATGCCCTGGGACTGGAGCTACTATTCGGAGAAGCTGCGCGACATCCGCTTCCAGATCAACGACGAGATGACCCGCCCCTACTTCGAGCTGGAGAACGTGAAGAAGGCGGTCTTCGGACTGGCCACACAGCTCTATGGCATCACCTTCAAGCAGAACAAGAAGATCCCCGTCTATCACCCCGAGGTGGTTCCCTATGAGGTGTACGACGCCGACGGACGCTTCCTCTCCATCCTCTACACCGACTTCTTCCCCCGCGACGGCAAGCAGTCGGGCGCCTGGATGAACAACATCAAGCCGCAATGCCGCGACGAGAAGGGCAAGGACAGCCGCCCGCAGGTCATCATCGTGATGAACTTCACCCGTCCGACCGACACGAAGCCCTCGCTCCTCACCTTCGACGAGGTGGAGACCTTCCTCCACGAGTTCGGACACTCCATCCATGGCATGCTGGCCGACGGCACCTACTCCAGCCTTTCCGGCACGAGCGTCTATCGCGACTTCGTTGAGCTGCCTTCGCAGATCATGGAGAACTGGCTGACCGAAAAGGAATTCCTCGACCAGGTAGCGATCCACTACCAGACGGGCGAGAAGATCCCGGCCGAGATGGTACAGAAGCTGATCGATGCCTCCAACTTCAACGCCGGCTACGCCTGCTGCCGCCAGCTGAGCTTCGGCATGCTCGACATGGCATGGCACACCCTCGAACAGCCCTTCACGGGCGACGTGGCCGCCTTCGAGAAGCAGGCATGGGCAAAGACCGTGATCGTGCCCGAGGTGGAGGGCGCCTTGATGGGCACACAGTTCGGACACATCTTCTCAGGTGGTTATGCCGCAGGCTACTACGGCTACAAGTGGGCCGAGGTGCTCGATGCCGACGCCTTCTCGCTCTTCAAGCAGAAGGGCATCTTCAACAAGGAGGTGGCTCGCTCCTTCCGCGACAACATCCTCTCGAAGGGTGGCACCGAGGATCCCGCCGAGCTCTATAAGCGATTCCGTGGCCAAGAGCCCACGATCGACGCGCTCCTGAAGCGAAACGGCATCAAATAAAAACCCCTCCAACGTCTTCCCGGCGCCGGTCAGCGTGCGTCGGGAAGACGCTATCCTCCCAACAGCCAGTCAAAAAGACATTATGCTTTCCCTTCGCTTTGCTCCATGAAGTATTTATAGAGCGGAGCCACCATCAGCGCCTGGCAAATCTCATCCCGCGCAAGCATCCGCTTCACCTCCTCTCGGCTCCTGAATATCACGCTCAGCTCCTCGGTCGCATCAAGATGCGGATCGGCCACCCGTTCCACCCCTACCGCCACGAAGCAGTGCGTCACGTTCGACATCGCGCTCGGGTTGGGACAGACCTCCATCAGCTTCCGCCATTCGCCTCCGCCGAAGCCCGTCTCCTCCAAAAGCTCCCGCTGGGCCGCCTCCAAGGGCGTCTCGCCCTGCTCCATCACGCCGCAAGGCAGCTCCAGGCTGGTACGCCCAGCGCCATGGCGATACTGCCGTTCCATCACGAACTGCCCGTCGCATGTGATGGCGATCACGTTCACCCAGTCGGGATATTCCAGCACGTAATACTCCGGCACAATCCGCCCATCGGGCAGTTGCAGCTTGTCGCGCCGTGCCGTCAGCCACGGTCGCTTAATCAGATACTCCCGCTCCAACACCGTCCACGGTTTCATCTCCTGTTCTTCCATAATGCGCTGTTTTTTAAGTTTACCTTTCGCAAATGTATGGAAAAAAGCCCTTCCGCATCCGCCTCGCCGCCAGCCCCTTTGTTAATCTTCGCTAAAACCCTCCTGCGCCAACAAGAGATATCCCCAAAAAAACGTTTCTTTGCAATAGGTTTACAAAAAAACAGTAACAACCATGAGAGAGATTCGCAAAACCACCCCATTCAAAAAGGACTTCAAACGTTGAACGACTTAGCGAAACGGAAGAATGTGGCCCTGTCCCTATCGAGCGGAGGAGCAAGAGGACTCGCTCACGTCGGAGCGATCGAGGCGCTGGAACAATATGGATATAAAATCACATCCATAGCGGGCACATCGTGCGGAGCCTTGGTGGCAGGGATCTATGCCGCCGGTCGGCTCGACGCCTTTAAGAGATGGGCCGAGCAGCTCGACCATAAAAAGATACGCGAACTGACCGACTATGCGCTGAGTCTTTCCTACCTGGTGAAAGGCGAACGAATCATCGAGGAGCTGAAGAAGATTTGCCCAGACCGAAACATCGAAGAGCTGCCCATCCCTTTCTGCTGCGTGGCGACCGACTGGAAAACGGGCGAGGAAGTCGTGTTCGACCGCGGCAGCTTGTGGCAGGCCATCAGGGCGTCTATCTCCATACCAGCCTATTTAGAGCCTGTCGAGCAAGACGGGAAGATACTCATCGACGGAGGCATTTCCAACCCCTTGCCCCTCGACCGCGTGGTGCGAACCGACAACGACCTGCTCGTCGGCGTCAATGTGAGCGGACACGATTACGGCAGCCTTTACGAACGGAGGAAGAGCACCGAGGCATGGCTGATCAAGAACTCAAGAGTGCTCACCCTTTTGAGCAAAGTGATTCCCGAAGGCATCGATCCCAACCTCAACTACTATACGCTCTTAAACCAGACCATCTCGATCGCCATCTCTCAAAACGCCCGCAAGTCAATCCTGCTGAATAAGCCAGACCTGATGCTCGACCTGCCGATGAAACGCTATAACGGCAGCGACTACGACAAGTTTGAGAACATACGAAGAGTGGGGTTCAGAAAAATGAAACAAGCCATCGAGGCGTTTCAAAAGCAACAGCCCGCTTAGCGCACCCGCCTCGCCGCCAACCTCTTTGTTAATCTTCGCTAAAAGCCGCTGGCCGAAGCCGTTCTAACCCAACAATAGTAACCCGAAGGTAACTAACTCACTCGCGAGTGCCCTCTTGCAAGGGCCGCTCCCGGCATTTACCTTTGCGATCGTAAACGATAAACAGTTAAATCACATAGCGATATGAATCAGACAAACGTACAGCAATCAGCAGCAGGCTACACGGTAGCCACAGTAGGTAATCTTGCCACTTTCGAGGGCAAGGCGTTCGTGAAGGAACTGGTCGGTACAACCGGCATGGAGGTGTCGTTCGGCTCATTGGCCAGCGGCGAGGCCGTCCCCTTCTTCCACCATCACAAGCAGAACGAGGAGCTCTACATCGTCATCAGCGGCGAAGGAGAGTTTACGCTCGACGGACAGGTGGCAGCCGTCGGCTCAGGCAGCCTCGTGCGCATCGCCCCGGCCGTGAGCCGTTGCGTCCGCTGCACCAGCGCAGAACCATTGATTTACATCTGCATCCAGGCCAAGGAGGGATCGCTGGAGCAATACACCATGACCGATGGCGTGGTTGAGCCGTAAAACCAACTCTTTAAGCCAGGGCGACACAATAAACGTGCTCGCCCTGCGTTTAGAAGGCACAATGGAACAACCTTCAACACATAAATCCCTGCGGGACTCCTTCTTCCCCGACTGCCCCGTGCGCAACATCCTGGCACGTGTGGGCGACAAGTGGTCGCTGCTTGTCTTACACGAACTCTCAACCCGCGAGAGTCCGATGCGCTTCAGCGCCCTCCAAAAGGCCATCCCCGACATCTCGCAAAAGATGCTCACCTCCACCCTGCGCAACCTCGAAGCCGACGGCTTCCTTACGCGCACGGTCTTTCCCACCGTGCCCCCTCGCACGGAATATGCCCTCACGGAGCGTGCCCACTCCTTCCAAGAGGCTTGCCGCCCCATGATCGAATGGGCCATGGAGCACTTCGCCGCCATCATGCAAGACCGCGAACGGCTATAGGCAACCGCCCCAATGCGCCGTTCGCACCCCGCGTACCCCACAGTCCGTGCCCCGCCAACCCCGCAGTTCGCACACCCTAACTACGGGGTTGCTCTAAGGCTGCTCCGAGGCTGCTCCGAGGTTGCTCTAATGTTTCTCTAATCCGCGATTAGAGAAACGTTAGAGAAACGATAGAGAAACGTTAGAGCTCGATTAGAGCTACTGCGTTGCAGCTTCGGAGCAGCGAGGTTGCACCCCAGCTATTCGGCTTTTATTTTTTTATTCATTTTACACTAACCTTATTGTAAAAAACAATCGGCTTCGGAGGCCGCCCAGCTATCAGATATGTATTTTATTATTTATTCCAATGCGTATATATATCAATACTTCGGTAAATTTTCACCTAGCTTTTAAGAGTTAAACATAGAGTCGGCTAAAACAGGCTCAATAAACACAT
>CAKUZF010000050.1 GCA_934718155.1 uncultured Parabacteroides sp. | reverse complement strand
CTTTTCTCATCGATCTCTCGATTCCGATACTTGTACTACTTGTCGTATTATGTAAATCTCTTCAAAGATCGCTTCCTGTCGATCAACAACCTGTCGTTGTTTCTCGATTGCGGGTGCAAAGATAGTGTTATAAAACATATCTGCAAAACATTTCTCGAACTTTTTTCACCCGCCCTTTAACGCTCTTTCACTAAAACCGGGTCTTAATCACTGTAACACAAACAATAAGAACGATGAAAAAAAATGCATCTAGAAAGTTCTATTTCAAATAATATCTGTATCTTCGCTTTTGCGAACAAAAACAAGAGAACAAGATTGTATGCATTTATCGTTTAGACCCATCACCCTGCAAGACAAAGAGCTCATCACGGCTTTCACCCTGCCTAGCGACAACAAGAATTGTGATTTTTCATTTTCCAACATGTGCAGTTGGCGTTTCTTATATGATAGTGTGTTCACTATAGTAGATGGATTCCTACTTATTCGGTTCATCATGGAAGAAAAGGATCGCATCGCCTACATGATGCCCATCGGACTGCCCGATAAAAGCCTGTCGGACATGGCACAAGCCATCCATTGGATCGAAGAGGACTCTTTGGCACAGGGACATCCCCTCTGCATGCTGGGCATCACGCCTGAGAACCGACAAACCCTCGAAGCTATCTTTCCGCACGATTTTGTTTACATGCCACAGAGGGATTACTTCGACTACATATATCTACGGGAAGATCTTGCCAACTTAAAAGGGAAGAAATACCAGCAGAAGCGTAACCACATCAACAATTTCAAGAATCTATATAATTACGAATACATCCCCATCACGCCGGAGATTGTGCCACAATGCCTGGAGCTGGAGCGCAAATGGTTCAAGGCCAACAACAACGACCAAGAGGAGGAGGAACTATGCGAAGAGCGCAAAGCCCTGACCTACGCCCTCTTACACGCCAGCGAATTAGGACTGATAGGCGGTGCGATTCGTATAGAAGGAAAAATTGCTGCCTTCTCGTTTGGTGCTCCGATCAATCATAACACCTTTGGAGTTCATGTAGAGAAGGCGGATGTAGCTTATGAAGGTGCCTATACACTGATTAATCAGGCTTTCGCCGCCCACCTGCCCGAGCAATACGTCTACGTAAACCGCGAGGAGGATCGAGGCATACCCGGCCTACGACAAGCGAAACTTTCCTATCATCCGGCCATCTTACTTGAGAAATACACCACGCTCAAAAAAAGCGAAGAGACAAACATCATATGATGAACCGGAAAGCACAAGTTATCAATTTATGGCGGACCTGCTTTGGCGATCCAGAATCGTTCATCAGCCTCTTCTTCGACCATATATATAAGGAAGAGCAGACCTTGACTCTCGAAAAAGAGGGACAGGTAGTCTCGGCCTTGCAGGTCCTGCCCTATGAAATGTGCTACTACGGCACAACGCTGCCCGTGGGCTACCTATGCGGTGTCTCTACCCTTCCTGCCGAACAGGGGAAAGGCTACATGAGACAACTGATGGAGCAGACCCTACCCTACCTTCGAAAAAAAGGGTTCGTACTCTCATTTCTGATCCCTGCCGAGCCGTGGCTCTTCGATTACTACGCCTCGATGGGCTATACCTCTGCCTTTAGCTACTCCATGACTTCCTATAGCGACGAGATATACAAAGGTGTAGAAACCAACGGCTACACGCTGTGTGAGGAGCTGGTCGACTCGCCCTCTTTCCCCGCACTCCATACCTATATAGATAGGCATCTCGGTCTGCGCCCAATTGGGTTGCTACACACCGCCGCCGACCTGCGCATCAACCTGATCGACTACGCGCAATCAGGAGGAGGTGTCTTCACGCTGCGCGATAATCGGCAGCAGATTCAAGCAGCCGCTTTCGCCCTGCCCCAGTCGGCCGTAGCAAATGACGCAGCGCACGAGCTATTAGTGAAGGAATGCTTCGTAGAGAAAGAGTCGTTGCGCCCACTGCTATTTAAGCTATTGATGGCACATTTCCAAGTGAAACAGGTTTGGCTGAAAGGGCCAACCTCAGAAACCTCTTTATCTCACCCGATGGGCATGGCTCACCTAATCGACCCCGCATCCTTATGCCGCATTTGGCAAGCGCACCATCCCGGCAAGTACACCTTAGAAGAGCTACTGGCTCTACCCGCCAAAGAGTTGACGCAAAAACTCTTCAACGTGTCAGAATGCCCACCCTATCTCAGCTTAATGCTCGATTAAGGATCGCGACAGCAGAACCAACAAAAAAACGATGGTCAAACGTTATAAGTTTTGATGACCATCGTTTTCTTAAGGAATGAGCCTCCTACTTTCCTTGTCGTTGTCCCATCTCCTTCAGAAATAGAGGAAACATTTTGCGCAACGTAAGGTAGAAAGTGGAGTGGGTAAAGCCTCCCAAGCGACTACGCCGCCGGTCGATAGACTGACGCAGACTGCGAGCCTCCTCTTCGGAGATAACACCCTGCTGTTCCAGCTTCTCCACACGCCGCAACTCGTCGCAGAGCAACATGCGGATGGCAATGTGAGTCAGCGCATGACGATAGGCGCGAGGATATTGCGTAGGCACCCGCTCCATCAAGGCATTCATACTGCTGAGGTTGTGCTCGATCTCGCGCTGAATCACCTTCAGCTGATCCTTGCTGATACGGCTCATGTTGTTGACAGAAAGTGTCTTGTCGAGGAATCGCTGATTGCGCTGCTGCAAGAGATAGAAACCATGTCCCAACTCATAGACCGAGGTGATCTTCCGACGGTAGGCGAAGCTGACCAAATCGTGCATCTTAGGCAATAGGAACTTATCGCCAAGGAAGAACATGCGATCGCAATAGGCAAAGATGGAGGGACGCTCGTCGAGCGGCAACTTACCATCGGCATCATACAGTTCATCAAGCGAGTTCATCAATCGGCGAAAGACTGCCTGCGACACGAAGCCCTCCTCATAGAGAGCCTTCAGCTCCAGCTTTTCCTTGTCGAGGATGTGCAGGCGCAACTCGGCCAACAGCTCCATTTTCTCGGGCAGCTCACGAGGACGCTCGGGCTTTTCGGGCAGATACTCCGCCGTTCGCTCCCAATCAGTCTCTTTCAAATCTTCGCGCTCCTTCAGTCGGTTCAAGTCGGCCACGCCATCGGCATACATCAGGCTCAGCGTATTGAATCGCATCATGTTGCGAGCCGTAGAGGTGTTAATCATCCCCAGTCGGTTGAGCAGCCAGCGCACGGTGGTGGCGTTTACGCAAAGCGTCAAGGTCACGATACCCGCCGTAAGGAAAAGAATCTGGTCGCGTATCACCTCGGGAATGCTCGGTGTGTAGGAGACCATCAAGGCCAACGTCATACCCAATGCGCCACGCAAGCCTCCCCACGTAAGCACGAGCGACTCTTGCCGATTCAGTCCGTAGCCAATGCGTTTCATCATCGGATAAAGCATGGCGATCATGACGTAGCGAATGAGGTTGAGCGCCACATAGACCAAAAGCAGAACGCCTAAGGCCGTCCATGAAAAATGGATCTTGCCTGCAATGATCACACCCACGATGATGAAGATAAGCGTATTGGCCGCATAGGTCAGCAAATCCCAGAAACGCCCCATGAAGTCGTTCACCTCGGGCTTCAGCTGCGGCTTTCCAATGTAAGATATAGTCAGGCCGAAAGCCAAGAGGGCAATGATGCCCGACACGCCCAGCGTGTGTTGCGCCAAGATGAAAGTGAGGTAGGCAGAGAGGATGATGACACTGTTCTGCACATGCTCCTCGGAATTGACCTGCGTGATGAACCAAAGGATCAGCCGGGCGATCACAAAACCAAGCAGCGAACTCATAGCCATCACATAGAAGAACTCCCTCACAGGGCCGCCCATCCCGTTGCTTGCCGACATGAAGGGGCCGAAAAAGAACATGAAACAAACGATACCCGTGCCATCGTTGAGAATAGACTCGGCATCCACCAAGGTGGAGAAACGCTTGCTCGTCTTCAGCTCATGCAACAGCGCAACGACAGCCACAGGGTCGGTCGCACTGATCAAGGCACCAAACATCATAGCGAAGGGCCACCCCCACAGCGAAAAGTCGGGGACAACCGCACCGATACCCATCATCAGCAGACCTGTCAGCAGCATGGCTATCACCAAGCCTGGTGCGGCCAGCAACACAGCGCCACCCATCGTCCGCTTGAAGATGTGCATGTTCAGCTCGTAAGCCGCATCGAAAATCAAGATAGGCAGAAACAGGTAGAGAATCAAATCGGGGTTGATATTAACCACCGAGTTGACCCCCTCAGAAAGGGGCGAATCCACGCCAAACAACTCCATCCGGTTCAAGCCGCCTACGATCAGGCCCACAGCGAAGAGTCCCACCGTATAGGGGATACGCGTCTTACGAAGCAGGACGTTCAGTATCGCACCAACCACCAAACCCAGAATAGCCATACTCAATGGTATCAAAAAAGCATTCTCCTCCATAACTATATCTCTTTATTTATAAATAAAATATACAATCTCAAAATCCATAGATGAACCTGCAGACCGTTGGAGTTTTCATTTCCTCACTTCGAGTCTGTAGTTCCATAACATACAACTCTAAATAACACTAAACTTCTTCAAGGCATTCAGAATGCCATCCTCGTCGACGCTTGTCGTCACCCAATCGGCTGCGGCTTGCACGTCGGCTGCGGCATTGCCCATCGCCACGCCAATACCCACATGGCGCAGCATCTCTACATCGTTGCCTCCATCGCCGAAAGCCATCGTCTCTTTCAAGGCGATGCCGTAGTGAGCGATGATCTTATCAATACCTATCGCCTTGTTGCTACCCTTAGGCACGACATCCGCAAAGAGCGGGTTCCATCGCGTCGCCTCACAATGCGGCAAGGCAGCCATAATGCGTTCTTCTTCCTCCTCATCGAAAAAGGCGATCAGCTGAAACACATCTTTCCCGTTGTTCTCCTCCAGAGGACGTATGGGTGGATGCGGAAAGTTGAGCAATCCATAGAGCCGTTCCGCATTCTCGTCGATATAATTCTGGAACAATCCATCCTCCTCGACCAGTGCACAGGGAAACCGTTTCACCTCCTGCTGATAACGAATCAGCGAAACAATATCTTCCGACGGAATGGCATGCTTATAGATCACCTGTTCGTCGGCCAAACAATAGCCGCCGTTAAGCGTCACGTAGCCATCAAACTCCAGCGAGCCAAGGTTGTTGATCGAGCCTTTCTGTCGGCCAGTGGCAATAAACACCTTCACCCCTTTGGCGCGCAGAGCGGCTAAGGCCTCGATGGTGGAAGCGGGCACCTCGTGTGTCTGGAAACTAACCAAAGTGCCGTCGATATCAAAAAAAACTGCTTTTATCACTCTTAACTCGATTAAAAGAAATCACAAAAGGGACGGCTGTACCGCCTCAAGAAGAGATACACCGCCCCTTTGGATTTGATTATGGAAATGTGTACGTTAAGCCTCTACATCCCAGTTCTGAGCTGCCATACGCTTGTAGCTGCGCAGACGCCACTTCGCATTGTCCTCAGCGGCCTGGAACAACTCAGCGGCCTCAGCCGGATACTGCTTCATGACAGAAGCGAAACGAACCTCGCCCTTCAAGTAATCCTGGAACTTGCTCCAATCCGGCTCCTTGCTATCGAGCGTGAACGGATTCTTGCCCTCAGCCTCCAAAGCAGGATTGTAACGCCACAAGTGCCAGTAGCCACACTCAACAGCTGCCTTCTCCTCAGCCTGCGACTTACCCATGCCCTTCTTCAAGCCGTGGTTGATACACGGAGCATAAGCGATAACCAACGACGGACCGTCGTAAGCCTCAGCCTCGCGAAGAGCCTTCAAAGTCTGTGCCTGATCAGCGCCCATAGCGATCTGAGCTACATAAACATAGCCGTAGGTCGTAGCAATCAGACCCAGATCCTTCTTACGAACACGCTTACCCGCAGCGGCAAACTTAGCGATTGCGCCCACCGGCGTAGCCTTTGAAGACTGACCACCCGTGTTAGAGTAAACCTCGGTATCCAAAACAAGGATGTTGACGTTCTTGCCCGAAGCGATTACGTGGTCCAAACCACCGTAACCAATATCATAAGAAGCACCGTCGCCACCAATGATCCACTGTGAACGTTTCACCAAGAAGTGGCTCAACTCCTTCAATTGCGCACAGATTGAGCAGCCATTAGCCGCGCCAGCCTCAATCAGCGGCATCAGCTTAGCGGCAGCGGCCTTGCTTGCCTCAGCATCGTTCTGACCTGCGATCCACTCCTCGGCAGCGGCCTTGAAGTCAGCCGGAGCCTCAGACTCCAACGCACTCTTCAACAAAGCGTTCAGACGCTCGTGCATCTTCTCATTGGCCAACTGCATACCCAAGCCAAACTCGCAGAAGTCTTCGAACAAAGAGTTTGCCCAAGCCGGACCCTGACCCTTCTCGTTCGTAGTATAAGGCGTTGAAGGCACAGAACCCGAATAGATAGAAGAGCAACCCGTTGCGTTAGCAACCATCTGACGATCGCCAAACAACTGCGTCAACAGCTTCACATACGGAGTCTCACCGCAACCTGAACAAGCTCCTGAGAACTCGAACAACGGAGTTGCGAACTGAGAATTCTTCACGTTAGACTTCACATCCACCAAGTGCTGCTTAGAAGAAACCTTCTCTACGCAGTAGTCCCAGTTAGCAGCCTCAGGCAGCTCGCCTTCCAAGTCAACCATCGACAAAGCCTTGTTGCCCTTGAAGCCCGGACAAACATCCACACAGTTGCCACAGCCCAAGCAGTCCATTACATCGACCTGCATACGGAACTTCATGCCCTTCAAAGCCGCCGGAGCCTTCACGTCGATCATAGCGAAGTTGGCGCCAGCCTGCTCCTCGGCGTTCAAAACGAACGGACGGATCGCTGCGTGAGGACAAACGTAAGCACACTGGTTACACTGGATACAGTTCTCGCTGTTCCAAGTCGGTACAAACGCCGCTACGCCACGCTTCTCATACTTCGCCGTGCCCTGATGCCAAGTACCATCCTCGATGCCCTTGAAAGCAGAAACCTTAAGCAAGTCACCATCCTGAGCGTTGATCGGACGAACCACATCGTTGATGAATGCGGGATCGTTGTTGGCAACCTTCACGTCGGCAGGCAGGTTAGCCCATGCGGGGTCAACAGCCAACTGAGCGTACTCGCCACCACGATCTACAGCGGCATAGTTCTTATTCACGACATCCTCGCCCTTCTTGCCATAAGACTTCACGATGAATTTCTTCATCTGCTCGATAGCCAAATCTACAGGGATGACGCCCGTGATGCGGAAGAATGCGCTCTGCAGGATCGTGTTCGTGCGGTTGCCCAAACCGATCTCCTGAGCGATCTTCGTAGCGTTGATATAATAAACAGTGATGTTCTTCTCGGCGAAATAACGCTTCACGTTGTTAGGCAAGTTCTTAGCCAGCTCCTCGCCCTCCCAGATCGTGTTCAACAGGAAGGTACCGTTCTGACGCAGGCCACGAGTCACGTCATACATGTGGAGGTAAGCCTGCACGTGGCAAGCCACGAAGTTAGGCGTGTTCACCAAGTAGGTCGAACGGATGGGATGATCGCCAAAGCGCAAGTGAGAGCAAGTGAAACCACCCGACTTCTTAGAGTCGTAAGCGAAATAAGCCTGGCAATACTTGTTTGTGTTGTCGCCAATGATCTTCACAGAGTTCTTGTTGGCACCTACCGTACCGTCGGCACCCAAGCCATAGAACTTCGCCTCGAACATGCCGTCGGCGTCGAGCGCGATCTCCTCCTTCTTAGGCAGAGAGGTGAACGTAACGTCGTCTTCGATACCCATCGTAAACTGGTTCTTAGGCATCGGCAACGCCAAGTTCTCATAAACAGCCAAAATCTGAGCCGGAGTCGTATCCTTAGAGCCCAAACCATAGCGGCCACCAACGATCAACGGAGCATTCTCCTTGCCATAGAAGCACTCCTTCACGTCGAGATACAAAGGATCGCCATTAGCGCCCGGCTCCTTCGTGCGGTCGAGAACCGCGATACGCTTAGCCGTCGCGGGAACAGCCGCCAAGAAATGCTTAGCCGAGAACGGACGATACAGGTGAACTGACACCAAACCAACCTTCTCGCCCTTAGCGGCCAAGAAGTCGATCGTCTCGCGGATAGCCTCCGTTACAGAGCCCATAGCGATGATCACGCGCTCAGCGTCGGGAGCGCCATAGTAGTCGAACAAACCGTGAGGACGACCCGTGATCTTGCTGATCTCGTTCATATACTCCTCGACGATTGCCGGAACATTCGCATAGAAAGAGTTGCTCGACTCACGATGCTGGAAGAAGTGGTCGGGATTCTCGGCCATACCACGAGCAACCGGCTTCTCGGGGTTCAATGCGCGAGCGCGGAACTCTGCCAATGCCTTCTGGTCGATAAGCGGAGCCAAATCCTCGTTCTCCAGCTTCTCGATCTTCTGAATCTCGTGAGAGGTGCGGAAACCGTCGAAGAAGTTGACGAAAGGCACACGGCTCTTCAGCGTAGCCAAGTGAGCCACACCCGCCAAGTCCATAACCTCCTGCACAGAGCCCTCGCACAACATAGCGAAGCCTGTCTGGCGACATGACATCACGTCTTGATGGTCGCCGAAGATACACAAGGCATGAGATGCCAACGTACGTGCAGACACATGGAACACGCAAGGCAACAACTCGCCGGCAATCTTATACATGTTCGGGATCATCAGCAACAGACCCTGCGAAGCCGTGTAAGTTGTTGTCAACGCACCAGCCTGCAATGAGCCATGGAGCGCACCTGCCGCACCACCCTCAGATTGCATTTCCTGCACCTTGACGGTCTCGCCAAAAATGTTCTTACGCCCTGCGGCAGCCCACTCATCAACATGCTCAGCCATCGTTGACGACGGGGTGATGGGGTAAATAGCAGCTACCTCGCTGAACATATACGAGATATGAGCGGCAGCCTCATTACCATCACAAGTGATAAATTTTTTCTCTTTTGTCATAGACTTATAAAACTAAAAGTATTCTATAATGTTATCTTATCTCTAATCCTTACAATCTCAATATAAAAAGCCAAAGAGCCAAAGGGGAATCTGATTCTCAGCCCCCACCTCGACCTGATCCACCGCATAATGCAGCTCCGCGTTGCGCCGTCCCTTCAAGCCCTCGTCGATGCGGAAGGGATAGCGGCCGTTCACCAAGAAGTTCGCCCCTCGCCTGCCCTCGTTCACCACGTTGTCTTTCACCAACTGGTTGATGAAGAAGGCCTCGCGCACCGTCTGAGGATTGACCTCCATGGGGCGCACGGGAAACATCAAATTGGAGTTATACATATAGACCGCCGCCGGCTTCTTCGGGAAACTCTCTCCCTCGGGATAAAGCATGTTCACCAAACGGGCCTCCGACAAGTACTTGATGTAGTTCATCACCGTAGCCCTCGACGCTCCGATCTCCTTGCTCAGCTGGCTCACGTTGGGCGAGCTCGGCGCAGCCACCGCCAACAGATAAAGCAACCTGCGCAGCTTGGGCAGGTAAGACTGCTCGATCTGTTTGATATATAGAACATCCACCTCCAACATCATGTTCATCGTCTTCAGCAGATTCTCCGAAAAATTGCGTTTCTCCAGGAAAAAGGGATAGAACCCATGATGCAAGTAGCTCTGGAAATACTCCAGCGGCTTCACCCTGCGGCTGATCTCGGCCGCAATCTCCTCATGATGCGCCACGATCTCGTCGAGCGTATAGGCCGAAAACGCATTGCCCGACATCAGGTTTAAGAACTCCCTAAACGAGAAGCCCCGCAGGTGGTAGGCCGACACGCGACCCGCCAAATCGGGATTCTCATCCTTCAGCCGCATGACCGACGACCCAGAAAAGACGATCTTCAAATCGTCGAACGTGTCATACAGCTGGCGAAGCTCCTTCGACCAATTCGCATACTTAAACACCTGGTCGATCAGCAACACGCGCCCGCCATTGGCCCTGAACGCCGTAGCGAAGTCTACCAACGTGCGCTCCGTGAAGTAAAAGTGGTTCAAGTTGATGTAAAGGCAAGCCTTGTCGTCTGCTCCAAAACGCTCACGGGCGTAATCGAGCAGGAATGTGGTCTTGCCAACGCCACGAGACCCTTTGATGCCGATCAAGCGATCGTTCCAATCAATCTCGTCCATCAGCCCCCTGCGCACAGGCGCATGCAGGTGCTCCACCAAATACTTATGTGTCCTATAAAAAGATTCCACTTTTCCAGGTTTCTTCGCTTGCCGATTCCATAGCAAGGCAATTCGCCGCAAAGATACAAATTATTCCCTATATTGCAATGCGGAGTTTGCAATTATCGCGCGAAATACAAGCTCATCCTCATCCCTCGTACGCCGTCATACGCCAAGGGCCAAGCGCACCCCTGCTACGGGGTTGCTCCGAGGTTGCTCCGAGGCTGCTCCGAGGCTGCTCCGAGGTTGCTCTAATGTTTCTCTAATCCCGGGTTAGAGAAACGATAGAGAAACGTTAGAGAAACGATAGAGCTCGATTAGAGCTACTGCGTCGCAGCAGTTTAGCAGGAGGGCTGTCAGCCTCGCTTGTTATTTAGCCTTGTATTGCGGATAGATCCACCAAATTATTAACTATGGCATAGATGGTTAGCCCAGCCGGGCTATGAATCTGCAGCTTGGCAGCGATGTTGCGGCGATGGGTCATCACCGTGTTGGGCGAGATGCTAAGATGCTCGGCAATCTCCTTGTTGCTCATCCCTTGCACCAACGCTACGACCACCTCTTTCTCGCGATCGCTCAGGCTCTCGGAGCTGTCGGGCGTGGGGGCAATCATCTGGCTGAGCTTCGACGAGACGTCCTGCTGCAACGAACGCTCCTCCAGCAAGCGGATGGCGGGCACAAAGAAATGATCCTCCACCTCGGCGTGCAGGCGAAGCCAGTCCTCGTTGTTGTAGATCTTGTAAAGAATGGCCGAAAGGCGATGATTGTGCAGGATGTCGGAGGGCAGATAGCGCAGGATGATGCTCTTCAACTCCCGCAGCTTCTCGCTCTCCTGGCGGTGATGGCGGGAGTAGGTATCGACGTTATACTTGCTGGAGCGGCTCCCCTGCAGCAGCGCCTCGACATAGGGGAAGACCATCTTTTCCTCGTAGAGCATGTGCTGGGTGATGGAATGGGCATACTCGTCGTAGAGATGCAAGATGGGCTGGTCGAGCGGATGCTGACCCAAGGCATCCTTCAGTTCCTCGCGGATGGCGGGCAGCTGAAAACCAAGAAAATACTCATGGCTGGCCTTGAGATAGCGCAGCAGGGTGGGCACGGAGAGCCGGGCGGTCTCTTGCAGGTGCACATTGCCGTTGAGGGTGAAGTTGACCACCGATAAGAAGGTGAAGGTGTCCACCTCGTGCTCCTGACACACCTCATCGACCGTTTTGTCGCCAAAGCCTAACTGAATGCCGAAGCTACCCAAGCTTTGCAGCACGTTGTAGTTGTCGCGAATGATAGCAATCATCTTATCATTTGCCTCATAAGCCTTTACAATTCTCATACCTAAATAATCTCCTTAACGAAAACGTCGGCAAATGTCGTAAAAATCGCCGACTCTCACAATCCCCAAAAGCAGGTATTTATCATCCGTCGTGCGCAACAACATACCCTGTTTTGGGTATTCAGGCCGCCAGCCGCCTCTCTCGCACCATTATCTGAGGCGGAAAAGGCGATAAGCCAAGATTATTTCGTACCTTTGCGGCACACTTTGCAAAATCAATAGGTATAAATAAAATATGATTACAGTCAACAACCTGGATGTGCAGTTCGGAAAGCGCATCCTCTTTCAAGATGTGAACATGAAGTTCACACCGGGCAATTGCTATGGTATCATTGGTGCGAATGGCGCAGGAAAATCCACGTTCCTACGCGTCATCAGCAAGCAATTAGATCCTACACGTGGCAGCGTGAACTTGGGTCCTGGAGAGCGTCTTTCCGTATTGAGCCAGGATCACTTCGCTTTCGACGAGTTCACTGTGATGGACACCGTGCTGCAGGGCCACACCGTGTTGTGGGACATTATGAGCGAGAAGAACGCGCTTTACGAGAAGCCCGACTTCAGCGACGAGGATGGCATCCGCGTCTCAGAGCTGGAGGAGAAGTTCGCCGAGATGGAGGGCTGGAACGCCGAGAGCGACGCCGCCAACCTGCTTAGCGGATTGGGCATCAAGGAGGATCTGCACTACATGATGATGAAGGACCTGAGCGGTAAGCAGAAGGTGCGCGTCTTGCTGGCCAGAGCCCTTTTCGGACAGCCCGACAACCTGCTGCTGGATGAGCCGACCAACGACCTCGACTTGGAGACCGTTTCCTGGCTGGAGAACTACCTCTCAAACTTCGAGCACACCGTGTTGGTTGTCAGCCACGACCGCCACTTCTTGGATGCTGTTTGTACGCACACCGTAGATATCGACTTCAACAAGCTGACCCTCTTCGCCGGCAACTACAGCTTCTGGTATGAATCCAGCCAGCTGGCCTTGAAGCAGCTGCAGAACCAGAACAAGAAGGCCGAGGAGAAGAAGAAGGAGCTGGAGGAGTTTATCCGCCGATTCAGCGCCAACGTGGCGAAGTCGAAGCAGACCACGAGCCGCAAGAAGATGTTGGAGAAGTTGAACATCGAGGAGATTAAGCCCTCTTCGCGCCGCTACCCGGGCATCCTGTTCACCCCCAACCGCGAGCCGGGCAACCAGATTCTGGAGGTGAAGGGCCTGACGAAGACCATCGACGGACAGGTGTTGTTCAAAGACCTGAACTTCAACGTCGAGAAGGAAGACAAGATTGTCTTCATCAGCCACGACCCACGTGCGATGACAGCCCTCTTCCAGATCATCAATGGCGAGGAGAAGCCCGACGAGGGTAGCTACCAGTGGGGACAGACCATCACCACCTCCTATCTGCCGCTCGACAACTCGAAATACTTCAACTCCGACTATAGCCTGATCGACTGGCTCTGCCAGTTCTCGCCAGACACGAACGAGGTGTTCCTCAAGGGTTTCTTGGGCCGCATGTTGTTCTCGGGCGAGGAGCTGCTGAAGAAGGTGAGCGTGCTCTCGGGAGGCGAGAAGATGCGATGCATGATTTCGCGCATGATGCTGATCGACGCAAACTGCATCATCCTCGACACGCCGACCAACCACTTGGACTTGGAGTCTATCCAGGCGTTCAACAACACGCTGAAGACCTTCAAGGGCAACCTGCTCTTCTCCAGCCACGACCATGAGTTCATCCAGACCGTGGCCAACCGCATCATCGAGTTGACACCCAATGGCATCATCGACAAGATGATGGATTATGATGATTACATCACTGATCCAGCGATTGCCGAGTTGCGCCAAAAGCTCTATGCGCAATGAGTAAATCGCTGCAATTTCTGATCAGTCTTTTTACAGCATGGTTACCGGTTTTTGCTTTGCAGAAACCGGTATTTCTGTTTTATCACCACGCGCTGGCCAAAGGCTACGGCGCACGAGACTTCTGCGACGTGGCTTGGCACGGCCTGAAGCTGGATTGCACACTGGCCGGCTATCTAACCGCGCTCCCTCTGCTCCTCCTGCTGGTGGCGGTATGGAAACCGGGAAGCTGGCTGCGCAAAAGCCTGAACGTCTATCTCCTCGTGGCGGCCTTGGCCGTCGCGGCCATCTTCGCCCTCGACGTGGCCCTCTATGGCTTCTGGGGATTTCGTTTAGACGCGACCCTCTTCTTCTATCTGAAGTCGCCCGCCGAGGCGATGGCGAGCGTGCCCATGGGATTGTTCGCCTTGCAGCTGCTGGTGTGGCTGCTCTACGCCGCACTGATCTATTTCGGGATGCGCCCGCTGTTGCACCTGTGCCCCGATGGAAGCCGTCGCGGCAATCGGTCGTCGCAGGCCAAGCAAACGCTGCTGCTTATCCTGCTGGGCGGCCTGCTGTTCATCCCGATAAGGGGAGGCGTGACCACCTCCACCGCCAACGTGGGCATGGTCTATTACAGCCAAGACCAATTCCTGAACCATGCCGCCATCAACCCCTGCTTCAGCCTGATCAGCTCATTGAGCAAGCAGCAAGACTTTGCCAAGCAGTTTGATTTCTTCCCCGAGGAAGAACGGGCCGCACGCTTTGAGGAGCTGATGGCTCCCGTGGAGACAGCCGACTCACTGGCGCAAGAGGCGCCCCGCCTCCTCACCACCGAGCGGCCAAACATCCTGCTGGTCATCCTCGAAAGCTTCTCGGCAAACGCCATCGAGGCCTTTGGCGGCGAAGCGGGCATCACGCCCTGCCTCAACCAGTTGAGCCAAGAGGGCGTGAAATTCACCAACCTCTACGCCAACTCTTTCCGGACAGACCGTGGCTTGGTGGCCATCCTGAATGGCTATTTGGCGCAGCCTACGACGTCTGTCATGAAGTATCCCGCCAAAAGCCAAACCCTTCCGGCCATCGCCCGCAGTTTAGACAGCGTGGGCTACCGCTCCGACGTGCTGTATGGAGGCGACATCAACTTCACCAACATGCGCAGCTTCTTCTTCAGCTCGGGCTATCAACGGCTGACCTCCGACCAAGATTTCCCCCTGAGCGACCGACTCAGCAAATGGGGAGCCAACGACGACATCACCTTTGAGCACCTCTATCAAGACATCGCCCAGCGGAGCGACGACGCTCCTTGGTTCACGACCTTCTTGACGCTGAGCAGCCATGAGCCTTTCGAAGTGCCCTATCATAAGATGGAACATCGCTACCTCAACACGGTTGCCTTCACCGACAGCTGCTTGGGCCACTTCATCGAGCGATTCCGGGCGTTGCCCGCCTGGAAGAACAGCCTGGTCGTCTTTGTGGCCGACCACGGATATAGCTATCCCGACGGCATACAGGTGAACGACCCGCTGCGCTACCGCATTCCCATGCTTTGGGTGGGAGGTGCGCTCAAGTCGCCCCTCACGGTCGAGAAGATAGGCAATCAAACCGATTTAGCGGCCACCCTGTTGCATCAGCTGGGGCTTTCGGCCGATGAGTTCCGCTTCAGCAAAGACCTGCTGTCCCCACAGTCGCCTGCGCAAGCCTTCTTCACGTTCCAAAACGGCTTTGGCTGGGTCGACCCGAGCGGCATCAGTGTCTACGACAACGAGAGCAATCGCCCCTTGATGGAGCAGCCTCAAGCAGGCAGCGACAAGCGTTTAGCCAAAGGGAAGGCCCTGCTGCAAACACTCTACGACGATTTAGGGAGCCGATAAGAAAGAGGCTCACAGGGGCTGCCACTCGTAGTACATGAAGCGAAACTCGCCATGCGAGTGCTTGATCAACTGGTTCAGCATTCGCGGGGCGACTCGCAATTTCATGACGGAATGGCCTTAAACGCACATCACCCCGAAGGGAGGTGTTGCTCCTCGGGGTGATGGCTATAAAAACAAAAGAATGATTGGCTTCTGTGTGCGGGGCGGCCTACAAGGCGTCGATCTCCTCGGCCGTTAGCCCCGTGATGGTGGCGATGGTGGCGGCGGGGATGCCTGCCGCTTTCATGCCGGCTGCATTCTTGAGTCGCTCCCCCTGCTGGCCTTGTTCCACACCTTGAGCAATGCCTTGCTCTAAACCCTCGGCCAAACCTTCAGCACGTCCTTCTTCCTTGCCTTTTGTATGGCCTTCAGCTAAACCTTCGGCACGTCCTTCTTCCTTGCCCTTCTCCACGCCAAGCGTCCAGCCCTCGGCGCGACCTTCGGCACGTCCTTCGATGCGGCCCTCCTCCTTGGCGGAGTCGATCTCGTCGTTCTGCACCATCTGGTCGAGCAGGTG
>CAKUZF010000049.1 GCA_934718155.1 uncultured Parabacteroides sp. | reverse complement strand
AGCATTTTCATGGAACAAATATAATCATATCAAGACTTATCTCAAATTTTTATCCCCACCTTTTTTCGACTGAGCCTCAAACGCCTGTCGCTTTCCCACGAAGAGGGACAAAAAAAGGGATGAAGCGTCAGCCTCATCCCTTTTGCTTGGTGATTCGCTTGGGGCTCGAACCCAAGACCCCAACATTAAAAGTGTTGTGCTCTACCAGCTGAGCTAGCGAATCATCCTGTAAAACTCATTCCTATTGGAATTCGGGTGCAAAGGTAGGGATTATTTTTTATCCTGCAAGCGTTTCGCCTGTTTTTTTTCTTCCGACACGCATTTTTCCGGTTGATCGTCCTGCAAGACGAAGCGTTTATAATAGGAAAGACAAAGCGTCGTGAGCGGCAAAGCGATAATCAAACCTATGAAACCCAGCAAGGTGCCCCAGATGGAGAGGGACAGCAGGATGATGGCGGGGTTCAACCCCATCGCCTTTCCCATGATGCGAGGCGTGAGATACAGATCCTGGATGACCTGCACGATGCCAAGCACCAGCAAAGCGGAGCCGAAGATGAACCAAAAGTTGTCGCCCGTCTCGGCCGAACGGAGCAACGAGAGCAACAGCATCGGCACGATGCCAATGGCTTGCATATAGGGAATCAGGTTGAGCACACCGATAAACAGGCCCAAGGTAACACCCAGCGGAAGGCCGATCAGCTTAAAGCCAATGGCCAGCAGCACGCCAACACAGAAGGCGATGGAGGCTTGCCCGCGGAAGTAGCGGTTCATGCTGCACTCCACATCCTCGACCAGCCCCTTCAAGAAGGGACGATACTTCGACGGGATCAAGCGAGGCCACCCTTCCTCGATCTTCTCGTAGTCCAACAGGATAAAGATAAAATAGAGCAGGATCAAGAAGACGATGGTGACACCCATCAACACGGAGAAGGTGTTGGAGAGCAACGCCCAAAGCTGCGGGGCCATCTGCTTCACGGCCTTCAGGATGTTCTCCTTGCTGAGGAAGTCCATCAACTGCGCGAAATCCACACTCGTAGCCAGATAGTCTACCCACGTTTGCGGCACGAAGGGGATATGCCCCTCGCCCGGGTCGTGCGTGCGCAACAGCTCCAGCGTCTTATCCGCCTCGGCCGAGATCGACGGGACGACCATCACCACCAGCAGCGAGGCCAGCAGCGCCAGGCTGACCAACAGGGCCGCTATCGCCAAGATGCGGCTGCGCAGCCGCAAGGTATGCTGGAAGAACTTCACGAAGGGCTGCATCATGTAGGCCAAGATCCAGGCGATAAAGAAGGGTAACAGGGCATTGCGCAAGAGGGCCACCAGATAGACCAGCCCACCGATCAACGCCACACCAAAGACAATGCGCATCACACGGTCGAAGGTAAATGGTTTATTGAAGAGTGTATCCATATATTTTTCGTTATCTTTGCTCCATACAAAGGTAGTAATCTCTCCTAAATGAATCGTAGAATGACACATAAAATCTGTTGCCTTTTGTGGCTTTGCTGCTGGGCTCTCTGCCTGGAGGCGCAAACGCCCCAGCCCATCCGCCAATTCTTGCGCCAGCCGTTCATGGAAGGCGCCTCCTTCTCGCTGATGGTGAAGGAGGTGGAAAGCGGCCGCACCGTTTTCGCCTACGACACGCTGCGCCAAATGACGCCAGCCTCGGTGATGAAGACCGTCACGACGGCCACGGCCTTGGAGCTGTTGGGTCCCGACTATCGCTTCCCGACCGCCATCGAGCACGACGGGCGGATTGAGCAGGGCGTCATACAAGGCAACCTATATATTAAAGGGAGCGGCGACCCCAGCTTGGGCTCGTCGTTCTTGACCGACACGGTGGATGTCATCGGCGAATGGGTAGCCGCCCTGCGTGAAAGGGGCATCCAGCGGGTGGAGGGCGACGTGATCGCCGACGAACGGCTGTTCGACACCGAAGGCACCTCCTTGAAATGGGTGGTGGAAGATATGGGCACAGACTACGGCGCTGGCAGCTACGGGCTCAATGTGTTCGACAACTGCCTGAAGATTGGATTACAAACCGGACAGCCCGGCAGCCGCCCGCAAGTGAAAGGGGTGGAGCCTTGGGTGGATCTTCGCTTCCACAATTACATGACGGCACAACGGGTGGCGAAAGACAGCTGCTTCGTGATGGGAGCGCCCTTCAGCAACGAGCGTTACCTCTATGGCATCGTGCCTGCCGAGAAGCCCTACTTCGAATTGAAAGGCGACATCCCCGACCCGCCACTCTTCCTGGCCACCTACCTGACGCAGGCCCTGCGCCAAGCTGGAATCGAGGTGGTGGGCAAGCCCTCTTGCTACCGCCTCTTGCAGGAGGCGGGCGAATGGCCCACCAACGACAGGGAGACTCTGGTCACCACCTACTCGCCGCCACTGAGCGAGCTGGTGCGCATCACCAACTTCGTCAGCCACAATCTCTATGCCGACGCGCTCCTGAAGACGATCGGACTGCGCTATCAGCCGAAACCGGGTGAGGTGCTCTCCAGCTTCGGCCGAGGCACCGAGGTGCTTCGCTCCTTTTGGGCGAAACGGGGGCTCGACGTAGCTACGCTCTACCAAGTGGATGGCAGCGGACTGGCCGCCATCAACAAGTTATCAACAAGCTTTATGACTGACTTCCTGCTCTATATGCGCAAGCAGGCCGAGCAATCCACCGCTTTCAACCAGTCGCTTCCACGTGCGGGCGTAGAGGGATCGGTGCGCAACTTTTGGAAGTCGAAAGCTCGCACTGCCCAATTGAAAAGCGGCAGTATGACCCGGGTAAAGGGCTATGCGGGCTACGTGAAGCAAGGGGGCAAAACGTATGCCGTCGCCCTCTTCGTCAACCATTACGCCTGCGACGGCAGGGAGCTCAACCGAGCGATCGAGAAGATGCTCTCCGCCCTCTTTGCGTTCTGAACGGCCTGTCAAGGCTTCATCACTACCTCGACGTGATTGCCTTGGTCGAGGAACCGCTTCACGAAGGATTGGATCTTGGCGGGAGTCATGCTCCTGACAACGGCCTCATAATCGCTACTGAGGTCGAGCCCCTGCTCGTAGTAAGTGGCCAAGACATTCAGCCAGTAGCTGTTCTCCTGCGTGACTTCGGCGAAACGCTTCAGCAGGTTGTCTTGTGTCTTCTTGAAATCCTCCGCCTTGGGTCCTTCGGTGGCGAATCGCCGCAAGACCTCCTGAATGATCTGTCCCATGCGTTCCCACTTCTCCGGATCGGTATCGAAATAGATCTGCAACGTGGTGCGCCCCTTCGGGAAGGAGGAGATCGCAGTCGATACGCCAACGCCATAGGTGCCGCCCTCAGCCTCACGCACCTGCTCGTAATAGGCCAAGTCGAGGATCTGCTTCGTCATGACGGCCATCACCTTATGCTCCAAATCGTAGGGCATCTGTCCGGAATAGAGGTGGAACACCGACACCTTGGGTATCTCCAGCGCCTGGCTGAACACGCAGCTATGCGCTCCCTGTCGCAGCTGCGGCACACGGGCGGGATCGGCCTGCTCAACCCGCTTCGTAGAAGGCAAGGTGGCCAGGTATTGCTCAACCAAGGGGCGGATGCTATCCATCGGGATATTGCCCACGAAGGAGAAGACAAAGTCGGAGGCATCGCCAAAGCGTTCATCGCGAATGGCCATGATGCGCTGATAGCTGACCTGATCGAAGTCGGCCGCTTTCAGGCGCAAGGCACTCGGATGGTTGGCATAGACCACCGAGGTGATCGAGTCGTTGAACGCCACCATCGGGTTCAGCTCGCTATTTCTCAGCTGCGCCCGCATGCGGCTTTCGAACGAGGCGTAGGCCGCCTCATCCATGCGAGGCGAGGTGAAAGCCAGATAGATCAGTTCGAAGAGCGTCTTCAGGTCGGCAGGAGCTGCCATGCCGTTCACCAGCTCCGAATCCCATCCCAGCGAGATGGCACACGAAACCTTCTTACCCGCCAACCGTTTGCTCAGGTCGGTTGCCGAGAAGTTTCCTAAGCCGCCCAGCTCCACGACGTCGTTGAATAGCTTCAGGTTGCGGCTCTCCTCCTCGCCGTAGCAGGTGCTACCACCGGGACTCGTGGCCGTCATTAAGATTTGATCCTTCTTAAACGAGGTAGGCTTCAGCACGACCTTCACGCCATTGCTCAGCGTGAGCACGGTCTCGCCAAATCGTTCCTCCTGCCGACTCTCTACGATCTTTCCCGGCGCAGGCAGCTGCGGAATCAAAGGCTCCGTAGAGACAGTCTCTTCATAAGGACCGACGGGGATCTGTTGCGCGGCGTTGAATGTGCGCAGCAGCTCCGCCTCCGACGGATAGGTCAGTCCCTCCTTCTCGGGTCCTGTCAGGCTGATCACGATGTTGTCGTCGCCTATCACCTGCCCCACGTATTGGTTCACGTCCGCCACGGTCAGCTGCGCAGCCAACTGATTAGCCAGTGCGTATTCCACCTCGATGCCAGGGATATAGCCTCCGTCGGTGAAATGGTTCACATATTCATTCACGTAGGTGCTGTTCTTCTGATTCTCCCGTTCATTAAAGGCCGACTCATACGATTTCAATAGGTTGATCTTCGCGCGCTCATACTCCGAAGCGGTGAAACCATACTGCTTCACGCGCCGGGTCTCCTTCACCAAGGCCACCAAGGTGGAATCCACCTCGCCCTCTCGGGCCAAGGCCGCCGTCGTCCAGGCCCCTTTGGTCTTCGCGATCAAGAAATGGTCGCTGTCGTAGGCCTCGGCATAGATAAAGGGCGGATTGGCCTGCTGCAACAACTCGTCGAACCGTTCCGCCATGATCAGCGAAGCGATCTGCTGGCAGTAGTTCACGACTACGCCCTCGATGGTAGCCCTGCGCTCTTTCGGCAGGTTGTCGTGCTTGTAATAGAGGGAGAGCGTAAAGTTGTTGGCCTCCTTGTCGGTGGCGATCGAAACCAGCGGCTCTATGTTGTCGGGCACAAGCTCCGGCTTGCGCGCTGCCGGATTCACGGGGGCTGGTATGTCGGCGAAGATACGCTGCAACGAGGCCTCCACCTGATCCACATCGATATCGCCCACCACGATGATGGCCTGCTGGTCGGGGCGGTACCATTTCTTGTAGTAGGCGCGCAGCTCGTCGGGCTTGAAGCCTTCGATCACCTCGATCGTGCCGATCGGCATGCGGTTCGCATAGCGGCTACCGGGAAACATGGCCGGCAGCTGCTGCTCGAAGAGGCGCATCTGCGCATCTTGACGGGTGCGCCACTCCTCGCGGATCACGCCTCGCTCCTTCTTTATGGCCGAATCGGTCAAGGCGATGAAGCCCGACCAATCGTGCAGGATCAAGAGGCAGGAGTCCACCACGCCCGCCGTTTTCACCGGGGCATTGGTCACCATATAGACGGTCTCGTCGAACGAGGTATAGGCATTGAAGTTCTCTCCATTGCGCATACCGACACGCTCGATGTACTTATCCATGCCGTTGTTGGGGAAATTGGCGGTGCCGTCGAACGCCATGTGCTCGAGGAAGTGGGCCAAGCCGCGCTGGTTCTCCTCCTCCAAGATGGAGCCTACGTTCTGCGCGATGTAGAAATCGGCTCGCTCCTTGGGCAATGTATTATGGCGGATGTAATAGGTCAATCCGTTACTCAGTTTCCCATAGCGCAACTTCGGATCGATCGGAAGCGGCTCGGGCTGCTGGGCGAAAAGGGGCACGAGGGCCAGCCAGGCCAGCAAGAGCGATAAGGTGCGTACAAATGATTTCATTTTCTTTCTCATTTAGAATTTAGGCGCAAAGGTATCATAATTCGGAATAAACCCCACGGTTGAACCACAAAAACCCCCTACTTCGCGGCCACAAACCGTGGGGTTCGTCTGTTGCGAGGTAGGGGGTCTATTTCGAGTCTGTGGGAACGGCTACTTAAACAGCAGCGTAGCGAAGTTGTTCAGGTAGTAGCGCCAGTTGCTCCACGTGTGGCCGCCGCCGCTGATAAACATCGTGTGCTCCATACCTTGCTTCTTCAGCATCTCGTCGAGCACCTTCGTGCCGGGGTAGGCAAAGTCGGCATCGCCACAGCCCACCCAGTACAGCTTATAGCCTGCCTTCTTGATGTTGGCCAGCAGGGCGTTGTTCTCGGGCGTGTCTTGCGAGCCGCAGCTCAACGGGCAGATGTAGTCGAACAGCTCCGGATAGTTACCCGAGAGGGCGAAGGTGTGTCCACCACCCATCGAGAGGCCAGCCACAGCCCGGTGGGCCTTGTCGGGCAAGGTGCGGAAATGGCTATCTATATAAGGTATGATGTCTTTCGCCACCGAGTGGATATAGCTGTTGCGTGTCGCGGGGTCGTTCCATACGAAAGGCTTCTCGGGCAACTGCAGCGGTTTAGCGGCCTGCTGACCGGGGTTGCCGTTCGGAGTGACCACAATCATCGGCTCCGCCTTGCCCTGCTCGATCAGGTTGTCGAGTATCTGGCATGAACGGCCCATGTTGCTCCAAGCGTCCTCGTCGCCACCCGCTCCATGGAAGAGGTAGAGCACGGGGTAACGCTTTCCCGCGTTCTTCGGATCGTCGTAGCCATAGGGGGTGTAGACATACATGCGGCGGTTAAGCCCTAACGAGGGTGAGTCATACCAGATCTTCCGCAGGTTACCTCGGTGCTCAGCCTCGAAATAGTTGGCCGTAAAGTCGCCCGGCACGATCACGATGCTCAGGTAGCGCACGCCGTCGCGCTGCTGCAACACGTTCAGCGGGTCGTTCACCGACACGCCGTCCATAATAAAGTTATAGGTATAAAGTTCCGGAGCGGGCTGGTCGATCGTCAGCTCCCAAACGCCCTTGTCGTTCTTCACCATATCTGCCGGAACGGGCACATCCATCTGGCGGTTGTTGTAGGTCACCTTCTGAGTCGGCATGAAGCCGCCAGTCAATTGCACACGCTTTGCCTCAGGCGCGGCTAAGCGGAAAGTGATCTTCCCATCTTTCATCTCGGGGGAAACCAAAGGTTCGTTTTTCGCAAAATTGCTCAGCTCTTGTGCGTAGATCGGCAACGCAAGGCAGAGCGCCATCAATACAGCTAATAATCTCTTCATAAATTACATGGTATTTTTTGTTAAACATTCAGTGAATTGAGATTTCAACTGCAATATTCGTTATTTTTTCGGAGAACGCCAAATCGTAGGGGGCTGTTTTACGGCAGTTTTTCCTGTGCCGCCAGCCAGGCTTTCGCATTGCGCAGCAATCCGGCATACTTGGCTCGCTTCGCCGCCGAACCGGCAAACAGACGCTGATAAGCCTCGGGCGTGAAGTGCTCCAGCTGCTCCCTATCCAGCGAGAGGAGGGCTTCGGTGGGTTGGAAAGCGGCCTCTTGCGTAGGCTGGGCGAAACGGTTCCACGGGCAGACCAGCTGACAGGTGTCGCACCCATAGAATCGGTTGCCCATGCGTTGCGCCTGCTCGGCGGGGATCTCATCCCGATGTTCGATGGTCAAGTAGGAGAGGCACTTGTTGGCGTTCAACAAGCGAGGGGCCTCCAATGCGCCCGTCGGGCAGGCCTCCAAGCAGCGGCGACACCGTCCGCAGCGGCTGCGTTGAGGCTGGTCGTAGACATCCGACTCGGCGGTGGTGACAAGCTCTCCCAAGAAGAAGAAGGAACCTTTGTGGGGCACGATCAGGCAGCCATTCTTCCCAATCCAACCTAGGCCGGCCCGCCAAGCCCAATAGCGTTCGAAAAGGGGAGCGGAATCGGTGAAGCAACGCATCTTGTCGGAAAGGCCCAGCCGTTCTCCCAGCTGGCGCAGGCGTTCCTTCACCACCACGTGATAGTCTTTACCATAGGCATAATAGGCCACTTGGGGTGCCTCTTTCGGCAGAGGATGCGCCGGGTAATAGTTGAGGGCGACCGAGATGATGCTCTTCGCACCCTCCAAGAGTCCTTCGGGGTCTCTGCGCAGGGGGCGATGGTTGGCCATGTAGTGCATCCCGGCCTGATAGCCCTTGGCGATCCATGCGTCGTAATGAGCCATCTCGCTCTCGGCTGCCTCCACCCGGGCTAGTCCGCAAGCCGAGAAGCCCAAGGCCCTCGCCTCTCGCTTTACCTCTTCAGCCACCAACATCCTATTCGAACACTTTAAACGTATAGCCTTGGGCCAACAGCCATTCGATGGCCTTGGGCATGGCTTCACGCATGTTGCGCTCGGCCTTCAGCGAATCATGGAAGACGATGACGGAGCCATTGCGGGTGTATCGCTTCACCACGTTCAACACGCCTTGCGGGGTCATGTGCGGGCTGTAGTCGCGGGTGACTACGTCCCACATCACCACCCTGTATTTGCGAGTCAGGCAGAGGGTTTGCGGAATGCGCATGTGGCCATGGGGCGGACGAAACAGGTCGCTGGGGATATAGCGCGCCGCCTTCTCCACATTCGCCAGATAGTTCTTCGTCAGGTAACGCAGTCCTTGGATATGGTTGAAGGTGTGATTGCCGATGCGGTGGCCACGCTCGACCACCATTCGGAACACGTCGGGATGCTTGCGCACGTTGTCGCCCACCATGAAGAAGGTGGCCTTCACGCCATACCGATCCAGCACATCTAAAACCCAAGGGGTAACCTCGGGAATGGGGCCGTCGTCGAAGGTGAGATACACACACTTCGGCTCGGCCGGCATTCTCCAGGTTACCCCTGGGAACAGGGCCCTGTAAAACCAGGGCGGTTGTTCTATAAACATCGCTTTGCTACTCCTTGGCTACCGATCCGTAGGCCATGCGATAGTTATCAAACTCCTCTTGATACTTCTCGCAGAACTGCGGATTGTGGGGTTTACAGATTCGCAACACCTCTTGCACGACGGCCAGGTTATGACCCAAGTCGCTCTCTACAGAGGCCAGCTGACCCGGACGCAAGCGGAAATACCAGTTGATATTGCGCATCGCGTTGTCGGCAATACCCGTGAAGATGGCCTCCGCCTTCTCGTCTTTACCCAGCTGATAATACAATTCGCCCATCGAGAGCGCGCTATAATCCAAGGGGATGTTAACCGGAGGCAATACCTCCATTCCCTTGTCGAGCACCTCCTCGGCCTTATCCATCTTCTGCTCGGCGATGAGCGCGGCTGCCAGCTTGCTGAACAGGGCGATGCGGTAGCTCTTACACATGCGCATCACATTCTCGTCGATGTAGACACCCGGCGTGTTCACGCCGCCCCATCTGAACTTATGCATCACGTTGTCGTACATACGCTCCGTGTTGATGGCCTGCACCTTGCCCTTTGCCTCCAATGGCACGATCTGATAGGCCATACCGGTCTGCTGGAAGTACTGGTCGAGGTTCACAAACTGGTCGGGGCTCACCGTGATCGCGTAATAGATCGGGCGCTCCCAGTTGTTGGTCTGCAACATATCCAGGATGATCAGTTCCTGCTTGCCTAAGTATTCCTTGCCCTTCAGGTCGATGGTCAGCTGAGGCAGCATGTTGGGCTGATAGTCGGGATCCAAGGCGCCATTCGCCACGACTGCCGCCGAGTCGACCGGATAGACCAAGGTCTGCGTCGGCACGTAGTCCAACTCCTGGCTGATGCCCGGAATCTTCTTGAACTTCGGATCGTTGCTGCGCACGAAGTCGAGCGCGGTCTTCAGCTCGATGGGCTTATCGGTCAGCGGGAAGACGTAGGCGGCATCGCGGGTGCCCATCACATAGTCTTCCGGCTGCCACGAGATGGGCAGCGGAGCCGACTCATAGGCCTGCTTCTTCATCTGGTTGATATACCAATCGGTCTGCAAATAGCTGGTGTTGCATACGCGCACATCCGTACGGATGCCCTCCACCTCCTGGGCGTACCACAAGGGGAAGGTGTCGTTGTCGCCGTTCGTAAAGATGATGGCGTTCGGCTCACACGACTGCAGGTAGTTCGAGCCAAAGTCGCGACAGACGTAACGGCCCGAGCGGTCGTGGTCGTCCCAGTTCTGCGCACCCATCTGGATCGGCACAAACAGCGAGAGCAGCGTAGCCACCGAGCCCGCTGCTACGGGCGACAGCTTCGCATACTGGCGCAAGCCCTTCGCCAAGGCCGCCACGCCGAAGCCTATCCAGATACAGAAGGCATAGAACGAGCCGGCATACGCATAGTCGCGCTCACGGGGCTGATAGGGGGTCTGGTTCAGATAGAGCACGATGGCGATTCCCGTCATGAAGAACAGGAAGAAGGTGATCCAGAATCCCTGCACGCCCTTATGCCCGGCGTAGCCCTGGTAGAGCAGGCCCAAGATGCCTAATAACAAAGGCAGCATATAATAGACGTTGTGCCCCTTGTTGTCGGCGATGTCGAGGGGCATATCCTCCTGCGGGCCCACCAAGGCCTCGTCGATGAAGGGGATACCCGTGATCCAGTTGCCGTTCGACACCTCGCCGTGGCCCTGGATGTCGTTCTGACGACCCGAGAAGTTCCACATGAAGTAGCGCCAGTACATAAAGTTGAGCTGGTAGGAGAAGAAGTAGCGCAAGTTCTCGGCGAAAGTGGGCTTCATGACGGTGGTCATCTCGCCGCAACGGCTGAACTTCACCGGTGTGCCCTTCACCTGTGCCCACTCCTTGTAGGCCTCCACGTGTGCGCCGCTGGAGCTATACATGCGGGGGAACAGCATGTTCAGCTCATCCACATATTCATACTGCGTCTCGTATTTCGAGATGTAGTAGCGGTCCTTCTCGTTCTTATCGCTCTTGATAATGCGGCTCCAAGTGGGCTCTCCCTGCTTAGAGACCGGCACACAGGTGCCATTCTTATTCTCGCGCTTCACCTCCGACACATAGGTCTGTCCGTAGAACAGCGGCGTCTTGCCGTATTGCTCGCGGGCCAAGTAGTTGCGCAAGGTGAAGATGTCTTGCGGGGTGTTCTGGTTCATCGGCGTGTCGGCCGTCGCACGGATCAGCGTCAGGGCATACGACGAGTAGCCCACGACAATCACCAGCAGGCTGACCAGGATCGTGTTGAGCAACTTGATGTTTACATCCTTCTTGACGAACAGGAAGGCGGTCAGTGCCACGGTCAGGACCACGGCGATCACATAGCCGCTGCCGATAAAGGGAATACCCAGCAGGATGACCGACAGGATGAAGGCGATGCGCATACGCACGGGATGCACCTCCTCGCGCATGGTCTCCCAGATGGCCCAGGCCAAGACGCCCGCCAGCACGAAGGCGAAGGCATAGACACCCGAGTTGTAGGGCATGCCGAAGACGTTGACAAACAGCAGCTCGAAGTAGCCGCAGACCTCCACCAAGCCCTGCACCACGCCAAACATCATCAAGCCAATGATGGCGAAAGAGACGAGCAAGGCGATCAGCGTGCCCTTCAAGGTGGGGTTGGATGCCTTCTTATAATAGTAAACCAGCACGATCGCCGGGATACAGAGCAGGTTCAGCAAGTGAACGCCGATGCTCAAGCCCATCAGATAGGCAATCAAGACAATCCAGCGATCGGCATGCGGCTTATCGGCCGCCTCCTCCCACTTCAGGATCAGCCAGAAGACGACCGCCGTAAACAGCGACGAGTAGGCATACACCTCGCCCTCTACAGCACTGAACCAGAAGGTATCGCTAAAGGTATAGGCCAATGCGCCCACCAGGCCGCTGCCCATGATGGTGATCAGCTGGCCCAACGAGACCTCCGCGCCCTCGTCGACAATGATTTTGCGTGCCATGCGGGTGATGCTCCAGAAAAGGAACAGGATGGTCAGTCCGCTAAACAGTGCCGACATGCTGTTGACCATCACGGCCACCTTCGTCGGGTCGGAGGCGAACTGCGTAAAGAGATTGGCGGTCAGCATGAAGAACGGGGCTCCAGGGGGGTGACCGACTTCCAATTTAAAGGCTGAAGAGATGAACTCACCGCAATCCCAGAAGCTGGCGGTAGGCTCGATCGTCAGAAGATAAACCGTGGAGGCGATCGCAAACACGATCCATCCTAACACGTTGTTGATCAATTTGTAATTCCTCATATTGTTGTTATGAAACGATTATTTGCTAGGTATCAATACGTACGCTGCGCGAAAGTACGCTTTTTCGGGTAGTTAGCGGCTATTTACTGTGCTAAAATTTGGAAACCGAGCGCACTTAGCTGCTTTGCCTCCTCGGCCGTCGCATGGCTAACCTGGTAAGCCATGAACTCACGCGGATGGTCATAGTGGTTGCGTTGCCACTCAAATCCGTCGGGGTTGGCCCGCAAAGCCGCGTCGACACGCTCCGGGCTGAAACAGTGCAACAAGGCTTGCTCCATGCGGTGCGTGCTCCATTGGTCGAGGTCGATCAGCGGCTTAGGAGGCGCTGGGGGAACGACCCTATCGAGCAAGGCGAAGTGGATGCCAAAGAAGCGTTCGATCGCCTGCAGGCAGGCTCGGGTGCCATTGGCCTTTCCGTCGGCCGAGAAGCCGGCGATATGGGGAGTGGCCAGCGAGGCCTCGCCCAGCAGGGCGCGGCTGATGGTTGGCTCCTGCTCCCAGCAGTCGATGATCAACTGGCTGATCAGTCCCTCTCGTTTGGCCGCCAAGAGGGCTGCCGTGTCGTGCACCGCCCCTCGGCAGCTGTTGATCAGCCACGGCCGTTTGGCCAGCTGCCCGAAGAAGGCAGCGTTGGCCAGGTGATAAGTGGGATGGGCACCCTCTTTCGTGAGGGGCACATGCAGCGTGACCACATCGCTCTCGGCCGCGATCTGCGCCAGCGAGACGAAGCCTTCGCCTCCCTCCCGCTCCGCACGAGGGGGATCGTTGCGCAACACGCGCATCCCCATCACCTCGGCATAGCGAGCCACGATGCTTCCCACGTGGCCTACCCCTACAATACCCAAGGTCTTTCCTCGCAACGGCTCGCCTGTGCGCAGGGAGAGGGTCACCAAGCCGTTCAGCACATACTGCGCCACCGATGCGGCGTTGCAGCCTGGTGCGTTAGTCCAAGCGATGCCCTGCCGCTCGCAATAGGCGGTGTCGATGTGGTCGAAGCCTATCGTGGCGGTCGTGATCAGCTTCACGCGGCTGCCCGCCAGGAGTTGGGGCGTACATTTGTCTATGCTGCGCACAATCAGGGCGTCGGCCTCTTTGATGCGTTCGGGTGTAAAGGCTTTTGAATCTAAATAGGCCACGTCGGCCACAGGTTCGGCTATCCCCTTCAGGTAGGGGATGGTATTGTCGGCTATGATTTTCATTTTTCTACATTAATCTGCTTCAGTGCGCGATATTAACTAAATAATCCTTACATTTGTTCAGTTTAACATATAATTATAATTGTCATGAAAAAAGTAGCAATCTTCCTGATGGCCTGCCTGGCCTCATTGGGTGCGAGTGCGCAAATAGCCGCGGATGCTTTCCAGCGGTGGCATCAAAGCAAGTTTTCTATGTTCATCCACTTCGGCCTCTACTCGGAGCTGGGTGGTGTCTGGGACGGAAAGCCTGTCAAATGGGGCTACAGCGAGCAGATTCAGTCCTTCGCCGGCATATTCAGCGATTGGTATGGCGACACCGCCTTGCGCTTCGACCCGAAAGCGTTCGACGCCGACCAGATTGTGGCCCTGGCCAAAGAGGCGGGCATGCGCTCCATCGTGATCACTACGAAGCACCACGATGGATTCTGCATGTTCCGCACGAAGACGACCGACTATAACGCCTACGACGCAACCCCCGCCCATCGCGACTACATCCGCGAGCTGGCCGATGCCTGCGCACGGGGCGGCATCCGCTTGGGCCTCTATTATTCGGTGATCGACTGGCATTTCCCGCAGGCCTACCCCATCTCGAGCCACAATTGCGACTTCGTCACGCCGCAACACCATGCCTTCTCGAAGCAGCAGGTCACGGAGTTGCTCACGAGCTATGGGCCCATCTCCGAGCTTTGGTTCGACATGGGCTCCAACACGCCCGAGCAGAGCAAGGAGCTCTACGACTTGGTGCACCGACTGCAGCCCGACTGTATGGTAAGCGGCCGTGTGGGCAACGACCAATACGACTTTGCCGTGATGGCCGACAACGCCTATCCCGAGGCTTCGCTGCAATGCCCCTGGCAGAGCGCGGCCTCCATGTTCGACGAGACGTGGAGCTACCGCTCTTGGCAAGAGCGAGGCAGCGCCCACGTGAAGGCGATGGAGAAGCTCCGCAGCCTGATCAACGTGGTTTCGTTCGGCGGCAACTTCCTGCTCAACATCGGTCCGAAGGGCGATGGCTCAGTGGTGCCCTTCGAGCGTGAGGTACTGGAGGAGATGGGAGCCTGGCTGAAAGCGCATGGCGAGGCTATCTATGCCACCGAGGCTTCCCCCTTCCGCCAGCAATACGATTGGGGCAAGATCACCCGCAAAGACAAGCAGCTCTACCTGATCCTTTCGGGCAGCTATCCCGCCGACGGGAAGATCTCGCTCGACATTCCCGGCCGCAAGCTGCTGAAGGCCGAAGGCCCGGTGACGGCGCAAGCGCAAAAGGGGAATGTCGTGACGCTCTCGGTGCCGCAGTCGGCCTTTACCGATCAGACCATCGAGGTGGTTCAACTCACCTTCGACCAGCCGGTCGAGCCGCAGCCGATGAACAGCGTGAAGGGAAACAGCCTGCTGACCGCCGCCAACGCAACGCCCAACTACAGCTACTCCTGCTTCGACTACTACAGCAACTACCGCAGTACCGTGAGCTACACCTGGAACATCCAGAAGAATGGCCTGCGCCGCATGGAGCTGCTCTACACGCCGCAAGAGGAGGGCAAGGAGATTGAGCTGACCGTAGATGGCACACTGCACAAGGTGATCTTGGGCGAGGGAAAGGCCGTCAACCTGCCTAACGCCAAGGTGGCTTGGGGCGAGCGTTATCTCTCGGGCCCAGGCAGCAGCGTGTTCGACGCACCTTCCACCCTGCAGACCGACCAGCAAACGCCTCCCGCAAGGAGCGGCGCTTGGCAACGGGTCGAGAAGGAGCAAGACGAGTTTGCCGCCAATATCATGCAGACCTACTACCTGATGCAGGAGCTTACCTCCGAGAAGGCGCAGAACTACCTCGTCGAGGTAGGTGCCGGCAATGGCATCGAGGTGTTCTTGAATGGTGAGTCGATCCTGAAGCATCTCAACCCCTATCGTTGCACCTTCCGCAAGGAGCTGGTATTGCTGCCGCTGCAGAAGGGAAAGAACCAGGTTGTCGTGCGCCTCTACAACCGCTTCGAGAAGAAGACGGGCTATCTGTTGCGCCCGGCCGAAAGCCAAACGGTCTATGCGCAGCCCTTCGAGCTGCCTGCCGCAGCCACGGGCCATACGCATACACTCACGGTGCGCCAAGCGGGTCTCCCCTCGCAACACACCGACACGGAGCTTTCTAACCTCCGCATTCAATTGAGATAAAAAACAGCGAAGGCGGCTATAGCGTTTTCTCAACGCATAGCCGCCTTCTTTATGCGATCCTCATGCCAACACCCGCTTCTTAGAACACATAAATTCCCTCTTGATCAATTTCATGAAGTAGAAAGCTGTTCATATTCCGATGCCGTCGAATGACATCCACTGAGCAACCCAGCAGGTGCTCTAAAAACTCTTTCACACGCAAACGCAGAAAGGGCTTAGGCTCCATCTCCACGCAGACATCTATATCACTCAACTCATTCTGCTCCTGACGAGCTACGGAACCGAAAAGGCGCAAAGAGCGAATACCGAAGTCTTCTCGCAGAACGGTCTCTTGCGAACGGAGTAGCCGGATATATTCATTCCTTGTTTTCATAGAGCAAAATCTTTATTGCCACAAAGATAGCAACTATTTGGCTCATCCGATCAGCCAGCTAGGATTAATCGCTAAATTTCGTTGCCCGTGGTTATGATTTTCGTTGCCCATCGTTATGAATTTCGTTGCCCGTCGTTGTGAAAAACCATCAAGATGAACGTGTGAGACCATGACCATGGTTTACTAAGGCGACGGGCAACGAAATTTACTGGCTTCACCGTGCCCAAAAACGGGAGAAAAGGAGACGCAAAAATGCCGCCGGGACGATGCCCCGACGGCTCCGTATAATGATTGCAGG
>CAKUZF010000048.1 GCA_934718155.1 uncultured Parabacteroides sp. | reverse complement strand
GCCGTTTATGTGGCTTACCGCTCGCTGCAGAACAGCACCGAGCAGGCTCATTACACCATTTATCACGCAGGCGAAACCACCCGCCTCGTCGTGAATCAGACCATGGGAGGTGGCACATGGATCTATTTAGGCCATTACTACTTCAGGGGAACCGACGACGAGGCGGTCTGCCTGAGCAATCGCTCAGAGAAGGCGGGCAAACGCATCACGGCCGACGCCGTGCGCTTCGGTGGCGGTTATGGCTCCGTGGCTCGATCGCCCGAGGGAGAGGAGCTGCAGCCCGAGACCAGCGGTTTGCCCCGTTTCGCCGAGGCAGCTCGCTATTGGTTGCAAGGGGCCGGAATGCCCGACACGGTCTATTCCTCCACCGCCTTTGCCGATGATTATCGAGATGACATTTTCGCCCGTCCGCGCTGGGTGAACTGGCTGCGCGACGAGGCCCATATTCCTATCGAACTGAGTTTCGCACTCCATTCTGACGCAGGCATCACGCCCGACGACTCCATCATTGGAACCCTGGGCATCTACTACTCAAAGCATGATGGTGGCCGCTATCGCACGGGCGAGAGCCGCAAGGTGGCCCGCGATCTCACCGAGCGCATCCAGTCGCAAATCGTGGCCGACATTCAGGCCCTGCGCAATCCCGATTGGAGCCGAAGGGGCATGTGGAACCAGTCGTATATAGAGGCTCGCGTGGCCGAGGTGCCGACCATGCTCTTGGAGCTGCTTTCCCATCAGAACTTTGCCGATATGCGCTTGGGCTTGGATCCCAAGTTCCGCTTCTTGGTGAGTCGCGCTATCTATAAAGGTATGCTTCGCCACATTGCCGCACAGCATCGGCAAGAGGCCATCGTGCAACCCTTGCCTCCGCAAGCCTTTTCGGCCACCTTTGCCTCCGCCACTTCGGTGCGCTTGGCTTGGCAACCTCAGCCCGACCCCTTGGAGCCTACGGCCGAGGCAAAGGCCTATGTGGTCTATACGGCTCAGGGAGAGGGCGATTTCGATAATGGCCGCATCGTGAATGGTCAGTCGGTCGTCTTGCCCATTCAGCCGGGTGTGATCTATCGCTACAAGGTGGTGGCATGGAACGAGGGAGGCATCAGCTTCCCCTCCGAGGAGCTGAGCGTCTATCGGGCCGAAGGGGCAAAAGCCACCCGTCCGGCACTGATCGTGAATGCCTTCGACCGCGTGGATGGTCCGTTGGACATGGAGCAGACCGCCGACAGCTTGGCCGGATTCTGCTATGCCGAGGATGGAGGCGTGCCCTATCTCTACGACTTCGCTTTTATCGGCGAGCAGCATGATTTCAAACGCTCTTCCGAGTGGATCTCGAACGATCGCAACGGACACGGCGACTGCTACACCGACTTTGCCGGCCAGGTGACGGCAGGCAATCAGTTCCATTACCCCTTTGTGCATGGCAAGGCCCTGGCGGAGGCGGGCTATTCGTACGCCTCATGCAGTGCCCAAGCCTTTTTGCATGCGCATATCGAGCGTGACGCCTATGCGATGCTCGACCTGATCTGGGGCAAGCAGCGTTTGGCTGAGGCCGATAGTTCGCTTTGGCAACAGGCCGCAGCTTGGTCGCAACAGGGTGTGGCCTTGCTGGTTTCTGGTTCTCGTTGGCTGTCTGACGCGGAGCGTGTGCCCGCCTTGTATCGGCTGGTTCGGCCGCTCTTGTCGGTGCAGTTGGCCACTCCCAAGGCCAGTCGCACAGGAGCGATCAGTGGATGGCCCGATCGGGCTACGTCGCGACGTAGCGATTATTCCATCGGAATGCAGCGTAATGCCGACTGCTATGCGGTGGAGGCAGTGGATGGCTTACTGCCCTTTGGCGAGCAGGCCAACGCCTTCTTGCGTTACACCGAGAGCCGGGTGGTGGCTGGCGTGACAGCTCCACGCACCTGCGCCTTGGGCTTCCCGATCGAGACTTTGCGAACCGAAGCCGAGCGTGAGGAGCTGATGCGAACCATCCTGCGGGCTATTTTACCTTGAGTATCATCAAATAACAATCACATAATGAAAAGAATCAATTGTTTTATCCCATACGGAACAGCCGAGGCTGTTCGTGAGACGATCAGTCAACTTTCGGCTTCGCCTCTGGTAGGCTCAATTTACGTCGTAACCCATGAGCCTGACCTGGAAGAGCTTCCGGGTGCGGAGATCATCTGGGCCGACCGAATCAACTGCTCGTCCGCACTCAAAGCCATCGCTCAGCGGGCAGAGAGCGACTACTCGCTCATCTACACGAAAACCGACGCTTTGGCATTAGGCCTTTTCGCCTTGGAACGCCTGACCGCTTTGGCCGACGACACGCAGGCCGGCATGCTCTATGCCGACTATTACGCCTTGAAGGCTGGCGAGCGCACGCCGCACCCCGTGATTGACTATCAGAAGGGTAGCTTGCGCGACGACTTCGACTTCGGTTCTGTGCTGCTCTATCGCTCCGACCTATTGCGTGCGGCAGTCGAGGCTGCCGACGAGGAATATAAGTTCGCAGCGCTCTATGATCTGCGTTTGCGTGTCTCTTGCGAGGCGCCGCTGGTGCATGTCAGCGAGTATCTCTACACCGAGGTGGAGCACGACTTCCGCAAGTCGGGCGAAAAGCAGTTCGACTATGTGGATCCGCGCAACCGGGCAGTGCAGATCGAGATGGAGGCTGCTTGCACCGCACACTTGAAGCGTATCGGTGGCTACTTGAAGCCGGAGTTTGAGCCTATCGCTTTCGGCAAGGAGGCTTTTGCCGAGGAGGCCAGTGTGATCATACCCGTGCGCAACCGGGTACGAACGATCGAGGATGCGATCCGCTCTGTGCTGACGCAGCAGACCGACTTCCCCTTCAACATCATCGTGATCGACAACCACTCTACCGACGGCACAACCGAGAAGGTGGCTGCCTTGGCTGCGCAAGACAAGCGCATCATCCACCTGATTCCTGAGCGCGACGACCTGGGCATTGGGGGCTGCTGGAACCTGGGTGTCCATCACAAGCGGTGTGGCCGCTTCGTCGTACAGCTGGATAGCGACGATGTGTATAGCGACAACAACACCTTGCGGAAAATCGTGGCCGCTTTCTATGAGCAGCAGTGCGCCATGGTGGTAGGCACCTATATGATGACCAACTTCCAGATGGAGATGATCCAGCCGGGCGTGATCGACCATAAGGAATGGACTCCAGAGAATGGCCGCAACAATGCGCTTCGCATCAACGGCTTAGGCGCACCACGTGCGTTCTACACTCCCTTGCTGCGCCAGGTGAACCTGCCTAACACCAGCTATGGCGAAGACTATGCGCTGGGCTTGCGCATGAGCCGCCAGTATCAGATTGGCCGAATCTACGATGTGCTTTATCTTTGCCGTCGCTGGGAGGACAACTCCGATGCGTCGCTCGACGTGGTGAAGATGAACCAGCATAATTTATATAAGGATAAAATCAGGACGTGGGAATTGGAGGCCCGCATCCGCATGAATCAGGGAAAACATGATGACAATGCCTAATGCCCTTACCTCTGCAGCTGCCACCGAAATGCTTCGGCGACAGCTGCTCACATGGCCCTTGGCGGCGAAAAACTTCGCCGCTTTGGATCAGGTGTGCCTGAAGACGTTTGCGTTCGACGGCTTTACCATCAAGGTGCAGTTCAATCCGGCCCGCATCGTGTCGTCGGGAGCGAAAGTGGATGCCCGTTCGATCCAGGCCCGCAAGTGTTTCCTCTGTCCGGCCAACCTGCCCGCCGAGCAGATGAGCCTTCCTTTTGGCGATCGCTATCAAGTGCTCACCAATCCCTTCCCAATCTTTGCGGAGCATTTCACGGTTCCTTCGCTTGCCCATACGCCCCAGCTGATTCTGCCTCAGCTGGCCGACTTCTTGCGGCTGACGTGCTGTTTTGATCAGCATACGCTCTTCTATAATGGACCTCGTTGCGGAGCATCGGCTCCCGACCACGCCCATTTCCAAGCCGTTTCGTATGGCGTGATGCCTTTAGACGAGGAGGTGCGCCGTGTGGCACAGGATACCGCCGCTCCCCGGATTACTACTCCGGAGGGAACTATCGTATTGTTGCGCAACTACCTGCGCAACGGCTTCATCCTGCAGGCGGACACGGCAGAGGGAATGGAGCGTTTGTTCAAACAACTCTATGCGCTACTGCCCATCCCCGAGGGAGAGCAAGAGCCGATGATGAATCTTTTCGGTTGGTATAGAGACGACACATGGACTTTGGCCGTGATTCCGCGCAAGCGGCATCGCCCTTGGCAGTATGAGGCAGAGGGGGCGGATCATCTGCTCTCCAGTCCGGGTGCGGCCGACATTGGCGGACTCTTCATCACCCCCCTGGCGGAAGACTTCGAGAAAATCAACCCCGTCCTGTTGCAGGATGTGTTCCAGCAAGTCTGCTTGAGCGATGAGGAGGTTACACGGCTTTTCGATGAGTTATTAACCCTGAATAATAAGTAAAAAGAAGATGAAACAGTTTTTGAAAATGACCTTTGCCTCAATCATAGGGGTGGTGGTCGCCTTAGCCATTCTGATTGCAATTGGCGCTGGAGCCGTCGCCGGGCTCGTAGCTGCCGACGAGGCCTCCTCGTATGTACCGAAGGAGAAAACCATCCTGAAACTCTCTCTGAGCGGGACTGTCGGCGAGCAGACAGCCGAGGATAATCCGTTGGCTATGTTGCTGGGCGGGGATGAACCGCTTTCGCTCTCACTAACTGATATCAAAAAGGCAATCCAGACAGCTAAGGAAGACGCTCACATCGAGGGCATCTATCTGAGCTCCGGATTGCTGTCGGCGGGCAGTGCCAGCCTGTTGGAGATTCGCCAAGCCCTGGCCGATTTCAAGCAGAGCGGCAAGTTCATCGTGGCCTATGCCGACAATTTCTCGCAAGGCAATTACTATGTTTGCTCGGTGGCCGACGAAGTGTATATGAATCCGCAAGGCGTGCTGAACCTGCGAGGCCTCGCATCGACCACTCCGTTCTACAAGGGGTTGCTGCGCAAGATTGGCGTAGAGATGATGATCTTTAAGGTTGGCACCTACAAAGGGGCGGTCGAGCCCTTTATGCTCGACCATTTAAGCGAGGCGAATCGGGAGCAGATCAACTCTTACCTCTCCTCGATTTGGGGGATTTTCCGTGCGGGCATCTCGGAGTCTCGCGGTGTGAAGCCCGAGCTGATCGATCAGTTTGCCAACGAGGGTATGGCTTATCAAGATGCCGAAGTGGCGGTAAAGATGGGCTTGATCGACGCCTTGCGCTATGAGTCGGAAGTAGACTCTTGTTTGAAAGCGAAGGTGGGGCTGGGCGATGAGAAACTGCGTTTTGCCAACCTGAAACAGGCGGTCAGCCTGCAGAAAGCAGAGAAACGTTCAGACAACCAGATCGCGATTCTGTATGCCGAAGGCGAAATCGTGCCCGAGGCGGCCAATCAGCCTTTTTCTTCGGAGGCTTGCATCACCTATCGGTTGGCGAAGGAACTGATCAAGCTCAAAGAGGATAAAGCGGTGAAGGCGGTCGTGTTGCGCGTCAACTCGCCGGGTGGAAGTGCCTACATCTCCGATCAAATCTGGAAAGAGGTGAAAGCCCTGAAAGCGGTGAAGCCGATTGTTGTCTCGATGGGCGATGTGGCGGCATCTGGTGGCTATTACATCTCTTGCGCGGCCAATCAGATCTTGGCTGAGCCAAACACCCTGACGGGGTCTATCGGCATCTTCGGCATGTTTCCAAACATGACAGGCTTATGTGAAAAGATAGGCTTGACGACCGACGGCGTGAAGACGCATACATTTGCCGATTTAGGCGATCCCACTCGCCCCATGACAGAGGGCGAGAAGGCTCTGATACAAGGCACGGTGGAGCGAGGCTATCACACCTTCCTCAGCAGGTGTGCCGAGGGCAGGGGGATGAGCGAAGAGGCAATCGACGCCATTGGTCAAGGCCGTGTGTGGACTGGCGAACAGGCACTGGACCGTGGCTTGGTCGATCGTTTGGGAAACCTGGAAGATGCGGTGGCTGTGGCTGCCGAGTTGGCCGACGTGACCGACTATGAGGTTAAGAACGCCGCTCCCGCGAAGAGCTGGCTGGACAAACTGCTGAACGAACCGATAGGGAACGCAACGACAATGCTGACGAAACAGCTATTGGGCGAGGATTATACCTATTATAATACGCTGCGCCAGGTGCGCAATAGCCAAGGCGTGTTAGCCCGTATGCCGTTCGATTTGTCTCCGCAATAAACAGCATGAGAAGCATGACCGCAACGCATCATTTTTCGCTGTATTGGGGCCTGGCTCCTTTCGCTTGGCTGTATGAGGGAATCACCAGCTTGCGCAATCTCCTATTCGACAAGGGGCTGCTGTCGGCTAAAAGCTATCCCTTGCCGGTGATCTGCGTAGGCAACCTGGCGGTAGGAGGAACGGGCAAGACGCCTCACGTGGAGTATTTGGTGCGCTTGCTTAGTCCGCATTATCGTGTGGCCGTGTTGAGCAGAGGCTATAAGCGGAAGACGAAAGGCTATCTGTTGGCCGACGACTCGGCTACGAGCGAGACCATTGGCGATGAGCCTTTTCAGTTGAAACGGAAGTTTCCGCAATTGCTTATTGCCGTTTCCGAAAAGCGACAGATAGGAATGCGACAACTGCTGGCACTTCCCGCTGAGCGGCGTCCGGAGGTGGTCTTGCTCGACGATGCCTTTCAGCATCGCTATGTGAAGCCCTCGCTATCCATTCTCCTGACGGATAGCCATCGGCTCTATAGCCGCGATGCGGTGTTGCCCGTAGGTCGCTTGCGTGAGGCGGCACAAGGGGCGAAGCGGGCAGACTTGGTGGTTGTAACCAAGTGTGAGCCATTGCCCTCAATCGCCGAGAAAGAGGCAATCAGACAGGAGTTGGCCTTGCGCGACAACCAACCGCTCTTCTTCTCGGAGATTCGCTATGGCGATTTGCGCCCTCTTTTCCCCGATGAGGCCCCCAATTGCTCGCTGCGAACAATCGAGGATGCGGAGTTGTTGTTACTAACAGGCATCGCCCATCCCGAGCCATTAGAGCGAGAGTTGAGGCGATACGCCTCGAAGCTCCACACGGTAGCCTTCCCCGACCATCATGCCTTTACGCCTGCGGATGAGAAGCGGATAGCGGAAGCTTTCTCCAGCTTGCGGGATGAGCGAAAGCGGATAGTCGTCACCGAGAAGGACGCAGCCCGGCTATATGCCTGCTCGTGGTTGCCAGCGGAGTGGCGGAAACGGCTTTACCTACTCCCGATCGAGATAGGCCTGGATGAGCAGACGGCGTTCGACCGTTTGATTTTGCGGCATGTGGCCGCTTGGAAATAATGCGAATAAACAAAGTAACTAAGAATATGAGTAACAGAACAGAAATAGCAACATTAGGTGAGTTTGGCTTGATTAAGCATCTCACGGAGAAGATTGAATTGAAAAACCCCAGCACGCTGAAGGGCGTAGGCGACGATGCGGCCGTATTGGACTATGGCGATAAGTTGACGCTCGTTACGACCGACCTGCTCCTGGAGGGCATCCATTTCGATTTGATGTATGTGCCCTTGAAGCATTTGGGCTACAAATCGGCGGTAGTCAACTTCTCAGACATCTACGCAATGAACGGACAGCCCAAACAGATAACCCTCTCATTGGGCCTTTCGCAACGTTTCTGCGTGGAGGATCTTGAGGAGTTTTACGCAGGTGTACAGTTGGCTTGCGACATTTATGGCGTGGACTTAGTTGGAGGCGACACCTCGGCCTCTCGCACGGGATTGACCATCAGCATCACCTGCATTGGCGAGGGCGAGAAGGGCAAGGTGGTCTATCGCTCGGGGGCAAAGGAGACCGACCTGATCTGCGTATCGGGCGACTTGGGCGCGGCCTACATGGGTCTGCAGCTCTTAGAGCGAGAGAAGAGCGTGTTCCAAGGTGAGGCTGATTTCAATCCCGACTTCTCGGGCAAGGAGTATCTGCTGGAGCGCCAGTTGAAGCCCGAGGCTCGCAAGGATGTGATTCGCATGTTGGCGGAGGCAGGCATTCAGCCTACAGCCATGATGGATGTGTCAGACGGACTCTCGTCGGAATTGCTCCATATCGCGAAAGAGAGCCATGTGGGTTGTCGTGTCTATGAGGAGCGCATCCCCATCGACTATCAGACGGCAGCCATGGCCGAGCAGTTTGACATGAACCTCGTGACGGCCGCTCTGAACGGAGGCGAGGATTATGAGTTGCTCTTCACCGTCCCCCTCTCCGACCATGAGAAGGTTGAGGCGATGGAGGGCGTTCATGTCATTGGCCACATCACGAAACCGGAGTTGGGCTGCTATCTTCAGGGGCGTGATGGCGGAGAGGTGGAGCTTCGTGCGCAAGGCTGGAACTCTTTGTCGTGAAAAAAAGTGGGGCAAACGCTTGCAGGTTTAAAATAAATGCCTACCTTTGCAGCCGTAATCGAGAAAACGATTACAGGTTGTTGGTGCCATAGCTCAGTTGGTAGAGCAAAGGACTGAAAATCCTTGTGTCCCCGGTTCGATTCCTGGTGGCACCACATTCGGAAAGCAGTTACAATTTATTGTAACTGCTTTTTTATTAGCATTAGCTCAGTTAATTCCGGCATCAGAGATACTTTCAAATTTTGAAGTTGCACGGGTGGAGGAAGAGTCGTCCCTTACTGCGAGGCCGTATACGCCCTCCTGTTCGCTTTACCGCGACTATCATAACTTTGACCTTCTATCGTCATTTTGTAAACGACAAGTTGAGATTTGGGCACTTCAGGTCTATGTCGCCCAAAGTTCCGAACTTTCTGAAATTCCTAAGTTTTATATTCGAAAGGTACATATTCGTGTTGTTTACTTAGATTTGGTATAAGAGATATTAGGCATCTGCAAATAAATCATCAGCCGTGATTTGAGAATGGATACTATTCATTGAATAGGAGTTCTTCACAAGTCCAAAACTTGTAATCATGGTCAGCGCGATTCCTTTACGCGTTTTTGTCAGAAGGCGGAACAATGCAGCCTTATTACGCAGATTCTCCATATATTTCTTGTCAATCGTATATGGCCCGTCAGAATATTTAATCTCACAAAGGTTTATAGCTTTGTCACTGCGGTCAATTAATAGATCTATCTGCGCACCTGAATGCTCCTCAGTAGCAGCTGTGCGCCATGAGTATTCGTTTGTGATTACACCGCTTATTCCGAGAGCCTTCTTTATTTGCTCTGAATGCAAAAGGCATATCCGCTCGAAAGCGAGTCCACTCCATGTATGAAAGATAGGAGCCACTTGTATCTTCGACCAATAATTGGCATCTGTATTCTTTCGACCTTCCATGAACTTGAAGTAGAACAAGGTAAAGTTATCTATCAGTTGATAGAGTGAGTTCTTTGTTTTTGAACCTATTGCCTGATATTTACGGATAAAACCGCAATTTTCCAAATCCTCCAGATACTTAGTCAACTGTCCATTCGTAATGAGATTGGTACTCTCTATTATCTCATCACGGGTCATGCCAACTTTCTTTTTTGCCAGAGCAGTAATGATGTTAATATAGGCTTCAGGCTGTTTGAACAGCGATGAATATAGCTCCATAAATTCATTGCCCAGTTTGGGGGTACGTCCAAAAAACAAAGTGTCAATATTCTGAGGAAGACTCAATGATTTATTTAGTAACGACCAATAGAATGGAATTCCTCCGAATACCATATAAGCTTCAATAATCTCTGCTCGTTCCATTGGCAAGCCGATATTCTTTGCATAGACTTCACACTCATGCAAGTTGAATGGCTGTAGGTAAATTTGGTTATTCAGCCTATTATGAAGCCCCCCTCTGTTTTTGAGTATCTTCTTTACCATCCATGAGGTGGCTGAGCCACAAACTATCAGAAGAATGTCTTTTCTCGCCGATGCCCACCCATTCCAAAAGTTCTCAAAAGCGGACATGAAACTTGATTTTGGAGCATCCATCCATGGCAGTTCATCCAGAAATACCACTTTTTTACCTTCAGGTAACTCTTTAAGATATTGTTCCAACATATAGAATGCTTCAATCCAATTATTAGGATACGAGCCATTCTTATATCCGTGGTCTTTCAAGGATAGGTAGAATCTTTGTAGCTGTTCTTTCGTTGAGGCTTTCGCCATGCCGGAATATGCAAATGCAAATCTATCATGAAAGACCTCTCTTACAAGATAAGTCTTACCGATTCTTCGACGCCCCAATATAGCCACAAACCTAGACTCGTCTGAATCATAGGCTTGCCGCAATTCTTCAATCTCATGTTCTCTTCCTACAAGCATCTTTTATACATTTATGACTGCAAAGATACAAGAATACTCTTACAATACGCAGCCAAATCAAGAATATTTTATAGAATTTGGCTAGCTGACGTAGGTAGGGCTATGGTAGAGGTGTGTTTCTCTTACATCATAAAGCCAAATGTGCGATTATTTTGCCATATTTAGCTATGTGCCGCATAATATAACACTTCTGTTTTGAATCTATTGTATTGCTTCTCAGAAATAACCCGTGTGGCTGTGCGCTTTACTGATGAAGACTTGTGGCTGACTCAAAATCAGTTGGCAGAAATTTATTGTACGACACAACAGAACATTAGCCAGCATGTCGATAATATCTATAAGGATGGAGAACTTGCATAGAAGCAACCAACAAGAAATTCTTGTTAGTTCGTCAGGAAGGTAATCGTCAAGTGAAACGCAGTATCGACATAGCATTGGGCTATCGTGTTCAGTCGCAAGTGGCAACCCGTTTCCGTCGATGGGCAACCCAACGGCTTCATGAATATATCCAAAAAGGATTTGCAATGGATGACGAGCGATTGAAGCAAGGGGGCAATCGCTATTTCCGTGAGTTACTGCAACGCATCAGGGATATTCGTAGTAGTGAGCGCAACTTCTATCAACAAGTAACAGATATTTATGCTACGGCCACGGATTATGATCCATGCGACGAGATGACAAAGATGTTCTTCGCCACAGCGCAAAACAAGCTGCATTATGCCGTTCACATATCTCGCACAAGCAAGCGATTGAGAAAGCAGAAAAGGAGTTCGCTATCCATCGCAAACGTGAAATGGATTTATTGGAAAGTGATTTTGATAAGGAAATCAAGAAATTGAACGATAATAAAGATAAAAATTCAGAGTAATTCACCATTCTATTGCATTTGGAAACCTTCACGCAACCTTGACCGTATTACTTTGCCATTTATTGGCAGCACGGCTTGAAGTTATTGCGCCTTTTCGGCCCTTCCTTGCGACGCAAGGATAAGCACATTGATTGAAACAACAAATAAACGGTGTTGAAAAATAGATAAAAAAGCGTTAGAGAGGGAGCTGGAGAGGCGGATGACGCAGATCAACCGCTGGATCGAGCGTGACCTGCCCCGTCAGGTAGGCGTGATGGCCGTGAACCATTTCAAGCGGGATTTCGAGTTAGAGGGGTTCCAGAACGGCTCGCTGTCCAAATGGAAGGAGGTGAAGCGGCATGACCCGTCCAGCCCCTGGTACGGGTTCCTCTACAAGGGAGAGAACCGCAAGAAGGTGCCCTACAAGCTCACGTTGTATATCTTTTGATCCTACATCAAACCACAACCATTGAGTCGCCAGCACTCAGCAGCTCCGTCTCACATTTCTTGCGTTCCTCACCGAAAAGGTCCAGACGTGGATGTCGTCGTTCTTCCTCATTGTCAATCCAGGCACGGGCTTTGACCAAAAGCCCATCAATCTCCTCTGGACTTTTGGCGCTGCCTATAGTTGCATGATCCTTGTAAAAACCGGAACTCTTTTCAGCGACAACAATACTTACGGTGCCGGATCGATTCTTTTTACGCTTAATAAACATAGAAAAATACGTTGCGTACCCCAATTTTTGAATACGCAAAAGTATATATAATTATTTATCAAGCAATTACAGAATCGATAATTTTATAGTGACGAAGTCAAGTGGTGACCTCAGCCGATTTTTAGCCAGATCACCACGCCTAACTGTTATAATCTCTTAATTTCTTGAGAGCTTATAACCGATACCTCTTACATTCAAAAGGTCGAGGTTGCGCGATCCCGACAGATATTTACGCAATTTGTAGATGAATCCGTGCAGACGGTTCAGATTGTTGTAGTCATCGTTCTGCCATATCCGATACATAAGAGTCTTTGCCTCAACAACTTCATTCGGATAACTGAACAATTCATCGAGTATGACTGCCTCGGTATGTGATAGCTCTATGGTTTCACCTGCCACACATAGACGCTGTAGCGAAAAATCAAGAGAACAATCGCCGACAGCCAGTTTACTTTCCTCAGCAACACCTTTGGTTCGTCTTTTCAGCAGAGCTTTTATACGTACCACAAGTTCGAGGATCTGAAACGGTTTGCGAATATAGTCATTTGCTCCAAGTTCAAACCCTTTGACAACATCATCAAGAGCGGTACGTGCGGTGAGGAAAAGTACAGGGATTGCAGGTGCGGTAAGGCGAATGAGACGAACCATCTCAAAGCCATCCATCTTCGGCATCATCACGTCAGCTACTATAATATCTGGCATCGAGGTCTGAAACATCTTTAACCCCGCTTCACCATTTGCTGCGCATATGACATCGAATCCCTCGCGTGTAAGAGCATCCTGCACTATGAATGACAGGGTTGAATCGTCCTCTACCAGCAAAATCTTATCTTTCCTCATTATTCTTGAATTTAATGGTGAATTTTGTCCCGACACCCAGTTTGCTTGTCACGTCGATGCTCCAGCCAAGCAATTCAACAATCTGCTTTACATAAAAAAGTCCAAGCCCATAACCTCCCACCTCATATCGATCTCCAGAGGTAACACGATAGAATTTGTCAAAGATATAAGGGAGGTTGTCCTTGTCTATCCCTATGCCGTTATCAGCAATTACAATTGAGGTGTTGTCAGCCTTAATATTTATATCAACGGTATCTCCGGAATATTTTACAGCGTTGTCTATCAGATTTGAAATGACATTGCCGAAATGTAATGAATCGGCAATGACTGAAAGATTGTGCGGGATGTCAATATCAATCTTCATAGGTTTGTCGGCTTTCAATTCAATCATTCCTGCCACTTCTTCTACAATCGGTTTTACATCGACATTTTCAATGCAGAGTTTCATCGTCTTGAAGCGTTCCAAGCTCATTGACAGTATATTCTCAATCATCCCGGAAAGGAAACTAAGTCGCTGTATGATAATCTTAAGGAACTGCTTATTTCTTGCTTCATCGCTTTGGTCATAGTAGCGGAGCATTGAATCCGCCGCCGAGTAAGCCACAGCCACCGGGGTTTTCAGTTCATGAGTCATGTTGTGGGTGAAGTCATCCTTCATCTGTTCAATCGTGCGCAAGCGTCCTACCCAATGAAGGAGATACCAAATAAGAACCCCCATAAGAATAAGTATTATCGCAGAGGTGACTATTATCCCGGACATCTGACGCAAGACATGCTCGTTCAAGGGGCTGAAAGATACCCTATAAATTGGTGATTGATTTTCAGTCAATGCAAAATCTATCGACCATAAACCTCCGCTTTTATCCTGAACATCACTAATTAGTTGTATCATAGCCTGCTCGGGATAAAGTCCGGAATAATTAAGTTCCCGCTTAAAAAATTCGTTTAGCATGTCACCGTTTCTTCCGCGCATTTTCTTGTCACCCTTTTCGATGACATGAAAATACTCGCTCATAGTCTGGCTGAGATTATCGAGTATATTAGGATACTCATATCCTCCTGCCTCCGACTTCTCACCTTGCACCACAAGCGTCAGCCGCAGGATAGAGTCATCCTCGCCTTGAGATGCGCCGTTAAGTCTTGAAATGATTTCAAGTATATCTGCCTTACGGACACATTCGCTCACTGTCTGTAACGTCTGTGTCTTGATTGAGTTGTAAAGGCCGTAAAGATACCATATATTGCCGACAACCATTATGGCTATGGCAGATAGGCAGATGGCGGTTATAATCCGAAAATGTTTCATGTCACAAAATTAATGAAATCCGATGAGAAAAAGACCTCCGACTAAGACTAACTAAGACTAAAGGAGGCAGAACTAAGACTATTGAGGTAGTTGCCGTTGTAATTTTACATCATAATCTAAAACCTCAAACAATATGAGAGACAGGAAACATATATTCAACCTCCTCACCGGGGTCATATCATTAATCACGGCTGCAAGCTGCTCCCCTTCCAAAGGACTTGTATTCGCCGGTAAAGAGTGGCATATAAGTGAACATTATGGTCAGATAATCGACAAGGATACGACCTACAGAATGACATTCGGCAATGTACTTATTCCTGATCCCTTGCCGATAATATCCTCAAACGATTCTGTTGGCAAATATCCGGGAATGGATAAATTTCTCATGGATATTCTTCATACAGTACGGCTTGACAGTGCTGAGATTCTATTCTACGCACCACACATGCAGAAGATGTTCGTAAAAACGAAAGGAACTATTCCACCGATGAAACCATCGTCCATTTCATCACCCATGTCTGATGAAAAGCCATATACAATGTGGATAAACAAGAATGATATAGAGGATTGGACAAGGAATTCTTCAGAGATGTACACTTACACATATTTTAACAAGCGCAAACGGCAGCTCTTAGTTGTAGATCTGTTTGATTATGGTGATACACCAATAGCCCAGATCACAATATTCCAGTCAAAAAACAAGATGACGGAGAAAATGAATGTCCACGATAATCTCCGCCGTGCTTTCTTTGAAATTCACGATTTGAGAAATTATATGCACGATATAGAATTTTGGGCCAACAATATAGAGGCAAGAAGGCGACATGCTTTCGCAAACTACAAAATCGGCCAAGAGCAAAAACTCAGAGGAAAATGAAAACTAAATTATTTACACTTGCCTACATCCTTCTCTCTTGCTTAGGGTTAAACGCAAGAGAAATTACGGGGGTAGTTATGGATGACAAATCATCGCCGATAGAATTTGCAAGTATCACAGCTTTTGCGAATGATTCGGTAGTGGGTGGAGGTGTCTCTGATGTCTCCGGCATATTCCGGATTGATGTAGGTCAGGAATGTAACAGAGTAAGGGTTTCCTATGTCGGGTATAATGATATGATAATTTCACCAGTTGCCTCTGATTTGGGCAATATTATTCTTACTCAAAAGTCCACCACACTAAAGGAGGTTGTTGTAAAAGCTCCGCTTATAAGACGAGATGCTGACCGCATTATTCTCAATGTCGCTGCAAATCCATTGTCAGCCAATAAGGATGCTCAGGAATTGTTAAAGGCCGCTCCGGGAGTATGGGCTACAGATGATGCCTTGTCTATTTACGGGCAGGGAGGAACGGCTGTATATATCGATGACCGTAAAGTCAATATGTCCGGGTCTCAGCTTATGACATATCTGAAAACAATCCAATCATCTTCTGTCGCCTCTATAGAGATAATCCCCAAGGCTGGAGCGGAATACAGTGCAGATTCTTCCGGAGGTGTCATAAAGATAAGTCTCAGACGCAACCGTATAGACGGCATTAACGGATCGGCAGGGCTTAACACTACTGTCGGAGAATATAAGCAGTGGGTAAATCCGTTTGCAAATGTAAGTTTCCATACAGGAAGATGGACTTTTAATCTTAACGGCAATCTCAATGGCAGTCCTGATGACAGACACGTCACGCATGAGGAATCGGCAAATAATGAAATTGCGCTTGTCCGCAACGGGGTCTCACAACATAAGGACAAGATTCTGCAAGGAAATGTAATGTTTGGCATTTTCTATGAGCCGAGCGACAAAGACAAACTGGGGCTTCAGTTTGACTATTCTTCCAACAGGTCAAGGCACACTTCGCAATCAACGACACACACCCTTCAAGGAGGCATTGACAGCAACACCCTCGGCAGTTATATCACCAATGACATGTCGCACAATTTCAACGTCGCTATCAACTGGTCGCACTCAGTGGATAAGAAAGGCTCTGTATTGAAGTTCATCTCTAATTATAATTTTCAGCTGTATTCAATGGATGAAGACAATGAGATGAGATGGACATCTGAAGATCGTGATTCAATCTATACAACTGATAATTCAAACAGGTATAATATCTTCGTCTCAGAGATGTCCATAAAAAAGGTTTTCAATCCCAAATGGAATCTGAATATCGGAGCTAAGTATACTTTCAACAATGTGGCTTATAAGTCTTTTCATAATTATCTGGAAAATTTCGATTGGATTAATAATAGCAGCTTCGATTATGACACATCCTACGTTGAACATATAGCAGCATTGTATGCCACTGTAAATGGTTCTGTCGGCAGATGGAGACTCAAAGCTGGAATAAGAGGTGAATACTTCAATACTTCCAGCAATATACAATCCAACAGCAGGTTCAACCTTTTCCCAAACGCAAATATTTCTTATAGCATAACGGAGAAAGGCGATTATACTGTTGCTCTCGGCTATTACAGGAATATACGCCGTCCGTCGTTCTGGTCACTGAATCCAGTTGTAAGACAGGCATCCGATTATTCTTATACAGTCGGAAACACAGAACTGACACCCAGTTTCACCGATGCGGTCAGTCTTGATTTTGTTCTTGCCGGGAGATTTACGGTTGCTGCCGGTTATTCAGTCACAGACTGGCCGATCAGACAGATGTTCGTATCGAATCCGGAACATCCCGAAAGAATGTATCTTACTTGGGAAAACGAAGGTAAAGACCGGAGTTCCTTTATCCATGGTGACGGCTTTGTCAATATAACCAAATGGTGGAATCTTTATGCGAGTACCACATACATAGTTGCCTCACAAAAATTAAATGCCTCTACGCCATTCGAGACGTTCAGTTATCTACAACTTTTTGCAAGCACCACGTTCCTTCTGCCTAAAGGATTCAATCTCTCAGTGAATTGCTTCTACAACTCTAAAATGAAAATTGGGAATATAGCAGTTTATCCCATTCTTAACATAAATCCCACAATACAGAAGAAAATCGGCAAACATTGGTCCGTTTCTTTGGGAGTGGAAAATATGTTACAGAGAAAAAGTAAAATACAGACCTTATCGGCAGGTTATGACCGCCTTACATATACAAAGACTTATGCTGTAGCTAAACTCGGTGTGACATATAATTTCAATTCCGGCAAGAAATTCCGCACTCCGAGAATCGAAAAGAATACTGACAATTCAAGACTGAGCAAAGAATGAACGGTTGTCAATCTATTGCTTTTTGGAAACCTTCACGCAACCTTCACGCAGTCAAAGTCATGACCGTATTACTTTGCCATTTATTACGTATTGCTTGCCCATTGAATACGTATTACTTTGCCAAGTAATACTATAATACTTTTTGTAAGCACTCGTAAAACGAAAAAAAGAAGAGAGCCTACCACGCTAACCCTCATTTTGCGAGTTAGCGTGGTAGGTTCATGAAAGTCGGTATTATTGTAAGAAATCTTCGTTGCTTACCTTTACACCAAGTGGTCCATAGTCGCCAAGAGCTTTGTGAGCAAGTTGCTTTTCGGGATTGGTCACATGGTCGATAGGTTCGCCTTTGTCATCCTTATAAGCTGTAGGGTCCATGGTTGCGATGGAGTGTTCCCATTCCTTGTCGGGAAGAATGTTTCTGTACATGATAGCCATAATCTCTCCGATAGGATTGCCGTCGATGTTCTTTTTCTCACTGTCCCAAACGAAGAGATTGACATATTCTCCGTTGGCATTCATTTCGTCCACCTTGCTCT
>CAKUZF010000047.1 GCA_934718155.1 uncultured Parabacteroides sp. | reverse complement strand
CCAAATTTATTTAGTTGTATTTTGTTAATCAACTTGCTCATTTTCAAACGATTACGAAATTATTAACAGAGTATTGTTAAATCAACACCAATATCAAATGAATAAAAGCCTTCACGTATAACATTAATAAAGATAGACTCTCTAGCTCCAATCGTAATCTGGCAATCTGAATCAATTCGATGTTCTTTTCTTCCTTTATCCAATAAATACACAGGCAAGGTTATGGAATTAGACAACGCAAACTCCATATACTCCGAATAATTATGAAAATGCGAACGATCAGGTTTACATATAAATGCTATTCCCTGTGGATCAATATCACGACTACTCCAATTATTAGAATGAGTATCATCTTCATGCCATTTTTCCACAGGGTTTATCAACCAATTATTAATAAACATTTGCTCTAATGCCTTTGCATTAGTTTGCGCCTTTACACTAAATTCAGGTTCTTCATCATACACCTCATTTAAAACGGTGACCAAATCTTTTGCAGAATACAGACCTTCCTTGAGTACATTTATTGTAGATAAAAAAGCTTTGCATGGAATCCACGATCGGCTTTTTTTTGAATACGAGCCATATGGCGCTGGATATAGATCCTGATTTTTGTATGGTATCAACACATACATATCTCCTATCACGCTATCAAAGCGGCATAATCTTCCCGCCCTTTGCATAAGTCTATCTACAGGACATATTTCGCTGATCATTAGCTCAGAACTAATATTGATACTGACTTCACCTATTTGCGTAAGTATAGCTATTCCTCTGGCAGAGCCTTCACTCCAAGCTTTTCTGCCCAAATGTTCAAGTAGAAGGTTCTCCTTGCGCTGTTTATCCTTCTCTGTAAACCTGCTATGATATAAGATAATCGGTATATCTTTGTTCCTTTCCAAGACCAACTCTTTCACTTTCTTATACACCTGTATGGCCTTATCTACCGTATTTAAGTAAATAATAGCATTCCCTTTATCCACACAATGTTCTAACAAATAGCTAATATCCTGCAATTTATCATAAGCCACTAATCTTTTTATATTAAAACTCTTCTGATAATTATCGCTTTCCTTGTCTTCCAAGATACTTTCAATCTTAAACCCAGCCTTTCTATATAACGGTAATGCAGACTCTGGCAAAGAGGCACTCATAATCATCACTGGAACATTCCAACAACGAAGCACCTTTAACAAGAAGAGGATATTTGCCAGTGCGAATTCATCATAAAAATCAGCCTCATCAATAACAACACAAGAGTTTGCAAGGTTACTGCATATCAGATGATGATTCTCACAAGTAAATGTCAAAGACATCAGCAAGTGATCTATCGTACATACAGTTATAGGCGTTGCAAGAAGTTTTGCCATCTTATGCTGAGCCATAGCTTTCGTCATATTCAATTCACCATTCTGCACTGAAGAAAGTTTTATATACCATGCGCTTGAATGATACACTCCAGTATCGGATAACGTAGATGCTACATTAACAGAAAGAGCATTTGCTGTGAATCTAGTAGGCATAGCGATAACAAGACGATCTGCTTTGTGAGCGGCAATCTGATGAGAAGCCCACAGCAGAGAAGCATCAGTTTTCCCTGCGCCAGTTGGAGCACGCACAAGTAAGATATCATTATTCCAATTCTTTTCCACAAGTTTCTGCACCCCTCGTTTCTCCTCAAAAGGGAAATGATAATTAAAGCGCATTAGGTTTAAAACAAACTCGTCATTTTCTTTCGCACTTGCTCTATGGTCTGCTAACTGGAGCAATCCTCTTACAGCGTCAAATTCAAACAACTTATCACACACTAAAGACAAGCTCTCTGTTTCTGAGATATCATTGGATGTTTTACGAAATTCATTCCAGAATTGTTTGAAAGAAGGACAGCTTATCCACTTGTCTTCAAAGCTAAGTCCTAATTTTCCATGATGTGCAGCTATTGCCGCCAATATGGGAATCGGCATATTGGTAGTAACAGCATCATTTAATGAATAAAACTCATGACGTATACCTACATTTCTAAGATGACATCCAGCTTCGTTACGTTTTTCAGAATTATATTCTTTAAAAGAACAATTAGGATGATTTTGTTTCCACAATTGATAATTATGGAAATCCTTCCTACATGCTTCTTGCCATTTTGAGCAAGCTTTTCCGTTATCATGCCATTTTGCTGAGACAGACAAACGCATTGCCAGATCTTTACCAGTCAACTTTTTGTATTTCTCGCATGTGCCTATAAATATCTGGCATATATCGGACATTTCAGACATAACATCAGAACAATGCTGTTCTAATGTTATGCCTGAAGGTTTAGCCAATATATAGTTGCATTTGTCTTCTCTCATTTAACAGAGATAATTGTAGTTCTTATATGTGTTCTTTAAACAAAGAAGGAGTATCGTCTGTCTTCTTTTCTTGTTTCTTTGGCTTGGTCGGTTTCACGTCATCTTTACATTTAGCATACACGTCCTCATAACTTGTAACTATGCTGTCATCAGAATCGCATGTGTATAGTTCATTTGACTTCAAAAACTCGAGAGCCTCATTATAAGCTTTCAATACACTATTTTCAGTACGGTCATCACCAATAAAGTATTGAGCACCTCTTTCATCCAATTCTTTTATTATGTTAGCACGTTCTGTTTCTCCAGCCTCATAATAGCGAGAAGCTTTTCTGCTAAGAATAGTATCAAAAACGATTATCACCTGTTGAGGCTCACCACATACTGCGTTGCGTGCTTGATTTGCATAATCATTCATTAAGCGAGTAGCGTTAAGGTATAGTTCTGCTCGACGCTTTCTTTCTGCTTCAGTTGCATGCTTAAAATATATGGTACCAACATTGAATGATTTTTCATAGTTATAATCCTTAGATATACTTAGAGAAGTTATATCAAGAAAGAAATTCATACGCATAATATCTCCTTGACTAAATTCACGTGTTGCAATAGCTTGCTCATTTGCATCTTTGCTCTTCGTGTTATTTTTCAATCGCATAAGAAGGTCACGACCAATCTCACTTTCAGACATGGCTACAGCAGGTGTAACAGACAATGGGGCAGTTCGTCTTTTTGATCCAACTCCTTCTTCTGTATGCATAAAACCTCCCATATCAGCTCTTAAATCTCGCTCCACCTCGTATGTTACGCCATCACCGTTAGAAACAAATGTGTCTCCTTTTGCCTTGTCTGCATTATTCAAACGATCTATGGCAGAAAACAATACATGGCGTTGCATCTGGCCAGAGATATAAACACGTCCATCAGGGCGACGCTTAATGGAAGAGGCGTTTCCCAATAATTTCTCGCCTCCATTAGCTATATGATCCTCGAAAGGAGCCAATAGCGATACTAAAATTCCTTTGATTTCCATAATCCTATTTTTATATATTACTATAATCTTCTGTCATTCCTTTATTCTCATTCTCAATAGATTGATTGTCGTTTGAAGGAACATTGTCTGCTTCCTCTTTTTTAGACTTCAATCTTGAAAATGCAATGAGTAAATTCTTTGCCTGTTCTAATGGAAGTTCGCCACTTGCAGCCTTTTCCATAAACAAAGAGGCTTCAACTGGTGCATCAAATCCAGAAAGACGACCTGCTCTTGTTATTGTGTGAGCAATAAGAGCATCACCCGATTTGGCAGAGAACACAGAACTTTCCAGTTCTACTAATACCTTAGCCTTGGCTTTTATTAAATCATCCCAACTTGATGAAATGCCTACCTCTTTTTGTGCTGAGCGATAAGCCACATAATTAAGCCATTTACCTAGTTCCTTGGCTGAGGTTACAATGTCTTTATCTATCTTTTCCATATCACAAAAATATGTATTTAATAATAATCCTATATCATATGGGTATTCTGCCCTGAAGGCGAGAAAGTCCTTAAACGTAGAATGGTTAAATATCTGCAGGAAACGACTTGCAAACAAATCGAACTTTTGATATTCAAATGCATTACTTATTGACCTCCTTCCTTCCTTGTATAATTCTACATAATATAAGCTATCAACAATTCTTCTCAATTTGCCTCTTTCAGCTAATCTTATTATGAAATGACTGAATGAGAACACACTGGCATCGCCATATTTTATAGCGTAGAAATTACAATCATTAAGACTCCCTAGAACCTTCTTGGCAAGTTCCGAGACATCCTTTTCTTTAGTCATCTCCCCAATAGCTCCAAGAAGTGCTATGCTTCCTAAGGCACTACTATGCGGAGCATTAGGAAAATTACCATTGAATATATTTGGTCTTTTGGGTATATATTTTAATGTCTTTCCTTTTTCACACTTTACCTTACCCACCATCAACGAACTGTCTAACTTTTGAATACGAATCCGTTTAAAGAGTCTGATAAAATCACGTAAATCAGAGATGTCTAAGTCTGGTATAAGGCAAGTATTGTCCATTGATATTTTACCTGCTCCAGACTTATATTGTAAACAAGGTTTCAAAGCTGTTGTTGATGTTATTAAAGCCAGGCATTTATCGAACACTGTTGCAGTAGGCTTTCCACGACCTATATTTCCACTATCAGAAAAAGCGTTGAATTCACCTGACGTTGGCACTTCTGATTGTGATATTTTATATGTTTTAGTAAAATCCATACTCTCTACATCACAAACATCAGAAGCCGCACCATACAAGTTAGAAGCCTTCATCTCTGATGCAATTATATTCGGTGCAAGATAAATATATCTTTTCGCATCATTCTTTTCCTTAGAAAATACAAATTGCACCTCTGTTCGTCCGTAACAATCACCAACGGGCTTAACACTAAAAGCATTAAGTCCTTTTATCAATTCCTCTTTTATTTCTTTGAATGTGATATCTTGCTCTGTCTGCAAACCATATTCTTCCATCAAGAGAGCTATAGCATACTTTAGATAAACATGTGTTGTCATATCTCAGCTTCTTTAAGTTCCACATCAACCCATCCTTCGCTATTGCCTAAATAGCAAATATTAGATGTATTTTTTTGACTCACAAGCAACTCTGCCAACTTAACATCTAATGTCACAGGAATTAGCATCAGCGCATCCAGGCACACATACTCACGACTAGTTGGTGAAGTATAAAAACATGGAATTTTACCTATATTATTTTTAAACCATTCGTCTTTCTTTGACTCTGATTCTTTACTTGGTAAATCTTTCCATTTAGTAAATAAGCTATATCTTTCTGCAACTAATGAAACATCTATATTTCTACAACCATTTAAGTGCTTGTTTGAATCAGAACGTCTATAGCCCCTGTTCCACAAGTCGCTATAATTGAACATACTTTTGAATTCTTTCAAGGAAATATTCCCTGAAATATCAAAATAGTCCATCAATAAAGGCAAGTAAGTAGACCCTTGTATAAACTGTTCCTTTTTCAAATCAATCTTTTGTTTCTTGCGAACCTTAATCATATCTTTGAATATTTCAATTCGCAATTTGTTGTCAAAATGCCAACCTAACATATTCTCAAATAAACCACAAAGCATCTTCTTGCTTGGATATTTCATTGTTTTATAGAAAGATCCTGGCAATTCGCTCACCATAGATAAAGGAGCTAAAGGCCTAATTGCAAAAACTGCTTGTGTTTTCAGCTCTGGCAACTTTCTCAATATTGATAAGTCTATATTTCTTTCCATTTTAATCTTTCATTTTTATAAATCCAAAACCCTGTGAACATTGCTCTCCAACACCTCCTTCACATGCTATCTCCATCAATTCCAAAGGTGCTTTCATGCGGAAGGAACAGAGATATCCACGTACTCTTGATTCGCTTGGAGTATTGGCTTTTATCGTTATCAACTTCGACTTGATTTTTTTATCTGTCAATTCAAACGAAAACGCTTTGTCTCCCATATCATATGGCTGACCATGAATGCTCTCATATCTTGCCTTCAACCCCTTTAATATGCCTTCTGCAAACATGGGATTATCTGGAGACAAATATTGCGTTTTGCTATCTTCATGAAGCTTAACACAAATAGGAGACACAGCTTGGAAAGCCATCTCTTCAGAAAGTTGTAGCATAGGCGTAGCCTCTACTCCAACAACGTCAAAAGCAACACGATATTCTTTATTGCCAATGGTAAAGCTTTGACGAGCAAATATACCTTGAATGAACTCTATTGTACTTTTCTCAGGTATGAAACTGATGTACCAAATCACTCTTTCTCCTATGATATTTAAACATCCTTCTTTCAGCAAAGGCCTTACCTTCTCAAAGATAAAAGGCGAATAACAAAACAGCTTAAACCTCTTGCTTTCATTTAATTGATACCCATTTTCATGGAGCCATGATGCATACTGCGTATCAGCTTGAGCTAATATACGATAAATGACGGCCGATTGCTCATATTGGTAGTTGAATGGCAACAGGTCTCCATATTTCCTGTTAATTTTCAGAATTATCTTAAATTTCATACAGCAATATCATTTGCAACACACAAACATATTAAAAAAATCATTCGAAACAAACTAATTTAATCAGTATTTTCACAATATCGCTCATTACTAAATATTATCCAATCGCCCTTCAAGCAGAGAAAGATTGACTTTGACAATCTACATCTGACCCGATGCACGGAATACGAAGTGGATAAAGGGGAGCTACCTGAAAACCCAAGCATGAATTACAATCAGAAGTTATAATATAAAGGGGAAAAATTTGCAAGATTGAAATATTATTATTCCCTTTGCAACTGACATCTATCACGGGGTGCTGAGTGGACTCGGCTGAGATTATACCCATAGAACCTGATGCGGATAATGCCGCCGAAGGGAAAATGATATAACTTCACTATTTTTACGGAAGCCCCTATTTCCGTATCTGGCATGAACCGATACGCATGGATTTAGGGACTTTTTCTTTGTAACACGGAAATGCGAAATTCCACTTTGCTCCTTTTGCGAGGTTGTCGGTATCGTATAACAACTGAAATGAAAAGGTATAACTTATGAAAATCAAAATCAACGACAAGGAAATTGAGGTCAGGGCTGAATCTCTTTCTGGTCTTGCCGCCGAACTGTCTTTGCCTGAAAAAGGCGTGGCGGTTGCGGTGAACAACAGGATGGTTCCGCGCACCGGATGGAATGACACTACGCTGAAAGAGGGCGACAGCATCGTAATTATCAAAGCGGTTTGCGGAGGATAATGCAAGTCTTGACTGAAGTGATTAATCTTAGAAATTATAATATATAACAAGGATATGGGAAAACTTATCATCGCAGGGCGCGAGTTCAACTCACGCCTGTTTTTGGGTACCGGAAAATTCAACAACAACTCACTCATGGCTGAGGCTATCAAGGCCTCCGAAACGGAGATGGTTACCGTTGCCATGAAGCGAATCGAACTGAACGACGAGCACGACGACCTTTTGACTCACATCGTGCAAAAACCAAACATACAGTTGTTGCCAAACACCAGTGGCGTGCGCAACGCCGAGGAGGCTATCTTCGCCGCACAGATGGCGCGCGAGGCTTTCGGCACAAACTGGCTCAAACTTGAGATTCACCCAGACCCGCGCTATCTGCTGCCCGACTCGGTGGAGACTCTGAAAGCCACAGAGAAGCTTGTGGAAATGGGATTCGTAGTTCTGCCTTACTGTCAGGCCGACCCTACACTCTGCAAACATCTCGAAGAGGCTGGAGCGGCTACGGTAATGCCGCTCGCTGCACCAATCGGAACAAACAAGGGATTGAGGATGAAGGATTTCCTGCAGATTATCATCGAGCAGGCTACGGTGCCGGTTGTTGTTGATGCCGGCATCGGTGCGCCGAGCCATGCTGCCGAGGCTATGGAGATGGGTGCCGACGCTTGTCTGGTGAACACGGCAATCGCCGTGGCTGGCAACCCTGTGGAGATGGCAACGGCATTCAAGGAGGCTGTGGTTTGCGGCAGAAGGGCTTACGAGGCAGGACTGGGCGCCATAAGCGACTGCGCCGAGGCAAGTTCGCCGCTTACCGCTTTTCTTAATTAATCCGACCGACGATCTATTTACAATAGGAAATACATGAAATGAAGGAGCTTTCTTCTGAACAAAGACGACGCTACGACCGCCACATCATCCTCGACGGCTTCGGACGCAAGGGGCAGCAGCAACTGCTTGAAGCCAAGGTGCTCATAGTGGGTGTCGGCGGACTTGGCTCACCAGCGGCCATGTATCTTGCCGCTGCCGGCGTGGGGCGCATCGGGTTGATTGACGGCGACTTCGTGTCGGTGACCAACCTTCAGCGGCAGATTCTATACACCGACCACGACACTATGCGCACCAAGGTGGAGGCTGCCGCCGAAAGGCTGAGGGCGATGAACCCTGATGTGGAGGTGATGGAACACGAGACGTTCCTGAACGAACAGAACGCTCTCGAACTGATTAAGCCTTACGACTTCGTGGTGGAGGGAACGGACAATTTCGCATCGAAATATCTCGTGAACGACGCCTGTGTGATGCTCGGCAAGGGCTTCACCATCGGGGGAATAAACAGGTTTCACGGACAGGTGATGACTCATCTGCCCGGCACGGCATGCTACCGCTGTCTGTTTCCGGAGCCTCCGGCTATGGCTGAGGTGGAGACATGCTCCATGGTGGGTGTGCTCAGTCCGCTTGCCGGCATGATAGGCACGGTGCAGGCTACGGAAGCCATAAAGTGTCTCACTGGCACCGGCACACCGCTCACCGACTCCCTGCTCACGCTCGACGCACTGGCCATGGAATGGAGTCGCTTCGGTGTGGGGCGCGACACTCATTGCGCCCTCTGCGGCGAGTCGCCGTCGATAACTACTATAAAAGAATATGCGTATAAACCCTGCGCAAAGAAACAATAAAAAAAGCAACAACAATGTTTTCAGACGAATTAAAGAATATCAGTTGGCAGGAGACCACGGAGCGTATCGCAAGCATGACCGCCACAGACGTGCGGCGCGCACTCGGCAAGAGCCACTGCGACGTGAACGACTTCATGGCGATGCTCTCGCCGGCTGCCGAACCTTATCTTGAGCAGATGGCACGACTGTCAAGACGATACACCGAGGAGCGTTTCGGCAAGACGATGTCGATGTTCATTCCGCTTTATATCACCAACTCTTGCTCCAACTCCTGCGTGTACTGCGGTTTCCACCGCGAGAACCCGATGGCGAGGACTATCCTCACGCCGGAACAGATAGAGAACGAATACCGTGCAATAAAGCAGTTAGCGCCCTTCGAGAATATCCTGCTCGTTACGGGCGAGAACCCGGCAAAGGCGGGCATACCGTATCTCGCCAAGGCGATAGACATAGCCAAGAAGTATTTCTCCAACATAAAGATTGAGGTGATGCCTCTCTCTACCGAGGACTACCGCACGCTTGCCGAACACGGAATGAACGGTGTGATATGTTTCCAGGAGACCTACAACCGCGACCACTACAAGCTCTATCACCCGAGGGGCATGAAGAGCCGCTTCGAATGGCGCTGCGACGGCTTCGACCGTATGGGACAGGCTGGCGTTCACTCCATCGGCATGGGAGTGCTCATAGGACTGGAGAAGGAATGGCGCACGGATGTGGTGATGATGGCTTATCATCTGAGGTATCTGCAAAAACACTACTGGCGCACGAAATACAGCGTGAACTTCCCGCGTATGCGTCCGGCACAGAACGAAGGTTTCCAGCCTAACTGCTTCATGACCGACCGCGAACTGGCGCAGGCCACGTTTGCCATGCGCATCTTCGACCACGACGTAGACATCTCCTACTCTACCCGTGAGCCCGCATTTATCCGCGACAATATGGCTACTCTCGGTGTTACCACCATGTCGGCTGAGTCGAAAGTGAACCCCGGCGGATACCATACTTATCCACAGGCTCTGGAACAGTTCTCGGTGAGCGACGAGCGTACGGCAAAGGTCATCAACCAGCGTCTGCGCGAACTGGGACGCGAAGCGGTTTGGAAGGACTGGGACGCCTCGTTCGACCTGTTCAATCCGCTGAAGGAAAAGGCCTGAAACTGACACCTAAAACCAACCCATAGGAAGGGTCGTTAGGAGGGAAAGAGTTAGAGTAAGATATAAATAGTGTTAACAAGTGACGAATTTATGCTCTTTGATTATGCTGTATAACATAAAAGCTCTATATTTGCATCGTGTTTTTCATGGTATTAGATTTAAGGTTAAAAATTGAGATTGGCTGTCCGTGATGGATGGCTTTTTTCATTTATGGCCCATGCCTTGCGAACACTGGCTATAGGGTTGCTCTAAGGCTGCTCCGAGGTTGCTCCGAGGTTGCTCTAATGTTTCTCTAATCCAGGGTTAGAGAAACGTTAGAGAAAGATTAGAGAAACGTTAGAGCTCGATTAGAGCTACTGCCTTGCAGCTTGGGAGCTGCTTCGGCGCAGCGAGGTTGCATTTAACGAGATTGGTCGACCGTTATTGAGCTTACTTTTGTATCAGGTTGACTCGAAAGCATGACAGGGCATCCCTATTGGCATAAAAGAAACGAACCGCATAGCGCTGGAGAATGAAGCCTGCGCTATGCGGTTCGTTGTTATAGGGACGCTGTTTTATATGCGCTTATTTCAAAACGAAGCTGTCGGCATCTTTCCAAGCGGGGAACTTCTTGCGGAAAGCCTCCAGTTCGTCTTTCTTCAACGTGCAGGTGCGGGTAATCTCCTCGCGCTTGCCAGCCGTGCCGACCTTATCGCCCTTGGGGTCGATAATCATGGAGTCGCCCCGATACGTTAGATCCTCGCCGTCTACACCCACACGGTTCACGCCGCACACGTAGGCCATATTCTCGATGGCACGGGCTTTCAGCAGCAGCTTCCACGCCTTCTTCCTGACCTCAGGCCAGTTGGCGATGTAGATAAGCAGGTCGTATTTGTTATCGACGTTGCGCGTCCAGACGGGGAAGCGCAGGTCGTAGCACACCTGCATACAGATTTTCCATCCTTTGTAGTCGACGATGGTCTGCCTATTGCCCGGCGTGAAATAGTCGTTCTCGCCACCCATGCGGAACAGGTGGTGCTTGTCGTAGGTCGAGACTTCGCCCTCTGGCGTGACGAAAAAGGCGCGGTTGTAATAGCGCCCCTCCTCCTCGCAAAGGAAGCTACCCATGATGGCCATGCCATACTTCTTGGCCCACCCCTTGACGGTCGAGATGGTCTGTCCATCCATAGGCTCCGCCAGTTTGGCCACATTCTTCATGCTGAATCCGGTCGTGAAAGTCTCTGGTAAGACGGCCAGGTCGGCGCGTCCACTCACTCGGCGCAAAAGTTCGCCATAGTAACAAAGGTTCTCATCCCGATCTTCCCAAATGATATGGGCTTGTATCATGCTGACACGTAATTCTTCTGCCATGGTTTTAATATGAAAAAAGGTTCTTTATAATTGGTCTTATAACTATGTGTTTCTATATCATAAAACAGAATCGCCGCAGGGGTTTTGTTTACCCCTGAGCGAACTGCTCCGGATAGCGAGCCGTTACTCCTTTGAACATTGCTTGGATGATGGGCAGGTCTTTCTCGATGTCGCCTGTCGGATAGAACAAGCCTTTCGTGCCCGCCTCCTTTTTCCCATAGTCCATGTAGGCTATGAGGATGGGCACCTTGGCTGCGCAAGCGATGAAATAAAACCCTTTTTTCCAAGTCTCAACCCGTTTGCGAGTGCCTTCGGGCGTGATGGCCAACTGCATTCGCTCCGAAGAGTTGAAGCGGTTTACCATCTGCTCAGTGACAGAGGTGCGTTTGCTACGATCGATCGGCACTCCTCCCAAGGCGTTGAATAGCAAGTTGAACGGGAAAAAGAACCATTCCTTCTTGATCAGGAAGTTCGCGTTGCATCCAATCGACGTATAGAAGAGTTTACCGACGATGAAATCCCAGTTGCTGGTGTGCGGAGCTACACAGATCACGCACTTTGGTGTTTCAACACCCTCAGTCGAGGTGATTCTCCACCCTGCCAAACGGAGTAAGGCTTTGCTGATTGCTTTCTTCATCTGTATGTAAGAGGATTTATTTGCTCAACGCGCTGATTTCTTCGCCAATGGCATCTACCTCTTTCTTCAGGTCTGCTCTCAACGCCTTGTAGTAAGCCTTCACCATCTTGGCGTTGTCTTTAGCGTCGGGCTGTCCCGCACGTGCGATGAACTGGTCTTGCATGTCTAAGATGCGAGCCATAACGGTGTCAGCCTTAGCGGGATCTACACCAGGGATGTAGAGGCGGCAGAACAATGCTTCAGTAAACAACTCGCCAGCCACGTAGCTGATCTCTTTCTTCAAATTTCTTCTTTTAGCCATAACAATATCCGTTTTAAATATCTGCAAATGTATGAATAAACTAACGAAAAAGCATAGTTTATAACTGTTAAAACGCGAAAATGCACTATCTTTGCCGCCATAGAAAAAACAGAAAGAGAAAATAATCATATATGAATGAGATGACGAAGGTTCCCGACTACCTATTCGAAAGCAGTTGGGAAGTTTGCAATAAGGTGGGTGGTATTTACACGGTACTGTCAACTAAGGCCCACACATTGCAGCAATTATTGAATGACAAGGTTATCTTTATCGGCCCGGATGTGTGGGGCGATAAGGTTGCCCCCGATTTTAAGGAGGATAAGAAGCTGTTCGCCGACTGGCGCAAGCATGCGGCCGAGGTGGATCAGCTGAACGTGAAGGTGGGAAGATGGGATGTTCCGGGTCTTCCTCCCGTGATATTGGTCGATTTCAAGCCCTTCTTCAAGGAGCGTGACGCATTCTTCTACACCATGTGGGAACGCTTCCGGGTGGATTCGATCCATGCGTATGGCGACTATGATGAGTCGTGTATCTTCGCCTTGGCTGTAGGCAAGGTGATGGAGAGTTTCTATCATTACTATAAGTTGGAGCAGAAAAAGGTGGTTGGCCTCTTCAACGAGTGGATGCTGGCCATGGGTGCGCTCTATATCCAGCAGCACATTCCGGCCATCGCAACCATCTTCACCACGCATGCCACGTCGATAGGCCGCTCTATCGCAGGCAACAACAAGGCGTTGTATGCCTACATGGATGGCTATAACGGCGATCAGATGGCCCGTGAGCTCAACATGGAGGCGAAGCACTCGGTGGAGAAGCAGGCCGCGCACCACGTGGATTGCTTCACGACCGTCAGCGACATTACGGCGCATGAGTGTAAGCAGCTGCTCGACAAGGAGCCCGACATTGTGACTCCGAATGGTTTCGAGCCCAACTTCGTGCCCGAAGGCAAGGCCTACGACAAGAAGCGCGCCGCCGCTCGTGCCACGCTGCTGAAGGTAGCCGAGAAGCTGACGGGCTGCAAGATCGACAAGAATGCCCTGCTGGTATCGACCAGCGGACGCTATGAGTATCGCAACAAGGGCATCGACGTCTTTATCGAGGCCATGAACCGGGTGCGCACGAGCGGAAGCTTGCAGCGCGAGTTGGTGGCCTTCATCATGGTGCCCGCATGGACGCGCGCCCCGAGAGCCGACTTGAAGGAGGTGGTCGAAAAGAACATCCCGACAGAGGCTCCGCTGCAGTTGCCCTTCATCACCCACTGGCTGAACAACATGGCCGAGGATCGTGTGCTCAACTACATCCAGAGCGCAGGCTTCAGCAACAGCGCGAGCGAGAAGCTGAAGATCATCTTCGTGCCCTGCTACCTGGACGGCAAGGATGGCATCTTCAACCAGCCCTATTACGACATGCTGATCGGTATGGACGCTACGGTTTATCCCTCTTACTATGAGCCTTGGGGCTACACGCCGCTTGAGAGTGTGGCCTTCGGCATCCCTACCATCACGACGAACCTGGCCGGTTTTGGCCTTTGGGCACGCAAATCGCTTTCGGGCAATGACATTCGTGAGGGCGTAGTGGTGGTCGATCGCGACGACTTCAACTACTTCGAGGTGGCCGATTCGATCATGCAGTCTGTGCTGACGCTTTCGAAGTTGACCGACAAGGAGGTGAAGCAGGTAAAGGCGAATTGCTTCGACTTGGCACGCAAGGCCGAATGGAGCAAGTTTATCCGCTATTACGAGGAGGCTTTCGCCATCGCCTTGGAGCATGCCGCACAAAGAAATCAGTGATTTATGCGCATGAATAATAAGATAATAACTATATTTGCAACCGTTTTTTCAGAGAAAGAACAAGAACTTTAAATTCACGATAATGAAAATTAAGGCAAACAATGCTAACAGTCCTGTATGGAAGGACGTGTATTCACATTCAAAATTGCCGCAGCAGTTGGAGCCTCTGTATGAGATCGCTACCAACTTGTGGTGGGTTTGGAACCACGATGGCGCTAAACTGTTTGGTAAGATTGATTCCGCCCTGTGGCAATCCACTGAGGGCAATCCTGTTTTGTTGTTGCAGAACCTCTCCTATGCTCGTATGGCGGAGATTATGGCCGACAAAGAGCTTATGGCAGAGATCCAGAGAGTCTATGCTGAGTTTAGAGCTTATATGGATGTTAAGCCGACAAAGGCTCATCCGTCGGTTGCTTACTTCAGCATGGAGTATGGCTTGACTAACGTACTGAAGATTTACTCAGGTGGTCTGGGCGTATTGGCCGGCGACTACTTGAAGGAGGCCAGCGACAGCAACATCGACCTGTGTGCGGTTGGTTTCTTGTATCGCTATGGATATTTCACACAGACCCTCTCTATGGATGGTCAGCAGATCGCCAACTACGAGCCGCAGAACTTCAACTCGCTGCCTTTGACGCAGATGATGGAGTCGAACGGCGAGCCGATGGTATTGGAGGTTCCCTATCCCGGTCGCGTGGTTTACGCTAACATCTGGCGAGTGAATGTAGGTCGTGTGCCTTTGTATTTGATGGATACCGACATCCCGCAGAACAGCGAGTGGGATCGCTCAATCACCCACCAGCTCTATGGTGGCGACTGGGAGAACCGTATGAAGCAGGAGTACTTGCTGGGTATCGGTGGTATCTTGATGTTGAACAAGTTGGGCATCAAGAAGCAGGTATATCATTGCAACGAGGGTCATGCCGCATTGATCAACGCACAGCGTTTGGTTGATTATATCCAGAAGGATGGCTTGTCGTTCAACCAGGCATTGGAGGTGGTACGCGCCTCTGCGCTCTACACGGTACACACGCCGGTTCCCGCAGGTCACGACTATTTCGACGAGGGCCTCTTCGGCCGCTACATGGGTGAGTTCCCCGGCAAGCTGGGCATCAGCTGGCAGGAGTTCATCGACATGGGTCGCGAGAATCCGGGTTCTAACGATAAGTTCTCTATGAGCGTGTTCGCTTTGAACACATGCCAGGAGGCTAACGGCGTGAGCTGGTTGCACGGAAAGGTTTCTCAGCGCATGTTCGCTCCGGTATGGAAGGGCTACTTCCCCGATGAGTTGCATGTGGGCTATGTGACCAATGGTGTACACATGCCGACTTGGGCCGCTACGGAGATGAAGAAGTTCTACACCGAGAAGTTGGGCAAGGACATGTTCGACAACCAGTCGAGCTTCGAGTGCTGGAAGGCTATCCAGGATGTGCCCGACGAGGAGATCTGGGAGATCCGCAAGACTTTGAAGAAGAAGTTGATCGATTACATCCGTGTGCAGTATAAGGATAGCTGGTTGAAGAACCAGGGCGATCCCTCGAAGGTGGTTTCTATCTTGGAGAAGATCAACCCTGACGCTTTGATGATTGGTTTCGGTCGTCGTTTCGCTACGTATAAGCGTGCTCACCTGTTGTTCACCGACTTGGATCGTTTGGCTAAGATCGTCAACAACGAGAAGTTCCCGATCCAGTTCGTATTCACCGGTAAGGCTCACCCCGCCGATGGTGGTGGCCAGGGCTTGATTAAGCACATCGTCGAGATCTCTCGTCGTCCGGAGTTCCTGGGCAAGATCATCTTCTTGGAGAACTACGACATGCGTTTGGCTCGTCGCTTGATTTCGGGTGTTGATGTTTGGTTGAACACGCCGACTCGTCCGTTGGAGGCTTCGGGTACATCAGGCGAGAAGGCCGAGATGAACGGTGTATTGAACTTCTCAGTGCTCGATGGTTGGTGGTACGAGGGTTACAGAGAGGGCGCTGGTTGGGCATTGACCGACAAACGCACTTATGAGAACCAGCAGTATCAGGATCAGCTGGATGCCGCTACGATCTACCACATGCTGGAGACCGAGATCATCCCGACCTACTATGCGAAGAACAGCAAGGGCTATTCACCCGACTGGATTCAGTATATCAAGAACTCGATCACGAAGATTGCTCCGGATTATACGATGAAGCGCATGTTGGACCACTACGAGGAGCGCTTCTATCACAAGTTGGCTACGCGTGCTGATCATTTGATGTCAGACAACTTCAAGGTGGCTAAGGAGATTGCCGCTTGGAAGGAAGAGGTAGCTCAGCACTGGGATTGCTTCCAGGTGGAGAACTTCACTTGCGACCAAGACATCAATGCCGCTGGCATCGTTGTTGGCAAGGAGTACAACTTCAACTTGGTGATCGATCGTCACGAGTTGCAGGGCATGTTGGGTGCCGAGATGGTTGTGGCTAAGGAGAATCCTGAGAAGCACGACTTGAACTTCGTGAACAGCTTCCAGTTTGAGCTGAAGAAGGAGGAGGGCTCTAAGCTCTACTTCGCACTGAAGTTCACGCCGTCGGAGGCTGGCGACCATAAGGTTTGCTTCCGTGTGTTCCCGCAGCACAAGGAGCTGCCTCACCGCATGGACTTCGCCTATGTGCGCTGGATCCAACTCTAATCGTAAATCGTTTATAAAGGGTTATATAACTAAAGAGGGATGCCTTCGGGCATCCCTCTTTTTTTGGCTCTTAAACCCGTAAGCTTACGGCTTGAACCCCCTTAAACTATCGTGGGAAAACGGTCTATTTATAGCTTATTCTTCTAAAAATACCTACCTTTGCGTATCTCGTTTAAATGGTATGGAAGGAAGGGAAAAAACGAAATGGAAAGTGTGGGTGCTCTGTTGGGCATTCTTGTTGGCGGCAGCTCCGGCATGGAGCGCAGAGAAGGATGAGCTGAAGGCGGAGGTGGCCGCTCGCTTGCAGCGGTTCGCCGAGCAATATGCCCGTGTACGCACCATTAAGGTGGTCTCGCTCACCGAGACGAAACGCCATGTGCGCATCGAGGCCAATGAGGCCTTAGAGGATCTGCCCTTCCGTCCGGATCGGGTTGAGGCCCTTTACGACACGTTGCGCCCTCTTTTTGCGGAAGGAAGCCGGCTGCGACTGACAACTCGTGGCACGCCGATCGAGGAATTGGTGCCCGAATATGCGAAGACAAAGGGCTTCAACAAATGCCGCCATTTCGCTCCGAAGACGAAGCAACAGCCCCTGATCACACCGCTCGACCGCCCTTATACCCTCACGAAAGGTTTGCAAGACCGCTACATCGCGCTGTGGTCGAGCCATGGCTACTACTATGCGCAAAAGGCGAAACGGTGGAAGTGGCAGCGAGCCCGCCTCTTTGGCACCGTAGAGGATCTGTTTACCCACAGCTTTGTAGTTCCCTATTTGATGCCTATGCTGGAGCTGGCTGGCGCACAGGTGTTTCTGCCTCGCGAACGAGATGTGCAAACCGAAGAGCTGATTGTCGACCAATCGGGTGCGACGGCTGAGGCCCGCTATCAAGAGGAACAGGGCGATCGCCCCTGGGAGGATGGCGGAAGCGCAGGATATGGATATCGCGACACCCCCTTGCTGAACGGCGAGAATCCCTTTACGGAAGGCGGATTCCGACAGACTTCGACAATCAAGCAGGGACGGGAGAGCGTCGCTCGCTGGTTGCCTCATGTGCGCCGCCCGGGGCGCTATGACGTTTATGTGGCTTACCGCTCGCTGCAGAACAGCACCGAGCAGGCTCATTACACCATTTATCACGCAGGCGAAACC
>CAKUZF010000046.1 GCA_934718155.1 uncultured Parabacteroides sp. | reverse complement strand
ATGATAGCGGACTTGATGAACCTAAGCCGTCCGACCCTTTACCGTAAAATCAACGGCCTGTCGAACGTAACGCCCAACGAGCTGATCAAGATCAGCCGACTAAAGAAAGCTGCCGAGCTGATCCTTCAAGGCGATATGAGGATTTACGAGATCGCCGAGGCGGTTGGTTTCAACTCGCAGTCCTATTTCAGCCGGGCCTTTTCCAAGCAATTCAACATGAGTCCCTCGCAATACGCAAAAGAGAATAATATCGAATTGAAATAGCCCCGCGCTCCCAAGCTGCAACGCAGTAGCTCTAATCGAGCTCTATCGTTTCTCTAATCTTTCTCTAATGTTTCTCTAACCCTGGATTAGAGAAACATTAGAGCAACCTCGGAGCAGCATCGGAGCAGCCTTAGAGCAACCCCGTAGTTGGGGTGCGCGAACTGCGGGGTGCGCGGGGTGCGGACCATGGGGTGTAGGGCAGCAAACTGCACACTTCCTATATGCGATTAGCGTTCCTTCTCTTTGATCGAGCCATTGCGATAGGCATAGAGCAGCTTCTCCAGTTCTTTGATCTGGCTACGCAACTCCGCCCCTTGGTCGGTGTCTTTCACCATCTGACGATGCGCACTCAGTTCGACCATGATCAAGGTCGATTTGATGTCGAGCCCCTCTTCGATGGCCTTCGCCCGCGATTCGAAGGGCTCGTGCTGCACCAACTGGAAACCTCGTGAGTGATAAACCAAGGTGTAACCCGCGATACCCGTCTGTGAATGGTAAGGACGTGAGAATCCGCCATCAATCACAAGCATCTTGCCATTGGCCTTGATCGGGTTCTCGCCCTTCACCGAACGCACAGGCACATGGCCGTTGATGATGTGGCGATGCTCGCCCACTACATCAAACTCATCCAAGATCTTGTCGCAAATCTCCTCTTCAGTGCGCAAGGCATAATAAGCGCCCTTCTCCTCTTTGTGCGTTTCCGCGTCGGCAATGAAGGCCCGCTCGAAGGTAGCCATCTTGCTCTTGTCGAACAGGGGAGAGTCGGGGCCGCACCAAAGATACCACAGATAATCGGAGGCAAACGAAAGCTCCTCTGGCTCGCCAGTCTTGAAGTAGGCCTCGCGCACCAACTGATCCACCTTGTCGAGCAGGGCCTTGCCGGCATATTCCTGGTCTAAGATGCGCACCTGTTTGAAGCTGCCATCCGCATTCATCGGGATAGACGCATGGAAAAGCAGGTTGGAATTGCAAACCTGATACATGCTGCCATGGCGGAAGAAGCAGCGCATGTGTTTCTTCAGCTTCTCGCTGCACTCGAACGAATGGGAGATCTTCTCGATCAGCTCCTGCTCGCCCTCGGTGAGCCGATAGGGATCGGCAGGATCGACCGTGGGGAAATGCGTGTCGGCCAACGGATAGGCCTTGCCTTCCACCTCGACTGTGCCCTGTCGCAGGTCCAGGTGGTTCAACAGCAGACGGTCATCCATGCCAAACTCCGGTCGGCGGCGAATAATCTCACCCTCCAGCTTAAACTGCAATATCGTCATCGCCTTGTGCATCTGCGCCACCAAGTGCTCCGTCTTCTCGTCCATGCCATTGTCGGCAAACTTGGTCTGCGGAAGGAAGAGTGTGCAAGGGTCGTCGCCATAGACCTCCATGGCGAAGGTGGCCAGCGGCAAGAGGTTGATGCCATAGCCATCCTCCAAGGTGGCCATGTTGCCGAAGCGCAGACACATGCGGATCACGTTGGCCACACAGGCCCGGTTGCCCGCTGCCGCTCCCATCCAAAGCAGGTCGTGGTTGCCCCACTGAATGTCGAAGTTGTGGTAATCACACAGGATATCCATGATCAGGTGTGCTCCAGGGCCTCGATCGTAGATGTCGCCTATCACGTGCAACAGGTCGATCGTCAGCCGCTGGATCAGGTTGGCCAAAGCGATGATGAAATCGTCGGCCCGCCCCGTGGAAATGATGGTTCGGATGATCTGATCGACATAGGCCGATTTGTTGGGTTCGACGGTCGACTCGTGCAACAGCTCCTGGATGATGTAGGAAAACTCCTTCGGAAGCGCCTTGCGCACCTTCGAGCGGGTGTATTTCGAGGAGACATTGCGGCACACACGCACCAGTTGGTTCAGCGTCACCCTGTACCAATCGTCGAGGTCGCGCTCTTTCTCCCTAACAAGCTCCAGTTTCTCCTCAGGGTAGTAGATCAGCGTACAAAGATCCTTCTTCTCCTGATCGCGCAACGTGTTGCTGAAGATCTCGTTCACCTTCCGCTTCACCGCGCCCGAGGCATTTCGCAACACATGGTCGAAGGCCTGATCCTCGCCATGCAGGTCGCTCAAGAAGTGCTCCGTTCCTTTCGGCAGGTTCAAGATAGCCTCTAAATTGATAATCTCCGTACTGGCATCCGCAATGGTCGGGAAACATCGCGCCAAGAGTTGCAAATAGCGCAAGTCTTTGGTCACCGATTCTGCTTTTACATCCTTTGTCATACTCTTCTTCTATTTAAACTTAACCTGCTTAGGCTGCTCGTTGAGAGCCACCTGTTGTATCTCATACGGACTGATCGTCACCTCGCCCTTCACCAGCTCGGGGATATTGTAGGAATAGAGCTGATAATCGTACTTCTCGGGGTCGGCCTGCGGCAAGAGGAACGGCTTGGCGGGATTGCCCTCAGCGTCGATGCCGCAAAGGTAAGGCAACGTGTAGAGGCCATTGTCGCGACGACTGCTGAAGACTACCCAGTCGCTGCCACTGCTCCAGCTGTGGTAGCTATCGGTATCCTCGCTGTTCATCGCCCGCATGTCGATCGGCTGACGATCAGAGAGGCGCAGCATGCGCTGCTCGGCATCGGAGTGCCAGATGGGGAACTGGCCATAGGCAGTCTCAGTATAGAGCAAGAAGCGACCATCGGGCGAAATGCGAGGGAAGGTGCAACTCGTGCTATCCGCCCGCACCAAAGTATCGACTGGCAGCTCAATGGCTCCCCGCTCGGCATCGAAAGCAACCCTACAGAGGTTGTAGCGCACCTGGTCGTATTCCTCGGGCATCTTCTTGGCTGGCGCACTGCAGAAGTAGAGCCATTTGCCATCGGGCGAGAAGGCAGGGAAGGTCTCGAAATGCTCCTTCGTGATGATTGATGCCGCCGAGAGGATGGCTTGCTGCTGTATGTCGTAGACGACCACGTCCGACTCCGAGTCGAACACCTCCATCTTCTTCTCCTTCACCGAGTGGAAGAACTGGCGGATGGTATTGACCGAGGTAGTCAGATAGCGACCCGAGGGATGCCAAGCCGGATAGGTCAGGTTGCTGATGGTCTCGTTGGTCTTTGTGTTCAGCTTCTGCAACTTACCGTTCTGCAACAGATAGGTCGCCCCGTTGGCCGCACGCATGTGGAAGAGCATCTGCCCGGGATCGCCCATGCAGAAGGTGTGGCAGTTCATGCAGTTGTAGCCCGTCATGTCGTTGCGGATAATCGGGGTCTCCTCGAAGTTTGTCAAGTTACGCTGGTAGATGCCTACGATATGCCACTTCTCATAGCCTGGCTCAATCAGTCGATACACCAAGTGGGAGTCGATCGCCCGATCGCTCACGTAGATAGGGAAATTCTTCCAACGGTTCCAAACGCCCGCCTGCTTTGTGTAAAGCTCCACTTCGATGGTTTTCCCCTTATTGGCCTCCAGCAGCTGTCTCCATTCCTTCTCATCGAAACGAATGCTTTGCTTTCCGCTATAAGTGTGCTCGCCGATGCGGGCCATACAGCGCTCGGCGGGGAAGTCGAGGCGGAAATTGAGCGGTGCGATGTTACAAGGAATCGTCACGCCCACATAATCGGGGAAGATGGCCGGATAGTCCGACTGATCTTGCGCATGGGAGGGCTGCTCGGAGCAGGCCGTAAGTGCCCATCCCAGGCAAACAATCCAAGCAGCCAACAGGCCATATATCTTTTTACTGTTCATCATATTCTCTCCTTCTTTAGTGCTCTTGAGGGGTTTGCGCAAACTGCGCATAGTAATAATAGGTGTCGCCATATTGCGCCTTGGCGGTGGCGGGTGTCAAGCCGCGAAGTTGCTGGGCGAAGCGAGCAAAGCGCCCCTTCACCTCGTCGCTAATGGGATACTGCTTCAGCAGCTCTTGGTTGTTGCCAACCGAACAGAAGAGGCAGATCGCCTCTTGATAGGTCTTTGGGAACTCCTCGCCCCGCTGCCGCTTCTGCTCCATGTAGTGCATAAACGTCCCCAAATCTTTATATATCAACAGATAGGCCATCGCATACTCGAAGGCAGCACGGTTGTCGGGATGATCGTCTAAAAGGAAGGCGATCGCACTGGGGAAAGAGGCCGTCAAGTCGAACAGGTTGTCTGTCTGCGGCAGCATCTTCCGCTTCGCCGCGATCCAGTCGCACTGGGCCGCCTTCGCCGCATCGAGCAACGGACGTTGCTCGTGCGCCCAAGCCCGATAACGAGGGGAGGCCTCCAAGATACGGATATACTTCTCGGCGGCACGATACTCGCCATTCACCAGATAGGTCTCGACCAATCGCTGCATCAACCGGGGTTGCACGCAGCGCTGCGCACTCAGCACGCCGACAAAAGCGAATCGCTGCGCCGCATTCACCTGCCCCACTTGCCAAGCCACCTCGCTCGCCTGAATCAGGTCCAAGCGGCTCTTAGGATCCTTCGGGATGAGCCCCTCCACGCCGAACTGCGGGAAATGGAATAGGCCATTCGCCATCTGCCCCGTATGCGACAACGCCAAGTTGACATAGATGAGCGACTGCATATCTCTCACGCCCTGCTTTTGGGCATGCATCACGATCGTTTTCCAATCGGCGTTGCGCGCCAAATCGTCGTAATAATAGGCCTGCTCCATGGGATGCCGTGTGGTGAAGAGGGGCCAAGCCATCAAGGCCAGCAGCGAGCCAATGGCCAAGGCCGACCGCAAAAGGGGACGAAAAGAAAGCTGACGCTTTCCCCACAGCAGCTTCAGCAGGGCTGCCAACGGATAGGAAAGCCCGTAAACGAGCAGGGCCGTCGGAACGGGATACTCGGGATGGCACAGGTATTTGCTCAGGTAGGCTTCACGCATCGGTAGGATATAGCAGGTGCGCATCGCGATCAGAGGGAGCAAGGCCGCCCAGACCAAAGCAGCGACAGCGACAACGGTCGATTTTGTCCCTTCGCGACGCCACACTTCCGACATCGCGATGAAGCAGGCAAAAAGCAGATGGGCGGGAGTGGCAAGGAAGTAGGCGAGCGTCAGCAAAACGAGGCCTGCCCCATAGCGCACCCACGAAGGCTTGATCGCATTGTAGAGCACCGCCAGCCAACAAGCGACATTGACCGTCAGCAACGGGGCGATAGACTCTTGCGGGAAGAACCAAAAGAGCAATCCCGGCAGCAAGGCAATCCACAGGTTGCCCGAGGCGGCCCCTGCCGTCTTTAGGAAGAGAGCCAACCCGCCAGCTGCCAAAGTGAGCAAAAGCGCAATCGTGGCCGAAGAGGCAAAAGGGGTAGAGAAACACTGCGTCAGGCCAGAGGCCATGTATTCGACGCCTCCACCCGGCTCGCCAAGCAGGGTGTGGGCATAACTCTCCGAGGTCTGAAACAACACGAATTGCTCCAGAAAACGATAGAAATAGCGGTAATGCCATTCAAAAAAAAGAAAGCTGCCCACAAAGAACAGCAGCAGCATGAAGCTGCCAGAAAGATTCAATCGTTGTATTGCCTTCATGACAAATATCTGTTTGCGGCTGTAAAATTAGCGAAAAAACGTCAATGCGGCGCACTTTTCGCACAAGAGCGTATGGAAAAGCCAATGAATTTGCGTTACTTTGGCGAAGCAAACATTTTAAACGATAATTATCATGAGAGCTTTTTTATGTGTAGTAGCCACTATGTTGTTTAGTATTGGCGCTTTGCAAGCGCAGAGTTTGAAGACCATTAAATTGAATCAGCCCAACAAGAATCGAGGCGCAGTTGTCACCAAAGCACTGGCTGACCGCCACTCTGAGCGCGAGTTCAGCACCAAGAAGCTGAGCCTGCAAGACCTCTCCGACCTGCTGTGGGCGGCCAATGGCGTGAATCGTGCAGACGGGAAACGCACCGCCGCTTCAGCCTTGAACAAGCAAGACATCGATGTTTATGTGATCATGGAAGAGGGAGCCTATCTTTACGACGCGAAAGCGCATCAATTGAATCCCGTTGTGGCGGGCGACCATCGCGGACTGATCGCCGGCCAGCAAGCCTCGGTCAAAGAAGCGCCTGTCAGCCTGCTGTTGGTAAGCGACTTGGCTAAGTTTGGCGACTCTCCCGCTAAGAGCAAAACTCAACTTTTCGCTGCGGTCGATGCGGGATTGGTGTCGCAAAACATCGCACTTTTCTGCTCTGGTTGTGGATTGGTGACCGTTCCCCGTGGCAGCATGGATGCCGACGGGCTGAAGAAAACATTGAAACTGCGTGATGATCAGTTGGTCATCCTCAACAATCCGGTTGGTTATAAGAAGTAAACAAATTGCATAGCGCTGCGCCACTGACCAGAGTGAGCCAGCGCTACATGCTGCTTAAACGAAAAAATGAAGTCGCTCTTCCTCTTGCTCCCCGTCGCCTACCTGTTAGGCAATGTCTATATTTTCTTCCGCGGGAAAGCCGCATTCGCCTGGCAATCCACAGGCGTGAGGATGCTATTACTCATCCTCTTCCTGCTGTGCGCCCTCTCCTTCGTCGGGACCTTCTTCCTGCGCTCGCTGCATCTGCCCGCTTGGTGGGCACAGCTGATCGAGCAGGTCGGTTCAGGCTGGCTGGTCTTCACGCTCTACATGGTGATCGCCCTCCTGCTGTTCGACCTGCTGAAGTGTTGCCATCGGCCTGTCCCCTACAGCTTCCAAATCAGCCTGTTCGGCGTGCTCTGCCTGCTGGCCTATGGCAACTATCACTACATGCACCCGAGTGTGAAGGAGATCGACCGCCCGATAGCCAAAGCCATCCAAGGCGAAGAGCGACAACTGAAGGTAGTGGCCATCAGCGATATCCACTTAGGATATGCCACCAACAAGCGGATGCTCAGCCACTACGTGCAACAGATCAACGCCTTGCGCCCCGATCTTATCCTGATCGGGGGCGACCTGGTGGATCACGACATCACTCCGCTTTGGGAAGAACACATGCAGGAGGAGCTTTCGGAGCTGATCGCTACCTACGGCATCTATATGGTGCCGGGCAATCACGACTATTACAGCGGCATCGCCAACGTGGAACGCTTCCTGGGCGAGACACCAATCGTTCTCCTTCGAGACTCGGTCGTGACGCTGCCGAACGGTGTGCAACTGGTTGGACGCGACGATCGCCACAACACACGCCGGAAGCCGTTGGCCGAACTGACCGCCTCTTTAGCGACCGACCGCCCCATCCTCTTGATCGACCATCAGCCCTACGACTTGGCGAAGACAGCCGAAGCCGGCGTAGATCTGCAATTCAGCGGACACACTCATCGTGGGCAGGTCTGGCCGATGAGCCTACTGGTCGATCGGCTGTTTGAGCTGAGCTATGGCAGCAAAGAGATTGGCCAAAGCCTGATCTACGTTTCGTCGGGTCTCTCCCTTTGGGGACCACCCTTCCGCATCGGGACAGACAGCGAGATCGTCGTGTTCAACCTCACATTCCAGCCCGTCTCATGAAGGTCTTTTTGCAATCCATCTTCCTTCAGTTGCTGCTGACGCCCTACATTGGCTATCGAGGCTATCAGGCGTTGCCCGCCAAACGGAGCTATCGCTGGCCCTTCGTGGGCCTGCTGGTCCTCGAGCTGATTGTCTTTCTCTTTGGCCACCTCTTCATTAAGGAGTTGCCCGCACAGGTGTTGATCCCGATCTACTATGTCTGCAACACGTGGTACATCGCCTCGCTCTACATCACCATGGCGCTCCTTGTCGTCGAGATACTGAGGCTGTCGCACAAACGCCATCCTTGGTTCCCCGCTTGGGTGAGGCAGCATTATGCCGCTGTCAAACTCTCGCTCTTCGCAGGGATTACGCTCGGCGTAACCGCCTTGATGGTGCATGCCAACTGGGTGGTAAACAATCCCGTCGCTACCCACTACTCTATCCATATTCCGAAGAAGGTGGCGGGACGCGACAGCCTGACCATCGTGATGATGAGCGACATGCACATCGGCGAGATGATCAGCAACCGGCTGGTTCGAAAATACGTAGCCTTGAGCAACGCCCAAAAGCCCGACTTGGTGGTGTGGGTGGGCGACTGGCTCGACTACGAATCGCTCTATGCCGAAAGGGCGCATGTCGAGGAGGATCTTCGTGCGCTGAAAGCTCCGCTGGGCGTCTATGCCGTGAATGGCAACCACGAATACCGAGCCAACCGCTTCGCCAAATACCGTTGGCTGCAGAAAACGGGAGCGACGCTCCTGATCGACTCCGTGGCGCAACCCGACTCTACCTTCTACCTGATCGGGCGCGACGACCTCGTCAACAAGCAGCGGCACGGCCTGCAAAGCCTACTGAGAGGGGTGGATCGCTCCAAGCCGCTCATCGTCTTAGATCACCAGCCGTTGAGCTTCAGCGAGTCGGTCATGAACCACATCGACCTCACCCTCTGCGGCCACACCCACAACGGGCAGCTCTGGCCCTACCCCTTAGTGATGAAATGGGTTTACCCCTGCTCCTACGGCTATTATCAGCAGGCAGGGGCACAATACGTGGTCTCCTCGGGCATTGGCTTTGCCGGCCCTCCCTATCGCGTCGGCACAAAATCAGAGTTGGTTGTGTTGCATATCACCTTCCAATAATTTGCAAATGTGGCTGCAAATGCTTTCTTTTGCAGTAGAATCGTAGGCGAGCCGTTCGCCTACACAACAACAACCGATATGGAGAATATATATGTAGAATGTATCGAGCAGATACTACAGGTAGCGCCTCCCGTTGAAGAGGCTCGTGAGTTGATCATGCGTGTAGTGAAGCAGGAGCTACAATACACCGACCTGTTGACCGAAGCGCAGAAGGAAGAGGCCATCGGCCTGCTCACTTTCATGCAGTTCCCATTGAAAATCAAACAAGAGATCTTCATGGAACGGTTGTATGTGCATCATGCCAGCCTGCCCGCCATTGGCATTGGTTTGGCGGCAGGACTCACAACAAGCGAGTTGCTCAACAAGCAACCTCGCCTGCTACGTCTGCCATTGGCCGCCCTCGCAGGTGCGGCCTTCGGCTCCATCTATAGCCTTTGCATTGAGAAACCGGTCAAGATGCCTCGCCCACGCACGACCAAGAAGGAGGAGATTGTTTCGACTGCTGAGGAGATCCAGCAAGACATCGAGCGCCTCATCGCCATCTTCGTCCGCTTAGGAAAGGAGCAGACAATGGCCAGCCTCAAGAACGACCTCGACACGCTCGCCTGGCTCCAAGCCTCGTATGTAGATGCCGAACGCTTCGGCGCAGAGGGACAGGCCTATCTGCAACGACGCATCGAACAGCAGTTGGCGGCTCATGGATTACGCCTCGTTGCCTACTCCGATGCCGACGACGTTCATTTTGAGAACGTCCCGACCGACAAGGTCGAGACCGACTGGCCCGCCATAGCGGAGGGCGAGCAGCTTATCCTCCCTGGTAAGCACTTCGTTCAGATGGAAAAGGCATAAAGTCGCCTATAGCACGAACAACTGTTGCCCATGGTCTCGAAACGCCATGGGCAACGTTTTTTTCAAGACAAAAAAAAGAGGTGCGCCCTTATCGACACACCTCCTTGTTGAAATAAGATCAAGATAGCGTTCTGATGCCTTAGATATGCGCCAAGGTATCGACAATGAAATCCCAAGTGCGCTGCACCGACTTGATGCCCACACGCTCATCGGGCGAATGCGGGTGCTCCAAGTCCGGACCGATAGAGACCATATCCATCTGCGGATAGTTGCCCTGAATGATGCCACACTCCAAGCCGGCATGCATCACCTTCACCTCCGGCTCCTTGCCAAACAGACGCTTATAAGACTCGCGCATCACATGCAGAATCGGCGAGTTGATATTGGGTTGCCAGCCATTGTAGGGAGCCGACTCCTCCACCTTGGCGCCTGCCAACGAGAAGACACTCTCTAAGCTGGAGCAGATCGCATCCTTGCGAGAGCCCGAAGAGCTACGCACCAGGATCATAATCTCGAACAATCCCTCCGAAGAGCGCACGATCGAGAGGTTGGACGACGATTCCACCGTGCCGGGGAAATCGTGCAGCATCGTGATCACACCGTTCTGGCAAGCCTCAATCGCATTGATCATATCATCCTGAATCTCCTCGGGAATCAGCGTTTTCGGCAACTCAACCAGTTCCGCCGTGAAATCAATCTTGTTTTCTATACCGTTATACTCCTCACGGAAGAGGTCTTGATAGTCGGCCACCAACTCCCACAAAGCCTCCACGTTATCGCCCGGGATTGTCACGATGGCATAAGCCTCACGCGGAATGGCGTTGTGCATATTGCCGCCCTCCACCTCAGCCAAGCGAGCGCCGTAGTCGCGCACCGCCTCCTTCAGGAAACGGAACATCAACTTGTTGGCATTGGCACGGCCCAAGTGGATATCTACGCCTGAGTGTCCACCCTTCAAACCTGAGAGGTTCACCCTGACAGCCACATCGCCTTCGGGCACCTCGGGATCCTCCTTGAACTGTAAAGAGGCCGTTACGTTCACACCTCCCGCACAACCCACGAAGAGCTCGCCCTCTTTCTCAGAGTCGCAGTTCAATAAGATATCGCCCTTCAGCCAGTTGGGACGGAGGCCAAAAGCACCATCCATCGCCACCTCCTCATCGACCGTGAAGAGCGCCTCGATCGGGCCATGACGCAGGTCTTTCGCAGCCAAGACAGCCAAAGCCAATGCGGCACCCATGCCATCGTCGGCACCCAAAGTGGTCTCGCGGGCGGTAACCCACTCTCCGTCGATGTAGGCATCAATCGGATCTTTGGTGAAGTCGTGTTGCACCGAAGAGTTCTTCTGCGGCACCATGTCGAGATGCGACTGAAGCGTAACCGTCTTGCGATCCTCCATGCCCGGAGTGGCCGGCTTACGAATCAACACATTGCCCACGGCATCTTGCAACGTCTCCAACCCCAATTCCTTGCCAACGGACGCGACATAACGGGTTACAGCTTCCATGTGCCCCGTAGGACGAGGAATCTGTGTCAGCTCATAAAAATACCCCCAAACTTGTTTCGGAGAAAGCTCTTTAATTTCTGCTGCCATACTGCATAGTATTTAGTGTGAAACAATAACGTTCTTGTTTGTGAGTGGCAAGGCAACGATACCAGCCAAGCCACATAGACCCGTCCAAACCGTCTGGACGGTATGAACCACCAAGGCAAAGGCGGCCGCATCGGTCTCGTTCACACCGAAGCAAACCAACGTTGCGATAACCATGAAGTGCCAAGGGCCAATAGCGCCCTGCACCGGTACCGCCACTCCGATGCTGCTCATCGTGAAAGCGATCAAACCTACCCCTATGCCCAAATCGCGTGTGAAATCGAACGCATAAAAGGTGATATAGAAATAGCAGAAGTAGCCTCCCCAAATCAGCAGGGTCTGCAACAGAAACAGCCACTTCTTGTCCATCAACCAAATACTCTTCATGCCTGCCCATACATTCAGCAGCATCTCCTTGGCCTTACGAACCAGCGTCAGATGACTCATATACTTGAAGACCAGCCAGACTACCGCCACCAGTGCGACCAGCCCTACATAGATCCAAACGGAATGGAGCATCGACTGGAACCCCTCCAACAAGGCAGGGTTCTTGGCAAAGAAACTAATGAAGAATTCAATATTGAAGATAAATATGAACAACGTAATCGTCCCCACCATGATCGTATCGCTCACACGATCGATAAGCAGCGTGCCCAAAAGCTTGGTGAATGAGATCTTATCGTATTTCGCCACAACACCGCAACGCCACACCTCGCCCACACGAGGCAGAGCCAAGTTGACCGCATAATTGCCCAGCACCGCATTGACCGCATTCGACATCTTAAACTTCACGCCCAACGTCTCGATCAGCAATCCCCAGCGCAACCCTCTGACCACGTTCGCAAAGAGGCCGAACAGCAATGAGAACAGGATGATGTCATAACGAACGCCACTCTTGATGACGCTCCAAATTTCAGTGACGTCCATCTCACGATAAAGCCACCACAACAATAAGAAACCTAATCCCAAAGGCAACACCACCTTCAAGAAGGTACGAAGAATGCTTTTTAAATCCATTATAAAGCGTGAACTAAAATTATTTTGTACTTTTGTGCATCGCGAAGATAAGAATTATTATTGAAAATAACGCATTAGTTAGACTGAAGCGGATGAAATCAGTTAAACCTAAAAAAGCATTAGGACAACACTTCTTGAAGGACTTGCAAATCGCACAACGTATCGCTGATACATTGGCGGATTACCGTTCGACTCCCGTTCTTGAGATCGGTCCCGGCATGGGTGTCCTCACGCAATTCTTGCTGGAGGCAGACCACGACCTGACCGTAGTGGAGCTCGACATGGAATCGGTGGCCTATCTCGAAGTCAACTTCCCCGACCTGAAAGGGCGCATCTTACCGGCCGACTTTCTGAAGCTCGACCTGGCCAAAGTGTTCAAAGGCGATTTTTGTGTCATTGGCAATTATCCCTACAATATTTCGAGCCAGATCTTCTTCAAGGTGCTGGAGTACAAGGATCGCATTCCCTGCTGCTCAGGCATGTTGCAAAAAGAGGTGGCCGAACGATTGGCGGCTGGCCCCGGTAGTAAGACATACGGCATATTGAGCGTCTTGCTCCAGGCATGGTATGACGTGGAATACCTCTTCACCGTCAGCGAGAAGGTGTTCGATCCACCCCCAAAGGTGAAGAGCGCCGTCTTGAAGATGACGCGCAACCAGCGCACGGAGCTGGGATGCGACGAGAAATTATTCAAGACTGTGGTGAAGACGGCATTCAACCAGCGACGCAAGACCTTGCGCAACTCCATGCGCCCGCTCTTGGGAAAAGAGTGCGAGGCTTTGGCCATGCCGATCTTCGACAAACGCCCGGAACAGCTCTCTGTAGAGCAGTTCGTTGAATTGACATTGATTACCCAACAGCATTTGAATCGCACAACAAACGATTAAGCTCATAAAATAAAAGCAGACGGTCATGATCGAGTTGAATAAAGAATACATTGAACACCTGAAGCAAATCATCGAGGCTAAAGATGACGCACAGGCACAAGAGCTATTGAAGGAGTTATACCCCGCCGACATCGCGGAACTCTATCAATCGTTGTCGCTTCAAGAGGCCATCTACCTCTATCTGTTGATGGATGGCGAGAAGGCGGCCGATGTCTTGATGGAACTCGATGAAGAGGATCGTCATAAATTGCTGAAAGAGCTGCCTAACGAGTTGATCGCAAAGCGGTTCGTCGACAACATGGAGACGGACGACGCGGTAGACTTGATGCGTGAGCTGGACGAAGACACCCAAGAGGAGATCCTCTCGCACATCGAAGACGTGGAGCAGGCGGGCGACATCGTCGATCTGTTGAAATACGACGAGGATACCGCCGGCGGCTTGATGGGTACGGAGATGATCGTGGTGAACGAAAACTGGAGCATGCCGAAGTGCATCGAGGAGATGCGTAAGCAGGCCGAAGAGGTCAGCGAGATCTACTACGTCTACGTGGTAGACGACGACGAACGCCTGCGCGGAGTGCTTCCCTTGAAGAAGATGCTCACCAGCCCCTCCGTCTCGAAGATCAAGCATGTGATGAAGAGCGACCCGATCGCGGTGCGCGACAGCGACAGCATCGAAGAGGTGACCGAGATCATCGACAAATACGACATCGTGGCTGTTCCGGTGGTCGACAGCATCGGCCGTTTAGTAGGTCGCATCACGGTAGACGACGTCATGGACGAGGTGCGTGAGCAACACGAGCGCGACTACCAGTTGGCATCAGGTATCTCGCAGGATGTGGAGACCTCGGATAATGTCTTCACACAAACCGCGGCTCGCCTGCCTTGGCTACTTATCGGCATGATTGGCGGACTGGGCAACTCCGTGATCTTAGGCGGTTTCGAATCCAGCTTCGCCTCCAATCCCAAGATGGCTCTCTTTATCCCGTTGATTGGTGGAACAGGCGGAAACGTGGGCATCCAATCTTCCGCTATCGTGGTGCAAGGCTTGGCCAACAACTCCTTGAAAGAGGGAGGCATCGTGCCGCAGATCTTGAAAGAGGGTGTCGTTTCGCTCATCAATGCCTGCATCATCAGTTTGGTGGTATTCGTTTATAACTTCTTCATGCTGGGCGACCGAGGCATCACCGCCTCTGTTTCGCTGAGCCTTTTTGCCGTAGTGATGTTCGCCAGTATCTTTGGCACGCTGGTCCCCATGACCCTCGATAAACTAAAAATCGACCCGGCCTTGGCAACCGGCCCCTTCATCACCATCACCAACGACATCATTGGCATGATGATCTACATGTTTATCGCCTCCGCTCTTGCTTGCTGATTGCAAAAAGAATATGTTATAAAACATATTTTTATCAGGATTTTTCATATCTTCGCGGCGGTTATCTTAATCATCGCATAGAGATGAATAAATTGATTGAAGTATTCTACATCCTTTTCTTCTACTTCGTAGGAGAAGCCGTAAGCCAGCTGATTGATGGCTTTATCCCCGGAAGCGTGATTGGAATGGTGCTGCTGTTCTTGGCGCTCTCCTTCCGTTGTGTGAAACCCCAACAGGTCGGTCGTGTGTCTACCCTCCTGACGCAGAACATGGGGCTGTTCTTTGTTCCCGCCGGCGTAGGTCTGATGAACGCCATAGGGATTATCTCGCAGTATTGGGCCGTGCTCCTCATCGCCTCATTGGTCAGCACCATCTTGGTCATCGCCTCTGTCGCATACACACAAGAATCTTTCGAAAAGAAACGTCATCATGGGTAATTTAGCACAATCCGAACTGTTTGCCTTGACATTGGTGATAGGCACCTACATCGCAGCCACCGCGCTCTATAAGAAGACGCGCATCCCCCTGCTCCATCCCCTATTGACCTCGATCTTCGTCATCATCGCCATCCTGAAGCTGCTGGGCATTTCCTACGAGAGCTTCCAAGAGAAGAGTCATCTGATCCACTTCCTGTTGGGACCTTCGGTGGTAGCCTTGGGCTATGTGCTCTACGAACAGGTTCAATACCTAAAGGGGAACGTGGTTTCCATCCTGACCTCCATCTTTGTGGGAGCCATCGTGGGCATCGTCAGCGTAATCGTCATCGGCAAACTGATGGGTGCTGATCAGTCGTTGATCGCCACCTTAGAGCCGAAGTCCGTCACGACTCCTATCGCCATGGGCATTGCCGAGAAAAGCGGAGGAATTCCCTCACTCACAGCCGTGATCGTCGTAGCGGTAGGCATCTTCGGAAGCATCGTCGGCCCTATCGCCATGCGACTGATGGGCATCGAGAGTAGCATCGCCAAAGGATTGGCCTTAGGAGCCTCCTCGCATGGAGTGGGCACGGCGGCAGCCATCCAGATTGGAGCCATCGAAGGCGCATTGAGCGGACTGGCCATCGGACTGATGGGCATCATGACTGCCATACTCGTCCCAGTTATCGAGTTGATTTGCAACTATTTTTCGATATAAATAAGCGAAACGCTTTGTTTCTTGCATCGGAAATCGTACTTTTGCAGCAAAAATCAAATTCGATACTAAATAAGAAATTAAATTTATGATCAATTCACAAGACATTAAGAAAGGTACTTGTATCCGTTTGGATGGCAAATTGTATTTCTGCGTTGATTTCCTTCACGTTAAGCCGGGTAAGGGTAACACGATCATGCGTACTACATTGAAGGATGTAGTGAAGGGTGGTCAGATTGAGCGCCGCTTCAACATCGGTGAGAAGCTGGAGGATGTACGCGTAGAGCGTCGCCCCTATCAGTTCACCTACAAAGAGGGTGATCACTATCACTTCATGAACCAAGAGACTTACGACGATATCATCATCGAGAAGGACTTGATCAACGGTGTAGATTTCATGAAAGAGGGTGAGGTTGTTGACGTTGTATCCGACGCTTCTACGGAGACTGTCCTTTTCGCAGATATGCCCGTAAAGGTTCAGTTGCAAGTAACTTACACGGAGCCGGGTATCAAGGGCGATACAGCTACCAACACATTGAAGCCCGCAACGGTTGAGACAGGCGCCGAGGTACGCGTTCCGTTGTTCATCAACGAGGGCGAGATCATCGAGGTTAACACGACTGACGGTTCATACGTAGGTCGTATCCGATAAGCCATTTCCTGAGCTATGAATCGTGAAGCCCCGCTTCCTGATTCATAGCTCTTAATCTTTTACCATGCTCACCATCAAAAACTGGGCGGAAGAAGATCGCCCACGCGAGAAGTTGTTGCTGAAAGGTCCTTCTGCCTTAAGCGATGCCGAGCTGCTCGCCATCCTGATAGGCTCGGGCAACGCCGAAGAGAGCGCCGTGCAAGTGGCGCAACACATCCTTAGAGCCGCCAACCAAAACCTATATGAATTAGGCAAGATGTCGATTGCCCAACTCAAAGCCGATTTCAAGGGAATTGGCGAAGCGAAAGCAGTCACGATAGCCGCCGCTATGGAGCTGGCTCGCCGTCGCAGCCTCTCAGAAGCCCTCGAACACGACCAAGTGGGCAACAGCAAAGACGCCTATCTGATTTTCTATTCCCTATTGTGCGACCTTCCTCACGAGGAGTTATGGATAGCCACCCTCAACCGAGCCAACAAAGTGACCAGCAAAGTGAAGATCAGCCAAGGCGGCATCTCGCAAACAGCGGTAGATATCCGCCTCATCCTAAAAGCCTGCTTAGACACATTCGCCTCGGGCTTGATTCTCTGCCACAACCACCCCTCGGGCAACTTACGTCCCAGCCGTGAAGACGACCGACTGACCGATCGAGTGAAAGAGGCGGCCAAACTGATGGATATAACCCTCTTAGACCACATCATCCTCTCTTCTACAAGCTACTTCAGCTACCGGGATGAAGGCAAGATCTGAGGTTCGCTCGGCAATCTCTACAACGGAATAGGGCGAGATAGCCGGAATTAATGTATATTCGCGAAGCAAAACAGATAGAATAATGAACAACGAATTTCTCCAATTAGAAGAAAAGATCGTCAAGATGCTGAAGACGGTGTACGATCCTGAGATTCCCGTAAACATCTACGACTTAGGATTAGTCTATAAGGTGGATATCGACGAGCAGCAGAACGTGCGCCTCGATATGACCCTGACCGCCCCGAATTGCCCTGCGGCAGACTTCATCGTCGAAGATGTTCGCATGAAAATAGAATCTATCGAAGGTGTCAAGTCGGTGGAGGTCAACCTGGTGTTTGAACCCGAGTGGGACCGCGACATGATGACCGAAGAGGCCAAACTGGAATTAGGATTTCTATAAGAGAACGATGGCCGCCAATCCCAAAAAGATCTACTTCGCCTCCGATGCCCATTTAGGCGCACGCTTCCATGCCGATCCATTGGCCGTGGAGCGAAAGCTGGTTCGCTGGTTAGACAGCATCAAGGAGGAGGCTGCCGCCATCTGGTTCTTAGGCGACATGTTCGACTATTGGTACGAATATAAATATGTCGTACCCAAAGGGCATGTTCGCTTTTTAGGCAAGCTGGCCGAACTGGCCGACAAGGGGGTTGAGATTCACTTCTTCATTGGCAACCACGACATTTGGATGTTCGACTATCTCCCCAAGGAGATTGGAGCAATCATCCATCGGGATGTGTTGACGATCGACCTGTTGGGGAAACGCTTCTTCTTAGGACATGGCGACGAGGTGGACTATCGCAGCAAGGCGTTTCGCCTGATGCGTGCGCTCTTCCGCAACCGCTTCTGCCAGTGGCTCTATGCGGGCATCCATCCGCGCTGGTCGTTCGGCTTCGCCTTAGGCTGGTCGCTGAGCAGCCGCAAGAGCGGATTGGCCAAGGCCGACGAGCAAGCTTATCAGGGCGAAAGCGGTGAATACCTGGTTCAGTTTGCCAAAGAATACCTGAAGAGCCACCCCGACATCAACTTCTTCCTTTTCGGCCATCGCCACATCATGCTCGACTTGATGCTGAGCCGAACCGCCCGCCTGCTGATCGCTGGCGACTGGATGCACTATTGCTCCTTCATCGTGTGGGATGGCGAGTCGCTCTATCTCGACCAATTCGAACCCGAGGAATAAGGAATCGACGTAATGCGCTGAAATGTAATCGAAACGTAACACCCCTTTCATAAGCAACCTTCTATCTTTGCCGCCGAATAGCAATTACAGGCAAAAATGGATTATAAAAAGATTATCGCCACCCTATTGCTTTGCGTAGGGTCGGTTTGCGCTTCCGCACAACAAGAAGAGACTACTTTCGAGACCTCTGCCGGCAATGAGGCCGAACTATTAGAAAAACTTCGCAACATGCCCAACATCGAGGTGGGTAAGGGCATCACCTTCCAACCCAAGAATAAGCAATACAAGATGACTATGCGCTTCCGCATGCAAAACCTCTTGGCGATGGACTTCGACGACAACTTCTCGCTGCAAGAAACACAAGCCCGGGTGAAACGCTTGCGCTTGCGTTTCGATGGCTACATCTTCTCGCCCAAACTGCTCTACTCCATCCAATTGGGATTCACGCCCTACGACTCGAAGGTGCTGCCGAATGGCAATCAGAACATTGTGCGAGACGCCATGATCTACTATATGCCCAACGCCAGCTGGAACATCGGCTTCGGACAGACCAAGATCAAAGCCAATCGGGCACGCGTCAACTCCTCCAGCGCATTGCAGTTTGTCGATCGCAGCATCGTCAACTCGGAGTTCAACCTCGATCGCGACTTCGGTCTGTTTGGCGAGTTTTATAAACCGTTGATTGGCGACTTCAACATGGCGGCAAAGGCCTCCATCACCTTAGGCGAGGGACGCAACTGGTCGAGCAGCAAGCAAAGCGGTTTCGCCTACACGTGCCGCTTGGAGCTTTATCCCTTCGGGCGATTCAAATCGCTGGGCGAAGTGGCCGAGGGCGATTTCGAACGCGAGTCGAATGTAAAGGTCATGCTGGCGGGAGCCTACTCCTACAACGACAAGGCTACACGCCTGCAGGGACAAAACGGAGCGATCATGCCCAATGGCGAGACACGCGACCTCCACGCCTACTTTGTCGATTTCATCTTAAAGTATCAGGGCTTCGCCTTCTACACCGACTTCATGGGGCGTTCAACCAGCCAACCGCTCTTCAACAACGAAGCCTCGCCATGCATCTATAAAGGAAACGGTGTGAACGTGCAGACCTCCTATCTGTTCCCATCCAACTGGGAGATCGCCCTGCGCAACTCCACGCTCCTACCCGCCAAGGAGGTGCAACCCATCGTTGGTTACAAGAATTACAACCAAACCACGCTGGCTGTCACCAAATACCTCATCGGTCATAGCTTAAAGATCCAGGCCGACGCCTCTTACAACACGAAGC
>CAKUZF010000045.1 GCA_934718155.1 uncultured Parabacteroides sp. | reverse complement strand
ACGGCACGTACGGTGGTGTGAGAGGAAAGGAAACGAAAGTAGGTCAGAAAACTTTTGTTTCCCGACCTACTCGATTTGCGCCTATCTGTGTTAAATAACAATAAATGGTAGTACTATGCGAAACAAAGTAAATTAATAATACATACATTTGCGCTCATTAAAGAACTATAGAGGCGGAAGCGTGTAACCTTATAGCGGCGGCGTTCGTCTAATTCATAAACAAACAAAGCATGTCATGATTGAATTAAGAGGCATTCATAAAACGTATAACAACGGTGCACCTCTGCACGTGTTGAAAGGCATCGACCTCGACATTGCCGAGGGTGAGATGGTTTCTATCATGGGAGCGTCGGGATCGGGCAAATCCACGCTGCTGAATATTTTAGGCATCTTGGATACGTATGATAGTGGCACTTACCGGTTGAACGGTCAGTTGATCCAGGGGCTGAGCGAGAGCCGAGCAGCTGAGATTCGCAACCGAACGATAGGGTTCATCTTTCAGTCGTTCAATTTGATCTCGTTTAAGAATGCGATGGAGAACGTGGCCTTGCCGCTCTACTATCAAGGGGTGAATCGGAAGAGACGCAACGCCATGGCTTTAGACTATCTCGACATGGTGGGCCTGAAAGACTGGGCCGAGCACATGCCCAACGAGATGAGTGGCGGACAGAAACAGCGTGTGGCGATTGCCCGTGCCTTGATCGCTAAGCCTCGGGTTATCTTGGCCGATGAGCCAACGGGAGCGTTAGACAGCAAGACCACGGTCGAGGTGATGCAGTTGCTGCGCCGTGTCAACTTAGAGGGAATGACAATGGTGATCGTCACCCACGAGCAGTCGGTGGCCGATGCGACCGACAAGATAGTTCGCCTGAAGGATGGGCTGATTTGGAAGATTGAGAAAGGATTGGGCCATGTTTGATTTTGATAACTTTCGGGAGATTTGGAGCACGGTGCGTAAAAACAAGTTGCGCACGTTTCTGACTGGCTTCTCGGTGGCCTGGGGAATCTTCATGCTGATCGTCCTCTTGGGAGCGGGCAATGGCCTGCGCAATGGCGTGCTCTACAACTTCGACAACTACGCCACCAACAGCAACGAGACTTGGACCCGCTACACGACAAAGCCGTGGCGCGGCATGCGTGAGAACCGTAACATCACGTTCAAGGAGGAGGATCTGACCGATCTGAAGCGAGACTTCCCCGAGGTGAGTTACGTCTCAGCTTCCATCTCGCACAGCGACACGATCACTTACGACAAGGAGTTCTTTACGGGAACAACCAATGGCGTCTCGCCCGATTACGCGAAGATTCGCTATGTCAATGTCGAGACGAAGAATGGCCGCTTCATCAACGAGCAGGATATGCGAGAGCGACGAAAGGTGATTGTGCTCAGTCCTCGTATGGCCGAGGTGTTGTTTCGCCATCAGTCTCCTTTAGGGCAGTATGTGCGTTGCGGCGAGAGCATGTTTCAGGTCGTTGGCGTGTATAACGACGACGACAAGAGCAACAATGCGCCGGCTTACATTCCCTTCTCCGTGTCGCAGCTGCTGTATAACAAAGGTTACGGTTTCAGTTATATGACGTTTGCCACCGAGGGCGTGGTCACGGAGGAGCAGAACAATGCCTTTGAGCAACGCTTTCGGGCTTGGATGGCCCGTCGCCACCAATACGACCCGACCGATAGCAATGCGATTGGGTTTTGGAGCATGTCGGCCGAGTTTGCCATGTATAATAACCTGATGAACGCCATTGCCTTCTTTATCTGGATCGTTGGTATTGGCACGCTGATGGCGGGCATAGTGGGCGTGAGCAACATCATGCTGATCACGGTCAAGGAGCGCACCAAGGAGTTTGGCATCCGAAAGGCCTTGGGAGCGAAGCCCGCTTCGATTCTCTCCCTGGTGATTACAGAGTCTATCTTGGTGACGGCGGTCTTTGGCTATGTGGGCTTAGTGGCTGGCATCGGACTGACCGAGGGAGTCAACTATTTGATGGAGGCGAACGGGATGGCCGCCTCTTCTGATGGGATGGGCGGCACGACCTCGGTCTTCCGCAATCCGACCGTGAGTTTAGGCATTGCGTTGAGCGCCACTTGCCTGATTGTCGTGGCGGGCGTCGTGGCAGGCTACTTCCCAGCTCGACGAGCCGTAAGAGTAACAGCGATTGAGGCCATGCGGGCAGAATGAAAGGAGGAGTTATGTTTGATTTAGATAGATGGACAGAGATTTGGGTGACGATCAGTCGCAACAAGACCCGCAGCTTGCTGACCTGCTTTGGTGTCTTTTGGGGCATCTTGATGCTGGTCATCATGCTGGGTGCGGGCAAGGGTTTGAAGAATTCGATCTTTGCCAGTGTGGATGGTTTTTCCACCAACTCGGCGTTTTTCTTCGCCGACCGCACGAGTGAGCCTTACAAGGGTTTCAATAAAGGCCGCGAATGGCAGATGCGCAACCGCGACTTGGAGCGCATTCAGCGTGAGGTGGAGGGAATCGAGGCGGTTTCGCCCGTGCTGTTCGGCGGCGGAGGCGACAAGAACATTGTCTATGGCATGGTGAGCGGCTCCTTCAACGTGAAGGGCGTTACGGCCGATTATTTTAAGATCGAATTGCAGCGAGTCTATTATGGCCGTTTGCTCAACGAGATGGACGACCGTTCGTTCCGAAAGGTCTGCCTGATCGGCCAGAAGGTAAACGAGGTGTTGTTCAGGGGCGAGGACCCTACGGGCAAATATATTCGAGTGAACGGCATCTACTACCAGGTGGTTGGCGTCGTGAAGCAGCGTGCTTCGGGCGTGAACATCGGGGGGCGGGCTGAGGAGACCGTCTTCCTTCCTTTCCACACCATGCAGCAGACGCTCAACCAGGGCGACATTTTCCACTTCCTTTGCGTGGCGGCTCTGCCCGATGCGAAGATGTCTTCGGTGATCGATGCCATCAAGCAGATATTCAAGGAGCAGAACTACATCTCGCCCACCGATCCGCAAGCGGTGGCGGCTATGGATCTGGCGGCTCAGGTCGCAGTCTTCAACAACCTTTTCTTGGGTATCGACCTCTTGATTTGGCTGGTCGGTCTCGGAACGTTGTTGGCGGGCGTCATTGGCGTGAGCAACATCATGATGGTGACGGTCAAGGAGCGGACGCGCGAGATCGGTGTGCGCCGTGCCTTGGGAGCGAAGCCTTGGAGCATCCTTTCGCAGATCATGAGCGAAAGTCTTCTCATTACGGCCATGGCTGGATTCGCGGGGCTGAGCTTAGGCGTTTTTCTGCTCGATGTGGTCGACCGGGCGATTGGAGACCCTTCCGAGGGTATGTCGATTTTGCATCCGGGCGTGAGCATCCAAGTGGCGCTTGCGGCGGTGTTGGTGTTGCTCCTCAGTGGGCTCTTGGCGGGATTGATCCCCGCTTGGCGGGCGATGCAGGTCAAGGCGATCGACGCGATACGCGAGGAGTAGCCTTCTCGAAAGTTAATGTTGAATGATGAAAATTGAAAGAAAAAATAGAATAATCATGAAGAATCAGTTGTTGAAAAAGAGTTTACGCATCGTGCTGTTGACGGGCATCGGTGCAGCTGTTGTCGGCACCTTCTATTTCCTTTGGAAAAAGTCGCAACCCGAAGTTGTCGTGTATGAAATCGTAAGTCCGAAGCAGGGCACAATCGAGGCGAAGAGTGTGGCTACGGGCAACGTAGAGCCGCGTTACGAGGTGCAAATCAAGCCGCAGATCTCAGGCATTATCGCCGAGCTGCGCAAAGAGGCGGGCCAGATGGTGCAGGCGGGCGACATCATTGCCACCATCAAGGTGATTCCGGAGATGGTGCAGCTCAATAGCGCCGAGAGCCGTGTCAACCTGGCCGAGATTTCGCTGAAGCAGGTTGAGGAGACCTATAAGCGCGACGAGCAGCTCTTCCGAAAAGGGGTGATTGCCAAAGAAGACTACGAGGCGAGCAAGGCCAACTACCTGAAGGCGGTCGAGGAGCGCGACAATGCGCAAAGCGCGCTGGAGATCATTCGCGATGGCATCGCCAAGAACTCCAACGTCTCCAGTACGACGCAGATTCGAAGCACGATCACGGGCATGATCTTGGACATCCCGGTGAAGGTGGGCAACTCGGTGATCCAAGCCAACAACTTCAACGACGGAACGACCATCGCCACCGTGGCAGACATGGGCGACATGATCTTCAAGGGCAACGTGGATGAGACGGAGATTGGTCGCATCCGCGAGGGAATGCCGATTAAGCTGACCATCGGTGCCATGGAGGGACGCACCTTCGATGCACTCTTGGAGTATGTCTCGCCGAAGGGCGTCGAGAAGAATGGAGCCATCCTGTTCGAGGTGAAGGCGGCGGTGAAGATTCCTGCCGACGCTTTCATCAGGGCGGGCTATAGCGCCAATGCCGAGATGGTGTTGCAGCGGGCTGAGCAGGTGCTGACCGTGCCCGAGAGCACGATCGAGTTTCAGGGCGACTCGGCGTTTGTACAACGGGTGACGCAGGAGCAGCCTGAGCAACGCTTTGAGCGTCATCCGGTGAAGGTGGGTCTCTCGGATGGCATCAACATCGAGATCAAGGAGGGTCTGACCGCCGACGACAAGGTGCGTGGCTCTGTGGTTGAATCGGGTAAGTAGAACGTAACAAAGGAGGAATAGCTTATGACACGGATAGGAACTATCGCCTGCGCCGCTTTGCTGGCGGCGGGCACGCTCTCGGCTGCGGCGCAAGAGGCGTCCGCTCCTTGGAGCTTGGAGGCTTGCATCGAGTACGCTTACGAGCACAACATCGATTTGAAGCAGAAGCGCGAGGCGCAAGAGAGCCGCAAGGTGGATCTGCACACCAGCAAATTCAGTTGGCTTCCGGCGGTCAACGCCAATATGGGGCAGAGCTTCCAGTTCGGACGCTCCACCTCGAAGAGTGGCGTGATTGTCGATCAGAATGCGGCGAACACGACCTTCAGTATCAACCTCGACATGCCGCTCTTCGACGGCTTGAAGACACCCAACGACATCGCCGCCCGGAGGCTCGACCTGCAGGCGGCTGTCGAGAGCCTCAACAAGGCGAAGGAGGATTTGGCGGTCAATGTGGCCTCTTCCTACCTGCAAGTGCTTTATAACAAGGAGTTGCTGCGTGTAGCTCAGCTGCAGGTCGATTTAGACCGGGAGCAGATTGCCAAGACCGAGGCGATGGTGGATGCGGGCAAGGTGCCCTTGTCGCAACTCTACGACATCAAGGCGCAGCTGGCGAAAGACGAGGTGACGCTGACGGAGGCCGACAACAATGTGCAGCTGACCCTGCTCGAACTGGCGCAGAGCCTGGAGCTGGAGCGTAGCGATCGCTCGTTCGACATCGTTGCGCCGCTCATCGAGGATGCCGTGGCCGACAACATGGCCAGCATCTTGCCGCCCACCGACATTTTCGACCGGGCGGTGAGCGTCAAGCCGCAGATCAAGGAGCAGGAGTTTCTCTTGCAGAGCCAGCGGAAGATGCTGAAGGTGGCGCAAGCGGGCTACTATCCGAAGTTGAACTTCGGAGCCTCTTACAGCAATGGCTACTATCACACCAGCATGGGCGGCCAGTTTGCCGACACCCGTTCTTTCGGCGACCAGCTGCGGCAGAATGGCCAGAAGATTGTGGGATTCTCGCTCTCTATCCCCCTGTTCAACCGCTTCCAGGTGCGCAACAGTGTGCGTTCGGCACGCATAGGCATCAACAATCAGCAGTTGCAGCTGGAGAACAGCAAGAAGGCGCTTTTCAAGGAGATTCAGCAGGCCTACTACAATGCGACGGCCGCTCAGGAGAAGTATCTCGCTTCGGAGAAGAGCGTGGCGGCCAGCAAGGAGGCCTTCGACTATGCGCAGGTGCGCTATGATGCGGGCAAGAGCACCGTCTTCGAGTTCAACGAGGCGAAGACCAAGTATGCCCAGAGCTTGGCCGAGCAGGCGCAAGCCAAGTATAACTTCATCTTCCGGGCGAAGATTCTCGACTTCTATCAAGGCACTCCCTTGCGATTGTAACCCGTTGATACAGAACAACGGTATCGGGCTTAAATTTCGTTGCCCGTCGGCGTAAATTTTGTTGCCCGTCGTTTTTTATTTCGTTGCCCGTCGTTATATGTATCCGTTGCCCGTCGTTTTTTATTTTGTTGCCCGTGAAAATTTAAAACAATCGCCGTGGTTTTTCATGCGAACGGCCGTGGATTTTTATGTCCACGGCCGTGCTTTGTTTCGCTACTAATTAGTAGCCCAACTCATAGGGTTGATCAACGGCGGGAACGCCTTCCGACATCCATTTCGGCATCGGCTCACCCTTCAGATAGTGGTTGAAGAATTGTGCCATGCGAATCTGGAAGTCTTTCTTGTTCGGCATCTTTGTCGGCCAGTGGGGCTCGCCCGTGTAGTTGAGCATCCAGCAGGTCTTGCCCAGGCGTTTCATCGCCACGAAGAACTCAATGCCTTGATACCAGGGCACATGGCCATCGGCATCGTTGTGCATGATCAGGATCGGTGTCTGCACCTTGTCCATCGTGAAGAGGGCGGAGTTGGTGAAGTAACGCATCGGGTTGCTCCACGGCGTACCTGCCTGTCGGCTCTGCGTGTGCTCATACTGGAAGGCGCGGGCCAACCCCGATCCCCAGCGAATACCGCCGTAAGCGCTAAACATGTTCACGACCGGCGCACCGCTCTCGAAAGCGGCGAAGAGGTTGGTGCGGGTAGCCAAGTAGGCGGTCTGGTAGCCTCCCCAGCTATGGCCGCAGGCTCCGATCTTCTTGGCGTCGATGTAGCCCGTGTTGATCATATACTCTACGCCCGGCATCACGCAGTTGTAGCAGCTCTCGCCGGGATAACCGTCGCGATAGTGGATGTCGGGATTGAATACCACGTAGCCATTGCTGTTATAATAGTGGTAGTCGATGGTCGAACGGTGCGCCTCCGGCATGCGGTAGTTGTTCAACGTCTCGGAGTTCTTCTCATAGAAGTTTACGATCAGCGGATACTTCTTGTTCGGATCGAAGTTGGCAGGCTTGTAGATCACGCCCGAAACCTCGCGTCCGTCCAGCGAGGTGAACTTCACCAGCTCGGCGGTTCCCCAGGTGAAGCGATCCTGCTGTGCGATGCCATCCGTCAGCTTCACCGACTGCTTGAAGGCGGTGGTAGAGTGATGCAGGTCGGGATACTGCGCGTAGTTCTCGATGGTGTAGATCACGTCGTTGGTGTTCTTCGCCTTCATGATCGTGCGCAACATGTAGTCGCCGCCGATCAGCTTCTTCGGGGCCGATTTGCCGTCGAGGCGTGCCTCGTAGTAGGCGTAGCCCTTCGTTGTCTCGTCGAGCGCGACCAGGAGTTGCGGCTTGGCGAGGTCGATGGTGCGTGCCTCCTTATCCAGTTGAACAACGTGGTAGGAGCGTTTCGCGTTGCGTCCGTCTTTCGTCAGGCAGACTGGAGCGGCCGCGCCCTTCGGGTCGAAGCGCCAGATGTCGTATTGGTCGTAGATCAGCAGCTCCTTGTCGTCGGCGGTCCAGCCCGCTGCGCCATAGGCGCTCGGATAGTCGGGCACATCGTTCAAGATGTCCCAAGCGACGAATGTCTGCGGCGTGGTCAGCTTATAAAGCGTGCCCTCGGCCAGGGAGCGAGTGTACCAACAGCTGTCGGTCTCGCCATACCAGTAGGCATACTTGCCGGCCGGCGAGATGCGGTAGCGTCCGTAGTCGGCGGTGGCGAAACTTGTGCGTGCGCCGGTCTCCACATTCACGGTGTAGTAGTCGCTGCGTGTGCGGCCTTCCCACATCGAGGAGAGCGAGTAGGGGGTAGTGGTTGAAAGCAGGGCCAGGTCGCCATCGCCTTCAACGGCCAGCTGAATGTTGGGCAGCTCCTTGTCGGCCAGCTGCACCAGGGTTCCCTTACCTATATTATATACGGCCCGGTAGTTCTTCTTCAGGTCTTTCGCTTTGTTGTATTCCTGCACGGTGTATTGCACCGGCTCGTTCCAGCTCCACACCTGCACGTTCGGGCGGTTCTCAGCCAGCTGTGTCGTGTCTTTCTGGCGAGGCTCGGGCGAGGTGCCGAAGTAGAGGCGTGCGCCCGACTTTGAGAATTGCAATTCGCCAAACTCGCTGATCACCCAATCGGCGGGGAAGGCCTTGTTGCCACGGGCAGCCACCACCTTGGCGGGAGCCTGCTGCTCCGAGAGGTAAAGCGTCAGTGCTTTATAGGCCGAATCCTTCTCGGCGCAATACAAGAATGCCAGGCGATCGCCTTGCTCGTCGAAAGCCACTTGGCGATATTCGCCCTTGCCTGCCTTGATCTGCTTCGCCTCTCCCTGCTCGGGATCGACGGTGAAGAGGCCGGCCTGTGTGGCGTCGGCGCTGGTGAAGGTCAGCATGCCGCTCTTCTCGGCGAACTGATAGGCCGTTACGGTCGGGAAGGTCAGCTGCTTCGTGCCTTCCAGGTTGCGCACGTAGAGTGTGGAATCCTTACGGCCGCGCTGATAGGCGATCCAGTCGGCCGAGGCTGCCAGCTTGTAGTTGCGCAGCGAGTCGATGGTCTCGCTTTTTCCCTCCATCGAACGAATTACCAGCCTGTCCATCGGCATCTGGTCGGCCTTCGTCTTGCGCAGTTTCAGCGAATCGACTGTCGCTACGGCAGGCACCTCCTTGACAACCAAGAAATGCGAGGAAGAGGAGAACTTGAAATCGGTGGCCGGCTTGAAGCGGGCTACCTCGCCTCCCTTAGCGGCATACAGCCATACGGAGGCGTTGCCCTCCCACGGCTCCATGCGGCAGGCCACCCAGCGTCCATCGTCGGAGATGGCCTGCTGTGTGATGCGTTCCCATGTCGCCAAATCGTCGATCGTCATTGCCCGATCGTTGTTCTGAGCCAGACCTGTCAGGGTGCTTCCTAAGCAGGCGGCCATCAAAGCATACTTTACTTGTTTCATATCATGTTTATTAATTCACTTAAACATCTGCGCAAAAGTAGCAATATTTCTATCTTTGCACAACAATTGAAAGCAACACACAAATGAAAAAGCAAATCGAAGAAGATTCGCCGAAGGAGCCGTGCGCTTATCGGTGGTATCTGTTTCATCAGGGTCAGCTCCTTCTGCGCCAGACGGCCGAAGGGTTGGCCGTTCCTTGTGGCGTAGAGCCCCCCCTTCCCGCCGACCGCCGCTTCACGGTCGATTATCAAGGCGAGGGCTTGGCGCAAGCCGCCAGCCTGACGGAGGCGGTCGAGCTTCCCGGTTACCAATGGATGGGGTTGCGCGCCTCGTGGGATTACCTGCCGCAAGCCAGCTACGACGAGGCGGGCAAGGCCTCGCAACTGCTCTATTGGGATGCGCACAGCCGCTTTTGTCCGGTTTGTGGCACACCGACCGAGCAGACCTCGCCCATCTGCAAGCGCTGCCCGCAGTGTGGCAATGAGCTCTATCCGCCCATCTCGCCCGCTATCATCGTCTTGATTCGGAAGGGCGACGCGGTGTTGTTGGTGCATGCCCGCAACTTCCGGGGCAATTTCCATGGGTTGGTGGCTGGCTTCTTGGAGGTGGGAGAGACCTTGGAGGAGTGCGTCTGCCGCGAGGTGCGCGAAGAGACGGGCCTCTCCATCCGCAACCTGACCTACTTCGCCAGCCAGCCGTGGCCCTATCCCAGTGGCGTGATGATCGGTTTCACGGCCGATTATGCGGGAGGCGAACTGAAGTTGCAAGACGATGAGTTGAGCACGGGAGCCTTCTTCACCAAGGACAATCTGCCCGAGATTCCCCGCAAGCTCAGCTTGGCTCGCAAGTTGATCGATGCGTGGTTGGCGTGAATTGCCCCCCCCGAAATTCGTAAGGAGTTGAATTTTAACACCTATAATTTGCCTCCTTAACATTTATTTTACTTATCTTTGCCAGCGGATCAAATTTGGATATTATGCGAACGTTTAGGTGTTTAAAGATAGCCGTGGCCGGAACAGGCTACGTGGGCATGAGTATTGCCACATTGTTGGCTCAACATCATGAGGTGGTAGCGGTGGATGTGCTGCCCGAGAAGGTGGATAAGATCAACAAGCGAATCTCGCCCATTCAAGACGATTATATTGAGCAGTATTTGGCGGAGAAACCGTTGAACCTGACTGCTACGCTGGATGCGGAGTCTGCTTATAAGGATGCTGACTTCGTGGTGATTGCGGCGCCAACGAACTACGACCCTGTGAAGAACTTTTTCGATACGCATCACATTGAGGATGTGATCGATCTGGTGTTGCGGGTCAATCCCGAGGCGGTCATGATCATAAAGAGTACCATCCCGGTGGGCTATTGCCGTAGCCTCTACTTGCGCTATGCGCAGAAGGGAGTGAAGCGCTTCAACCTGCTCTTCTCGCCCGAGTTCTTGCGCGAGAGCAAGGCCCTCTACGACAATCTCTATCCCAGCCGCATCATCGTGGGCTGTCCGAAGATCCTCGCCAACGAAGCCTTCCAGGCCGAGGACGAGGCGATACGTGCGATTGCCGACCTGCCTTTCTTGGAGGAGGCGGCTCATACCTTTGCGCAGCTGCTGCAAGAGGGAGCTATCCGGACGGATATCCCCGTGCTCTTCATGGGCATGAAGGAGGCCGAGGCGGTGAAGCTGTTTGCCAACACCTACTTGGCGTTGCGCGTCAGCTACTTCAACGAGTTAGACACCTATGCCGAGGTGAAGGGCTTGGATGCGCAGGCCATCATACAGGGCGTGGGGCTCGACCCACGTATCGGCACGCACTACAACAACCCTTCGTTTGGCTATGGCGGCTATTGCCTGCCGAAAGACACGAAGCAGCTCCTCGCCAACTACCAGGATGTGCCGCAGAACATGATGTCGGCCATCGTGGAGAGCAACCGCACACGCAAAGACTTCATCGCCGACCAAGTGCTGCATAAGGCGGGCTATTACAACTATAGCGCGCAAAACCACTTCGACCAGGCGCAAGAGAAAGATTGCGTGATTGGCATCTATCGCCTGACGATGAAGAGCAACAGCGACAACTTCCGGCAAAGCGCCATCCAGGGCATCATGAAGCGCATCAAGGCCAAAGGTGCCACGGTGGTCATCTACGAACCGACCCTCGAGGATGGAAGCACCTTCTTCGGCAGCCGCGTGATGAATGACTTAGCGGCCTTCAAGGCGGCCAGTCAAGCCATCATTGCCAACCGCTACGACACGTGCCTGGATGATGTGCAAGATAAGGTTTATACGCGCGATATCTTCCGCCGCGATTAGTTGGGATTAGAAGCAGATTGTAAAAACAGATGAATAAATGTATGACTAAAAACTTAAACCATCATGCCAAATCTCCTGTCTAAATTCTCAACGTGGTATTTCTCCAAGAAGGCTTTGCCTTATTGGGGCATCTTGCTGATCGACATGTCGATCATTTTCCTGTCGGGTCTATTCGTGTATGTGTTGAACGAGGGAACCATGAACGCTCTCACCAATGTAGGCCTCTTGTTGGAAACCTTTGCCGCCTATGGCTTTTTCTACTTGATCGGTCTGCGTGTGTTTCGCACCTATTCGGGCGTGATTCGTTACTCCTCGTTTGTCGATCTGCAACGGATTGCCTTGGCGATGCTGCTGAGCACGGGACTGATCTTGCTTTTCCGTTATGCTACGACGCTCGACGACCAGTATCTGATGCCGGTCAGCAATCGCGACTTGATCTTTACTTTCTTTTTGGCCACGCTATGGATGTGGAGCGTGCGTGTCGTGGTGAAATACATCTTCGACATGAGTTCGCATTCGTTTGCGGCGAAGCGGGTCTTTATCTACGGGGCGCGTGGAGGCGGCATCGGCTTGGCCAAGTCGATGCGCAATAGCGAGTCCTCCAATTATCGGCTGCAGGGTTTTGTCAGCCATGAGCCCGAAATGCAGGGCCGTATGTTGATGGGCGTGCGTGTCTATCCCGACGACGATAAGCTGGTGGAGGTGATGCATGTGCGCAATGCGGAGATGCTTTTCGTTTCGCCGATGCAGAGCGACGTGTTTCGCAAGAAAGACGAACTGATCAACCAGCTGACCGAGGCGGGCATTCGTATCTATATGATGCCTTCGGCGGTGGAGTGGGATGGTAAGTCCGACCTGAGCTTGTCGCAGCTGAAAGAGGTGGAGATCGAAGACCTCCTGCCGCGTCAGGAGATAAAGGTGGATATGCTGTCTGTTGCCGACCAGCTCTCGGGCAATCGCATCCTCATTACGGGTGCCGCGGGCAGTATCGGTAGCGAGATCGTTCGTCAGGTGGCCACTTTCAATCCGGCTTCCTTGATCTTGATCGACCAGGCAGAGACGCCGATGCACGACTTGCGGCTTTATCTGAAAAAGAATCATCCCGATATCGAGGCGCACACCATTGTGACGACCATTTGCAACCCGGTTCGGATGGAGGAGCTGTTTAAGCAGTATGAGCCGAACTACGTGTTTCATGCGGCGGCTTATAAGCATGTGCCGATGATGGAAGACAATCCCGGCGAGGCAATTCGCAACAACGTGTATGGCACACGTGTCGTGGCCGACTTGGCCGTGAAGTATGGCGTGCGTAAGTTTGTGATGATCTCAACCGATAAGGCGGTCAACCCAACCAACGTGATGGGTTGCTCGAAGCGTATCTGCGAGATTTATGTGCAGAGCCTCGATAAGGCCATTAAGGAGGGTAAGATGAAAGGTGTTACGCAGTTCGTTACCACCCGCTTTGGCAACGTGTTAGGCTCGAATGGCTCCGTAATCCCTCTCTTCAGGGAGCAGATCAAGCAGGGAGGCCCCGTTACGGTGACGCATCCCGACATCATCCGCTATTTCATGCTGATCCCCGAGGCCTGCAAGCTGGTCTTAGAGGCTGGAACAATGGGGCATGGCGGCGAGATCTTCGTGTTCGATATGGGCAAACCCGTGCGTATTGCCGATTTGGCGAAGCGCATGATCCTGCTCAGTGGCGCTAAGCATGTGAAGATTGTCTACACGGGTCTGCGCGATGGCGAGAAGCTCTACGAGGAGATGCTGAACGATGCCGAGGTGACGAAGCCTACCTTCCACCCGAAGATCAAGATTGCGGCGGTGCGCGAGTATGATTACGAGGAGGCGCGCCAGAACGAGGATCAGCTCTATGCGCTCAGTCAGACTGCCGACGATATGGAGATTGTTCGCAAGATGAAGGAGGTGGTGCCCGAGTTCAAGAGCCAACACTCGAAGTATGAGGCGCTGGATGTCGCCAGTGCCTAAAAAAAGAAAGCAGCTATACCACCTACTGCATGATCAGGTAGGTGGTATAGGCTATATAGCAACCGATCAGCACCGCGCCTTCCAGGCGAGTGATGGTGCGTTTCTTAAAGAAGAGACCAAAAAGGAAGAGCAGTGCGCCAGCGGCGATGTGCATCCCTAAGTCGAGCGTCGAGATTCCCTGTACGGGCAGCGGCGTGATGCTGGCGCTGCATCCCAACACAAAGAAAACATTGAACAGGTTCGACCCGATCACGTTTCCGATCGCCATCTCGGCGTTTTTCTTCATAGCGGCCACAACCGAAGTGGCCAGTTCTGGCAGCGATGTGCCTCCTGCCACTAAAGTCAAACCAATCACCGACTCACTCACGCCTAAGCTGCGTGCGATGCCCGTCGCTCCGTCTACGAACAGCTGTCCGCCCCAGATCAATCCGGCCAGACCTCCTAGTATATAGAGGGCGGCTCGCCATGTAGGCAGTTGCTTGATTCCCGTTTCGCTTTCGTTTCCGCTGCCGTTGTGTGCGATGGCAAAGGTATAGCCCAAGAAGATGGCGAAGAAGCCGAGCAGCAGCAGGCCTTCGCTTCGGCTGGTCACATTGGCTGCGCCCTTATCGATCAGGATGTCGCTGGCAGCGACAAACAGGGCTATAGCGGCCAAGACGCACAAAGGAATCTCTTTGCTGAGCGTGCCTTTCGAAACTTGTATGGGGACGATGGCCGCCGTGCAGCCTACAATCATCAGACTGTTGAACACGTTGCTGCCCACCACGTTGCCGATGGCCATGCCCGCACTGCCTTTCAGCGCAGAGACGATGCTGACGGTCAATTCGGGGGCGGAGGTGCCGAAAGCCACAATGGTCAGTCCGATTACTAAGGGGGAGATATGAAACCGATGAGCCACTGAAGCGGCCCCATCGGTCAGGGCGTTGGCACCTATCAGGATAAGTGCCAAGCCGCCTATTAATAAGATGAAATCCATCGGTTAGAAGGGTAGGTCGTCAATTGGGTTGGCCGGACCGAAGTCGGGAGCCGTAGGAGCGGCTGCCGGCACTACGTTGTCGGGCGTAACAGGTGCTCCGGAAGCGGCGGTCGGCGTGCGCTCCACCTTCCATGCGTTGATCGAGGTGAACCAGCGGCCTTGCCACTCGCGGCTGTCGATGTCGATCGATACGGTCAGCTCCTCGCCAGCCTGGATGGCTGCCTGGGCGATCTTGTCGGCTCCAAAAATCTGGAAGCAGATCTTCTTCGGATACTGATCGTGCGTCTCTAAGATATATTCCTGCTTTTTCCATTCATTGCCAGCCTTGCTGACGCCGCCCTGCTCCGGGAGGATCTGGATGATTTTTCCTTGAATTTCCATATTGTTTATTGATTTAAATGTCGTTTATTCGAGAGGCGAAGGTACGGTTTTGTTCCGTTTTAGCCAACAAATTGCCTCAGTCTTTTCTTGCGCTCAGCTCAAAGGCGTCGCGCAGGCCGATCAGTTCGGCCTTGATCTGCTGCAGGCGGTTCACCAGTTCGGCTTGCCGCTCTGCCCCGTCGCGATTGTCTTTCAGCTTCTGCCGTGCGCCGGCCAGGGTCATGCCCCGCTCCTTCACTAAGTGATAGACCAAGCGCACATTGTCGATATCCTCCTGCTTATAGTAGCGCGTCCCGTTCTTGGTCTTACGGGGCTGGATGATGTCGAACTCCTTCTCCCAGAAGCGCAGGGTCGATTCGTTCACGTTGAACTGGTGCGCCACCTCGCTGATGGAGAAGTAAAGCTTCTGCGGTTTGTTCTTTTTCAGTCCCATAGCCTTACTTAGTCCATAACCTGACCGTGATTCTCGGCAATCTGGATCATGCGGTCGTATTCCTCGGGTGTCAAGTCCATGTAGTAGTAGCGCGAGGGATTGTCGTGCTTGCCTCTCACAATCACCTCGTAGTGCAGGTGCGGACCGGTCGACTTACCCGTGTTGCCCACTTGGCCGATCACTTCGCCGCGGGTCACCTTCTGTCCCACACGTTTCTTGAACTTGCTCATGTGGCCATAGAGCGTCTGATAGCCAAACCCGTGGTTGATGATCAAACAGTTGCCATAGCCCTGCTTCCAGCCGGCGAAGGTCACTTTGCCGTTGCCCGTCGCATAGATGTCAGTGCCCACCTTGGCCGAGAAGTCCATACCCGAGTGGAAGCGAGGCGTACGATAGATCGGGTCGATACGCATGCCATAGCCCGAGGCGGTGCGGCGCAGGTCTTTGTTGGCGATAGGCTGGATGGCGGGGATGCATTGGTTGCGCTCCTCTTGGTTGCGCCCCAAGGCGATCAGCTCCTCCAGTGAGTTCGACTGGACGTAGAGCTGCTTGCGCAGCATGTCCATCTTCTGGGTGGTCGATACCACCAGCTCCGAATTGCTGAGGCTCATCAGGTGCTCATAGCGATTGGTGCCGCCAAAGCCCGACTTGCGCACCGATTCGGGGATCGATTCCGCCTGGAAGATGACACGGTAGAGGTTCTCGTCGCGCTGTTGCAGGTCGTCGAGCTCCTCTAAGGCGTTGTTGAGGCGCAGCGAGAGCACCTCGTATTGGGTTTGCATAAGTTTCTTTTCCTTCTCCAGTCGTTGCACCATCGGGGTGTCGAACAGGTAGGTCATGGCGAAGAAGGTCATCACGCCGAAGGCCACTCCGGTAGTCAGGTGGCGCAAGACGGTCATGAGGCGGTCTTTCACCGATGGGAAAACGCGCTCAAAACTAAGCGTGTTCGGGTTGAATAGGTAGTATGTTTTACGACTTTTAAAAAGCTTCATCTCTATTTTTTATGCTTAGATGTGCGCAAAAATAATAATTATCAGTACTTTTGCAAATTGTTTTTCAGAATATTAACGAGAACTATATAAATACATTATGTTGACAGCAAAAGAAATCCGTGAATCGTTTAAGGAGTTCTTCGCCAAGAAGGGCCATACGATCGTTCCTTCTGCCCCGATGGTGGTGAAGGGAGATCCCACGTTGATGTTTACGAATGCAGGTATGAACCAATGGAAAGACATTATCCTCGGCACGCATGATCCCGAGCCTCGCCGCCGTGCGGACTCACAGAAGTGTTTGCGTGTGAGTGGTAAGCACAACGACCTGGAGGAGGTTGGCCACGATACCTATCACCACACCATGTTCGAGATGTTGGGTAACTGGAGTTTTGGCGACTACTTCAAGGAGGGCGCTATCGATATGGCTTGGGAATACCTGGTGGATGTGTTGCACCTCGATCCCGCCGATCTGTATGTGACTGTGTTCGAGGGTTCGCCCGAGGAGAACTTGCAGCGCGACGACGAAGCCGCTGGCTACTGGCTGAAGCATGTGCCCGCCGACCATATTATTAATGGAAACAAGCACGACAACTTCTGGGAGATGGGCGATACGGGTCCTTGCGGCCCTTGCTCTGAGATCCATTTGGATTCGCGTACACCCGAGGAGAAGGCTAAGGTGCCTGGCCGTGAGTTGGTCAACAAGGATGATCCACAGGTAATCGAGATCTGGAATATCGTGTTTATGCAATACAACCGCAAGGCCGACGGTTCGCTGGAGCCGCTTTCGATGAATGTAATCGATACGGGTATGGGCTTCGAGCGCCTCGTGCGTGCGTTGCAGGGTAAGCACTCTAACTACGACACCGATATCTTCCAGCCTACCATTCAGGCTATCGCTCGCCTCTCGGGCAAGCAGTATGGCGAGTCGGAGCCGGTGGATGTGGCGATGCGTGTCATTGCCGACCACTTGCGTGCGGTTGCCTTCTCGATTGCCGATGGCCAGTTGCCTTCGAATGCGAAGGCGGGCTACGTAATCCGCCGTATCTTGCGCCGTGCGGTGCGTTATGGCTACACCTTCCTGGGTCAGAAGGAGGCGTTTATGTATAAGTTGCTGCCGGTCTTGATCGATTCGATGGGCGACGCTTACCCCGAGTTGATCGCTCAGAAGACACTGATCGAGAAGGTGATCAAAGAGGAGGAAGAGGCCTTCTTGCGTACGCTGGAGACGGGTATCCGTCTGCTGGATAAGAAGATGGAGGAGACCAAGGCGGCTGGCAAGAGCGTCTTGAACGGCGTGGATGCCTTTACGCTCTACGACACGTATGGTTTCCCCTTAGACTTGACGGAGCTGATCTTGCGCGAGAACAACATGGAGGTCAACATCGACGAGTTCAACGTGGAGATGCAGAAGCAAAAGGAGCGTGCGCGCAATGCCGCTGCGATCGAGACGGGCGACTGGGTGAACCTGAAAGAGGGTGAAAGCAAGTTCGTAGGCTACGACCTGTTTGAGTGCGACGCCGAAATCTTGCGTTATCGCCAGGTGAAGCAGAAGAACAAGGTGCTCTATCAGGTGGTGCTCGACCAGACTCCCTTCTATGCCGAGATGGGTGGCCAGGTGGGCGATACCGGCTGGTTGATCTTCGACGACGAGAAGATCGAGGTGATCGACACCAAGCGCGAGAACAATCTGCCGATCCACTTCGTGGCGAAGATGCCGAAAGACGTAACCGCGCCTTTCGTGGCAAAGATCAATGCGCAGAAGCGCATCCAGTGTGAGTGCAACCACTCTGCTACGCACCTGCTGCACGAGGCCTTGCGTGAAGTGCTGGGCACACACGTCGAGCAGAAGGGATCTTATGTCTCTCCTGACTCTTTACGTTTCGACTTCTCTCATTTCCAGAAGGTGACCGACGAGGAGATTCGCAAGGTGGAGATCTTGGTGGGTCAGAAGATCCGTGCCAACTATCCGTTGGAGGAGCATCGCGACATGCCGATCGACGAGGCGAAAGCCCTGGGTGCGATGGCGCTCTTTGGCGAGAAGTATGGCGATCGTGTGCGTGTCGTGAAGTATGGCAACTCCATCGAGTTGTGTGGTGGTACTCATATCCCCGCAACCGGTATGATCGGTTCGCTGCGTGTGATTGGCGAGAGCTCCATTGCGGCGGGCGTGCGCCGTATCGAGGCGGTTACGGCCGAGGCAGCCGAGAACTATGTGTTTGCGCAGCAAGACATGATCCGCGACCTGCGTGCGATGTTCAACAACCTGCCTAACTTGGCGCAGGCTGTGAAGAAGTCGATCGACGAGAACGCCGAGATGAAGAAGCAGCTCGAGGCTTACGTGCAGGAGAAGGCCGTTCGCCTGAAGGAGGAGATCGTTGCGAATGCCAAGGAGGAGAAGGGCGTCAAGCTGTTCCAGTACATTGGTAAGGGCACGACGGAAATCCTTAAGAACATCGCGTTCCAGGTGAAGGGCGAGACCGAGGGCACATTCGCTTTCGTGGCCGGCATCTTGGAGGGCGAGAAGTGCGCACTGATGATCATGCTGAGCGACGACCTCGTTGCGGGTGGTCTGAACGCGGGCAAGATTGTGCGCGAGGCGGCTAAGCACATCCAAGGCGGTGGCGGTGGTCAGCCTCACTTCGCGACAGCGGGCGGTAAGAACCCCGAGGGTCTCTCTATCGCTGTCGGTGCGATCAAGGAAGCTATCCTGTAAAGAATCCTTTCCACTGCGATGCGCTTTGGCCGTGTCGCGGTGGAAAGTTTCCAACCTCAAATATTCAAAATTTAAGAACATGAACGTAGTAATCTGTCAAGCGTTGGGGAGCGAGTTGCAAGCGTTTCTCAGCGCTTTGTCTTTTGATAAAGTGTTTATCCTCACCGATGAGCATACGCGTGCGCTCTGCCTGCCTCTGCTTCAGGGCGTCGAGGCGCTGAAGGAGGCGCCGGTCATCTGCACGGCGGCGGGCGACACCCACAAGAGCTTGCAGTATCTGGCTAAGATCTGGGAACGGCTCTCCAATGAGGGGGCTACGCGCCATTCGTTGCTGATCAACCTGGGTGGCGGCATGGTGACCGACATGGGAGGCTTCGCGGGGGCTACCTTCAAGCGAGGCATCCGCACCATCAACATCCCTACGACGCTGATGGCCTCGGTCGACGCAGCGGTTGGCGGCAAGACGGGCATCAACTTCAACGGGCTGAAAAACGAGATCGGCTCGTTCTATCCGCCGCTCTGTGTCTTCATCGACTGCGAGTTCTTGCGCACGCTCGACCGCGACAACATCCTCTCGGGCTATGCCGAGATGATCAAGCATGGCCTGATCAGCGATATGGAGCACTACACCTCGGTGATGCTCTACGACATCGACACGATGAACTATGCCTACCTGAACCGGCTCGTGGAGCAGTCGGTGGCTGTCAAGGAGCGCATCGTCGAGGAGGATCCCAAGGAGCAGGGCATCCGCAAGGCGCTCAACTTTGGCCATACCATCGGCCATGCCTACGAGAGCCTCTCCTTCCAGAAGCAGCGTCCCATCCTGCACGGCCACGCCGTGGCGGCGGGCATCGTCAGCGAGTTGTATCTCTCTCACGTGGTCTGCGGCTTCCCGATGGAGAAGGTGCGCCAGGTGGTCTATTACATCAAAGAATACTATTCGCCCTTTGCGTTCGACTGCAAAGACTACGATCGGCTTTATGAATTGATGACGCACGATAAAAAGAACGAGGGCGGCGTGATCAACTTTACGCTCCTCAAGCAGGTGGGCGATGTGCATATCAATCAGTCGGTTACGAAGCAACGCATCCTCGAATCGCTCGATTTCTACCGCGAGAGCATGGGCATGTAGGCCCCGATACGCAAAACTTTTTTGATAAAAAGTGGTCGAAAGTTTTGGAGTGTATCAAAAAATACCTATCTTTGCACCCGTTAAACAAAGCGGGATGTAGCTCAGCCCGGTTAGAGTACGCGTCTGGGGGGCGTGTGGTCGCTGGTTCGAATCCAGTCATCCCGACTGGTAACACGAGGAGTTAAGTGGTTCTTCCATTTGACTCCTTTTTTTATGCCCGTTTTGGGCTTACGTATTACCTGCCCATTGAAGCCGACTTACTTTGCCGATGAAGCCGTCTTACTTTGCCAATGAAGTCGTATTATACTGTTTACGCAGTATAATGGATAGGAAAAGAAATGCTATCAGAGGGCACAAAAAAAGAGCTGGATCCACACGTGTTGAATCCAGCTCGATGCGCCACTGGCCAGTGGCGACTTGCGTTCATCGGGAGGAGATTGACTCCCGGGCCTTCTCATATCGTTATCGTTGGCCTTCTTATATCGTCTCCGCTGCTCGCCTGATTCGGTCTGACAGGTCGATCAGCGCGCCTTTCAGCTGTTCCTGCTCTGCGGGGGTGAATGCGGTTGGCTTGCCGTTGCCGTCGCGGCCATCCATCTTGTGATAGAGCCAGGAACTCGACTTACCGAAGTAGGTCCTGGAGAGGTCGGCCCAGCTGATGGCCACTAACAGGTCATACAGCTTCTGCCGCATGGTCTGTTGCTCGATGTTGTGCTGCACTACTATTTCCATATGTCGTATCTTGATTTGCGCCCTCCCGTTCTCGGGGAGGGCTTGGTTGGTTCATTCCGTGTCGTTCTCCGCTTCCGCGATCAGCTCATTGAATA
>CAKUZF010000044.1 GCA_934718155.1 uncultured Parabacteroides sp. | reverse complement strand
CCGAGGCTGCTCCGAGGTTGCTCTAATGTTTCTCTAATCCAGGGTTAGAGAAACGTTAGAGAAAGATTAGAGAAACGATAGAGCTCGATTAGAGCTAAAGCGTTGCAGCTTGGGAGTGTCAACAAAACTTCTACGTTGATATACGTTTTCGGTCGTTCTCTCGTTATACATTAATATATGAAAAATAAAACGATGCGCATTTCAACAACTAAGATAGGACGCACTTGCTCATGGCTCCTATTATTTATAAGCATAACAACAATGGCCTTTGCCGAAGGCCACATCAAGATTTCGGGCTATGTGCGAGACGCCGACGGCAGCCCTTTGGAGCTGGTGAACGTCAGGGTGAAAAACACCCTGATCGGATCGATGACGAACGAGAAGGGATATTACAGCTTCTCCGTGGCGCCAGGTGATTCGCTGGCCATCATCTACTCCTGCCTGGGGTTCAACAAGGCCGAACGCATCATCCCCGCGGCGTATGCCGACATACGACTCAACGTGCAGATGAACTACGCCTCCTTGGAGCTGGGAGAAGTGTCGGTCACCGCCATTCGCAAGCAGACCAGCACGATGGAGAGCATCGACGCAGACCGCATCAGGCTCCTCCCCGACCCCGCCGGAGGCAGCATTGAGAGCCTGGTCGTCACCTTTGCCGGCGTCTCTTCCAGCAATGAGCTCAGCTCGCAATACTCCGTTAGAGGCGGAAGCTACGACGAAAACATGGTCTATGTAAACGGACTGGAGGTATTCCGGCCGCTCTTGATCCGCTCCGGCCAGCAAGAAGGCTTGAGCTTTGTCAACCCCGATCTTACCGATGCCGTCAACTTCTCGGCGGGAGGCTTCGAGGCCCGGTATGGCGACAAGATGAGCTCCGTGCTCGACATCACCTACAAGAAGCCCAAGGCACTGGAGGGCTCCGTCTCGGCCAGCCTGCTGGGAGCTAACGCCTATATAGGCAGCGCCAGCGGCAAGTTCACGCAGGTCACTGGCATCCGCTTCAAGAGCACCCGTTCGCTCTTAGGCTCGATGGAGACCGACGCGGAATACGACCCCAAGTTCATCGACGCACAAACCTACATGACCTATCAATTCGCCCCGAAATGGGAGGTGAACTTCCTGGGCAACCTGGCCAACAACCGCTTCAAGTTTACGCCCCACAGCCGAGAGACCACCTTTGGAACAAGCAAAGACCCGAAGCACTTCAAGGTCTATTTCGACGGACGCGAGCGCGATCGCTTCGAGACCTACTACGGAGCCTTCACCCTGAAGCACAACCCGAGCGAGAACGCCGAGCTGGGGCTTCAAGCCTCCGCCTTCCGCAGCAAAGAGGAAGAGGGCTACGACATCGCAGGAGAGTATTGGCTCAGCGCCAACGGCGCCACCAATCCCGACGACGACGCATCGGCTGCCATGTCGGTAGGACGCTATCATGAGCATGCCAGAAACAGACTGAACTCCAGCATCGTGAATGTCGGGCACTACGGGAAAGCCGCCATCCTCAACAACACCATCAGCTGGGGCGCTACGGTGCAGCTGGAAAAGATCAACGACCAAATCAGCGAGTGGGAAAAACGCGACTCCTCGGGCTACTCCCTGCCTCAAGTGGAGCAGCAAGTGAGCGTCTACTCCAACCTCTTTTCCGACAACGCCATCGAAAGCACCCGCTTGAACGGCTACGTGCAAGACGCATTTAAGTTCCGCACGAAGCAGGGGCTTTTCACCCTGATCGGTGGAGTCAGGGCGAGCTATTGGAGCTTCAACAAGGAGCTGATCGTGAGCCCACGCGCCTCGTTAGGCTTCATCCCCAACTTCGATCAGAACCTGACGTTCCGCCTGGCCTCGGGCCTCTACTACCAGTCGCCATTCTACAAGGAGCTGCGCCAGCAGCAGCTCGACGAGAAGGGCAACCACGTCACCGTCTTGAACAAAGACATCAAGTCGCAGCGAGCCCTTCACTTCATCCTCGGGACCGACTACACCTTCAAAGCTGCGGATCGCAACTTCAAGCTCTCAGCCGAGCTTTATTACAAGAAGCTGGACCAGATCAACCCCTACACCGTCGACAACGTAAAAATCCGCTACTATGGCGACAACTGCGCCAAAGGCTACGCCATGGGAATGGACGTGAAGTTCTTCGGCGAGTTCGTGCCCGGCACCGACTCATGGATCAGCTTCTCGCTAATGAAGTCGGAGCAGACCATTGGTGAAGCCACCAAAGCCCCCCTCCCCAACAGCCCGAACTATAACGTATCGCTCTTCTTCCAAGACTATTTCCCTGGATACAAGCGAGTGAAGCTCAACCTGAAAGGAGTAGTAGCGGGCGGACTGCCGCAAACCATCCCCGGACAAGGCTATGAGGCTGGCTATTTCCGCACACCCGCCTACAAGCGCGTGGACATCGGACTCAGCTACCAGCTGGCCGGAGGCAACGACGCCATCATGGACAAAGGCCTCTTCCGTCATCTTAAGAACATCTGGATCGGAGCCGACGTGTTCAACCTGTTCGGCATCAAAAACGTCAGCTCCTACTATTGGATCACCGATGCGTACAACGTACAATATGCCGTTCCAAACTACCTTACCGGCAGGCAATTCAACGCACGGTTGATTGTTGATTTTTGAGGTCGCAGAGCGGAAAAAAGCAGGAAATATTTCCTCTTTCATAAAAAGTATGTACTTTTGCATCGTATTATAAAATCAACATTTACAAATCATTTAAAATCATATCACATGGAACTTACACACATTGAGCATTTAGGAATTGCAGTAAAGAGCATCGAGGCATGTTTGCCGTATTACGAAGGCGTTTTGGGCCTGAAGTGTTATAACATCGAGGAGGTTGCAGACCAGAAGGTTAAGACCGCATTCTTCAAGATTGGCCAGACTAAGATCGAGTTGCTTGAGCCGACAAGCGAGGACAGCACAATCGCCAAGTTTATCGAGAAGAAGGGCGAGGGCATCCATCACATCGCATTCGCTGTGCCCGATGTACAGGCAGCTTTGGACGACGCAGAGGCTAAGGGCGTTCGCTTGATCGACAAGGCTCCGCGCGGTGGTGCTGAGGGCTTGAGCATCGCATTCTTGCACCCGAAATCAACTTGCAGCGTACTGACTGAGCTTTGCATGCCGGGCAAAAAGTAATCTTTTCAATTATTTAATAAGCAGACATTTCTAACAACAAATCATATAAAAATGAGTAACCAACTTGAAAAAGTAAAAGAGCTCATCGCGCTGCGTGAACAAGCTCGTTTAGGTGGAGGAGAGAAAAGAATCGCTAAGCAACACGACAGTGGCAAATACACCGCTCGCGAGCGTATCGCAATGTTGCTCGACGAGGGCAGCTTCGAGGAGTTCGACATGTTCGTTAAGCACCGCTGTTCAAACTTCGGTATCGAGAAGACCAAGTTCTTGGGCGACGGTATCGTAACAGGTTGCGGTACGATCGATGGACGTTTAGTATATATCTACGCACAGGATTTCACCGTATTCGGTGGCGCTTTGTCAGAGGCTTTGGCAATGAAGATCTGCAAGGTGATGGATCAGGCCATGAAGATGGGTGCTCCGGTAATCGGCTTGAACGATTCGGGTGGCGCACGTATCCAGGAGGGTGTTAACGCCTTGGCTGGCTACGCTGAGATCTTCCAGCGCAACATCTTGGCATCAGGCGTAGTTCCCCAGATTTCTGGAATCTTTGGCCCCTGCGCAGGTGGTGCTGTTTACTCACCGGCTTTGACCGACTTCACGATCATGACTCGTGGCACCAGCTACATGTTCTTGACTGGTCCGAAAGTCGTTAAGCAGATCGTAGGCGAGGACGTAACAACAGAGCAGCTGGGTGGCGCAAGCATACACAGTACGAAGTCTGGTGTTGCACACTTCGCAGTTGACACTGAGGAGGACGGCTTGAAGTTGATCCGCCAGTTGATTAGCTACATCCCGCAGAACAACATGGAGGAGGCTCCGGTCATGGAGTGCAACGATCCGATCGATCGTTTGGACGACTATTTGAACGAGATCATCCCGGAGAACCCGAACCAGGGCTACGACATGTACGAGGTTATCGGCACGATCGTTGATAACAACGAGTTCTTGGAGGTACACGCCGACTATGCGAAGAACATCATCGTAGGTTTCGCACGTTTCAACGGCCAGTCAGTTGGTATCGTTGCCAACCAGCCGAAGGTAATGGCAGGCTGCTTGGACAGCAACGCATCTCGTAAGGCAGGCCGCTTCATCCGTTTCTGCGACGCCTTCAACATTCCTTTGGTAACATTGGTAGACGTACCGGGCTTCTTGCCGGGCACAGGCCAGGAGTACAACGGTGTGATCCTTCACGGTGCGAAATTGCTCTACGCTTACGGCGAGGCAACAGTGCCCAAGATCACCGTTACATTGCGTAAGTCTTACGGTGGCGCATACTGCGTGATGAGCTCTAAGCACTTGCGTGGCGATATGAACTACGCATGGCCGACAGCTGAGATCGCCGTAATGGGTGCCAGCGGTGCCGTTGAGATCATCTTCGCTAAGGACGTTAAGGCCGCAGAGGATCCGAAGGCTTGCAAGGCAGAGAAGGAGGCAGAGTACTCAAAGGCATTCGCAAACCCGTACAACGCCGCTCAGTATGGCTACATCGACGATGTAATCGAGCCGCGTAACACGCGTTTCCGCATCATCCGCGCTTTGCAGCAGTTGGCAACTAAGAAGCTGAGCAACCCTGCGAAGAAACATGACAACCTGCCTTTGTAATCTCACAAAAAAGGAAAGAATATGACAAATAAAAAATTCGGAATACTGCTGCTGCTCATGGTGCTGTTTAGCTTCGGCGCCAAGGCTCAGTCTGTAACCTCCGTTAAAATCAACGAAGTATTGGTCATCAACGAAGATAACTACGTGGATGACTTTGGCAAACACCAGCCTTGGATTGAGTTGTTCAACGACTCACCTGGAACCGTGGATTTGCGCGGCTGCTACCTCACGAACGAGAAGGGCAACCCCACAAAGTACATGATCCCGAAGGGTGACGTAGCAACGAAGATTCCTCCCCGTCAGCATGTGGTGTTCTGGGCAGATGGACAGCCGACAAGAGGCACGTTCCACGTGAATTTCGCCTTGAACCCCGATGGCGAGAACTACATCGCCCTCTACGACGGTGATGGTAAGACGCTGATCGACGAGCGTGTTATCCCCGCAGGTCAGAAAGCTGATGTAAGTTGTGGTTTGGATGTGGACGGTACTGGAACATGGAAAGTACTCGACAAGGTGACACCGAGCACAAACAACAAGACGCTCGATTCAAACGATAAGATCGAGAACTTCCAAAAGAACGACTCTTTCGGTATCGGTATGACGATCACCGCTATGGCGGTAGTATTCTTGGGCTTGATGGTATTATACTTGGTATTCAAGCAGGTAGGCAACGCTGCGATCAACGCAAGCAAGCGCAACGCTCAGAAGGCAGCCGCAGCCGACGGTCAGAAGGCTAACGAGAACGCCGGCTCTGAGTCGGGCGAGGTATTCGCCGCTATCGCAATGGCTCTCTATGAGCTGAACGACGATCATCACGATCTCGAGAGCTCAATCTTGACCATCAAGAAAGCGCAGCGCAACTACTCTCCTTGGAACTCTAAGGTATTGTCATTGCGTCAAAATCCTATTATCAAGAAGTAATCACACATCAAAAACAAATAACTGAAAAGCATGAAAAGTTTTAAATATACCATCAACGGTAACGTTTATAAAGTACATATCAACTCCGTAGAGGATGATATCGCCGAGGTTGAGGTGAACGGCACTCCCTACAGCGTGAAAATGGAGAAGCCCGCTAAGAAGCAGATGGTTGCTTTGAAGCGCCCGGCACAGGCTCCGACAACTCCGGCTGGCGAGTCAGTCGTATCACGTCCGGCTGCAAGCAGCAGCGGCGCGGCAGGCGCTATCCACTCACCGCTGCCAGGTGTTATCCTGAGCGTAGATTGCAAGGTGGGCGACACAGTGAAGAGAGGCCAGAGACTTATGGTGCTCGAGGCAATGAAGATGGAGAACCCCATCCCTTCTGATCGCGACGGTAAGATTGTAGAAATAAAAGTAAACAAAGGCGACTCTGTCCTGGAAGGCGCAGACCTCGTTATAATCGGTTAATAGTATGCTAACATCTATTTTATTACAAGCGGCAGGAGAGAGCTTCACGCAGTTCTTGATGGAGAACATTCAAGTCTTCCTCTCCTACACAGGATTTGCGAACGCAACTCCGGGCCACATCATCATGTTGCTCGTAGGCTTGCTGTTCATCTTCCTGGCGATTCGCTATGAGTTCGAGCCTATGTTGTTGATCCCTATCGGATTCGGTATCTTGATCGGTAACATTCCCTTCAAAGACGCTGGTCTGCAATTAGGTATCTACGAAGACGGCTCAGTGTTGAACATCCTTTATCAAGGTGTGAAACAGGGATGGTATCCGCCGTTGATCTTCCTCGGCATCGGTGCCATGACCGACTTCTCTGCCCTGATCTCTAACCCGAAGTTGATGTTGGTTGGTGCGGCAGCTCAGTTTGGTATCTTCGGCGCGTATATCATCGCTTTGCAGATCGGTTTCGACCCCAGCCAGGCAGGTGCTATCGGTATCATCGGTGGTGCCGACGGTCCGACAGCAATCTTCTTGTCGTCGAAATTGGCGCCTAACTTGATGGGTGCGATTGCGGTATCAGCCTACTCCTACATGGCGTTGGTGCCCATCATCCAGCCCCCGTTCATGCGTCTGTTGACAACCGAGAAGGAGCGTGTAATCCGCATGAAGCCGCCGAGAGCCGTTTCGCAGACTGAGAAGATCATCTTCCCGGTCATCGGTTTGTTGCTGACCGCATTCTTGGTTCCTTCAGGTCTGCCTCTGTTGGGTATGTTGTTCTTCGGTAACCTCTGTAAGGAGAGCGGCGTAACACGTCGTTTGGCCGAGACGGCTCGTGGTCCGCTGATCGACGTGATCACAATCCTGCTGGGTATCACCGTAGGTGCTTCTACACAGGCTACAGAGTTCTTACAGTTGAGCTCCATCAAGATCTTCGGTCTGGGTGCGTTGTCATTCGTGATCGCGACTTGCGCCGGTGTCTTGTTCGTTAAGTTCTTCAACCTCTTCTTGAAGGAAGGCAACAAGATCAACCCGTTGATCGGTAACGCAGGTGTATCTGCAGTGCCCGATGCGGCTCGTATCTCTCAGAACGTAGGTTTGGAGTACGACCCGAGCAACTACCTGTTGATGCACGCTATGGGTCCGAACGTTGCCGGTGTGATCGGTTCTGCCGTTGCAGCTGGTATCCTGTTGGGATTCTTGGGTTAATAAGAGATTACTTATAAATCCTACACATAAAAGGCGAGACCTCGCAAGAGGTTCTCGCCTTTCTTTTTAGCCTCCTGTTCCAAGCATCTCTACGGCTCAGCGTAAAATAAACGGTGGGCATTCGCGTGAATTTCGTTGCCCGTCGCATTGAATTTCCACGCCCATGGTTTGCTACAACGACGGCCGTGGTTACTCACGCCCATCACCATGGTTTACCACGACGACGGGCAATGCTTATCACGCCGACGGCCATGGTTTTACCAACAAACTTCCTACCGAGCATTTCCAGGCTATTCGTGGGGATAAAAAGAAAGGCAGAATTAAATATGCGCTTATTTAATTCTGCCTTCTGCGATGCTCTTTTCAATCTATCGCTGTGGAGCTGGAGAGATTCGAACTCTCGTCCAAACGAGGAACTAATCTGCTTTCTACATGTTTATCTTCGCCTTCATTGTCGGGGAGAAGCAAGACCGAAGCCACCCACTTTTCCCTTATCCTCTAAAGTTTCGCCTAAGCACCGAGGCCTCGCTTAGACTATCTCCGATATTGCTGCACCACCTGATCGGAAAGCTTCGGAGCCACAGCATCCGGGTGATGTCACGTCCCCGCAACTTTTGCAGGGATTAAGCTTCAATCTACTATGCTTCGATTAAGCAGCGAGAGCGTAAGAATTTTCGCCAGTTAATTGTTCGTTGTCTGAGATTTAAGTGCAAGCCAACCACGCACTACATGCTTACAAACCACTTCTACCCGCTGTCAAAACCGGTCAGCCCCATGGATTGTTGCCGCAAAGATAACGATTATTTCCTAACCATCAATAAATCGAGGGGATATATACGCTTCCTGGCAGGGTTTTAACCTTTCCTTGCAGCTCCAGTTCGAAAAGGATGGTGGAAAGCTGGCTGATGGGCATCGCCATCGCCACGGCAATCTCGTTGAGATGCGCCTTCTGCTTCTCGGCCAAGAAGCGCAGGATTCGAGCGGCCTCGTCGGCTTCGTCGAAAAGCAGTTGCGTCTGTTGCGGCAAGGGCTGCCGCTTAGCCTGCACATCCCAGCTGAGGGTCTCGATCAGCTCCTCGGCGTTGCTGATCAAGGCCGCCTTGTTTTGACGAATCAGCTGGTTGCATCCAGCCGAATAGGGATCACCCACACGCCCGGGGAAGGCCAGCACGTCGCGGCTGTAGGAGACAGCCAAGTCGGCCGTGATCAAAGAGCCGCCCTTCGTCGCCGACTCAACCACCAAGGTGGCCTCTGACAGACCGGCCACGATGCGATTGCGACGCACGAAGTTGGGCCGATCGGGGTTAGTTCCCGTCGGGAAGTCGGTCAGCAAACCGCCCTTATGCAGCATTTCCACAGCCGTTGATCGATGCACAGCCGGATAGATCCGATCCAATCCATGCGCCAAGACGCCCACCGTGGCCAAGCCTTGACGAACCGCAGCCCGGTGGGCGCAGATATCAATGCCATAGGCCAATCCGCTCACCACCAACAGGTCGGGCACACGTGCGGCCAGCTCTTCGATCAACCGGTCGGTCAGCGCCATGCCGTAGGCCGTCGCATGGCGGGTTCCCACAACGCTCAGCACATGAGCCGCATTCAGGTCGGTCTGTCCCTTGAAATAGAACAGCACCGGTGCGTCGGGGCATTGGCGCAGCCGTTCGGGATAGGAAGGGTCTTGGTAATAGAACAGCTGGATGTGGTTGTCGTCGACAAAACGCAGCTCCCGCTCGGCCCGACGCAGCACCTCAGGGTCAAGCAGGCGTTCCACAACCTTCGAAGCCACACTGGGCAGCTTCGCCAAATCGGAGCGGCGCACACGAAAAATCGACTCCGCGTCGCCCAGAGCCTCTATCAGATGGCGGGCGACGGCATCGCCTACTCCCTCCACCATCGTCAGTCCAATTTGGTAAAGCCGCTGATCAGTCATCACGCCTCCTGTTTGCCAAGTTTCGCCTCGATGCGCTTCAGCAACTCATCGAAATACTCTCCGCGGGTAAGCTTGCCATCCTTCACGACGACCGACTCGACCACGCCCTTCGTTGCCAAAGTCATGTCGGGCAAGCGATAGATATCTTGCTCGAAAGTCAGCTTCGCTCCCTTCTTGCACACGTTCAGGCAAGAGCGATAGCGATCGCCGCTGCGCAGGGAGTTCTTGTATTGAATGTCAACGCGCGACACGAACGCATCGATGCCCTGCTCGTGCATCGCTCCGAAATTCTCGCCCAACGCCTCCAGAAACTCATGGCGAGTATGCTCCATGTAATGCTGGTAGTTGGCGTTGTTAACCACGCCTTGCAGGTCGCACTCATAGTCGCGCACCTTATCCTCTATGCTAAAAAGATATGTCTTCATCATCACGTAAACTGTTGCTCGGGTTCGACCTTTTCCATTTTATATAAGCGGTCAGACGGACGGATCTTCTCGGCCACCTTGATAGAGAAACGTTGTCCCTTATGGGTCTCCTCGACAGGCTTCAAGGCGACGCGGATCTCCTCAACCGTTTGCATCACCGCTCCCGTGGTCGGGCCCGTGATCAAGATCTCGTCGCCCACCCGAAGCGATCCGCACTCCATCTCGAACTCAGCTACGCCTAAGCCGCTAAAGTATTTGATGCCTTTCGCCAGATAGACCTTCTTGCGGGTAGCTCCCGAGCCGTACTTGCTGCTCCATTCGCCCAGGCGTTGGCCCAGGTAGTAGCCATCCCAAAAGCCTCGGTTGAAGACCGTGCGCAAGCGCTCGTCCCAGGCGGCAATCTTCTCCTCCGTGAAGCTGCCCTCGCAATAAGCCCGCACCGCCTGCTTATAGCAAGACACCACCGTGCGGACATACTCCGGCCCACGGGCACGTCCTTCGATCTTGAACACACGCACGCCCGCATCCATCATCTTGTTCATGAAATGGATAGTCTTCAAGTCCTTGGGCGACATGATGTATTTATTATCGACATCCAGCTCGATCTGGCTCTCCTTGTCGCGCACCGTGTAGGCACGACGACAGATTTGCATGCAAGCGCCCCGATTGGCCGAGGCATTCATCTCGTGCAAACTGAGGTAGCACTTGCCCGAAACCGCCATGCATAGCGCTCCATGGGCAAACATCTCGATGCGGATCAGCTCGCCCTTCGGCCCCTTGATCTGCTGGCGCTGTATCTCCTCGTAGATCTCGTGCACTTGCGTCAGGTTCAGCTCACGGGCCAAAACCACCACATCCGCAAAGCGAGCATAAAACTTCAGCGCCTCCGCATTCGAAATATTCAGCTGAGTAGAGAGGTGCACCTCCTGCCCGATCTCGTTCGCATAGTTCATCGCCGCCACATCCGCCGCGATGATGGCCGAGATCTCCGCCTCCTTGGCCGCATCGATAATCTTACGCATCAAAGGCAAGTCTTCGCCATAGATGACCGTATTCACCGTCAGGTAACTCTTCAAGCCATGCTCTAAGCAGATGGTAGCGATACGGCGCAGGTCGTCGATCGTGAAATTGTTCGACGAACGAGCGCGCATGTTCAGCCCCTCAATGCCGAAATAGACCGAGTCGGCTCCACCTTGAATAGCAGCCATCAGCGACTCATAAGAGCCTACCGGTGCCATGATCTCAAAATCTTTCTCGTTCAATGTTGTATATTTTAAAAGATTATGGTCGCAAAGGTACAAATAATATTTAATACCTTTGTCGCCTTGAAAAGAGTATAATCGTTAGTTAACAGCAAGGTATGAAGATTGGTACGATTGATTTAGGTGAGCGCCCCGTGCTTTTGGCCCCGATGGAAGATGTCACCGACATTGCTTTCCGCTTGATGTGCAAACGTTTTGGTGCCGATATGGTCTATACGGAGTTCGTCTCGGCCGACGCATTGATACGCAATGTCAGCAAGACGCAACAAAAGCTGGACGTATCCGACGAGGAGCGACCCGTAGCGATCCAAATCTATGGAAAAGAGGTAGGCCCGATGGTGGAGGCCGCGCAGATATGCGAAGAGGCGAAGCCCGACGTGTTGGACATCAACTTTGGTTGCCCCGTGAAAAAGGTGGCCGGCAAAGGGGCTGGAGCCGGCATGCTTCGCAACATCCCCTTGATGCTCGAGATTACCCGCGAGGTGGTGAAGGCGGTGAAGATCCCAGTCACGGTCAAGACCCGCTTGGGCTGGGACGCCGACCATCGCATCATCGTGGAGCTGGCCGAGCAGCTGCAAGACTGCGGCATCGCAGCCCTCTCCATCCATGGTCGCACCCGTGCGCAGATGTACACAGGCGAGGCCGACTGGAGCTTGATTGGCGAGGTGAAGCGCAACCCACGCATGACGATCCCCATCATTGGCAACGGCGACGTGGTGACCGCCGAGCAGTGCAAACAACGCTTCGACGACTATGGCGTAGACGGCGTAATGATTGGCCGAGGCAGCATCGGCCGCCCCTGGATCTTCCGCGAGGTGAAACATTACCTCACGACGGGCGAGCCTTTGCCCAAGGAGACTTTCGGTTGGTATCTCGACATCCTGAAGCAGCAGGTGATGCAAAGCGTGGAGCGACTGGACGAACGACGTGGCATCCTGCACATCCGCCGACACTTGGCCGCCACCTCGCTGTTCAAAGGCATCAGCGACTTTAAGCAGACGCGCGTGGCCATGCTTCGCGCGGAGACGGTCGAGGAGCTTTTCCGCATCATGGACGAAATACCCGAAAAGTTCGCGACGAGCTTGGAACTGGTGTAGAAAAACATCGCTATCTTTGTGGAAGAAGATTGCACATAATTTATAGAACTCATCTTAGCATCTACATGTATCATGAATAAGAAAGTCATCACTTTTGGAGAGATCATGCTCCGGCTGGCTACGCCAGACTACTTGCGCTTCAGCCAGTCCGACCGTTTCAGCGCCACCTTTGGAGGCGGTGAAGCCAATGTGGCCGTATCGTTGGCCAACTATGGCATTGAGACGGAGTTCGTCACCCGCTTGCCAAAGAACGACATCGCGCAGGCCTGCGTGATGGAGCTTCGCAAACAGGGCGTAGGCACCTCAAAGATCGTCTATGGAGGCGACCGCCTGGGCATCTATTTCTTAGAGACAGGAGCAGTGGCCCGCGCCAGCAAGGTCGTCTACGACCGTGCGCATTCGGCCATCGCCGAGATCCAACCAGGCATGATCGATTGGGACACGGTATTGCGAGGAGCGGAATGGTTTCACTGGACAGGCATCACGCCGGCCATCTCTGACAGTGCGGCTCAAGTCTGCCTGGAAGCCATCCAGGCAGCCAACCGACTTGGCGTAAAGGTGTCGTGCGACCTCAATTACCGCAAGAACCTATGGAAGTATGGCAAAACAGCGGCTGAGGTGATGCCCGCCCTGGTGGAGGGATGCGACCTGATCTTGGGCAACGAAGAGGATGCGGAGAAGGTATTCGGCATTCGCCCGGAAGGATTCGACGCAACCGCAACCGAAGGTCATGTCGAGGCCGACGCGTTCCGCTCGGTTTGCAACCAATTGATGGCTCGCTTCCCGCGTGCGAAAAAGGTGGTCATCACGTTGCGTGGATCCATCAATGCCAACCATAACACGTGGGGCGGCGTGCTCTACGACGGCCAAACGCTTTACACCTCTCGCCGCTACGACATCACGCACATCGTCGATCGCGTGGGTGGCGGCGACTCCTTCATGGGCGGCCTGCTCTATGGCCTAATCAGCTATCCAGGCGACGACCAGAAAGCCCTGGAGTTCGCAGCTGCGGCCTCCTGCTTGAAACACACTATCTACGGCGACTTCAACCAAGTGACCGTCGAAGAGGTGGAGAAACTGATGGGAGGCGACGCGTCGGGTCGGGTCGCCCGCTAAACCTCATTACATAACGGATAAACAGAATCAAACATGGCTCGTTTCAATAAGATACAAACCTTGCAGGCCATCATCCAAACAGGCATGGTGCCCGTCTATTACAATGCCGACATCACCATCGCACAGCAGGTCGTAAAGGCCTGCTACGAAGGCGGTGTACGCGCGTTTGAGTTTACCAACCGAGGCGATTTCGCTCACGAGGTGTTTGGCCAATTGGCTAAATTCGCCGCCAAGGAGTGCCCTGAGCTCATCTTGGGAGTAGGCTCCGTGGTCGATCCGGCCACCGCCGCGCTCTACATCCAGCTTGGGGCCAACTTCGTGGTAGGCCCGCTCTTCAACCCCGAGATCGCCAAGGTGTGCAACCGCCGACTGATTCCCTACACGCCAGGGTGCGGATCGGTTTCGGAGATAGGCTTCGCCCAAGAGGCGGGTTGCGACCTCTGTAAGATCTTCCCCGCAGGCAACGTGGGAGGCCCGTCGTTCGTGAAAAACATGAAGGCACCAATGCCTTGGTCGCTAATCATGGCCACGGGAGCCGTCGAGCCTACGGAAGAGAACCTCACTGCCTGGTTTAAAGCGGGCGCAACCTGCGTAGGCATGGGGTCGAAACTCTTCCCGAAAGAGGCTATCGCCAAAGGCGACTGGCAAGCCATCACCAACTTATGTCGCTTCGCATTATCCATCATCATACAAACCAAACAGGCATGAAAACGTTTTTAGATTCCGATTTCCTACTGCATAGCGACACCGCACGGGCTTTATATCACGAGCATGCGGCCCAACAGCCTATCATCGACTATCATTGCCACCTTAACCCGAAAGAGATTGCCGACAACCATGCCTTCGCCGATCTGACGGAGGCTTGGCTGGGAGGCGACCACTACAAATGGCGGGCGATGCGCGCCAATGGCATCGACGAGGCCTACATCACGGGCGACAAGCCCTCGATGGAGAAGTTCTTGAAATGGGCGGCGACCGTGCCCTACACGATGCGCAACCCGCTCTACCACTGGACACACCTGGAGCTAAGTCGTATCTTCGGCATCGACAAGGTGCTTAACCCGCAGACCGCCGCCGAGATCTATGAGGCATGCACGGCGATGCTGCAAACGCCCGCATTCCGGGCACAAGGCTTGCTGGAGCGCATGAACGTCGAGGTGGTCTGCACAACCGACGACCCCATCGACGATCTCGCCGCACATAAAGCCATTAGAGCGAGCGGCTTCAAGGTGAAGGTGAAGCCCGCTTGGCGTCCCGACCGCATCCTGGCCATCGAGAAGGCCAAGGCTTTCGAAGCCTACCTCGCCCAGCTGGAGAAGGCGGCAGACACAACCATTCTCTCTTTCAAGCAACTGGTTGCCGCTTTGCAGAAACGACACGACTACTTCGACGCCAACGGTTGCAGCCTCTCCGACCACGGGCTCGACTCCTTCTACGCCGAGCCCTACACCGATCAAGGCATAGAGGCGATCTTCATGAAGGCACGCATCGGCAAAGAGCTGACGGAGCAGGAAGTGAAGAAATACAGATCGGCCATGCTCTATGAATTGGCCGCCATGGACGCACGCAGCGGATGGGTGCAACAGTTCCATCTCGGGGCAAACCGCAACAACAACCGCCGCATGTTCCACCTGCTCGGGGCAGACACCGGCTTCGATGCGATCGGCGATCAGCCTATCGCCTCCTCCATGAACGCTTTCTTCAGCCGACTGGATAGCGAGGGGCTGTTGGCAAAGACCATTGTCTATAACCTCAACCCGAAAGACAACGAGATGCTCGTTGCCAATGCCTACAACTTCAACGACGGATCGGTGCCCGGCAAGATGCAATACGGAGCGGCATGGTGGTTCCTCGATCAGCAAGACGGCATCCGCCGCCAGCTTGACGCGCTTTCTCGCTTAGGCCTGCTGAGCCGCTTCGTCGGCATGCTGACCGACTCGCGCAGCTTCCTCTCCTATCCCCGACACGAATACTTCCGTCGCATCCTGTGCGACATGCTGGGCGAAGAGGTGGAGCGAGGCGAGCTACCCGCATCCGAGCTGCCTTTCATCGGACAAATGGTGGAAGACATCTGCTACCACAACGCCAAGCGTTACTTCGGCTGGTAAAACCATAACAACGAAAGAGCAGCCCGCGTCGCGCCCAACGCAGGCGCTCTTTCATCACAGGCCCAAAGAGCCTCCATCTAACCCGCTGATTTATTAGGCAAGCCTGCGGCCGCGCCGTCTGATCGTTCAAAATTTATCACCCTCGATAGCGGTTATGCCAAATATTTCTATAATTTTGTGGCATTACAAACGACTAACAGATAAAAGAGGTTGTACCATGAGCGAGACAAAGGACACTAAAGATACACAATTGGCAGTTGAAGCACAAAGTCAGTCAACCGAAGAATCCCGTCAGACGGCTGACGAGCAAATGATACAAGATGCCTTTGACGCATTGCTGAGTGATTACATGAAGTCGAATCACCGGCGAAAGGTGGAGCGCATCACCAAAGCTTTCGAGTTTGCCAAGCAAGCCCATGCGGGAGTCAGAAGACGCTCGGGTGAACCTTACATCATGCACCCAATCGCCGTAGCGCACATCGTCTGCAAGGAAATGGGTTTGGGATCGACCTCGATCTGCTCAGCCCTGTTGCACGACGTCGTTGAAGACACGGAATACACCGTCGAAGACATGCGCAATATGTTTGGCGACAAGATCGCCCAGATTGTAGATGGACTGACCAAGATCTCAGGCGGCATATTCGGCGAAAAAGCCTCAGCACAGGCGGAGAACTTCCGCAAGTTGCTGCTCACCATGAATGACGACATCCGTGTGATCCTGATCAAGATCGCCGACCGTTTACACAACATGCGCACATTAGGCTCGATGCTGCCCGCCAAGCAATTCAAGATCGCCGGCGAGACACTCTACCTCTACGCCCCCCTGGCGCATCGACTCGGCCTATTCTCCATCAAGACTGAATTGGAAGACCTAAGCTTCAAGTATGAGCACCCGCAGGAATACGCCGCCATCAGCAGCAAACTGGAAGCGACCGAAGGCGAGCGCAACCAACTGTTCGACCACTTCGCGGCGCCCGTGCATGAGAGACTGAAAGCCATGGGATTGCATTACGAGATGCGAGCCCGAGTGAAGTCGATCTATTCCATCTGGAATAAGATGGAAACGAAAGGCGTTCCCTTCGAGGACATCTATGACATTTATGCCGTGCGCATCATTTTCGACCCGCTCCCAGGCGTTGACGAGAAAAACCAATGTTGGGACATCTATTCGGCCATAACCGATATTTACCGAATCCGCCCCGATCGCATCCGCGACTGGGTGAGCCGCCCCAAGGCAAACGGCTACCAAGCCCTACACCTAACCGTGATGGGGCCCGATGGACAATGGGTGGAGATCCAGATTCGCAGCCGTCGCATGGACGATATCGCCGAGAAGGGATTCGCAGCCCACTGGAAATACAAGGAGTCGAACGTCGAGGAAGACACGGAGTTGGACAAATGGCTGCAGACCATCACCGAGATCTTAGAGAGCCCAACGCCGAACGCGCTTGATTTCCTCGACACGATTAAGTTGAACCTTTTCTCGTCAGAGATTTTCGTATTCACGCCGAAGGGCGATATCAAGACGCTGCCCCAAGGAGCAACCGCGCTCGATTTCGCCTACGCGCTACACTCTGACATTGGCAACAAATGCATTGGCGCCAAGGTCAATCACCATTTAGTGCCACTGAGCCACTCGCTATCGAGCGGAGACCAAGTCGAGGTGCTTACCTCACGCTCACAAGAGCCGCAGGCCGAATGGCTCAACTTCGTCACCACCGCCCGTGCGCGCGCCAAAATAGACAGCGCCTTAAAACGCATCCGAAAAGAGCAGGCGAAGCAAGGCGAACAGAAGGTGATGAACGCATTCCGCGCATCCTCATGCGAACCCTCCACCTCTAATTTGGACAAGTTGACCAATTACTTCGGCTTCACCAAACGAGAGGATTTCTATAGCTCCGTGGAGAAAGGCGACGTAACCCTGCCCGACAACATAAAGAAACTGTTGCGCGAGAAAACCGACAACATCTTCTTTAAATACGTAAAGCAGGCACTTGGCGTCGCCCCCAAAAATAAAGCCGAAGGCGAGGAAGCGAAACAGGATAAGGCGGCCGACAAGCCCAAGTATGACAAGAAAAAGCCTTATCTCCTGACCGAGGAGGGCAACGAGCGCAACTACGTCATCGCCGATTGCTGCAAGCCGATCCCGGGAGACGAGACATTGGGCTTCATCAACGACGATGGCAACGTCGTGGTGCACAAACGCGCCTGCCCGATCGCCATGCGCCTCAAGAGCAGCTTTGGCGAGCGCATCCTAAACACCGTGTGGAGCGGCCACAGCACCTCCTCCTTCGAAGCGACGCTTGAGGTGAAAGGCATCGACTCCTTCGGCTTGCTGAATGCCATCACAAAGACGATCTCCGAGGTGTTCAACGTGTATATCGTCAAACTCTTGATCGAAGCCAAGGATGGCATCTTCGAAGGACGAATCAAGCTGAAAGTGCATGATGTGGAGGATATCCAAAAGATGTGTGTCACTCTTTCGAAAATCCCCAACATCAAGTCTGTTACCCGAGTGGCCGATTAACCGAAGGAGCAGAAAAAAGTGACAAGGAAAGGCACCGAGAAATCAACCAGGAAGCCATGAAAAAGGGAGACAAACACCCATTCATTACCACAATAGCGGGTAATAATGGGTAATGTCGTATCCATCGTAGTGGCCCCGCCGGCACAAATCGGCGCCAACCGCCCGAAATAGCGCATAAAAAGGGGCGCTCCCAACAAGGCGAACAACTCGCGAATGATATTCGTCATCAAGGCAATCGTGCCCAATTCAGCCGCCACTTGCGCGCCCAGCGATGGCTCCTTCAGCTGGGTGATCAAGATGGAAGAGAGCGAGTAGTAGGCAAAACCGCTTCCTACCGCCAAACAATCGAACACGCCCCAACGCGACAAGAGCAAGCTGGCCAAAGCGGTGAACGAGAGCGTGCCTACGATCGTCGCCAAAGGCACACACAACAAGCGAGGGCGGATGTTACGCAAGATTTGCTTCAGCTGCTTATCGCTGCCAATGCTCAAGCCAACCTGAAACATCAACAAATAAAGCACATACACCGAGAGATCGTTCTCGCGAATGAACGCAGGCAACCAGCCAAACCACCCCAACAGACAGCCTAAGAAGAAGAACCCAACGACCAGCAGACTACCTTTCATCGCTCTTCCTCCTTTCAAAAAAGCAATGATACACGCCATAGGCCGCCACGAGACTGCCCAAAAGACCAGCCGAAGCCAGCAAAAGCGCCTCACCGCCCAACGTAGGCAGATTACGGATCAACTCCTCGTTCGCCCCAACCGTAGTACCCAATAAAAACAGCAACAACAAAATCGTATAAGAGATCGAACTGCCCAGCAGCCGCAGCCATGCCGCACGGCGCGACAGATAGCCTAACGCAATGCCGGCGAACATAAAACCAATAACTATAAACATATTTTTCGTAAGTTTTGGGTGCAAAGATACAGCTTATTTAGACAATCATGCTAACTTTGCCCAAAATGCGTATTGGCCATGTAGAGCCATCATAACTAAACAAATATCATAGTATTTACGATGAAAAAAACTCTCTTCATCCTTCCAGCGGCCTGTTTAGCCCTCTGGACAGGATGCCAACAATCTCCCTCCTCTCTTCCTTTAGCAGACGAGGCACAGCATGTTGACCCCTTTATAGGAACCGGTTTTCACGGACACACCTTCCCCGGCGCCACCCGTCCGCACGCCATGGTGCAGCTGAGCCCCGACACGCACATCATGGGATGGGACGCCAGCAGCGGTTATCACTACGACGACAATCAAATCTACGGCTTCAGCCATACCCACCTCTCCGGCACGGGCATAGGCGACTTGGGCGACGTAGCCCTCCTGCCCTATTCCGGCGAAGACTCCATCAAGCCCATCGCGACGTTCAGCAAGAAGAGCGAGAAGGCCCACCCAGGCTATTACGCCGTGCGCCTTGACAACTTCGGGATCGATGTTGAATTAACCGCCACCGAGCGTGTCGGCTTCCATAAATACAGCTACGACAATCCCAAAGAGCGCCGTGTCATGCTCGATTTAGGACACATCTTACAGCCCAACTGGGGACATCGCCTACTGAACAACCACTATCTGTTCGTCAACGACTCGATCGTTGAGGGCACAATAGAGACAAGAGGGTGGGCGCACTTCCACACCGTGGCTTATCGCATCGCATTCTCCGAACCCATAGAGACGGTTTACCAATATATAGGCGGAAAGCTGCGGAGCGACTCGCTCTTCCTTCGCCTCAACACAGCCGAAGACCTGAAATTCCACTACAAGTTTGCCGAGAGCGACAAACCGCTCTACGCGAAAGTAGCGATCTCGGTGGTCGATACGGATGGCGCCGAGAAGAACTTAGCGGCCGAATTGCCCGGATGGGACTTCGAGGCCACCTGCGAAGAATCTAAAGAGATCTGGAACAAGACACTCAACCAAATCCAAATCGAGGCAGAGCCAGAGGTGATGAAAAACTTCTACACCGCACTCTATCACGCCAACATCGCACCGTTCGCCTATCAAGATGTTGATGGACGTTATTTAGGCATGGATAAAAAGGTTCGCACCGCCCCGAATGGCTACGTCAACTACTCCGTCTTCTCCCTATGGGACACCTTCCGCGCGCTGCACCCCTTGATGACACTCATTCAGCCAAAGCTGGCGGCCAACTGGGGCGAAGTCTTGGTGCAAGGCTACAGAGAAGGGAGCATCCTTCCAAAATGGCCCCTGGCGTCGAGCTACACAGGCTGCATGGTAGGCTATCCGGCCGTCTCCATCCTGGCCGACCTGGTTGCGAAAGGGATGGCCTCCGACGACCTGAGCACCTGGACGGAAGCAGGAGTTCGCTCCTCCGTCTATCGCGACGACTTAGCAGCCAAGTTCAAGGGCACCAGAGAGCTAGACCTAATCACCCGTCATCCCTATTTCAAAGAGACATTAGGCTATGTCCCCGCCGACTCCCTGCCCGAGTCGGTTTCGTGGGGCGTCGAGATGGCCTACTACGACTGGTGTATAGCCGAGATCGCCCGCCACGCAGGCAACAAAGAGGTAGCAGAAGCCTATCAAAAGAAGAGCGAGAACTACAAACGCTATCTCGATCCCGAGACCAAGATGATGCGCCCGGTCATGGCCGACGGCTCCTTCCGCACCCCGTTCAACCCGCGCTATTCCGCACACATGAAAAGCGATTACACCGAAGGCAACGCCTTCCAATGGAGCTTCTTTGTTCCCCATGACATGGATAACTACATCGCAGCCATTGGCGGTAAGCTGGAGTTGGAGACTCGTCTGGACACCTTGTTCACCACCTCGTCGCAAATCGACGGAGCGGAAGCCTCTGGCGACATAACAGGCTTAATCGGCCAATACGCACATGGCAACGAGCCAAGCCACCACATGGCCTACCTCTACAACTGGACCGACTCGCCCTGGAAAGGACAAGCCTACTTAGACTTCATCATGCGCAACTTCTACACCAACCAGCCCGATGGCATCATTGGCAACGAAGATTGCGGGCAAATGTCGGCCTGGTATGTCATGAGCGCAATCGGCCTTTACCAAGTATGTCCGGGCAACCCCGTCTATACGTTAGGACGGCCGATGGTGCAAAAGGCAACCCTTCCCATGCGAAAGGGCAATTTAGAGATAATAGCCCACAACAACAGCGCAGCCAACAAATATGTGAAAGAGGTGAAGTGGAACGGGGAAACACTCGAGAAGCCCTTCATCTCGCATTCAGAGCTGACGCAGGGAGGCAAGCTGGAGTTCTTCATGAGCGATACGCACAACTAAGCTCCGCGATATAAAAAAAGAAAATCCATGCGCCAGCTCTCGGCGGAAAAACGACGGGCATTCGTATAAATTTCGTTGCCCGTCGTTATAAATTTCATTGCCCGTCGTTATGTATCTCCGTTGCCCGTCGTTTTTTCACGCGTTGCCCGTCGTTTTTCACGCCGACGGCCGTGAAAATTTACGCCGACGGGCATGGTTTTTCACGGCGACGGCCGTGGTCTTTCAGGCCACATTTCCACTGAGCCAAAAAGAACGTCCGTATGACTTCAACATGAGGAAAAGTCATACGGACGCTTTATTTAAGAAACCATCCCGTTGTTAATGAATGGCTAAATGCTCTAAGATATCAATCAAAATAGGCTTCACGCCGCCCACAAAACATTCAACCGCGATCACCATCAAGATCAATCCCATCAACCGCATCATCACGTTATTACCCGTCTCACCAATCAGATTCACCAAGCGAGTAGACAGACGCAGTATCACAAATGTAAGCATATAAACAAGAGCGATCACAGCAACCAAGGTTATCTTCAAAGGCCACGTTTTGGCGTCATCCATCAAGATAATACCATTCGCGATCGCTCCAGGGCCACACAACATCGGTATCGAAAGCGGGGTTATAGAAATGTCATTCGCATAAGTCTTGATCTCCTCGTCTTTCAACTTCGTGTTCGTATAACGAGCCTGCAGCATATCATAACCGATCTTCAAGATAATGATACCCGCTGCGATACGAAATCCATTGGTAGAAATACCAAAGAACTTAAATAAGAACTGGCCGCAAAACGTGAATGAGATCAAGATGAGAAAAGAAATCATCGTCGCACGTTTAACGATATGTCGCCTCTCTGACTCCTCCAACCCATTTGTCATCGTCAAGAAAACCGGCATAGTGCCCAACGGGTTCGTCAACGTGAAAAACGAAGTAAAGCACAATAAAGCAAAAGGAATGATAGTATCCATAATCTAACAATTATTAATTATGGACGCGAAAATAATAAATTAAAGAATAAGACCTAATAAAATAGAGATAATAAAAAAAGGGCGTCAATCTTTTCAGACTGACGCCCTCCTACCTAAAACGGCGGCTACCTACTCTCCCACTGTTAC
>CAKUZF010000043.1 GCA_934718155.1 uncultured Parabacteroides sp. | reverse complement strand
ACTTTTTTCATGTCGTTTATTTATTTAGTTGTTACACATAATTTCCACGGATAACCGGCTTTATGTTTAATCTAAAAGACATGAAAATTTTCACTTCATTGGGTCATGGCAGCAACCTTTGCGTTTGCGTTATTCGTATACTATTTTAATTCTTTTCAAAAGGGTAATGATGACGTTTCAAACGTTTTGGCTTACAAAGAAAGCACCAAATCTGCCAACAGAACAGCCGTTTCCGATTCGTCTTTCGGTGCATCTTTCGGTTTCCATGCCACGACGAACCGTACGGAAGCGGACTTCACCCGGTAGTTCCTTTCTTCCCATTCCGACAATGTGGCTTGCATCTTTTGCGACAACTTCGCTAAGGGGGTATGGGTTGATGGGGCGAATAAGAAGAAATCGCTGTACGTCAGCGAATCTCCTCCTCTTAATGCCAAAATTTCGCGTTTCCGCTCTTTGAAGAAATCTAAGTAGACATCTTTGTGGGAGAGCTGAAGGATGATTTCTCCGGGCATGGCATACGGTTGCGGGTCGGTGAAATGTTGGTCAGCACTCAGATGATTAAAACAATTGCCGTTCGTGTGTATAAACAGCCGGTTCTTGGCGCGGGTCATACCCACGTAGTAGCGGCGCATCTGACTGGCGTCTTTTGAATAGTTGTCGGAGATGAGCATATATACATCGTCGAACTCTCGGCCTTTGGCTTTATGAATGGTTGAGACTACAACGTCGGCTTCGTCTAAATCGCAGAAATCTTCTACGGATGATTCGAACACGAACTCTTTGAAGTCGCAGAAATATTTGGCTTGATTGGTTTGTTCGAATTGCTTCACGCAACGTTTCACATACACCAAGCTCGAACTCCTTTCATAAGTAATCATTGTCGCTCGTTTGGCTTCTTCCCACAAGTCTTCCGGAATCAGGGGAGAGCTTATCCGCATGTCTATATATCGCAGGAAATACCTCATTTCGGCCATATTCCAAAAGCGTAGCCCATCCATCGACTGAATCAGTTTGCTGTTGATGCCCTGTTTTCGCAAGAGCGCCATCAGGATGACAGCCTCCTCGTTTGTCTGGGTGAGCACACACGAAGTGCCTTTCTCCTTATGTCGGATCAGGCAGTCGACAAGCGGCTGATACATATACTTAGATTGGTAGTGTGTCACTTCCACCCGGCCCGCTTCTTCCCGCATCGAGGTGATGGGTGTACTTTTCATTCTTTTATCGATCGCTTTCAGGAATCCGTTGGCAAAGCTTACCGTATGTTGAGCGCTGCGGTAGTTCTCGGTCATTTCGATGAATTTGCTTCCGCTTTCTTGCGTCAGTCGATACATGTTGCTGGAATCGGAGCCACGAAACTCGTAGATGTTTTGGTCGTCATCTCCTACTGCTATCACACGCATTTCCTCGTTGTTGTTCATCAGAGCCTTTACCAAGTTATATTCATCTACTCCCATATCTTGAGCTTCGTCTATCACCAACACGGTCTTGCCGATCTTGTTTGGCTCCACCTCTCCTTGGCTTATCATTTCGGCTGCTTTTTCGACGATATTCTTGGCATCTTCCAAATTGCCTATTCGTCCCAGCAGGTCGAAACAATAAGAGTGAAATGTCTTTATTTCCACAAAATGGGCTGCATTGCCAATCAGTTCCATAAGTCGCTGCTTGAACTCCGTGGCCGCTGCCCTTGAGAATGTCAGCATCAAGAGTTGTTCGTGTTTTACATCTTCGAGCAACAGCAGTGAGGCGAGTTTATGAACCAGTACGCGTGTCTTCCCGCTTCCCGGGCCGGCGGCTACTACAATGCAGCGCGAGTCTTTGTCGGAAATAATCTCCATTTGTCGTTTGGAAAGCTGTCCGAACAGTTGGCTGTATTTTTGAGGTGTCAGGTTGCGCTGTATTTCGTTCAAGCGGTCTCCTTTGAAATATTTTGCGATAAATTTCCGATAGTCCATTTGGAAATAATCCTGAACGTATTTCAGGGCGGCATTGTAGTCTTTTACCATCAGATTGGCGTATTCGCCTACGATATGCACCTGCTGGATTTTCTGTTTGTAAAATTCGTTGAGCATCCGATAGTCGTCTTGCTTATACCTCGACTTATTATCTTTCACTCTTTGGATGTTCATGGCATTGTAAAGCACCAAGAAGCCGCCTTCGAGTTTGAGCGCACCGATTTTCGACAGGTATAGGAGTGCTTCTTCCACGTCTTCCAGCTGGATGTCTTCCAGATTGCCGAAAAGAGATTGGTCGCCTGCTTTTATCCGGTTCAGAAGTTCTACTACGGAGAACTGGATGGCAGTGCCTGACGAACCCTCTCGTGCTGTTTCTGCGGCAATCTTATATAGCCATTCGATGGCGAAGCGGCTAATTTCCAGTCGTTTCTCAAAACGCCTGATGGTTGTTTCCAAATCAGTTTGACGGGTTATTTCCATGTTATGTGCCGCATCTTCTTTCTTGCGGGTATAGCCTTTGACGGTGAGAAAATACAGCAGCGTCCGAATATCTTTCTCCTTGGATGAGTTGATGCCGTCGTTCGCAGCGTTTTCGTTTAGTTGCTTGCACGATATTCGCAAAGACTCGTCGGGGATGTGGTTGAGGATGTATTGTTCGAGTCTGGCAAAACGTTCGAGGAGAGTTTGCGACTTCCGTTCGGAGTCGCCTGCGTCCAGCAGATAGGCGGATATGTCTTTGGTGTCTGCCAGTATGCCTTCCTGCCGCATTCGTTCTACGACGGATATCACTTCCCTCTTGCTCAATCCCAATATGTCCGCCAAGTAATCGATACGCGATTCCGCTTCCGAATCCTGGGCTTTGGCAATGTGCTTTTGGGAAATCAGCGATTTGATGATTCTGACAGCCTTTTCTATTTCGTCGCTACCGAAGAGCAGCGATGCGGATATGCGTTGCCGGGCTTCGTCCATGTTTTTCACCGTGATGCCTGTTGCATATACGTGCGGCACATTGTTCCCCCGAACCAGGTATCCGCTTTGTTCGAGTGCTGCCAACGCTGTTCGTACACGGGTTTCGATGTCGGACACCGAATCGTCCCAGCCTGCTTGCCGGGCAATCTCCAGTGCGGAGCAACTGATATTCATGCGTTGCTTGGTAAGGTTTTTGATGGCTTTCCACACTTGCTGTATCTCGCTGATGCTGAGTTTTGTCTGGTTCAGCAGCATGAAATGCTTGTCTAAATCGTTGTCGCTATACAGCACGTAGCAGCGTGCGCTGAGGTTGGGGTCGCGTCCGGCTCTGCCTGCCTCTTGAACATAGTTCTCCAACGAATCGGATATATCATAATGTATCACAAGCCCCACGTCTTTCTTGTCGACTCCCATGCCGAATGCCGACGTGGCTACAATGATGTGCACTTGGTCGTTCATGAAGGCGTCTTGGTTGGCTGTCTTTTCTTCGGATTCCATCTTTCCGTTGAACGGAAGGGCTTTGTAGCCGTCGCGGGTCAGCTTGACAGCCAGCTCTTTCGTCCGTTTTGTACGCGACACGTAGATGATGGTCGGGCAGTCTGATTCAGCGATAAGGGCTCTTAGTCGTAGATATTTTTCCTGGTCGCTATCGGTATGTATGACCGAATAGTGCAGGTTTGTTCGTGAAGCTTTCGATGCGAACAGCTCCAAGTCTAAGTCTACGGTCTGTTTGAAGTAATCGCATATATCCTGTATGACTTTCGGTTTTGCCGTAGCTGTAAAACAAGATACAGGTATCGGGTTCTTGCATTTTTTCTTTTGCTGGTATTCCCGGATGAATCGGCCTATGTAGAGGTAGTCGACTCTGAAGTCCTGTCCCCACGACGAAAAGCAATGCGCCTCGTCTATCACAAACCTCACGACGTGGCGCTCCATCAATATGCTTTCGATGGTTTTTGAGCGAAGCATTTCGGGGGAGATGTACAGCAGCGAGACATCTCCGTCATGCACCCTTTGTATGGACAATGCCCTTGTGATGGGGTCTAACATGCCGTTGATGGTTACGGCATCCGTGATGCCTTTGTCGGAAAGGGTGTCTATCTGGTCTTTCATGAGCGATTGCAAGGGCGAGATGACCACCGTAAGTCCATGCACGGCATGTCCAGCCATGAGCGCCGGCAGTTGGAACGTGAGCGACTTGCCGCCACCTGTGGGAAATATAGCCAACAGCGATTTGCCTTCCACCGCTGCTTGTGCCGCCTGCTCTTGTAGTGGCTCGCCTTCGTAGGTCCGAAATTGCGCATAGCCGAAAAAGGTTTTCAGGTTGTGGAGTGTGTCCAGTTGTGTGTTACAGTAGTCGCAACCCTCCTTGCAGCGGGTGTGGCGTAGCCGCCTTATGACATGTTCCACTTCGGGATAGTTGTGAAGCACCCATCCGGGAGTGACGGAGCGGTAATCGGTCGTGTCAATCAGCGCCAGTGCGTATGCCAATTCGCATGGATATTGTTCGATGAGCTGGTTGAGGTCGGCGTGCTGGCAGATTTTTCCTACGTACTGCTGCTTTATCAGTTCGGGCAGTCCTTGAGGGATGTATTCGGCGCCAACCATGTGGAGAAATCCTTCAAACTCTTTCTTGCCTTTTAACAACGATGCAAACAGTTTGCGCTTTTCATCGGGCAGTGAGCGCCAGCATTCTATCTCATCCAGTAACAATGTTTGGGCTTTTTCGCAGTCGTTCACCGGATTGTTCAGTTGCTCGCTCATCAGTTTGTCGTTTTTCACCAGTTTGTGGTAGGGGCGTTCGGGAAACAGCAAGGGCGAGACATACAGGGTGTCGACCAGTATCCAGCGGCATTCGCCGTCAGCAAACAGGTATCTTGCATCGTGATGGATAATGTTGTGCCCGCAGACGTAGTCTGTGTTGTGCAGAAAATCGAGCAGCTCCTTTTTGGAGGCATTATGATAGATGGCACCGTCTGGACGGAGCGCTCCTATATCATGGATTTTATGGTCGTTTAGGCCGACTTCCACATCCACCATGGCATAGTTTTGGGCATTACGCGACACGGATGCTGCCTCTTCATCGACGGCGTTGCCCATACTCTTTGTCTGTTTACTTCTTATGAGTTTGCTCCATATTGACATATATCCTATATACGATAAACCATTTAAAAAATTGCATTATGGCTATATATTTATAATATTTCCAACGCAATGGCGGCGCAAGCCTCTGGGGGCTTTCATGTTAGCTATACGTATTGCTTGCCCTTAAAGAGGGAAGGGGGCTTCCCCGCCTTTAGTTGGCGATGGGAAGCCGCTCCCAAAGCCATTCGGGAAGGAGCCGCCAGAAGAAGACGAGCAGGGCGTAGCGCCAGTCGATGATGGCTCGGCGCTGGCGGCGGTCGATGGCCCGCACGATTAGGCGGGCGGCATATCGGGGCGAGAGACACATGGGATAGCGCAATCCGTCGTTGAGCAAGGCGGTCTTTACGAAGCCTGGGCGGATGTCGGTGAAGGTGATGGGGCGCCGCTCGATACGGCTCAGCTGAGCCAAGGCGTCGAGGTAGGTGTTCTGAAAACGTTTCGTCGCGGAATAGGCCGGAGCCACGCCTAAGCCCTTGGTGCCTGCGATGGAGCTTATGGCGGCGATGTGGCCGCCTCCGTGGCCTGAGAAATAGTGGTAGGCGGCGAGCACCATCCGTGTGAACCCCTCGACGTTGGTCTGGAGGGTGCGCATCTCGATCTCGACGGTGAGGCAACGGTTCTGATGGCCGATGCCGGCGCAAAGCAGAAAGATGTCCATGCCGCCCATCCGCTCGATCAACGCCATGAGCTGCTCGGGGGCCGCCTGGCTGGTGACGTCGATGTATTGCGTGAACACCTGCCGCGGAGCCTTGGCCCGCAAGGTCTCCAGCCGCTCCGTGCGTCGGCCGGCCACGCCCACTTGATAGCCCTTCTCGATATAGAGCGAGGCTACCTCGTAGCCTATGCCCGAGGTAGCCCCAACGATTACGATCCGTTTGTTTGTTTCGTTCATACGATGGAAAAAATGTGAGTCCGACAGGTGTTACTTCTTCTTCTTCACCCACCATCCCATGCGCCAAGCGAGCAGGAGGATCAGGCCGGAGAGGGCGATGCAGGCCAGCGAGAGCCATAGGCCATAGCCGTTGAAGAAGAGGATCGGCACGAAGGTGATCAGCAGGATCTCGATCGGGGCGATAGGCAGGTAGGCCATGGCGTAGTCGTCCATCGCCTTGCTATACAGCTTCGGGTCGACAATGCGCAGCAGGGCGATGCCCATGGCCATCGTGCCCGTCCACCAGCCCCAGGCGAAGATGGTGCGCTCGAACCAGTAGTTGTGGCAAAGGTGCCTTCCGAAATAGAAGGTGATGGCGAAGACGATCAGGGCGCCGCAGAGGAGCAGCACGATCAGCGGAACGGCATATTTCACGATGACTCCCAGCTTGATGGAGGCCACGCCGCAGGCCACTAGCAAATCCGTGAAGGCGCTGCTGAGGCGTTGCGTGGTTTGCGGGTTGATGTAGCGAGAGACCTTCGTCAGGTCGCATCCCTTCTTGAGGGCGAGGCCGATCACGAAGGCGCAGCTGAAGACGGGCAGCTCCAGCTGCGGATAGTATTGCTTCACGCCTTCGCTGACCAGGTAGCCGCAGAAGGCCACCACGCAGACCAGCGCCATGTGGAAGGTGAGCGAGTCGATCGAGATGGAGGAGGTGGTGGCCTGTCCGATCGAGTCGCGCTTATCCTCGGGCAAGAGGCCGCTGCGAAGCTCCTCGGGCAGGTCGTCGAAGTCGGCGATGAAGGCCGTTTGCTTATGCTTGGCTGCCCACTTCACCATGAGCAGGCCGCCTATGATGGCAAACACTACGCCCGCCGTGGCCGTTGTCATGCCCAGGCTGCGCGCCTCATCCCATCCGAGGCGTTCGAAGGCTGCACCGATGGCCGCCGCCGTGCCGTGGCCGCCATAGAAGCCGGTGGAGAGCATGATGCCGAAGGCGTCGTTAAGGCTGGGCCAAATCAGCTTGATGACGAAGAGGCCGAAGAGCCCCATCGCTCCCCACTGCAGCAACATGCCTATTTGCGCGTAGGCCCACATCGGACCGACCCGGTGGGCAATCTCCTTCATCGACACGTCGGGCGAGGAGAGGGGCAGCGCTCCAAACACCAAGGCGATCAGGATGGCAGCGTAAGTGCCGAGCTCGCCCGAGAGGGGAATCCAGCCTAACCCGTTGGGGCCGAAGGCCAATCCGATGAGGCCGGCTATCAAGCTGGGCGGTATGAAGAGCTGCTGGATGAATTTTACTTTTACGCGAATCACTTTGCCTATTAGCAATAGGAGTGAGATGAAGCCAAGATCTGTGAAGAGCGTCCAAGGCGTGAAGTGTGTTAGATCAATCATGATATTAATATTTCCTTTTGTTGGTTTAACCTTAGTATTGCGCAAATATAGATTATTTATTTGAGAAAACCGAACCTTTTTGCCACATGATTGAAAAATGTATTTATCTTTGCCGCAAATTTGATTGGATAGATGGGTACACTACTAAGTCACACCAAGCGCAATCACTGGCGCGCGAAGACGTTCGCCTTTCACTAACCTTTTCCCCTTTCCTATCCACCCCCTTTTTTAGATTACAGATTGTTTAGTTTTAAAATCATATACATATATTATATAGATGTTATGCAAACATTGAAGAAAGCGACATTGATTCTTGATGACGGCACACGCTTCGAGGGACGCTCTTTTGGCTATGAGCGCCCTGTCGCGGGTGAGGTTGTTTTTAACACCGCCATGACGGGCTATCCCGAGAGCTTGACCGACCCCTCTTACGCGGGTCAGCTGATGGTCTTGACCTATCCGCTGGTGGGCAACTATGGAGTGCCTGCCCGCGACATAGCCCCCAATGGCATTTCCACTTTCATGGAGAGCGAGCGTATCCACGCCGAGGCCATTATCGTGAGTGACTACAGCGAGGAGTATAGCCACTGGAACGCACAATGCAGCCTGGGCGACTGGTTGAAGCAAGAGCGGATACCGGGCCTGACGGGCATCGACACCCGTGCGTTGACGAAGAAGCTGCGCAAGCATGGCGTGATGATGGGGCGCATCCTGGTGGATGGAATCGACGAGGAGCCGGCCGAGGCAGCCTATGGCGAGGTGAACTACGTGGATAAGGTCTCTTGCAAGGCGATCATCTGCTACACGCCCGAGGGCGAGAGCCTGACGCAGACTGTCGAGGGCTTCGACTGGGAGAGGGCTTCGGCGCTCAACCAAGCCGGGCGAAAGGCGGTGGTGCTGCTGGATTGCGGCGTGAAGCACAACATCATTCGTTGCCTGCTGCGGCGCGACCTCTTCGTGGTTCGTGTGCCTTGGAACTATGATTTCAACTCGATTCCCTTCGATGGTCTTTTCTTGAGCAACGGGCCGGGCGATCCCGACACCTGCGAGGCGGCCGTCAACAACATCCGTAAGGCCCTGCGAGGCGATAAGCCCATCTGCGGCATCTGCATGGGCAACCAGCTGCTGGCCAAGGCCGGAGGGGCCACGATCTATAAGTTGAAGTATGGCCATCGCAGCCACAACCAGCCGGTGCGCATGGTCGGCACCGAGAAGTGTTTCATCACCAGCCAGAACCATGGCTATGCCGTAGATACCGCCACGCTGGGCGAGGAGTGGGAGCCGCTTTTCGTGAATATGAACGACGACACGAACGAGGGCATTCGCCACAAGACGAAACCTTTCTTCTCGTCGCAGTTCCACCCGGAGGCTTGCAGCGGTCCGCTGGACACGGAGTTTATGTTCGACAAGTTCGCCGCACTGCTTTAAAACGTTGCTTCCCCCGTCGCCATCGCGCACGGGAGACGGCCGAGCAGGCGTGAGTGGGAAAAAAAGGTGTTATCAAGAAAAGAAAAAGAAAGAAATAATGAAAGAAGATATAAAGAAAGTATTGGTCTTGGGCTCGGGCGCCTTGAAGATTGGCGAGGCGGGCGAGTTCGACTATTCAGGCAGCCAGGCGCTGAAGGCCATCAAAGAGGAGGGCATCCAAACCATCCTGATCAACCCCAACATCGCGACCGTGCAGACCTCGGAGGGTGTGGCCGACGCGGTCTATTTCCTTCCCGTCACCCCCTTCTTCGTCGAGAAGGTGATCGAGAAGGAGCGCCCCGATGGCATCCTGTTGGCCTTCGGCGGACAGACGGCCTTGAACTGCGGCGTGGCCCTCTATCAGACGGGCGTGCTACAGAAATATAATGTCAAGGTGCTGGGCACGCCGGTGCAGGCCATCATGGACACGGAGGATCGTGAGCTGTTTGTGCATAAGCTCGACGAGATTGGTGTGAAGACCATCAAGAGCGAGGCGGTGGAGAATGCCGCCGATGCCCGCAAGGCGGCGGCCAAGCTGGGCTATCCCGTGATTGTGCGTGCGGCCTATGCCTTGGGCGGCCTGGGATCGGGTTTCTGCGATAACGAGCAGGAGCTGAACACACTGGTCGAGAAGGCTTTCTCGTTCTCGCCGCAGGTGTTGGTCGAGAAGAGCCTGAAGGGCTGGAAAGAGGTGGAGTATGAGGTCGTGCGCGACCGCTTCGACAACTGCATCACGGTCTGCAACATGGAGAACTTCGATCCGTTGGGCATCCACACGGGCGAGTCGATCGTGATCGCCCCCTCGCAGACACTGAGCAACACCGACTATCATAAGCTGCGCGAGCTGGCCATCCGCATCATCCGCCACATCGGCATCGTGGGTGAGTGCAACGTGCAGTATGCCTACGATCCCGAAAGCGAAGACTATCGTGTGATCGAGGTGAACGCCCGCCTTTCGCGCTCGTCGGCCCTGGCCTCGAAGGCGACAGGCTATCCGTTGGCCTTCGTGGCCGCCAAGCTGGGCTTGGGTTATGGCTTGTTCGACCTGAAGAACTCCGTGACGAAGACCACCAGTGCCTTCTTCGAGCCGGCGTTGGACTATGTGGTCTGCAAGATCCCTCGCTGGGACTTGGGTAAGTTTCATGGCGTAGCCCGCGAGTTGGGCTCCAGCATGAAGTCGGTCGGCGAGGTGATGGCCATCGGACGCACCTTCGAGGAGGCGCTGCAGAAGGGCTTGCGCATGATTGGGCAGGGCATGCATGGCTTCGTTGAGAACAAGGAGCTGGTGATTGCCGACATCGACAAGGCGTTGCATGAGCCGACCGACCGCCGCATCTTCGTCATCTCGAAGGCGTTCAGGGCGGGCTACACGGTCGATCAGATTCACGAACTGACCAAGATCGACCGCTGGTTCCTCCAGAAGCTTCACGGCATCATGCAGACCTCCAAGGAGCTGCATGCCTACGACATGAAGGGCATCAAGCGCTGGCGCATCGACCCCGAGCTGATCCGCACGGCCAAGAAGCAGGGCTTCTCCGACTTCCAAATCGCCCGGGCCATCGGCTTGGATGAAGAGCCTGAGAAGGGTTCGATGCTGGTGCGCCAGTTCCGTAAGGAGAAGGGCATCCTGCCAGTGGTGAAGCAGATCGACACCTTGGCGGCTGAGTATCCGGCGCAGACCAACTACCTCTACCTGACCTATAGCGGCACGGAGAACGACGTGGCTTACACGGGCGACCATCGCTCGATCGTCGTGTTGGGATCGGGGGCCTACCGCATCGGCAGCTCCGTGGAGTTCGACTGGTGTGGCGTGCAGGCCTTGAACACGATTCGCCGCGAGGGCTATCGCTCCGTGATGATCAACTACAATCCCGAGACCGTCTCGACCGACTATGACATGTGCGACCGCCTCTATTTCGACGAGCTGACTTTCGAGCGGGTGATGGACATCATCGAGCTGGAGGCTCCGCATGGCGTGATTGTCTCGACGGGCGGACAGATCCCCAACAACTTGGCGATGCGCCTCGACGAGCAGCACGTCAACATTCTCGGAACGACCGCCAAGAGCATCGACAACGCCGAAGACCGCGAGAAGTTCTCCGCCATGCTCGACCGCATCGGGGTGGACCAGCCTCGCTGGAAGGAACTGTCGTCGATGGACGACATCAACGGTTTCGTGGCCGAGGTGGGCTTCCCCGTCTTGGTGCGCCCGAGCTACGTGTTGAGTGGTGCGGCCATGAATGTCTGCTCCAACCAAGAGGAGCTGGAGCGCTTCCTGAAGCTGGCGGCCAACGTCAGCCAGAAGCATCCCGTGGTGGTCAGCCAGTTCATCGAGCATGCCAAGGAGGTGGAAATGGATGCCGTGGCCGATCATGGCGAGATCATCATGTATGCCATCAGCGAGCATATCGAGTTCGCGGGCGTGCACTCGGGTGATGCCACAATTCAGTTCCCCGCGCAGAAGCTCTATGTGGAGACCGTGCGCCGCATCAAGCGCATCAGCAAGCAGATCGCCAAGGAACTGAACATCTCAGGTCCGTTCAACATCCAGTATCTGGCCAAGGGCAACGAGATCAAGGTGATTGAGTGTAACCTGCGTGCCAGCCGCTCTTTCCCCTTCGTCAGCAAGGTTTTGAAGATCAACTTTATCGAGCTGGCCACCCGCATTATGCTGGGGCTGAAGGTGGAGAAGCCCAACAAGAACGAGTTCGACCTGGATTATGTGGGCATCAAGGCCTCGCAGTTCTCGTTCAACCGTTTGCAGAAGGCCGACCCGGTGTTGGGTGTCGATATGGCCTCGACAGGCGAGGTGGGCTGCCTGGGCGACGATGTCTCAGAGGCGGTCTTGACCAGCATGCTGGCCGTGGGCCAGCGGGTTCCCGAGAAGAACATCCTGCTCTCGACGGGCACGGCCAAGCAGAAGGTGGCGATGCTCGATGCGGCCAAGCTGTTGGCGACAAAGGGCTACAACCTTTATGCCACGGGCGGCACGCATCGTTTCCTGGCGGAAAACAACATCCCCAGCACCTTGGTGTATTGGCCCAGCGAGGAGGGGCAACCGCAAGCGCTCCAGATGCTGCATGAGAAGCAGATCGACATGGTGGTGAACATCCCTCGCGATCTCTCGGCGGGCGAGCTTGACAATGGCTACAAGATTCGCCGTGCGGCCATCGACCTCAATATCCCGCTTATCACCAACGCCCGGTTGGCCAGCGCTTTCATCACGGCGTTCTGCAAGCTGAGCATCGACGACATTCACATCAAGAGCTGGCAGGAGTTTTCATAACTCGGAAATTCTTCCTATTTTTGTGCCTTGTTAATTAAGAAATCAATAGTATGGATTCAAATACGATCGCACAAAAAATATCCGCGCAAACTTATCCATTGAGCAAACGCTCATTGGATGAGTTGGCCGCCATCTTAGTCCGCAAGGCGCTGAAGAAGGGGGAGGTGTGGCTAAACGAGGGAGAGACCTGCCGAGAGTTGGGCTACGTTGATGAGGGTATGGTGCGCCAGTTCTATTTTAAGAATAAGAAGGAATTGACGGAGCATTTCGCTTGCGAGGATAGCGTGTTTATCTGCATCGAGAGCTTCTTGCGCCAGCAACCCTCCAGCCTGATCGTCGAGGCGTTGGAGCCCACGGTCATCTATGGCATTCCCCACGATCCGCTGCTGGAGCTTTGCTCCGAGAACTTTGAGATCGAGCAGCTCTATCGTGGCCTGTTGGAGAACTCCCTGATCTTGTCGCAGCGCAAGGCCGATTGCCTCCGTTTCGAGTCGGCGGGCGAGCGTTACGCCCGTCTGCTGAAGGAGCAGCCGCAGATTATCCAGCGTGCGCCGCTCTCCTGCATCGCCTCATTCTTGCAGATGACGCCGGAGACGCTGAGCCGCGTGCGTGCTTCGTTGTAAAAGGAAACTATTGATTATAACAAGTAAAGGCAACGATGAAACCCTACGATTGGCTATTCTTCGACCTCGATGGAACGCTGACCGATTCCGGGCTGGGCATCATGCGCTGTGCGGCGCATGCGCTGCGTCATTTCGGCATCGAAGTGAGCGACCTCAATGTGTTGCGCCCCTTCATCGGTCCGCCGCTTGAGGACTCGTTTCAGCAGTTCTATCGCTTCTCGCCCGAGCAGGCCGAGCAGGCCGTGCGTGTCTATCGCGAGCGTTACCGCTCTATCGGTGTCTTCGAAAACGAGGTCTATCCCGGCATCCCCGAATGCCTCGATGCGTTGCGTGCGGCAGGCTATCGCCTGGCTCTCGCCACATCCAAGCCGATGGATATGACGGCCATCGTGATGGACCACTTCGACTTGCGCCGCCATTTCGATTGCGTCATGGCACGCGATGCCGATGGACGGCTCCACACCAAGTCGGATGTCATACGCGAGGCGTTGCTGACGCAAGGCGTCACGCGGCTGGACAGGGTGTTGATGATTGGCGACCGAAAGTTTGATATCTTAGGGGCGCATGAGTTGGGACTGAAAGCCATAGGAGTGCTTTATGGCTATGGCGACCGCCCCGAGATGGAGGCTGCCGCTGCCGATCACATCGTCTCGACCGTCGGGGAGTTGCGGGCCTACCTGTTAGACGAATAGCTATTAGTGATACACAACATAAAAAAACCGGGCACACGATCGCATGTGTCCGGTTTTTTTGTATGCTTTGATGCCCTTCGGGAAGCGGGGCTTGCTTTATCCAAACAGATCTAGCGTGAGCTGTTTCTTCTCCGCCTCCAGCTTGCGCAGGTGGCGCTTGCCTTGAGGCGTGACCGTCTCCAGCTTGTCGAAGCGGGTGCGGATCACCGTGGTCACCACGTAGCTGACGTTGACCACCTCGCCCAGCTCAGAGAGCTTACGGCTGATCTCGAGCACGCAATCGATGCACATGCCGCTGGTGAAGGAGACCTTGTCGTCGAACATCTGCTTCTTGAACTCCTCGTCCTGCATGTAGAAGTCGATGGTTTCGCCCGTCTTGCCATAGATGCCCTTCCAGCGGTATTTGCTGTCTTTCAGCACGGGCGAGATAATCTCGATGCTGGCCCGGTTGTCTTTGATCGTGGGCAGCTCGTCGCTACGCAGGATGAAATGGTCGAACTGCTCGCGCTTCACCTCCAGCACGCCCGATCGGCTCTTGTCGTTGGCGTTCAGCTCGCGCATGGCGAACTTCACCACCTTCGGATAGCCTCGCAATGCCTCGTAGAAGTTAGACTTGCACTTGCAGAAACGAGGCGATTGGTTGAGCAACTCCAATAGCTGTTTCGAGGGAGCCACGCTGGGATCCTTCAGCCGTAGCCCCCGGCGAAGGAGGGCCACCTCCTTCTGCATCAGCTCTTCGTCTTCGGGGGTGCGACCAATCATCGATTGTCCGCCTACCGACAAGGTCGGGTGGCTCATGCTTCGCATGAACATGTTGAGTACCACCGAGATGGCACGGCTGTCTTCGCCCGCTACCGCCCATTTCTCGCGAAATCCGTTCAGGCGGTCGTGTGGCTCATGATAGACCGTTAGTTTCACGTCGAACATGTCGGCCAAGGCACGCACCAACGTCAGCACCTCTTTATCGCAACGCTGGAGCACGCACGCGTCCATGTAGTACGATCGGTCGCTGAACACATAGCGCAACTCCAGTTTGTTGGCGAACTTTAAATTTGTATCAAACATCAGCTCACTGTTTTTACAATTCCGATTCCCTTAGCTCAATCCCTCGATCTGGCCATCTACGATGTCGATCTTCAGAGCCTGCGGCACCTTGGGAAGTCCCGGCATACGCATGATCTCGCCCATGATGACCACGATCATCTCCGCACCGTTGTTGATCACTACGTCTCGCACCTTCAGCTCGAAGTCTTTGGGCACGCCATAGGCCTTCGGGTTCGACGAGAAGGAGTATTGCGTCTTCGCAATGCAGATGGGGTAGTGGGAGATGCCCAGGCTCTCGATCTGCTTGATCTTCTTCTCGGCGAGCGTCGTGTAGCTTACCGACGCCGCCCCATAGATCTTGCGGCTTACTTTCTCAACCTTCTCCTTCACGCTGTCGGTGTCTTCGTAGGTGAAGCGCAACGGCTCAGAGGGCTTGTTCTCGATCATATCGGCAACGACGTGTGCCAGCTCCTCGCCTCCGGCACCGCCTTGGGCGAAGACGTTGTTGAGGGCGAAGCCCACGCCCAGCTCCTCGCAATGGCTCTTCACCAGGGCGATCTCCTCGTCGGTGTCCTGGGCGAAACGGTTGAAGGTGACCACTACCGACTGGCCGAAGCCCTGGATGTTCTCAATGTGCTTGTCCAGGTTGACCAAGCCTCGGCGGAGTCCCTCCACGTTAGGCATCTTGATGTCGGCCTCGGGCACGCCGCCATGCAGCTTCAAGCTCTGCGCCGTAGCTACGATGACGGTCAGGTCGGGTTTCAGTCCGGCCTTCCTACACTTGATGTCGAAGAATTTCTCCGCACCCAGGTCGGCGCCGAAGCCAGCCTCGGTGATGGTGTAGTCGCCATAAGTCAATGCCATGCGGGTGGCCAATATAGAGTTGCAACCATGTGCGATGTTGGCGAACGGACCGCCGTGAACCATGGCTGGAGTGCCCTCGGTGGTTTGAACCAGGTTGGGCAGCAAGGCGTCTTTCAGCAACACGACGATCGAGCCGGTAACGCCCAGGTCGTCGACGGTGAAAGGCTTATCGTCGTAGGTGTAACCCAGCAGGATGTTGCCGATGCGACGTTTCAGGTCGTCTTGGTCGGAAGCCAGGCAGAGGATTGCCATGATCTCTGAAGCCGGGGTGATGTCGAAGCCCGTCTCGGTGGGAACGCCATTGCTCAACCCGCCCAAGCCGCTAACGATGTGACGCAAGCTGCGGTCGTTGATGTCGAGCACACGCTTCCACTTGATCTCTTTCAGTCCCTGTCCCGTCGTACGGTTCTGATAGATATAGTTGTCGAGCAAAGCGGTGATCATGTTGTGGGCCGAGGTGATGGCATGGAAATCGCCCGTGAAATGGAGGTTGATCTTCTCCATCGGCAGCACCTGCGAGTAGCCACCTCCGGCGGCACCGCCCTTCATGCCGAAGCAGGGTCCTAATGAGGGCTCGCGCAACGCTACGATGGCGCGCTTGCCGATGCGATTCAATCCCAACGCTAAACCGATAGAGACAGTTGTCTTACCGATACCGGCCTTGGTAGGGGTGATGGCAGTCACCAAGATCAGGTGATGTTTCTTGATTTTCTCCTCGTCGATAAGGTTGAGCGGGAGCTTGGCGATGTATTTGCCATAGTTCTCGATCTCTAGGCGAGGGATTCCCCACTCATCGGCGATGGTCTTGATTTTCTGCAATTCCGTTTCTCTTGCGATCTGAATGTCTGTTTTCATTTTTCTCGTTATGCTTTTCTTGTATTTCAAAATATATTCCTAATTAAGGAACAAAGTAACGATAAAAATGGAAAACCACCAAACCTTTTTGCGAGAAGATGGTTATATAGATAGAAGCGCAAAGCTAAGTAAATGGTTTTTCATATGTGTTATTGGTTAGTAAGTAGTATTTGTTTTTTCATATAAGTAGAGTTTGTTATTTGGAATCCGCATCCGACTGTGAGGTTAGATGCGGATTTTTTCTGTCCGTCGTTTGAATTTTCGTTGCCATGATTTTTCATGCCGACGGCCGTGATGGAATTCGCCAAAAAAAACGATCGATGTAATTATGATTTCTGATCTAATTATTTATCTTTGCAGATAGAACGCCTAAACTGGTTGTTGGCATCAGCCTCGCCTTTTTTTTTGACAATGGGCGTAAATGAATAACAGACAATGAAAAAAATACTATTCCTGCATGGCTTCTTCGCTTCCGGCAGTTGTGCGATGGCCCATGCGTTAAGAGAGGCTTTCGAGGGTTCGGCCGTAGTGTTGACGCCCGACTTACCTTTGCGTCCCAAAGAGGCGCTTGATGAAATACGCACCATCATCGACAGGGAACGACCGGATCTGCTTATCGGCAACAGTTGCGGAGCGTTCCTCGCTCAGATGCTGGCCCCTATAGTGGGCATCCCGGCCTTGCTTGGCAATCCCTGCTTTAAGATGACGGAGTTTCTGAAGGCGCGCATAGGTGAGCATCAGTATAAGGCTCCTCGAAGGGACGGCAACCAGCGATTGATTGTCGACGAGGCGTTGATTGACGAGTTCGCCGAGCTTGAGACGGTTCAGTTCGACTGCTGCAACCCCTATTACAAAGAGCGTGTATGGGGGCTTTTCGGCGAGCAGGACACGCTGGCTCACTGCTCGCCCTTGTTTATGGAGCACTACAACAACGTCTATCATTTCCCCGGTGGCCATACGCCTACCGAGCAGGAGGTGAGAACCTGGTATGCCCCGCTTGCCACCAAGATGATGATGGTGTATTCGGCAGGGGAGGAGAGGCATTTCCAGCATTTCAAAGGAGGCAAATACAGGCTCATCCATTCTGCGTTCGACTCGGAGACGCTGGAGCGCATGGTGGTTTATCAGGCTCTCTATGGCGACCAAGCCTATTGGGTGCGCCCCGAAAGGATGTTCTTCGGGAAGCTGACAAGAGACGGAAGAACTTTTAATCGTTTCACGGAGATAGACAAATAATTAGGGAGACATTGGTTTTGTGGCGCACAAGCGGTGAGGTTGAAAAAGCTGAATTGTTGGCGACACTTGATCCATTCTTAAAATAATAGAAGATGAACAGAATAAAGGAAGAACAGCACGTCGTGGAGCAGATGATACGTCTGTACTGCAGGAAGAAGGAGGGCAACAAGGAATTGTGTCCTTCATGCGAGGAACTGCTACGGTATGCTACCGCGAGACTGGAACGCTGCAAGTTCGGCGAGGAGAAGTCGACTTGCAAGAAGTGTCCCATCCACTGCTATCGCCCTCAGATGAAAGAACGAATGTGCGAAGTGATGCGCTGGGCTGGTCCGAGAATGATCTTGTACCACCCGGTTGCCGCCATCAAGCATATCATAAGGGAATTGTAACAACAGCGAAAAGGGTATGAAACAGATAGGAAGATTAACAAGGATATAAAAGGATAATCTTATGCGTATAGTAGGAAACTTACTTTGGTGGCTCTTCGGAGGTCTCGAGGCGGCCATCGGTTATTTCACGGGTAGCTTGGCTTTGGCATGTACTATCATCGGTATTCCAATCGCTTTGCAGACATTCAAGATCGGCCTGCTCTGCCTATGGCCCTTTGGCTCGACAGTAAGAGAAACGGATAGCCCGACAGGTTGCATTCGCATCCCGTTGAATTTGCTCTGGCTGATTTTCGGGGGATTGTGGGCTTGCCTCATGCACGTGTTCTTTGGCTTGCTCTTGTGTGTCACGATCGTCGGCATCCCTTGGGGTAGGCAGCATTTCAAGATGGCAGGTCTTTCGCTCGCCCCATTCGGCAAGGAGGTGGTGCTGGGATTTTAAAAGCAAACTTCAAGTATGCCTCCGACCCTGATGTAGGACCACGAGTGGGGATGGCCCCGCGCACAAGTCAGTAGAAGAAAGCCGGGAGATTATCCAGACTTTCTTCTACTGACACAACTGTCGTTCATGTGTTTTCCTCACGAAACGGATGGCTATACGACACATTCTCGTTTCGTTTTTGAATTTTCTCGAATTGCAATCGGTTTTTGGGGATATCTGCAAAACTCTCCATTAATTTCTTGTATCTCTCGTGTTGGCTATTCGTCAACGATGTAATATCATAGGCAATCTCCTGTTGCCATCTCCGTAGAGAACATTCATATTCATTTGATGCAGAAAAAGGCAAATGCCCATTTTGTTCAACGAATGATTTCAATTGCGATAGAGCATCGTCAAAAGACTTGCATTCCAATGAATGTACCTGTTTCCCGCTCTCATCGTATTCCTCTTTTAAAGGAATGTTTACATATTGCAAATCAGCAGACACGGTGACGTTGTATGCCGCGGTAATGATTTCTGCAAAGCGCTTTACTACAGCTGCGTATGATGGGGCTTTATTATCAATATATCGCGATATAGGGTATCTACTTTCGTGCCATAGATTATAATAGACATCCTTACCCACCATTTCTATTGTTGCACACCATTTGATACACTCCATCAATTCAGGCTCTATATGGTATTCTACTCCATTTAATGTTACATAATCCTTAGTCTGCTTGTGGGGCTTCTCGTTTGATGAAACCGACTTAATATCCACATCCTCAGAAACACCTATTTTGTTCCAATCATCAGATTCATTTACGGATAGGCCCTTATATTGACGTATGTGTTTAACAAATACAGGACCTAAAGTCTTCTGTTTATGAACACCGACACCAAACACCAAACCAAAATCATCAAGTGTCAAAGGTTGTATTGCAGCAAGCAAATGTAAAGTGCGGTCGCCAAAGATAACATATGGAGGAACAATTCTTTCTGCAGCAATATCCGCACGAAGTTGTCGCAGCTGTTTAAACAACTCCGTATTTTCCGTGCTGCCGCTCTGTTGCATATTATCTGACAATTGTATTTGGGCTGCTTTCTTTCGTCTACCCTTTACTGTAAAGTCCTCATGAACGATAACTGCCAACTGTGAATTCTTGCGCCCATACAGTACATCCATTCCTTGTTGTGTCACCTTTATATGCAAATTGTCCTTGTAGTCTATCTCGATGTATCCCATTTGGAGCATCTGCAAAAGATAATCTTGCCAGGATTTGAAAGACACATCCTTGCCACATCCATATGTTTTCAGCCTATGATAGTTGTTTTGGTAAAGCTCTTGGTTTGACGAACCTCTAAGGATGTCTATCACCATATTAAAACCAGCGTGCTGATTTGTCCGCATGATTGCAGAGAGTGCTTTTTGTACAAGCTCCGTTCCGTCAAAGCGCTGTGGCGGATTTTTACATACATCACAATTCTCACAATCATGATTCATTGCCTCGCCAAAATAGTTGAGAAGTATTCTGCGGCGGCAAACCTGACTTTCTGCATACTCCTGCATACGCTTCAGCTTTTCTATGTTTATATCTTGCTGACCGCTCTCCTCAGCGAACCTCCGAAGCATGATAACGTCACCTACCTGATAAAACAAGACTGTTTCGCAAGGCAAGCCATCTCGCCCTCCTCGCCCGATTTCTTGATAAAAGCTCTCAATACTCTTTGGCAGATTATAATGTATGACAAATCGCACATTGCTTTTGTCTATACCCATGCCAAATGCTATAGTAGCGCAGATCACATCTATGCTATCGTTGATAAAGGATTCCTGCACATTGTCACGTTCTTTTGACGACAGCCCCGCATGATAAGCCTTTGCTCGTATTCCTTCCCTTTGGAGTTTATCTGCTACTTTCTCTGTTGTTTTGCGACTCATGCAGTATATGATACCACTTTCATTTGGATGTCGCGCAATGAGTGACAAAATGAGACGCAGCTTCTCTTTTGCAGAATATCCGCGCCGAACCTCAAGCGAAAGATTCGGACGGTCGAAAGATGATATGAAGATTTTAGAGTCCTCTTTGTCAAGAAGCAACTGCTGTACTATATCCTCTTTGGTTATCTTGTCAGCAGTGGCAGTAAATGCTGCTACAGGAACATTGGGGAACAGGCTTTTCAATCTGCCCAACTGTGTATATTCCGGTCGGAAATCATGCCCCCATTGCGAAATACAATGAGCCTCATCAATGGCAAACATATTTATCTTCAGCATTCCATGTGAATTTTCATTGGAAATATTACTGAAAATACCGTATTCCATCTCCGACAACAATCGTTCTGGTGAAACGTACAGCAACTTATAACAGCCCCGACATGCACGCTCTGCGATTATTCTGTTTTCCGTTTCCGAAGCTGAGCTGTTGAGTGCCGCCGCCTGAATACCATTGGCACACAGATTTTCCACCTGATCTTTCATCAAAGATATTAGTGGCGAGACAACAACGGCTGTCCCGTCCATCATCAATGCGGGAATCTGATAACAAATACTTTTTCCTCCACCTGTTGGCATTAAAACAAGGCAATCCTTCCTATGCAATATATGACGAATGACATCCTCTTGCAAAGGACGGAATTGGTCATAGCCAAAGTATTTTTTTAATGTAAACAGCATACTTTTAAATTTTTGTGTTTTTTACTTTTCATACCCTTCACCTTCATAATAATACAATCTTGATGCGATTGATATCTTTCTTTGCCATGCCCTTTTATTTATATCATTTTCTACAAAGGTAAAAACAATCTCGTACAATCAAGAAAGATTACGGGAATAGTTATCCTTATTAATGTGTCATACATCAATTCTTCAAAGATTATTCTTAAATTTGCATTCACTTCTCGAAAAGAGGATAGCGCTGATAACGTATCTGCGCATGAATCAATGTAATAACTTTGTCAAGGTTTTTTTGACGGCAAGGTTTTGAGATAATCAGATGGAAATGGAAACAGAAAGAATTTTACTTCGCCATTGGGAGGAGGCAGATGCGGAGGCACTCTTCAAGTATGCCTCAGATCCTGATGTAGGGCCACGTGCGGGATGGCCTGCGCATCAGTCAGTAGAAGAAAGCCGGGAGATTATCCGGACATTCTTCAATAACGACACGACATGGGCGATCGTGTTGAAAGAGACTGGCGAGGCGATCGGCTGCATGGGCTACTACACCCATGAGGCCAGCAATATCCCTATCGGTGAAAACGATTGCGAGGTGGGCTACTGGGTTGGAAAGCCCTTTTGGAACAGAGGAATCTGCACCGAAGCCTTGAAGTTGATGCTCGACCACTGCGTCCAAGTGAAGCATTTCGAGAACATCTGGGCAGACCATTTCATTGGCAATCCCGCTTCGGGAAGAGTCATGGAGAAATGCGGTTTCTCTGACACCGGAATGCTGAACCGATGCGACTGTCTGGTGGGTGGCGACAAGGAGATGGTCAAGGTGTTTAAGTACAACAGATAAAAGTCTGAATTTAATTGGATAACGATGAGAAAGGAATCAGTAACTCGTTGCACGCCTACGGTTGGTCCGAAAGATGGCAGTTTCACCCTGCAATACAAATCTGCCATTGCATTTGGCAAGGCAGAGGTCGTGACCGATGAGGCTGAGAAGATTCATGGGCTTCGACTGGTCTGTGAGCGTTTCCTTCCTCAACACATGGATGCTTTCGACCAGAGCATCGCCCGCTCTTTATCACGCACAGCTGTTGTGCGCATCACGCTTTCAGAAGCACCAAGCGGCAAACGCAAGCAGTATGATAAAGATGGCGTGGAAATGAAATATGGAAGAATGGAATAAACGAACATCAAAACGCATTGGTTATTAAGAAGATAAAGTTAAGCAATGGCATAGAAATGCCACAACTGGGTTATTAAGGTCACGGTCATTAAGGTCATTAAGGATTTCCGGTAAGTCCTCCACCAAGGAAAGCAGGATTATACTCGAAAAACGAAACACCTCTCCTTGCATCCCAGGACAAGCGGTCGAATGATGAGGTATTCTTTGCCATGACCACAACTGTTCCATGAAGTTTTTTACAGATAACTACTCCATTCCATAATACACCCTCTTGTACCAGCTTGCCCAACGGGGTAAATACTTGACAGCTGCATCAACCAAAGAGTCCGACTTGAAATCAAAGAACTTATGAGAGTTCTTTGTGAGTTCACGATATTCATTCATAGTTTTGCCTAGGAACGTATTTTCCGGATGGGTTACAACAGAGAAAAAGACATCAGCGAATACTGCACGTTTTTCAAGTTCTAAAGCAAGCATCTGATTCCTCCAAAGTTGGTTCATGCCACCTCTAAATGGACAACCAGTCCCCTTATAGCTACCATTGAAGAACAAGGACTGAGCATCCATGATATTCCAGTAATAATAGCCACAATGCTTGTGATA
>CAKUZF010000042.1 GCA_934718155.1 uncultured Parabacteroides sp. | reverse complement strand
AGGAGCATCCATTAAGGACTTGGGCAAGAAGTGGTTTGGTTTCTCCAAGATGGAGATACTTACACCAGACGAATTGGAGGAAAGGATCAATAGAGAGTAATCAATACGCAATATTTCATAATAGAGAACTCCGAATTTGTGTCTTACGGCATCGCAGACTTAAGCATACCACCTTCTCATGAGAAATTTATACCCTTAGCTGGATCGATAAAATTTGTGAAAGGAGATACGAAGTCTGGTGAGTATTCCATTTCATACAGTCTTAAAAGCGAAGATAATTCTGCCAGTGATACATACAGTATTATGGGTAAATTTAATAGTAAACTTAAAATTATTAAACATATCTGATTACTTTGGCTTTAGAAATCATCTGTGCTGTTTTTGCTAAGACATTAAAACTTATTTAGCACCTCGAGAGCATAGCATTTGCAATAGCAAACCAAGTGCGTACACGATTCCAAGCCACCTATTTTCGCCTCTTCAAGTCGCAAGCTATCGGGAGGTTGAGCCGCAAGCTTACGAGTAGGGGTAGTCGCAAGCTTACGAGGTGAGAAGTCGCAAGCTTGCGAGTTTGGGAGGGCACACACAGAAAGGGCGGGCGCATCTGAGAGTATGATGCGTCCGCCCTTTATTATCCTCTTGCGCCTTGCGGCTTCTTACTGACGCACGTCGAACCCGGCGTTGCGCACAGCGGCAATCAGTTCGTCGGTGTCGTGCTCGCCCGCTACGGTGGCAATGCCTGTCGAGAGGTTTACGTTCACTTCGCTCACGCCTTTCACGGCTGCGATGCTCTTCGTCACGGTTGCCTGGCAATGCGGGCAGTTCATCCCAATAATGGTGTATTCCTTTGTCATGGTTGTTGCTTTTATAGTTTTCTGATTAATAAATCGTTTGATAAATGAGTAAAGAAGCATCAGCACCAGCACGGCTGAACTGACGTTGGGGAGCCACCCTTGCATGTGCGCATGGCCGGCATGGGCATGCATAGGGCCTATCTGAAACCATTCGGCGGGCAACAGATAGTCGATGGCTAAGCCAAAGGCCATCGCTCCGCAGACGATGGAGACCAAATAGAGCACTGCGGCCTTACGACCCATCTCGCGAGAGATCAGGGTGAAAGAGGCGAAGTTTGCCGCCGGACCGGCCATCAGCAAAACAAATGCGGTTCCGGGCGATAGCCCTTTCATGATCAGCGACATGGCTATAGGGATAGAGCCTGTGGCACAGACATACATCGGGATGGCGATGACCAGCACGGCGATCATAGAGAACAGCGGCTTGCTGCCCAACACCGAGAAGAAGTCGGCCGGCACATAGACCGTGATCAGTGCGGCGATCAGCAAACCGGCTACCAGCCAGCTGCCAATACTGCCTACCAGATCGACAAAGCCATACCGAAGGGCGGCTCGACATTTGGCTGCAAAGCTCTGGGGAGCATCGGTTAACTCACAGCCCGACTGGCAGGAAGCGGCAGGTGTTTCCTCCTCAAAACGACCAACCAACACGCCTCCCAACACAGCAGTCAGCAAAGCAGCAATGGGACGGACAGCGGCGAACGCTGGCCCCAACAACGACCATGTGGCAGCGATACTGTCTACTCCCGTTTGCGGCGTAGCAATCAAGAAAGAGGTAGCGGCGGCACGAGATGCGCCGTTGCGACGCATAGCGATGGCCGTGGGCAATACGCCACACGAACAGAGGGGCAAGGGCACACCAATCAAGGCCGACTTGACAACGGCTTTTACGCCTCTACCCGACAGATGGCGGGCAAAGGTGCGCTGCGGCACAAAGGCATGCATGAGGCCCGCTATCAGAAAACCCAACAAGATGTAGGGAGACATCTCGTTGAGCATATAAAATAAAGATAAGATCAGCTGCATAGGTTTATTCTACATGAAATTCAGTCACTTGTTTACATCCATTCAGGAAGTCGGCGATCGGCATACGCTTCTTGCCGGCCAACTGCACCGAGAGCAGGCGCAGGAAACCACCACTGACCGCTACCTCCAAATAGCTTTTGCGATCGGTGTGCAAGCTGCCGATGGGGAAGTTGTGCGCCGCCTCACGCATTTCCGTCTGGTAGATCTTTAATGTCTGCACGCCCCCTTCGGGTGAGACCAGTTCCGTCCAGGCCGCAGGATAGGGCGAGAGGCCGCGGATGAAGTTGTAGATGCTCTTCAAAGGCTGCTTCCAAGCGATACGGCAGGTGTCTTTGAAGATTTTCGGAGCCGGACGCAGGTCGGACTCATGCACGTAGAGCTGTTCTTGCGGGATCGTCTCCAGCGACTCGTTCTCGAGCAGAAGATCGACCGTCTCCGTCACCAGTCGCGCACCCATCCGCATCAAGGCATCGTGAACAGTTCCCACATCGTCGGTCTCAGCAATCGGCAAACGCTTCTGGCGAATGATGCGCCCCGTGTCAATCTCGTGAGTCAGGAAGAAGGTTGTCACGCCCGTCTCGGTGTCGCCATTGATCACAGCCCAGTTGATCGGAGCCGCTCCTCGATACTGCGGCAGCAGCGAGGCGTGAAGGTTGAATGTGCCCAAGCGAGGCATACTCCACACCACTTCAGGCAACATGCGGAAGGCCACCACAATTTGCAGGTCGGCTCGCAACGCCTTCAACTCGGCCAAGAAGTCTTCGTCTTTCAGTTTCGCGGGTTGCAACACGGGCAGCCCTACCGATTGCGCATACTGCTTCACCGCACAGGCTTGCAACACACTGCCATGGCGACCCATCGGCTTGTCGGGCATCGTAATGACTCCCACCACGTTGTAACCGCCTTCCACCAAGGCACGCAGGCTTTCGACCGCAAAGTCGGGCGTGCCCATATATACAATTCGTAATGCTTTTTTATCCATACAAAAATTTTTAGGTATAACCATTTAATCACCGGAAAAGTTGTCGACCAACACCTCTCGGTAAGAGTTGAATATCTTTGATTTCGACATAAAACCAATGTAGTGGCCTCGCTCGTCGACCACGGGCAGGTTCCAGGCCTTCGTGTCGTCGAAGGTCTCCATGATCTTATCCATGGGCGTATTGACCAGGATCTTGGCGGGTGCGGAGACCATGAATTTCGACACCTTGAAGCGATTGTACAGCTCGGGGCGGAACATGATGTTGCGGATATTATCGAGCAAGACAATACCCAGCAGCACGCCTCGCTCGTCGACCACGGGGAAGGTGTTGCGCGCACAGTGGGAAATGACCTTCACCATATCGCCCAACGACATCTCGGGCGAAACCGTCTGGAAGTCTTTCTCGATCACGCTATCCACCTCCAACAGGGTCAAGACGGCCTTATCCTTGTGGTGCGTCAACAGCTCGCCCTTCTGCGCCAAACGCATGGAGTAGATACTGTGAGGCTCGAACATCAGGATGGTCAGGTATGAACCGATGGAGACAATCATCAAGGGCAAGAAGAGGTCGTAACCACCCGTCAGCTCGGCAATCAGGAAGACACCGGTCAACGGGGCGTGCATGACACCCGACATGATGCCTGCCATACCCAGCAGGGCGAAGTTCTTCTCGGAGAGATACATCGTGAAGGGGAAGAAGTTGGAGGTGTGGGCAAACACGAAGCCCGCGATACATCCCAAGTACAAACTGGGTGCGAAAATACCACCACAACCGCCTCCGGCATTGGTCGCGCTCGAAGCGAACACCTTGGTCAGAAGGATCAAGACCAGAAAGAAGACCACGCCGAAATAGGTGTCGTTCAGCCCATAGAAAAGACTCTTATCCATGATGTGCGAGAACTGGCCATTCAGCAGCGAGCCAATCGTGTCGTAACCCTCGCCGTAGAGAGGCGGGAAAAGGAAGATCAGCACACTCAACATCACGCCTCCCATCAGGAACTTGCGCCAATAGGTGCCCAACTTGCGATAGAAGCCCTCCACCCGATTCATCACGCGGGTGAAATAGAGCGAGATCAATCCGCAGAAAACACCCAGCAACAACACATAAGGGATGCGCTCCAGGTCGAACGCCTCGGTCTGCGAGAACTTAAACATGGCTTCCGTGCCCGTGAAGATGTAAGACATCGTGGCCGCCGTCACCGAAGAGATCAGCAGCGGCATCACCGAAGTCATGGTTAAATCGAGCATCAACACCTCGACCACGAACACCAAGCCGGCGATGGGCGCCTTAAAGATTCCGGCGATAGCTCCCGCCGCGCCACAACCAACAAGCAGCATCAAGGTCTTCTGCTCCATCTTGAAGACGCGGCCCAGGTTGGAACCGATGGCCGCACCCGTCAACACAATAGGAGCCTCGGCTCCGACTGATCCACCAAAGCCGATCGTCACCGAGCTGGCCACGATGGAAGTCCACGTGTTATGCGGCTTGATGCGGCTCTTCCGTTGCGAGATGGCATAAAGAATCTTCGTCACACCATGACTGATGTCGTCTCTGACGATGTATTTCACGAAAAGACCCGCCAACAGGATACCGATCACCGGATAGAGCAGATAGAGGTAGTTGGCTCCCGCCACATCGAAATTACCAGTCAGCAGATGCTGGATGAAATGGATCAGTTGCTTCAAGATGATAGCTGCCGCAGCGGTGCAGATTCCCACCAAGAAACTGATGATCAAGATAAAGTGCTTCTCCTTGATGTGCTGCTCACGCCACAGGAGAAAGCGATAGAATAAATTGTCTTTTGCCATAGTTCAATCACTACTATGTTTCTTTTTATAACACTATTAAACTCACATTCGCCGACTAAACGCCTTTGCCCGTAAAGACCGTCCGCACCGTATAAATCAGGATGGTCAGGTCTAACATCAAAGACATATTCTCGTAATACATTCGGTCGTATTCCAAACGCTCGATCATCTGATCGACATTGCCCGCATAGCCATACTTCACCATGCCTAACGAGGTGATGCCGGGGCGCACGTTGTGCAGCAGGTAATAGAAGGGGGCCTTCCGCACAATCTGGTCGATGAAGTAACGCCGCTCAGGCCGCGGGCCTACCAGCGACATATCGCCCTTCAGCACATTCCAGAACTGCGGCAACTCGTCTAAGCGGTACTTGCGCAACACTTTGCCAAAGGGGGTGATGCGCGGATCGTCTTCCGACGAGAGCAGCGGCCCTCCCCGCTCGGCATCCACATACATCGTGCGGAACTTATAAATAAGGAAAGGCTTCCCCATATAGCCAATGCGCTCTTGGCAGAAGAAGACGGGTCCCTTGGAATCGCGCTTCACCCGCCAAGCGATGTAGAGGAAAAGGGGCGAAAGCAGAAGCAACGCCACGGCGGCACACAACTTGTCCATCAGCCACTTTACGTTTTGCTCGACGGGGAGAAAATGGTTGTCGGTCAGATCGACCAAGGGGACATCCTCCACCGTCTTGATCTTCACCTTCGAGAAGGGGACCGACTGATCGATCCACACCTTGATCGGACACTTATATTTATATAAGGAATAGATGATGTCTTGCAACTGCCGCTGCTCGTCGGCCTCTAAGGCGACCACCAGCTCATCGGCTGGCTCGCCAGCGAATCGCTCACCCAGTCGATCCACCTCGCCTGCCGCAACAGGTTGCAACACCCTATAGCCCAACCGATCCAAATCAGCCGCCACACGCCTTGCCCTTGGACCCGTTCCGATAATCAACACCCGCAAAGCCCATTCGCCTCGCTTCATCTTCCGCTTGCCGGCCTGCGTGATGCAAAACCGAGCCGTATAGACGCAGACGAACTGGAAGCCCCAAAGGGCAAAGAACACATCGTAATAGATCTGATAAGAGAGCGGCAGATCATTCAATATCAACGTGAAAAAGAGAATCACCACGCCGATCGATACCGTCACAAAGGTAGAGAACAACTCCGTGATGCGCGACTTGCCAAACGGCTTGTTGTAATAGCCCGACAGCCAGAAGAGGGCCACCCACCCGCAAGGAGCCAGCAGCTGCCCCCACAACGAGGTGGAGTGCAGCAAAAACGACCACACGTCGGCAAACCCCTCATGAACCGCAATCTCCCGATAGCGCACCAGGTTGAAGAGCAACCAGGCTACCGACGACATCACGAAGTCGGCGACAATGTATTTGCTTGCTTGCAGATTACGGTTCATCACGATTTATCGGATAATCTTCACCAAGCCGCCCGCGCCCAGCTTCATGATGTGCGAAGGAGCGGCCTTGCTCATATCATCTTGTCGATACCCAACAATGTAATCCACGCCCTGCTTGATCTCGTCAGAGATCTCGCTGAAGTTGGCGGGCGAAGGCTCGCCACTCACGTTGGCCGAGGTGGAGACCAGCGGCTTACGGAAGCGCTCGCACAACCGATGCGAGAAGGGCTCTTGCGTAATGCGGATGCCAATGCTTCCATCCTCGCCTATCAGGTTAGGAGCCAAATTGCGGGCCTTGTCGTAGATAATCGTCAAAGGCGTATCGGCCAGTTCGATCAAGTCCCATGCCATCTCAGGTACGTCTTGCACATAGTAATCCAGTTTGGCGCTGCTATCAAGCAAGACCAACATGGCCTTATGGTCCGACCGATGCTTCAGCGCATACACTTTGCGTACGGCCTCCTCGTTGGTCGCGTCGCATCCTATACCCCATATCGTGTCCGTAGGGTAAAGAATCAGTCCCCCCGCGGCCATCACTTCACATGCTTTCTTAATATCTTCTACCATTTCTTTCCGAATATGAGGCAAAAATACAAATGATTCTCCGATTTCAAAAAAAACACAACAAAAAATCAAATTTCGGAAAGAGTTGGTCTGAATATCCTTTTTAATGCCTATTTTTACGGGTTGAAAAACTAAGCAGGCTTTGCGTCTTGGCGGGAAAGGCCAAGGAGAAGCACAACGAAACGCCTGCCAACGAACAACTTGATAAAAGAAAAAAAATGATATATAATGATCAACAAATGGAACTTTCGAACCCCAACCAGCGAGGAGTTACGTGAAAGGGACCGATTGGCGGCTGATTTAGGCATCAGTCCCGTCATCAGTCTTTTGCTCGTCCAACGAGGGATCACCTCGGCCGACGAGGCGAAACGTTTCTTCAAGCCCAGTTTGAGCGACCTGCACGACCCGTTCCTTATGCCGGATATGGAGAAAGCGGTGAACCGACTGAACCAAGCGTTGGGTGACAAAGAGAAGATTTTAGTGTATGGCGACTACGACGTAGATGGGACGACGGCCGTATCGCTGGTGTACAAGTATTTACGTCCCTACACATCGACGCTGGATTACTACATCCCCGATCGGTATGACGAAGGCAGTGGAATCTCCATCAAAGGTATAGACTACGCCGCCGAGCAGGGTGTGACCCTGATCATCTCGTTAGACTGCGGCATAAAGGCTATCGAGAAGATTGAGTATGCCAAGGAGAAAGGCATCGACTTCATCATCTGCGACCACCACATGCCCGACGACGTGCTGCCCAATGCCGTGGCGGTGCTCGACGCGAAGCGCTCCGACTCCATCTATCCCTACGAGCACCTCTCGGGATGCGGCGTGGGATTCAAGCTGATGCAAGCGTTTGCCATGAGCAACAACTTCCCCACGCAAGAGCTGGAGAGGCTGCTGGAGTTTTGCGCCGTGAGCATCGCCTCCGACATCGTGCCGATTACGGGCGAGAACCGCATCCTGGCCTACTACGGCCTGAAGCAGATCAACAGCGACCCGAGCCTGGGCATCAAAGGCATCATCGACATTTGCGGACTGACGGGCAAGGAGATCACCATCAGCGACATCGTGTTTAAGATTGGCCCTCGCATCAACGCCTCAGGCCGCATGATGAACGGCAAGGAGGCGGTAGAGCTGCTGCTGGCGAAAGACCGCGACGTGGCCCGCGAGAAGAGCGAGAGCATCAACCAATACAACGAAGAGCGACGAGAGCTGGACAAGAAGATCACCGACGAGGCCAACGCCATCATCAACCAGGTGCAAGACATCGACGCCAAGAAGGCGGTCGTGGTCTACAACCCCACTTGGCACAAGGGCGTGATCGGCATCGTGGCTTCCCGACTGACCGAGAAGTATTACCGCCCGGCGGTGGTGCTGACCAAGTCGTCGGAGTTCATCACCGGATCGGCTCGCTCGGTGACCGGCTTCGACATCTACAAGGCGATCGAGAACTGCCGCGATCTGCTGGAGAACTTCGGCGGACACACCTACGCCGCCGGATTCTCGCTGAAGGAGGAGAACCTGGAGGCTTTCACGCAGCGCTTCCTGCAACTGGCCGCCGAGGAGATCTATCCCGAGCAGATGATTCCGCAGATCGACATCGACACGATACTCGACCTGAAGGAGATCACGCCCAAGTTCGTGAACGACTTGAAAAAGATGAGCCCCTTCGGACCCGACAACCAGAAGCCGGTGTTCTGCTCGCTCAACGTGAAGGACTATGGCACCAGCAAGCTGGTAGGAAGAAGCCTGGAGCATCTGAAGCTGGAACTGATTGGCGACAACTCGCCTACGCCCATCCATGCCATTGCGTTCGGGATGAAGGCCTACAATGCGCACATCAAGCAGATGAAGCCCTTCAACATCTGTTACACCATTGAAGAGAACACCTACAATGGCAACACCTATATCCAGCTTCTGATCAAGGATATACGAACAGACAGTATCCCCCTACCCGACCATGGACCGCTACCATGAGCTGCTTCGAAAGCACTGGGGACACGCGGCTTTCCGACCGCTACAGGAGGAGATCATACGCTCCGTATGCGACGGACATGACACATTAGGGCTGATGCCTACGGGAGGTGGTAAATCCATCACCTTCCAGGTGTCGGCCCTTGCCATGGAGGGGCTATGCCTGGTCATCACGCCCTTGATTGCCTTGATGAAAGACCAGGTGGACCGCCTGCGGAAAGTGGGACTGACAGCCACCCTGCTCCATGCGAGCGTGCGGCGCAAAGAGCAATGCAAACGCCTCGAACGATGCGTCGCCGGGAAGGAGAAGTTTCTCTATGTCTCGCCCGAGCGACTGCGTTCGCCGCTATTCAGAGCCTATCTGGCGCAAATGCGACTCTGCCTGATCGTGGTGGACGAGGCGCACTGCATCTCGCAATGGGGCTACGATTTCCGCCCCGCCTACCTGCGAATCGCCGAGATACGACCCGAGTTTCCCCAAACCCCAATCTTGGCGCTGACCGCCACCGCCACGCCGCAAGTGGCCGACGACATCCAATCTAAACTGTGCTTCAGGCAGAAAAGGCTGCTGCAACAGAGCTTCGCTCGCCCCAACTTGGCCTATCGCGTGTCGCACGCCGAAGACAAACGCAAAGAGACTATCCGACTGCTCCGCCAGAATCCGGGTAGCGCCATCATCTACACCCGCAGTCGACTGCGGGCCGAACACTTCGCCGAACGATTGCAACGCGAAGGCTTTACGGCCGATTATTTCCATGCAGGGTTACCCTGGTTCGACAAGGAGGAGCGACAGGAGCGATGGAGCCGGGGCGATTGCCCAATCATGGTGGCGACCAACGCCTTCGGTATGGGAATCGACAAGGCCGACGTGCGCCTCGTAATCCACCTCGATGCGCCAACTTCGCTGGAGGAATATTTCCAAGAAGCCGGGCGAGCCGGACGGGACGGCCTGCCCGCCCAAGCCGTCGTTTTCTTCAGCGAACAAGACGAAGCCCGCATGGAAGTGCATCTGGCAAACCGTTATCCCGAAGGGACGAAGCTCACCAAGACAGAACAGGCACGCAAGAAGCAACTGACTGAGCAGGTTGCCCAAACGTTGCGCTTCATGAAGGCGCACCGAGGATGCCGCAGCCAACGCCTGCTGGCCTATTTCGGCGAGCAGCTTCCCCATCCCTGCGGCCAATGCGACCTCTGCACCAAGGAGACCGAGCAGCTGACAGACGCGGAGTTCGAGCAGATTCGCCAAGCCTTAGACGCACAGCTCAGCGCAACACCTCAGCCCGTCTACCCCCTCGTCGACCGCCTTCCTTTCGAGCCGACCAAGTGCCTCACCGTCGTGCGCTACCTGCTCAACGAAGAGCCTCGCTACCAGCTGCGAGAAGGCTGGCTGCTCCTGAAAGAAGAGGCATAAAAAAGGCTTGCAAGAAGCGAACTCCCTACAAGCCTCATGATAAAAATAATATAAAATATAACGCTATGACCTTAGGAGAAGAAGAGGATCATCAGCTGCGCCGTCAACACACGCAAGAACATGGTCAACGGATAAACCGTAGCGTAACCCACGGCTGGAGCATCGTTGCCCGCCGTCGCATTTGAGTAGGCCAACGCAGGCGGATCGGTCGTACTACCAGCGATCAATCCCATCAACGTGAAGTAGTTCACCTTGAAGAAATAACGGGCAATGCAACCAATGATCATCAGCGGAAGGAAGGTGATGATGAAACCATAACCAATCCATGCCACACCGCCATTGTTGACAATCGTATCTACAAAGCCATCGCCCGCGCCCAATCCGACGCAAGCCAGGAAGAGGGTGATACCGATCTCGCGCAACATGAAGTTGGCACTCTGTGTCGTATAAGTCACCAATTTATATTGATAGCCGAAACGGCTGACCAAGATCGCCACAATCAGCGGACCACCCGCCAAACCCAGCTTCACCGGCTGCGGAATGCCCGGGAAGGTCAATGGTATGCTACCTAAGATGATACCCAAAGCGATACCCACGAAGATCGTGATCAGGTTGGGCTCGTTCAAACGCTTCATGGAGTTGCCCAGCACCTTCTCGACATTGGCAACAGCCGTCTCCGTGCCGACCACGTTCACACGGTCGCCCACCTGCAAGTGCAAGCCCGGCTTAGCCACCAAGTCCAAACCGGCACGATTGATGCGCGTGATGTTGATGCCATATAACTTGCGGAGCTTCAAGTCGCCCAGCTTCTTTCCGTTCAGCTCCGACTTCGTGATTAGGATACGGCGTGTGATGAACTGGCTCTCCATACGGATCCACTGCTTGCGCTCCATGTCGATCTCCTCGCCCACGAAAGTCTTCACCGCCTCAGCATCCTGCTCGGTAGTGATGACGAAGATCTTGTCGTCTTCATGCAGGATCGTATTGGCCGAAGCGATCTCGATCTGCTTATTATCGTTGCGCCAAATGCGCGAAACCACGAAATCCAAATGCTCCATCAACGCAGAGAGGTCGGCAATGCTCTTGCCAAAGATCGCAGGATTCTTCACCACCAGCGACACCGGCTTGGCCGAGTTCGCATGCGAAGCGTCCTCTTTGTTCAACTCCTCATTCTCATGCTCGAAGTTGACACGGAAGATATAGCGAATCAAGATGATAGCCAAGATGATACCAACCACACCCAACGGATAGGCAACTGCGTAGCCCAATGCGATCGTGTTGTTAGCCACGCCATACATATCAGAGTAGGCCTGCTGAGCCGCACCCAGACCCGGCGTATTGGTCACCGCTCCCGAAAGGATACCCACCATGGTGGGAACGGGAATGCCCGTGATGAAATGGATTGCCAACGCGATGGTCACACCCAAAAACACGATGCCACAAGCCAACATATTCAAGGTGATACCGCCCTGGCGGAAAGACTCGAAGAAACCAGGGCCCACTTGCATTCCCACAGAATAGACAAACAGGATCAAACCAAACTCCTTGAAGAAATGCAATACGCTATGATCGATCGTCAAGCCAAAATGCCCCAACAGAATACCTACAAACAGAACCAAGGTGATGCCCAAAGAGATGCCAAACACCTTTATTTTTCCCAGCTGGATACCGGCAGCGATGACCACCGAGAGCAGCAGGATCGAGTGGCCGATACCACTACCCCAAATTAGATCGTTAATCCATTCCATGCCTAAATCATTAACCCTTTTAACCTAAAAAACTCTTTTACACTATTAAATTTGACGCGAAGTTAGGCATTTATTTGTGTTCTACAACATATTTTCCTACATTTGACTCCAAAATTACCTTCAGATGAAAAAGTTATATGCCTTTCTTTCTGCTTGCCTGCTGTGCATCGCAACGGGCAAAGCGCAAGAGACCGACACGACACACGTGACGATCGAGACCAACGTTGGCACGATGAAAGCCATCTTATTTAATAAGGAGGTGCCCAATCATGTACGCACCTTCATCAGCCGCGCCCGTAAGGGCGACTACAACGGGACGCTCTTCACACGCGTCATCCCCGAGTTTATGATACAGGGCGGCGCACCCGATTCGAAGAACGCTCCCGCTGGCGCACGCTGTGGGTTTGGCGATCCGTCGGCAGAGATCATGCCTGAGATCAACGAGCAGTACTTCCACAAGCGAGGTGCGCTGGCGGCTCCCCGTCAGCCAGACGACATCAATCCGCAGAAGAAGTCAGACATGTCGCAATTCTTCATCGTACAAGGAAAGATTTACCGAAACGGCGAGCTCGACACGTTGGAACGAACAGCCAACTACACCGCCCGCCAAAAGGCGCTCAAGGAATTCTATGTGCCCATCCGGGCAGAGCTGAACATGCTAAAGATGAGTAACAAACGCGAATACAGCAAGCGCATGAGAGCCATCAACGCACAGATCGACTCCGTGATTCGGGCCACTCCGGGCCATCTGCTCTTCACCGATGAGCAGCGCAAAGCCTATACCACCATTGGCGGTTGCCACCATCTTGACGGCGTGTACACCATCTACGGCGAAGTGATCGATGGATTGGAGGTGATCGACCAAATCGCCACACAGCCCAAAGATCAGTATGATCGACCCAAGAAAGACATCCGGATAAAACGCATCTCCATCGATTGAAAAAACGACGGGCAACCGCGTAAAAAACGACGGGCAACCGCGTAAAAAAACATGGGCAACGAAATATATAACGACGGGCAACAAAATTTAAAACGACGGGCAACGAAAATCACGCCGTTGCCCGTCGTTTTTTTATAACAACATTCACCCCAAAATCATGACCATGACAGCCCAAGGTAACTCGCCACGCCTTCGGCGCAACGCTCGCCGTCGATAGCCGCCGACACGATACCTCCCGCATAGCCAGCCCCCTCACCGCAGGGGAAGAGCCCGGCCACCGTCACATGCTGGAAACTCTCCTTATCGCGCAGGATGCGCACGGGCGAAGAGGTACGGGTCTCGACACCGATCATCGTAGCCTCGCTGGTCAGGAAACCCTTCGACACCTTTCCAAAATAGCGGAAGCCATCGCGCAAGCGACTGGTTATGAACTCGGGCATCCAGAAATGGAGCGGCGAGGCCAGCAGGCCAGGCGAATAGGAAGAGATGGGCAGATCGAACGAGTTGCGCTTCTGGATGAAGTCGGTCATACGCTGGGCGGGAGCCGTCTGCTTACGACCACCGTTCTGCCAGCATAGCGCCTCCAGCCGATCCTGAAAGGCCATCAGGGCCAAGGGCGAATCGGGCGAAACGGGCGTTCCATCCGGCTCGAACAACTGCTCTCCCCCAGTCAATGCAGGATAGTCGTCGGGATGCAACTCGACGACCATCCCCGAGTTAGCCCACTTGGAGCCTCGGTTGGAAGGCGACATACCGTTTACAACCACTTGGTTGGGGCCGCTGGCCGCCGGCACGACGAAGCCTCCCGGGCACATGCAGAAGGAATAGACCCCTCGATCGGCCACCTGCGTCACAAAACTATACTCCGCCGCAGGCAAATAGTCGCCTCTTCCCTCTTTGCGGTGATACTGAATCTGATCGATCAGGTGCTGGGGATGCTCCAAGCGCACGCCAACAGCCAATCCCTTGGCTTCGATTGGGATATGAGCGGCATAAAGATAGCGATAGACGTCGCGTGCGGAATGGCCAGTGGCCAAGATGACGGGACCTCTGAACGTCTCGCCCGTTTGGGTCTCTACGCCCACCACGGCTCCCTCGTGCAAGAGCAGGCGCTCCATGCGGGTCTCGAAGTGCACCTCGCCGCCGCAACGCAAGATCTGCTCGCGCATATTCTCAATCACACGCGGCAACTTGTCGGTACCGATGTGCGGATGGGCATCCACTAAGATTGAGGGACTTGCACCATGTTGGCAAAAGACGTTCAAGATCTTATCCACCGAGCCGCGCTTCTTGCTGCGCGTATAGAGCTTACCATCCGAGTAGGCGCCCGCACCTCCCTCGCCAAAGCTATAGTTCGACTCGCTGTTCACCTTATGCTCGCGGCTGATCAGCGCAATGTCTTTCTTTCGCTCACGCACATTCTTGCCACGCTCCAAGACGATGGGACGCAAGCCCAGCTCAATCAGTCGCAAGGCGGCGAAAAGCCCTCCCGGGCCGGCACCAACCACGACGACGGGCTTCCCGCCCGACACATCCTGGTAACTGACCGATTGGTATTCAGGCTCAGTGGGCACTTCGTCGATGAACAAGCGCAATTTTAAGTTGACAAATATCGTGCGCTGACGTGCGTCGATCGAACGTTTCAAGATGCGCACCGCCTCAATGCGGCTCACCGCCACGGCGGTCTCTCTCGATGCTACTCGCTTGAGCGATTGCTCACTGGCTGCCTCTTCGGGCAACACCCTAACTTGTATCTCCTTTATCATACTTATTCTTTTTTATCCAAACAGACGAGCGAACGCCTCCTCCACCTTCTTGACCTGCACGATCTGGATGGCAGTCTTCGACGTGTCGAATCCTTTTAAGTTGTTATGAGGTATCAATATGGTGGTGAAGCCCAACTTCTCGGCCTCTAAGATGCGCTGCTCAATGCGGTTGACGGGGCGAATCTCGCCCGACAGGCCCACCTCGCCAGCCATGCAGACGCCCGGCTCGATACTGATATCCAAGCTGGAAGAGAGCACCGCCGCCAGTACGGCCAAGTCGATCGCCGGGTCGTTCACCTTCAGTCCGCCCGCGATATTCAGGAAGACATCCTTCTGGATTAGCTTAAAGCCGGCTCTTTTCTCCAAGACGGCCAGTAGCATGTTCATGCGCCGCAGGTCGAAGCCCGTGGCACTGCGCTGAGGGGTGCCATAGACGGCCGAGCTGACCAGCGCCTGCGTCTCGATCAAGAAGGGGCGAACGCCCTCGATGGCGGCAGCGATGGAGACTCCGCTCAAGCCTTCGTGGTTCTGCGTCAGCAGCAGCTCCGAGGGGTTGCTCACCTCTCGCAAGCCATTTTGGCGCATCTCGTAGATGCCCAGCTCGGCCGTGCTACCGAAGCGGTTTTTGATGCTTCGCAGAATGCGATACATGTAATGCTGATCGCCTTCGAACTGCAACACCGTATCTACGATATGCTCCAGCACCTTCGGGCCGGCAATGCTTCCCTCCTTATTGATATGGCCTATCAAAAGGACAGGCACACCGCTCTCTTTGGCATACTTCAAGATCATGGCACTACACTCGCGCACCTGTGAGATGCTTCCCGGCGACGACTCGACCAGTTCCGTGAAGATGGTCTGAATCGAATCGATAATCAGCAAATCGGGCTGAAGGTTAGCCGCTTGGGCGAAGATCTGCTCCAAGTGCGTCTCGCAAAGGATAAAGCATTGCGGATTGTCGTGCGCCAAGCGATCGGCACGCAACTTCAATTGCCTACTGCTCTCCTCGCCAGAGACATAGAGTGTCTTCAAATCGGCCAAGCGCAAGACGGTCTGCAACACCAAGGTAGACTTACCTATGCCCGGCTCACCACCGATCAAGACCAGCGAGCCCCTGACCAAACCGCCTCCCAAGACGCGATTCAATTCCGCATCACGCAGGTCGATACGGGCTTCAGCCTCGGTGGTAATATCTCGCAAGAGTTGCGGTCGGCTACGCCCGTTACGTTCCACCATGCCCGGCACGGGGCGCTTCTCGGCGGGATCTTTCGCTATCACCTCCTCGACGTAGGTGTTCCATTCCCCACAGTTAGGACACTTGCCAATCCATTTCGGCGAAGAGGCTCCGCAGTTGGAGCAAACATAGACCGTTTTCGCTTTTGCCATGCCCGTTTATCGCTTTATTATACATTAATTATATAGACCCTTTCGTACTATCAGCCGATTCCGCAAGATTTCCACGAGGTTTTCTTGCAGGATCGGCTGATAGGGATCCTCAGATCTTATTATTCTATTCTTTCTTTATTGCCCCACTGTCACCATCTTCTGGCCAATAGCGCAACCTTTCTTCACGTTGTTGCTACCTTTTTCCTTGTAGAGGAATCCGCGGAACATACCCTTGCTGTTGAAAGGCATCGCAAAGTTGCCCTCACGATCCACGGCGATCAAGCCGCCATTGCCAGCATTCGCATTCAACTCCGTATTAATAATATAATCGGCCGCCTTCTCGACAGATTCCTTCAAGTATTTATAGCGTGCGCAAACATTGAAAGCCACCGCATGACGGATGAAGTACTCGCCATGCCCCGTGCAAGAGACAGCGCAGCTCTCATTGTCGGCATACGTGCCCGCTCCAATGACCGGCGAATCGCCAATACGACCCCATTTCTTACGCAACATACCACCCGTGCTGGTGCCCGCCGTCAGGTTGCCTTGCTTGTCCAACACCACGCAACCTACCGTACCGTTCTTCTTGCTGGCCTGCTTGAACTCCTCGACCCACTTCATTGTCTTCGGCGTAGCGAAGTAAAGGTTGTCTTCAACCATATCCAAGCCCTGCTCGCGCGCAAACTGCTCCGCACCTGCGCCACTCAGCATCACATGAGGAGAATTAGATTTCACCGCATAGGCCGCATCGATCGGATGCTTCACATGCTTAACGCCCGCTACCGCTCCGGCACTCAGGTCTTTGCCCTCCATGATCGCGGCGTCCAGCTCGAAAGAGCCATCGGCAGCCACAGTGGCTCCAACACCTGCGTTGAACAACGGATTGCTCTCGAAGTAGTTGATTACAGCCATCACCGCTTGGCGACCATCGCCACCGGTAGCCAAGATCTTATCACCGATCATCAAGGCCGAATCCAGCGCATTGTAGTATTGCTGAGCCTTCTCGGGTTGCTCCTCCAGCGAGCCCATCGCTCCCGCACCTCCATGCACTACAATTACATACTCACGTTCTTGTGCCATCGCCAACGTAGAGACCATCAACGCAGCTGAAAATATCAACTGTTTAATCCAATTCTTTTTCATGTTCTTTTGGTATCATATTTATTTTATGAGGCAAAAATAGTACTTTTTTTCTGGTCAGCAATTTTTATTCAAAACTGTTTCAACAAAAAGGAGGGATTGATGCGCATACAGACCGATGCCGAGAAACTGGTCGCGCTGCCTACGGGCATCAACGTGCCATCCACCCCGCGCATATCATCGGCCAAGCGATGGTAAACATCGGCTTTTACGAGGAAAAAGAAGCCCTTGCCCAAAGAGCGACCATACTCCGCCCCGACATAGAGCAGTTTCGGCTGCTCGAAAGTCGCCCCAGGCTCAACCAGCGAAGCCGACCCAAAGAAGGGACTGCCAAAGAGGGAGATAAAGTCGTGCGCCTGGCAATAGGCTGTCTTCAGGCGAAAGTCTTTCACATCGGCCGAAAGGCGAGCGTAAAGCGCATACCCTTGATCGAATGGCCAAATCGCTCCAGCCTGCTGGTAATAGCCCACCGCATCAAGCTCGAAGTTCAATCGGCGCAAGAGGCGATAAGCGGGCTGCCAACTGACACCTGCACCTACGGCCCCATTCATCAAGGTCTGGACAGACTGCGTAGTGATCGTGTCGATCTCTCCACCCCGATGCTGCACCAATGCCTGCACAGGCGAATAGAAATGAAACAAGGCATCGGGATCGGTATAGTTCACCCGGCTGGAAAGCCCCACCGTGAAAGCTTCTTGGTGTGTGTCCTCCTTGAAAATGAAGCTCTGCCAGTTCACCCACGCATCCAACTCAAACCGACGCGATTGATAAAGCACTTGCAGTCCCATCTCCGGGTCGCAAGTCAGGTTCAGCTCCGGGTTGTAGAGCGGCTCGACCAAGCGGTGATTAGCCGCCCCATAAAGACTGCCCAACACCACATCGACATGCTCCGAAAGAGCCATCTGCGCCCGGAAGTAAGGCAGGATGTGCGTGCCATTCTGGTATTGGTTGCCCTTCCAATAGGCAATGTCTTGATAAGCCATGCTGGGGTATTTGTTCGCCCCATGATAGACCAACAGGTGCGCACCCAGCTCAAGCTTGATCTTCTCGGTCGGATAATAGGTCAATTTCGGCTGCAGCCAAAAGCCAGGCAACGTGTAGCCCTTCACCACCTTGCCGGCGAACTCGTTGTCCTTGAAAAAGCTTAAGCTTTCCAGCTCAACCAGAAGCTGACGTGAGCGTTCCGCATCGACATGCCTATCTGACGTGAAAGCCATATCAGACACCTGCGCCTCTGCCACGCTCAACCAAAGACTCCCAAACAATAGCCCTACGCAGCGGCCCAAAAGCCGCCAAGCAACTCTTTTCATCGTTATCTCCATTTGTTATTCCGACCGCGAACTTAAGAAAATTCGGAGAAAGCAAAGAGCGGTGTAGCGAATTAATCCTATTCTATAGCCATTCGGACAAATATATACCAATATTATTCTTTCCCCATTACTGAAAAACAACTAACTTTGCGGAGTTTTTATGGGTATTTCAATATATGGATTATGCTATCATTGCCGCAGGAGAGGGTTCCCGTCTGGCACAAGAAGGAGTAAAATGGCCGAAACCTTTGGTTAGATTGAATGGTGTCGCACTGATCGACAGATTGATTGACGTTTTTCTACGCAACAACGCCTCTTCGATCAATATCATCGTAAACGAACAGATGACCGAAGTGCAAGAGCATTTGAAGGGTTTAACATTGCCAGTACCATTCCATCTGCTGATCAAATCGACACCCAGCTCCATGCACAGTTTCTATGAGCTGAGCCGCATATGGAAAGGCGAAGAGATTTGCCTCACCACCGTAGATACCATCTTCCGTGAGGAGGAGTTCGGCGGATACATACAGGCATTCCAACAAGCCAAGTCACTGGATGGCCTCATGGCTGTCACCGACTACATCGACGACGAGAAGCCTCTTTATGTACAGACCAATGCGCAACTCGACATCACGAACTTCCTCGATCAAGCAGGAAACGACTGCCGTTATATCTCGGGAGGCATCTATTGTTTGCGCCGCAAGGCGATCGACGTGCTTGAGAAAGCACTCAACGAGGGTATGTCGCGCATGCGCAATTACCAACGACAACTGATTGCCGAGGGCTTACAGGTGAAAGCCTATCCGTTCAGCAAGATCATCGACGTGGATCATGCGGAAGACATCGCAAAGGCAGAGGCTTTCGTGAAAGCATAACAAACCAACGACAAAAGACAAACGAACAGAAATGAAAGAATTAGTTTTAGCTGGCATCAGCAGAGGCAATCAGTTCTCTCCAAACCATGTAGGTAATGATGCAGCCATCTTCGCAGCGACAGCAGACCATCTACGCCGCCTGGGTTGCACAGTGAACATCTATACGGAGTCAGACCTATTCCTTAACGACCCCGAAGAGCGAGGCATATTCAACATGGTGCGCGATTGGAAATCAATCCGCAAACTACAAAGACTCGAAGACCAAGGCTATCACGTGATCAACTCGGCCTACGGCATCGAGAATTGCACCCGCGAGAAAATGACCCGCCTCCTGCTCGATAAGCAGATTTCTCACCCTCGAAGCCTGATTCTCCCAACCGACGAGGATCCTGTCTCAGCCTTAGAGGAAGCAGGCATGTTCAACTGCTGGATCAAGCGAGGCGACTTCCATGCGATTCATCGCGAAGACGTCACCTACGTTCGCAACCCGGAGGAGGCTCGTTCCATCCTGAAAGAATACGCCTTACGCGGCATCTCTACGGCGGTCATCAACGAGCATTTGGTAGGCGACTTAGTGAAGTTCTACGGCGTTGAGGGCACAGATTTCTTCTATTGGTTCTATCCGTCTAACATGCATCACAGCAAGTTTGGCCTCGAAGCAATCAATGGCACAGCAAAAGGCATCTCGTTCGACGAAGAAGGTTTGCGCCAACTTTGCAACCAAGCAGCCAAAGTGCTGAACGTAGAGGTGTATGGAGGCGACTGCATCGTCGACGAAGAAGGCACGATACGACTTATCGACTTCAACGATTGGCCAAGCTTCGCCCCCTGTCGCAACGAGGCGGCTCCCTTCATCGCACAACGAATCTATGAACTTATGCGTGAGCGCATCGGTTAATCTTTCATTATCATTCAACTAACGCAACAAGACATGAGCGAGCAACAAAAGAAACCCAGTTTGGAATCGACTCTCAAGTCGATGGATACGGAAGAGTTTATCGACATCCATTTCTATCGACCGATAGGTTACCAATGGGCTTTATTCTTCAATAAATTAGGTGTCACGCCTAATGCTATCACAATCGCAAGCATCTTCATCGGCATAGCGGCGGGCATCTGCTTCTATCCACAAAGTCTTACGATCAACATCATCGGTATGCTCTTGCTAATCTGGGCCAACTCCTATGACAGTGCTGATGGACAGCTGGCTCGTATGACCGGACAAAAGAGTGCCCTCGGACGCATACTCGACGGTACGGCAGGCGACTTTTGGTTCATCGCCATCTATGCCGCCATTTGCCTCCGACTAACACCTGAATGGGGAATCTGGATCTGGGTATTGGCGGCTATCACCGGCTGGTTCCACAGCAAGCAAGCCGCCATGGCGGATTACTACCGTAATGTTCATCTGCTCTTTTTGAAAGGCAAGTCAGGCAGTGAGTTGTCTCATTCTCCGCAGCTGAAGGAGAACTTTAAGCGCATGAGTTGGAGAAAAGAGTTTATCTACAAACTCTTCGAGATGTTCTATATCAACTATACCAAAGGGCAAGAGGCGTGGACTCCCAACTTCCAAAAGTTGATGCAAGTGATCCGAACAAAGCACAACGATCAGGCTCCGACCGATTTCTGCCAAGCTTTCCGATTAAAGAGCCTCCCCTTGATGAAATACACCAACATGCTCTCGTTCAATACTCGCGTGATTGCGCTTTTCGTGAGCCTCTTCATCAACATTCCTTGGCTCTACTTCGTGTTCGAGCTGACCGTGCTCAATAGCATGCTGCTCTACATGATCCTTCGCCACGAGCGGATTTGCAAAGAGATGATTAAAGAGCTTTAAATTTTGAACGACTCAGTTATACATATAATATATATATATGCTCAACAATGTAAAAGGTTTACTCTTCGACTACGGAGGGACAATAGATAGCAACGGTCTTCATTGGGCCGAGGTGATTTGGATGGCCTACGAGGCACAGAGCGTACCCATCAGCAAGGAGATCTTTCGTGAGGCGTATGTCTATGGCGAACGCACATTGGGAAAGAACCCCATCGTAAAACCTCATCACACGTTTCACGACATGCTACGCATCAAGTGCGATCTACAGGTGAAATGGTTGCAGAATGAAGGACATCTTGCAGCCAACCTAAATCCAGCCAACGAGATTGCGGATTGGTGCTACGCCTACGCTCGGCAAGCGATCGACAATGCCCGCCCAATCCTGCGTCAATTAGCCGCACGCTATCCAATGGTTTTGGTGTCCAATTTCTATGGTAACATCGAAAGCGTTCTGCACGATTTCAACTTGGATGGCATTTTTAGATCGATAGTAGAATCAGCAGTGGTTGGTATTCGTAAACCCGACCCCGCCATCTTCCAAATGGGCGTAGATCGATTAGACCTAGCGGCCGAAGAGATAGTCGTGGTTGGAGACTCTTACGATAAAGACATTGTTCCCGCCTCCAAAATAGGATGCCAAACCATTTGGTTAAAGAGCATTGGGTGGTCTCCTTATCGTGGCGACGAAACGGCAGATACAGTCATTACCGATTTCCAAGAACTGAAAACACTCTTTAGTTTATAGCGCATAAAAGCGACTGACCCTCACATTGAGGATAGTTGAGAATATCGGTACGATGGCACCGATACCAAATGTCCGCTATACAAACAGAATCCCATATTAGGAATTATCGTTGTCCTTTGGGAATCTTGTAAACAATGGAATATTTGTGGTATCAACAAGGAGATATTGCCAACTATGCCTTGAACCTCGACCTGGTAGCAAGGACGATATTCTCGTTGCTTCCTGTTAAACTCACCCTCGGCATCACCTGCAAAGGCGTTGCCTTTCCATTGCTGTTCAGCCTTTTGGACAAGTGCGGCAATTCCAATTGGGAAGAACGCAAGGATATCATGGAGCGGTTCATCCGGCTATTTGGACATGACTGCATCGACTGCCTTGTGGCCGAACGCGAGTTTATCGGCAAGGAGTGGATTGGCTGGCTTAACGACAACAGGATTCGATACTATATCCGTATCCGGCAGGACTTTTGGGTTGTCAAGCCCTCCACAGGAGAGAGAATTAGAGCATGGTGGCTCTTCAATTCCCTTAAAGTCGGGCAGGAGAAATTCTACTACAAGCTCTTTTTGCATAAAGGGCAGTATGTCTATCTCGCCGGAAGTCGAATCAAGAACTCTGATGAGATACCTGAACTTCAGATTCGGCTCTGTTTCAACCGACCTGAAGATAGAGTCGCGACCTATAAAAAGCACTGGGAGATTGGAACGACATTCCGCGCCATGAAATCTTCGGGCTTCAACATCGAGGACACCCACCTGTGCGAAAGAGGGCGTATCGCACGTCTGTTTGCAATGGTCTGCATAGCTCTTGTATGGGCGTATCTCGTTAGTGAGCATAAAGATATACACGTTAAACCGATAAAAATCCTCTTAACTCAGCCATGTTAGTCGTGCCTCCCCGTTAATCCCTTGACGGGGCGACCCACGGAGGCGTTGGGGTCTGGGTTGAAGAAACTGTTGTTGCGGAGGGTTATCGGGACCGCTCGAACGCCGCTCGAAGGCTGACACTCCCAAGCTGCAACGCTTTAGCTCTAATGTTGCCTGACCTCGTCACTCAAAAATGTCCATTTTGTAATTGATTGATAAACAATATTTTGTATCTTCGCATACCCTAATTTTGGGGTACGCAAAAGGTCTTTTAACTATGTTCGTCAAAAGAAAGAAGAATCGGTCTGGAACAACAAGTGTTGTTGTTGCAGAGAAAACAAAGGGCATTTACAAAGAGT
>CAKUZF010000041.1 GCA_934718155.1 uncultured Parabacteroides sp. | reverse complement strand
ATCGGGAGAAGAACATTACAAGTGTCATTTTATCTTAAATTAGAATATATGTTTATCAATAAGCTATTATTGGGAGGAATACTTACATGCTTAAGTATTCCTTCATTTGCCCAAATCCAAATAACGCCTGAAGTTGGTACAAGCATTCTTAAAGAAGGAAGAATAAAAGCGGAAGGCAAAGCAACAATTTCTCCGCGTATAGGTGTTGGAGTTGATTATTTCTTCAATCAACAAAAAAGCGGGTGGGGATTGATGTCCGGTCTGTATTTCTATCAAAAAAAGGATGATTATACATTGGTGTGGAGCACCTATCAGAATGAGAAAGGAGACAGATTTGATTTTCCAACGGGTTTATACGATGAGTTGAAACCAACAGATGATATGACATTAAAGAAAGTAACCTCTGATGATACCTATATACGTCGTGATTATTTACAACTCCCTGTAATGGTTAAATACAAGTGGCAGATTAACGATACGTATGCGATTTCAGCAGCAGCAGGTGGTTACGTAGCTTTGGGGATCAGCGGAAAACATCGAATTGACGAATATTCCTTTTTAGTTGACGAGAAGAAGCAAGATTATCAACGCATTCAATATGACTCGCCGTATGAACTGTTGATGTATAACCGCTTCGATGCCGGATTTAGTTCTCGAGTATCGGTTTATGCAAAAAACTTGTCGGTTAGTCTCAATTATGAGACGAATCTGTATCGTCGGGATCATGTAGGAAACGAAAATCTGATTTCCATCACTGCCGGTTATACATTTTAAAGATTGATAAAGAATAAGGGTAAGCATCCAGTGTAAGCATCCGGTGAATACCGTATTGATTTGACAGAGAATATTACTATATAAGGCCGACTAGCTCCAACTTGTATAAAGTTGGAGCTAGTCGGACCTAGTTTGTACTACTTGTTGCCGATTTGGTTTTCCTTTGCCCAGGCTCTGGGCAGGAGACCTGCGAGGTCCCTGCCGTCGCGCTGCCAGTAGGGCAGTTTGCTGAGAACGTCCTCCATCCATGTCCCCGGGTCAACCCCTGCGGCCCTGCAGGTGCCTATGAGGGAGTATACGATGGCTGCCCGGTATGCGGAGGCGTCGTTGCCGCAGAAGAGATAGTTCTTCCTGCCGAGAGCCAGCGGCCTGATGGCATTCTCGATGAGGTTGTTGTCGATGTTGATCCTGCCGTCATTCACATAGCGCGACAGCCGTGGAAGAAGACTGTAGGCATAGGAAAGGGCCTCCCCGAGCCTGCTCTTGGGCAGGACCTTTGCATAGGTTTCCTCAATCCACTTCTCGAACATCAGGATTGTGGGATAGGATATCTTCTGGCGTTGTTCCCTCTATGCTCATCGGACCGGACTCGTAGACTGGCTTTCTGCCTCTGCCTGTTTTCCTGCTTGTCAGCACAGGTTCCGGAAAACTGTCATTCCCCCGCACCAGCTGAAGGAACTCTCCCGATTCACGTTCACTTGCCTGTGCCTCGGCGTATCCGCGTTTACTTTCATAGAACCGCCATTCGGGTATCCCGATTTCTTTCAGTCGGCTCTTGTATGTGACTCCATTCTCCTTGCAGTATTGAACTATCTCTGCGATTTCTTCTCGTGTAAGCATCTTTCTTTTTTGGCGCGAAGATACCTCGCGTGGAATAAATTCACTATACGCACTTCACCGGTTGCTTACAGAGAGTATGCTCAAACGGCTTGAATTCCAAATCCGAAACTTGAGTAACATGATTATATTGCCACGGATATTTGCAACTGTGCCGTTTTTCACCTCCATCACCATAGGCGGCTACGCCTTTTTCACAAAATAAAGACCACACAAAAGATGAGCCTCGTTTTTGATGCTTAGATAAGCGGAAAAGTTGTATCTTCGCCCTTCCAAAGAGCAATGAGGGGAATAAGTAGATGATCGAAACACTCTTAAAAGGAATCCTGATTGGAATATTGGTGTCGGCCCCGATGGGACCGGTAGGCATGCTATGCATCCGCCGCACCTTCTACAAGGGAAGATGGCACGGCTTCATGACTGGGCTTGGCGCTACGCTCTCGGACGTCTGCTACGCCGTGCTGACCACGCTCGGCATGGGATTCGTAGTGAACTTCGTGGAGGCCAACCAAACGCCATTGCAATTGATGGGAAGCCTCGTGCTGGGAGGATTCGGCCTCTACATCTACCATAGCAACCCGGCGAAGCTCATCAGCAAGCCGAGAGAGAAGCACAAGAAGAAGCGCACGTTTACGCAAGACTTCCTCACGGCCTTCCTGCTAACCTTCAGCAACGTGCTGATCGTGCTGCTCTACATCGGACTGTATGCCCGCTTCGGCTTTGTGCTCCCCGAGCATTCGGTCGAGATGATGGGCGTGGGCATCTTAGGCATTGCCTTAGGGGCGATTGCCTGGTGGCTCTTCATCACCACTCTTTTCGCGAAATTAGGAACCTTGATAAATGTTCGTAGAATTGGACTGCTGAACAAGCTGATCGGCGTGTCGGTGATTTGCCTTTCCCTACTCGGCGTAGCCTCTGTGCTGTTTTCCTGCTTCCATGGGCCTTTATCGCTTACATATCTATCATCATGAAACAACTGAACATACCTTATCTCCCCGCATTAGAAATGCTGGATTACGCTTCGAAAGTAAGCGTCATGGAGCGTTATACGCCTCGCCACTACATCGACCAGGCGAATTGGGAATCATTCCCCTACATGCCTGTCGCCTCGTTCAACATTGCGCGTAGCGACAAGCATCTCTACGTGCTCTTCTTCTCGCAAAGCAACTCGCTTAGAGCCATCCACGCGGAAGACGGATCGCCGGTTTACGAGGATAGTTGCGTGGAGTTTTTCGTGAAGCGTCCCTCCGATGAGCATTACATCAACTTCGAGTTCAACTGTATCGGCACCTGCGACGCCTCCTTCCGCGTATCGAGAGAAGACAAGGTAGACCTGACGCCCGAGCAACTGGAGTCGATCGGCCGCTACTCTTCGCTGCCCCGGGAAACGTTCAACAAAAAAGCAGGCTTCTTTCCTTGGAGCCTGCTTGTGATGATTCCGTTATCAATCTTAGGGCTGGACACGGACCATAAGCCGGAAAAGCTGTTGGGCAACTTCTATAAATGCGGCGATGCCACCGAGATGCCCCACTATCTCAGCTGGAATCCGATCCAAACAGAGCGGCCCGATTTCCACCGCCCTGAGTTTTTCGGAGAGCTTTACCTCTGACCGTACATGCGCTCATAGTAGCGCATGTAGTCGCCACCGGTAATCTCCTCCACCCATGCCTGATGGTCCAGATACCAACGGATTGTTTTGACAATGCCTACCTCGAAACGTGTCTCAGGCTTCCAGCCCAGCTCGTCGCTGATCTTCGTCGGATCGATCGCATAACGCTGATCATGACCCAGACGATCCTTCACGAAGGTGATCAAACTGTCGTTGATCCAATCGATGGAGATCTGGCCATCGGCCGCAAGCTCCCGCTTCTTGAGCACGGCGCGATACGAAGGCTGCTCGGTCATCAGCTGGCGAATGGTCTGAATAGTCAGACGCACGATCTCGATGTTTTTCTTTTCGTTGTGGCCACCGACGTTATAGACCTCGCCAGCCCGTCCACGGTGGATGACGGCATCGATTGCCTTGCAGTGGTCTTCCACGTAGAGCCAATCGCGCACATTGCTTCCGTCGCCATAAACGGGGAGCTGCTTCCCCTCTAAGATATTCTTGATGATCAGCGGAATCAGTTTTTCGGGGAAATGATACGGGCCATAGTTGTTCGAGCAGCGGGTGATGCTGACAGGCATCTTGTAGGTCTCATGATAGGCTTTGACAAACAGATCCGCGCTTGTCTTGGATGCGCTATAAGGGCTTCGTGGGTCGAGCGGAGTCTCCTCGGTGAAGAAGCCCTCCTCGCCCAAGCTTCCATAGACCTCGTCGGTCGAGACCTGATGGAAGCGCACGCCCTCGCGCCACGTAGGATAGCCTTGCGCGTCTTTGCCTGTGACCCAGGCCTTGCGTGCCGCATCCAAAAGATTCTGTGTGCCCAGGATGTTGGTCTGCAAGAAAAGCTGCGGGTTCTCAATGCTACGATCCACATGGCTCTCGGCCGCAAAATTCACCACACAGTCGAATGCATATTGGGCGAACAGGCTGTCGGCCAATGCCCGATCGCCAATGTCGCCCTTCACGAAAAGGCAGCGCTCGCCGTCAATGTCGTCGGCTATCGTGCCTAAATTGCCCGCATAGGTCAGCAAGTCTAACACCACAATCCGGATGTCGGCATATTGCCTCAACATATACTTAATAAAGTTGGCTCCAATGAAGCCAGCCGCGCCTGTCACTAAATAGCTCTTCATCTTGTCTTATCAGTTGCTTTTATTTATAAACAAAATTGATCTCGGCCTCCTCCAGGAAAGGAGCGGCCGTGTCTTTGGCCGAAAGATTAACCAAGGCGGGATCAGCAATCGCCCAATCCACGGCAATCGTCGGATCATCGTATCGGATGTTGCGCTCGTGTGTGGGCATATAGGGATTATCCACTTTATACGTGAAGATAGCCTCGTCGCTCAACACGTGAAAGCCATGTGCGAATCCACGAGGAACAAAAAGCTGGCGTTTGTTCTCGTCGGAGAGCTCCACGGCCACATACTTTCCATACGTTGGCGATCCCTTGCGGATATCTACGGCCACGTCTAACACTCGCCCCTTGATTACACGCACCAGTTTCGCCTGGGCATAAGGAGCCAGCTGATAGTGCAAGCCTCGCAACACGCCTTTCGACGAACAAGACTCATTGTCTTGCACGAAGTGGATTTCACCCACAATCGACTCAAACTCATCTTGCTTGAAAGCCTCCATAAAGTAGCCCCGTTGATCAGTAAACACCTTGGGTTCGATGACCCATACGCCCGAAATGGCAGTCTCTTTATATGTCATGTTCTTTTTATGCTTCGAAATTCAAACTTTTTGCGATACCCATTTCCAATCCGCGCAGCTCGGCCAATCCACGCAAACGCCCAATGCAGGAGTAACCCGGATTGGTCTTCTTTTTCAAGTCGTCGATCATCTGATGGCCATGATCCGGACGCATAGCGATGGAGCAGCCCCTGCGCTGCTGCAACCGAAGCAGTGCTTTCATCACGCCATACATATCCACATCGCCCTCCAGGTGGTTGGCCTCATAGAAGTTGCCCTCCGCATCGCGGCAGGTGCTGCGGAAATGAACGAAATCTATCCGGTCGCCAAAACGCTCCATCATGCCCACCAAGTCGTTGTCGGCTCGCACGCCCAAGGAGCCCGTGCAAAGGCAGAGGCCATTGCTGCGGTTGGGCACGGCATCGATCAACCGTTGGAAATCATCGGCCGTACTGAGAATGCGGGGTAAGCCTAAGATGGAATAGGGAGGGTCGTCGGGATGAATCACCAAGCGCACACCCGCCTCATCGGCCACGGGGGCTATCTCGCTCAAGAAATAGATCAAGTTCGCACGAAGCCGCTCGGCATCTATCTCGTTGTAGCGATCCAACGCCTCCCTGAACTGATCGAGCGTGAAGCTCTCTTCCGACCCCGGAAGACCCGCGATCATGTTGCGCACCAAGCGTCGCTTTTCCGCCTCATCCATCTGCTGATAGCGAGCCCAGGCCTTGGCCTGATCTTGCTCCGAATACTCCCGCATCGCCGCGGGGCGCCGCAAGATATACAAGTCGAAAGCCATGAAAGCCGCCCGCTCGAAACGCAGCGCCTTCGAGCCGTCGGGCAACGTGTAGGCCAGGTTGGTGCGCGTCCAATCGAGCACCGGCATAAAGTTGTAGGTCACAACCCGAATGCCACAGGCACCGAGATTGCGAATGCTCTGTTTGTAATTGTCGATATAGAGTTGGAAATTGCCCGTCTGCGTCTTGATGTGCTCGTGCACCGGCACACTCTCGACCACGCTCCAGCGCAAGCCGGCCTCTTCGATCAAGGCCTTTCGCTTCTCAATCTCCTCTACCGTCCAAACCTCCCCATTGGGAATATGATGAAGGGCGTTGACAACACCTGTCGCGCCAGCTTGGCGAATGTCGCAAAGCGAAACGGGATCATTAGGGCCATACCAACGCCATGTTTGTTCGCATAAAAACATCTTAACGAAATTATATATTATGAATTAGGAATAAACGCATTACATCTTCGTCGCCTTAGATCGAGAAGGCATCGAAACCGCCATCAATCGGAATCACCGTGCCCGTCACGAACGCGGAGGCATCGCTAGCCAGCCATTGCAAGGTGCCGAGCAGCTCTTCGGGTCGGCCTAAGCGACGGAAAGGCGTATGGGCCACAATCGTGTTGCAGCGATCGGTGGGCGAACCATCCGGATTACTCATCAAAGCACGATTCTGATCGGTCAGGAAGAAGCCGGGAGCCATTGCGTTGACACGCAGCCCTTCGCCAAACTTGATAGCCAGTTCACCGGCCAGATACTGCGTGAAGTTGTTGATAGCAGCCTTAGCGCAACCATATCCCACCACACGGGTCAGCGGGCGAAGAGAAGACTCGGAAGAGATATTGATAATGCTGCCCTTCCCTTGCTTCACCATCTCCTCGGCGAAGACCATCGTTGGGATCACCGTGCCAAAGAGGTTCAGATCCACCACGCAGCGAAAAGCCGTGACGTCGAGGTCAAAAAAGGTCTTCTCAGGAGGGATCGTGGCTCCCGCCTGATTGCCTCCAGCCAGGTTGACCAGCACGTCGATCCGGCCGTATTGGGAAAGGATCAGTTCCCTCGCCTTCACCAAAGAAGCCTGATCCAACGCATCCGCCTCAGCAAACAGCGCCTCGCCCCGTTCGGATCGGATCGCATCGACCAACGCCTGTCCTTTCTGTGCATTACGGCCGATAACGACTACCCTCGCTCCCTCTTTTGCCAAATGCTTGGCCATACAAGCACCCAAGATCCCATAACCACCTGTTAACAGGATCACGCTGTCTTTCACACTAAACAATTCGTTCATGATAATGAATCTACACCTCGTGTTTATTGATTTGTAACGATACAAATGTAGAGTTTAATCTTGAAAGAAGCAATGCTATTTTCATTTTAGACAAAAAAGGTACGCAAAACGCCCAAACACATAAAGACAGGCTGTTAATTGAGGTGAAAAATGAATCTCTTTCCAAAAAGATAATTCGATTTTTTATACTTTTGTACAGTTTAATCAAAGAGCAAAAACCTACTTTTTGAATATACTCGAGACTTTAAGAGCTCGTGAAGAGCCGCTTTGTTTTTTGTGAATAAATTAATAGTAAATATGTATCAACAAATGCTGAAATTAACAGTAACACCGTTCAGGCAATTGGCCTTGTGCGCAGTAGGAATGTCATTACTGACCGCTTGTGGAAACAGTCAGAGTGGCATGAAACTTGGCGACAATGAGTTTACGGTCATAACCGTCAGTGCATCAACCAGTGATCAATCTACGTCCTACCCGGCGACCATCCGAGGCACGCAAGACATCGAGGTGCGTCCGCAAGTATCAGGCTTTATCGTGAAGCTGTGTGTAGACGAGGGCGCAACCGTTCGCAAAGGACAGGCTCTGTTTCAAATCGACCCGACACAGTACGCCGCCGCCGCTCGCCAAGCGAAAGCTGCCGTTGAGATGGCAAAGGCAAGCGTAAACACCCTGACGCTGACCGAGCAGAACAAGAAGGTGTTGCACGAGAAGCAAATCATCAGCGACTTCGAATATCAGGCAGCCGTCAATCAGCTGCTCTCAGCCAAGGCTACGCTGGCACAGGCCGAGGCCCAATCAATCAGCGCAAACCAAAACCTCTCTTTCTGCACAGTGACCAGCCCCTCGAACGGCGTTGTTGGCACCTTCCCCTACCGTGTAGGTAGCTTGGTGAGCCCCTCCATCGCTAAGCCTTTGACCACGGTTTCGGAGATCGCAGAGATGTATGTTTATTTCTCGATGACCGAGAAAGAGCTGCTCAACCTGACAAAGGCCGGCGGCACACTGAAGGAGCAATTAGAGAAGATGCCCGACGTGCAACTGCAGTTGGCCGACGGTAGCATCTATAATCATAAAGGAAAAATCGATGCCGTGAGTGGCGTGATCGACCGGACTACGGGTTCTGTCAGCATGCGCGCCATCTTCCCGAACACCGACAACATCCTGCGCAGCGGCGGTATGGGCAACGTGATTTTCCCCTACACGATGGAGAACATCATCCGCATCCCGCAGTCGGCCACCGTAGAGATCCAAGACAAGAAGTTTGTCTATGTCTTGCAAGGCGACAACAAGGTGAAGAACACCGAGATCGCAATCTCGCCACTCAACGACGGAAAGAACTACTTGGTGACTGGCGGATTGAAGTCGGGCGACCAGATCGTGATCGAGGGCATCCAGAAGCTGACCGATAACATGGAGATCGTTCCAATCACACCCGAGCAGCAGAAGGCGAAATACGACCAGCACATACAGGACCAAAAAGAGGGCAACCTGCAAACCGCTTTCCAATAATTGAAAACCGAAAGACAAGAGTTGATTAAATCAGAACGATATGAAACTAGATAAATTTATTAACCGCCCGGTGCTCTCCACGGTGATCTCGATCTTGATCGTCATCTTGGGTGCGATTGGCTTGGCAACCTTGCCAGTCACGCAGTATCCGGACATCGCACCTCCTACGGTGATGGTAAGTGCCACCTATGTGGGTGCGAACGCACAAACGGTATTGAACAGTGTGATCGCTCCGCTTGAAGACCAGATCAATGGTGTAGAGAACATGATGTACATGAGCTCCGAGGCCTCCAACGAAGGTACGGCCACCATCTCTATTTACTTCAAGCAGGGCACCGACCCCGATATGGCAGCGATCAACGTGCAAAACCGAGTCTCCATGGCGCAAGGCTTGCTGCCTGCCGAGGTAACAAAGATTGGTGTAACCACCATGAAGCGCCAGAACTCTATGTTGGTCATCTTCTCCCTCTCTGACGAGGAGGATCGTTATGGCATGGAGTTTATCGAGAACTATGCCAAGATTAACTTGATCCCCGAGATACAGCGTGTATCGGGCGTGGGCGAGGCCAACGTGATGGGATCAAACTATTCGATGCGTATCTGGCTGAAACCCGACGTGATGGCCCAATACGGATTGGACCCCAGCGATGTTTCCAAGGCTTTGGCTGAGCAGAACGTCGAGGCCGCTCCCGGTCAGTTCGGCGAGCAGGGCAACCAGACCTTCCAGTATACGATTCGCTACAAAGGTCGTTTGCAACAGAGCGAGGAGTTCGAGAACATTGTCATCAAGGCCTTGGCCGATGGCAACGTGCTGCGCCTGAAAGACATTGCCGACGTAGAGCTGGGTCGTCAGTCTTACGCCATGGGCAACAAGGTGAACGGCCACGATGCGGTTACTTGTATCGTCTTCCAGATGGCCGGATCGAACGCAACACAGACGATTAGCGATATCGAGGTTCTGCTGAAGGAGCAGGAGAAGACCTTGCCTCCCGGCATGAAGATCGACGTTTCGTTGAACGCCAACGACTTCTTGTTTGCCTCTATCCACGAGGTGCTCAAGACCTTGATCGAGGCCTTCATTCTGGTGTTTATCGTGGTTTACGTCTTCTTGCAAGACTTGCGTTCGACCTTGATTCCAGCCATCGCCATCCCAGTGGCTTTGATTGGTACGTTCTTCGTGCTTTCCCTCATCGGTTTCAGCTTGAACCTGTTGACTCTTTGTGCCTTGGTATTGGCCATTGCGATTGTGGTGGATGATGCCATCGTCGTCGTGGAGGGAGTCCACGCCAAATTGGATTTAGGCTACAAATCTGCGAAGTTAGCCTCAATCGACGCGATGAGTGAGCTGGGCGGCGCAATCGTCTCCATCACGCTGGTCATGATGTCGGTGTTCATCCCGGTATCCTTCATGAGTGGTACCGCCGGAGTCTTCTACCGTCAGTTTGGTTTGACCATGGCCATCTCAATCGGTCTTTCCGCATTGAACGCCTTGACGTTGAGTCCCGCCTTGTGCGCCCTCTTCTTGAAGCCGCACGACGAGGAGCACGACGAGAAGAAATCCTCCTTCGTCAGCCGTTTCCACACCGCATTCAACGTGGCTTACGACTCTATGCTGGCGAAGTATAAGAAGCAGGTGCTGTTCTTCATCCAGAAGAAGTGGCTCTCCTTCGGCATCGTGGCAGGCGCGATCGCTGTCATGGTTATCTTGATGCAGACCACGCCGACGGGTATGGTGCCGACCGAGGATACAGGAACGATCATGGGATCGATCACGATGCCGCCGGGCACTTCGAAAGAGCGCACGGCGGAGGTTCTCACCAAGGTGGATAGCTTGATCGCGTCCGATCCGGCCGTACAATCGCGCACCGCTTTGTTGGGTTATAGCTTCATCGGTGGTCGTGGAGCCACTTACGGTTCATTCATCATCAAGCTGAAGAACTGGGAAGAGCGCTCGATGACGCAAAGCGCCGACATCGTCTACAGCTCGCTGTTTATGCGTGCGCAGAAGATCGTAAAGGACGGCCAGGTGCTCTTCTTTACACCGCCTATGATTCCGGGCTACTCGGTGTCGAACGATATCGAGCTGAACATGCAGGATAAGACGGGTGGCGACTTGAACCACTTCTTCGACGTAGTGAACAACTACAAGGCCGCTTTGCAGGCACGACCGGAGATCAAGTCGGCACAATCCACCTTCAACCCCAACTTCCCGCAGTATGAGATCGACATCGACGCGGCGGCTTGTAAGCGTGCGGGCATCAGTCCGACCGACATCCTCTCTACGCTGCAAGGTTACTATGGCGGTATGTATGCCTCCAACTTCAACCGCTTCGGTAAGATGTATCGCGTAATGATCCAGGCCGATCCGGCACTTCGTGCGAACATGGAATCGCTGAACAACATCAAGGTGAAGAACGGCGACGAAATGGCCCCGATCACGCAGTTCATAACCATGAAGAAGGTTTACGGACCGGACATCATCAACCGATTCAACCTGTTTACCTCCATGAAGGTCATGGTGGCTGCGGCCGATGGCTACACCAGCGGTCAAGCCCTGCAAGCCATCGCCGAGGTGGCCAAAGAGAACCTACCCGCAGGCTTCGGCTATGAATTGGGCGGTATGGCGCGCGAGGAGGCCAGCACAAGCGGCAGCACGACAGCGCTGATCTTTGTGCTCTGCTTCGTCTTCGTTTACCTGTTGCTGAGTGCGCAGTATGAGAGCTACATCCTTCCGTTGGCCGTATTGCTCTCAGTGCCGTTCGGTTTGCTGGGTAGCTTCGTGTTCGTTCGCCTCTTCGGTGCGATTGGCAACATTCAGGCGTTGAAGATGATTTTAGGAACAATGTCGAACAACATCTATATGCAGATCGCCTTGATCATGTTGATCGGTCTGTTGGCGAAGAACGCCATCTTGATCGTAGAGTTCGCCTTGGATCGCCGCCGTATGGGCATGAGCCTCACGTGGGCAGCCGTGCTGGGTGCGGCCGCTCGTCTGCGCCCGATCTTGATGACCTCGTTGGCCATGGTAGTCGGCTTGCTCCCGATGATGTTCGCCTTCGGTGTAGGCGCGCATGGTAACCGAACCCTGGGTACGGCCGCTATCGGAGGTATGTTCATCGGTATGATCTTCCAGATCTTCATCGTGCCCGCCCTGTTTGTCGTGTTCCAGTACCTGCAGGAGAAGTTCAAGCCTGTTGAGTTCGAGGATTTGGACAACAGCGACATGACAACGGAAATTGAACAATATGCGAAAATCAAAGAATAAAATGAGCATGAAGAGACAATATATATATATGGTATGCGCAACTGCTTTGCTGAGCAGTTGCCATATTTACAAGGCTTACGACCGTCCTGAGTCGATCGAGACCAACGGCATCTATCGCGACCCGATTGCCGAGGCCGCCCCGTTGGCTGCGACCGACACGACCAACATAGCCAACCTGCCTTGGCAGGAGGTTTTCCAAGATAAGCAGTTGCAAGCATTGATCAACGAGGGCCTTGAGAACAACGTCGATCTGCAAGCGGCCATACTCCGCGTAAGCGAGGCAAAGACGCTGCTGACCGCAGCCCGCCTCTCCTACCTCCCCTCGATCAACGCCTCGGCAGCGGGCGAGCTTTACAGCTACGACGGAGCCGACCCGACAAAGACCTATCGCATCGCTGGGGCTGCCAGCTGGGAGATCGACCTGTTTGGCAAACTGCTCAACGCCTCGCGCGGACAGCGGGCCAGCTACCTGAAGAGCCAGTATGCTTGCCAGGCCGTGCGTTCGCAACTGATTTGCGGCATCGCCAACACCTATTACACGCTGCTGATGCTCGACCGCCAGGTGAACATCACGTCGCAAACCGTCGATATCTTCAAAGAGAACGTACGAGTGATGGAGGCGATGAAGGAGGCGGGTATGACCCAAGAGAGCGCTGTCGTGCAGATGCGTGCCGCCCTGCACCAGGTTGAGGCATCGCTCATCGACATGAATCGCAGTGTGCGCGAGACAGAGAATGCCCTCTCGGTGCTGCTGGCGAAAGCGCCTCAGCACATCGAGCGCGGCACACTCGATCAGCAAGAGATGCCCACCGATTTGCTCGTAGGCGTACCCTTGCAGCTGCTTGAGAATCGCCCCGACGTGAAGATCGCCGAGATGAGCCTGGCCAGCGCATACTACCAAACCAACCAAGCCCGCGCAGCCTTCTATCCGAGCGTGACCATCACGGGCAACGCCGGCTGGCTGAACGGACAGGGAGGCAGCAAGCTGCCTAATCCCGGCCAGTTCATGTGGGACGCCATCGGCCAGTTGGCTCAGCCCATCTTCAACCGCGGCAAGCTGATCGCCAACCTGAAGGTGACGAAGGCCGAGGAGCAGATCGCCAAGATGAACTATCAGCAAGCCATCCTGAAGGCTGGCAAGGAGGTGAGCGACGCGCTCTACCTCTACGATGCCACAGAGCGCAAGCTGATCGAGGATCAAGGCCGTGTGGACCAGCTGGACAAGGCGGTTTCCTACACGAAAGACCTGTTCCAGAGCGGAGCAGCCACCTATTTGGAGATCCTGACAGCTCAGCAGAACCTGCTGACGGCTCAACTCGCAGAGGTGGCCGACAACGTGCAGCGCATCCAGGCGGTTATCACGCTGTATAGCTCGCTGGGTGGCGGAAGAGAATAATAAAAACCTCACAAAAAAAGAAATATCATGATTAGTCCATTAGCGTATGTAGACAAAGAGGCGAAATTAGGGAAAAACGTAATCGTTCATCCCTTCGCCTACATCGATAAGAATGTTGAGATTGGCGACGATTGCGAGATCATGCCTCACGCCAGTGTGATGAGTGGGGCACGCATGGGATGCCGCAACAAGGTGTATAACGGAGCCGTAATCGCTGCCGAGCCGCAGGACTTCTATTATAAGGGAGGCGATACGCTCTTGCTGATCGGCGACGACAATATGATTCGCGAGAATGTGGTGATCAACCGCTCCTCAAAACCCGACGGGGCGACCCGCATCGGCAATGGCAACTTCATTCACGAAGGCGTACACATCTCGCACGACACCCAGATTGGCAACCACAGCGTCTTCGGCTATGGATGCAAGATTTCAGGCAACTGCCAGATGGAGGATTATGTCATCTTCGGAGGCAACGTGCTGGTCAGCCAAGGTTGCCGCGTAGGAACCTGGACGATGGTGGAGACGGGATGCCGCTTCCGCAAAGACCTGCCTCCCTACATCGTGGGCGCCAAGGAGCCAACCACCTATTACGGGGTGAACTCCTACATCTTGCAGCATGAGGGATTCGACGAGAAGGTTATCAAGCACATCGGCCATGCCTATCGCTTGATTTACCAAGGCAGCGTCAGCCTGACCGATGCCTTGCTGATGGTGGAAGACCAGGTGCCGATGAGCGACGAGATCAGACACATCATCAACTTCATCAGCGCGACCAAGCTGGGCATCGTCAGCAAGTAAGCCCCTTTTTCCGCATGCCCAACCCCTCTAAAAAAATGACGGGCAACGGATGAAATTTCCACGGGCAACGGAATAAAAAACCATGGGCAACGTTATACATTTCCATGGGCAACAAAATTCAAAACGACGGGCAACAAAAATCAAGACGACGGGCATCGAAATTCAGAACGATGTCCGTCGTTTTTTTTCAACCCTCCACATCCCCCCGATGAAGCGCCTATGCCGAAGCGCACACTCACACAGGATCGACATCATAGTGGAGCAAAAGCGAACGAAAAGCGGGATACTGCATCATCTGCTGACGCACCTCTTCCAGATAGGTGCGAAGCGGCGTAATGCTGGCGGTCGTCTCGATCTTCAAGACAATCTGGCGCAGATAGAGCGTTTGGATGCGAGTGATCGCAGGGGTAACAGGGCCTAACACCCGATCGCCCAACCGCTGGCGCAGCTTATCGGCGTAAAGGCGAGCCATCTCATGCAAAGGGGCCTCCTGCTTGCCTCGAAGCACCAAGACAATCAAGCGATAGTAGGGCGGATAACGAAACTGGCTGCGCTCGGCCAATTGCATACCGACCATCTCGCGATAAGCAAAGCGCCGCACCATGCCGATCAAAGGATGATCGGGCTGCGTGGTCTGCAACACCACGACTCCCGGCCGATCGCGCCGACCTGCCCGGCCACTGACCTGCACCATCAACTGATAGGCTCGCTCGTGCGCCCTAAAGTCGGGGAAGTTCATCAGGCTATCGGCGCTCAAGATGCCTACCACACTGACACGGCCAAAGTCTAACCCCTTCGACAGCATCTGCGTGCCGATCAAGACCTGCGTCTTGCCTCGTTCAAAGTCGGCGATGATGCGTTCGTAAGAGGTGCGGCTGCGGGCGGTATCAAGATCCATCCGGTCTACCTTCACTTCGGGAAAGAGCCGTTTCATCTCTTCCTCTACATGCTCCGTGCCGAAACCTTGCAGGCGCATCTCCCCCTCGCCACACGACGGGCATTGGGCGGGAAACGAGGTGGTATAACCACAATAATGGCAAGTCAGCGTACGGTAGGCTTTGTGATAGGTCAAGCTCACGTCGCAATTGATGCATCGGGGCACCCAGCCGCATGCGTGGCATTCCACCATCGGAGCGAAGCCTCGGCGGTTTTGAAACAGGATGACCTGCTCTCCCCGATCAAGGGCCTGCCGCATCTTTTCGACCAAAAGGGGCGAGAAAAGCGTATCTTTCATGATCTTCTTCCGCTTCAGCTCACGCGTGTTGACGGGGAGAATCTCCGGCATCTGGCAGTCGCCAAACCGGGCTTTCAGCTCCACCAACCCATACTTTCCAACCGAGGCATTAAAATAGGAATCGATCGAAGGTGTGGCCGAACCCAAGAGCGTCTTGCCCCCATGCAGGTTGGCCAACACGATGGCGGCATTGCGGGCGTGGTAGCGCGGCGCAGGATCTTGCTGCTTGTAGCTACTCTCATGCTCCTCGTCGACAATCACCAATCCTAAGCGTGAAAAGGGAAGGAAGAGCGAGGAGCGTACGCCCAAAACAACGACCGGCTCCTCCTCGTGCAACAATCGGTTCCACACCTCGGCCCGTTCGCCATCGGAGAACTTCGAGTGATAGACCAGCAACCGATCGCCGAAAAAGAGAGCGAGCCGCTCCATGATCTGTGTCGTAATGGCAATCTCGGGCAAGAGATAGAGCACTTGCTGCCCCCGCTTCAGGGCCTCGTCGATCAGGTGGACATACACTTCGGTCTTTCCACTCGAAGTAACGCCATGCAGCAGGCAGACCGACTTCTCATTGAAAACGGTTTGAATCTCGGCAAACGCTTGCGATTGGGCCGCGCTGAGCGGATTCAGCGGCTTACAATGCTCATCGGCCTTAGGTTGACGCTCGGCCGCTTTCTCGTAAGACGCTAAGATGCCTCGCTTCAGAAGACCGTCCAGCACGGCTGGCGAGGCTCCGCTTCGCTCAAGCAGCTCCTTGCGAGGCAGCTCGGCCGTTGAACCGGGCAGATAGCCTTGCGTCAGGTCGAGAAAGCGCAGCAACAATTGCTCCTGCTTCTTGGCCCGCTTTAAGCCATCGAGGGCCGCTTGCAGCGAGGCTTCCGAACGATAGGCATCGGCAAGGCGGATAAAGGGTTTCTTCTTTGGTTCAAAGGGTTGATCAGAAGGGATAGCCGCTTTATAAACATCGCCCAAACGGCAGATATAATAAGAGGCTATCCATTGCCAAAAACGAAGTTGCAGCGGACGCACTACGGGGTCGGCGTCCAAGATGTGATAAATATCCTTGATCTCGCCAGCGCCCTCGGGAGCCTCATCGCGCAGGCGAAGCACCAAGGCGGTGTAATACCGCTTCTTGCCAAAAAGCACCACGACTCGACAACCGGGAACAACGACAGGCTCCAAATCGTCGGGTATTCGATAGGTGAAGCTATCCGCTAACGGAAGAGGCAGTATGACATCCGCATATCTCATCGGTTAGCTGGCTCTAAAAAAGAATCGCAGCCGTCACCGACCATCCTCGGTTCTTACCGTCGGATTTCGACAGCGAGGGAGTCTCCACGCTATAATTATCGGTCAAGCCCAAGGCATAGTTGAAGCCCACTTGCAGATGGCTGATCAGCTCAACACCCGCGCCAAAGTTCAAGCCAGCGCCGAAGTTTCTCGTCTTCACCTGGTCGGCCAGCTCGCCCGGAAGCTCCCAAAGCTTATCTCCTCCGATGCGGAAATCCACATACGGACCAGCGGCCACGAAAAGCTTAGCCAAAGGAATGCCCATTTTCCATTTCAAGTTGAGCGGCACACTGAGGTAATCGCTCTTCATTGACTTCTTCACGTCGCCCACCGTTTTCACCTCCATGCCCTTCTGCGAATAGAGCAGAGCCGCGTCAAAGCCCAATCCTACCAAAGGAATCTGACACTCAATCATCGGACCCACTTGGAATCCCGTCAGATTGTCGGCCTTGAACAGGTCGGAATCAAAATGCACCGTGGAAATATTCAAACCACCTTTTACTCCTACATGCACCTGCGCTTGCAGCTGCCACATGCTTACCGACATCAAAAGAGCCACCAAGCATCCTACTATTGTTCTCCTGTTTCGCATAACACTTACTAATTTATTATTAATTCATATCACCATTCTCTTCTTCTCGTCTAACAAACTCGTGCCCATCAAGGTTCACGCCGCTTTCATAATATAAAGAAAGCATGGCTCACAACCCCGGAGCTCATCCCGCAGTTCGACCCATGCCTCTTTTGACTAATTATTATGGCAAAATAATTATCACATTAAAAAGAATCGACGGATCAACGGGAATATAAAGCGCCTCCAAGCAGCGCCATGCCCTTCGGCCGTCCTCGAAGCCGTCGAAACCCAATGAGCCTTGCAGGTCTTCTGACTCGCTTCCGGCCGAAAGGCGCCTTCCCACCCTCTTCTCTGGAGGACAGTGGCTATAGAATGCCTTAGCCTATAAATTGAAGCTCACAGCAGCGGGACTGTCCGGGATTTCCACCCGATTCCCTTTTAATCCTCTCCGAAGAGAATCGGAGGAGGAACAACGCTCAGCGGCAAAGATACACATTCTTTCCACACTGCATTGAAAAATAAACGCTAAATTTGCGATATAATCTATTTTTTGAACCACTAAGTGAAAAAGAGACAGACCATGAACAAATGGATGATGAGCGCTTGCCTCACCTTAGGCGTGCAAGCCGCCATGGCTCAAAGCCTGCCTCAACTGGGCAAAGACCCCATTGAGAAGGTAGTAGCAGCCATGACTACAGAAGAGAAAGTGAGCCTGCTGGTAGGTACCGGTATGGCCGGAGTGGGCGGACAGTCTGCCGTTGTTGGAAGCACGCAAGACCTAGTGCCCGGTGCCGCGGGAACGACTCACCCCGTAGAGAGACTGGGCATTCCCGCAGTTGTCGTAGCCGACGGACCCGCTGGTTTGCGCATCAACCCCACCCGAGAAGGCAAGGAGCAGACCTATTACTGCACCGCATTCCCAATCGCCACCTTATTAGCCTCCACTTGGAACACGACTTTGGTGAACCAGGTTGGTCAAGCAATGGGTAAGGAGACGAAAGAATATGGTTGCGACGTGATTCTGGGTCCGGCCCTGAATATCCACAGGAGCCCGCTCTGCGGACGCAACTTCGAGTATTACTCCGAAGATCCCCTCGTGGCAGGCAAGATGGCCGCAGCCATGGTGGCCGGCATACAGAGCCAAGGCGTGGGCACGAGCGTGAAACACTTCGCCGTGAACAGCCAAGAGACCAACCGCACAGGTAATGATGCCCGACTGACACCCCGTGCCCTTAGAGAGATCTACCTGAAAGGTTTCGAGACGGTGGTCAAAGAGGCGCAACCCTGGACAGTGATGTCTTCTTATAACCGAATCAACGGCGAATACGCCTCCGAAAGCCGCAGCTTGCTGACCACCATCTTGCGCGATGAGTGGGGCTTCGAAGGATTGGTGATGACCGATTGGTTTGGAGGCAAGAACGCCGTGGCGCAGATCCATGCCGGCAACGACCTGTTGATGCCGGGCCGCCCCGATCAACAGCAGACCCTCTTGAAGGCGATCGAGAGCGGGCAGCTGTCGATGGAGGATGTAGACACCGACGTTACCCGCATGTTGCAGCTCATCCTGCGCTCGCCCCGCTTCCAACACTACGCTTACAGCGACCAGCCCAACTTGAAGGCACACGCCGAAGTGACCCGTTCATCCGCCACTGAAGGCATGGTGCTGCTGAAGAACAGCGCAAAAACCCTGCCCCTCGCCTCTTCCATCAGGAAGGTGGCAGCCTACGGCACAACCTCCTACGACTTCATCGCAGGCGGCACAGGCAGTGGCGACGTGCATGAGGCTTACACCGTTTCGCTCGTAGAAGGCCTGGAGAACGCCGGCTATCAGTTGGATGCCGACGTGAAGGCGCAATATGCCCGCTACAAGAGCGATGAAGAGGCAAAGCGCCCGAAGAGCGACAACCCGATGATGGCCTTCTTCAATCAACCTCGCATTCCAGAGTTTGTGCCCGACGCTGCCGATCTGGCCGCTAAAGCGAAAGCGAACGACATCGCATTCGTGACCATCGGACGCAGCTCTGGCGAGTTCCAAGATCGTGCGATCGAAGGAGACTTCAACCTGACGGAGGCTGAGCAGGGACTGATTCGTTCCGTCAGCGAGGCTTTCCATAAAGCGGGCAAGAAGGTGATTGTGATCCTCAACATCGGAGGTGTGATCGAAACCGCGAGCTGGAAGGCTCAACCCGACGCAATCCTGTTGGCTTGGCAGGCGGGGCAAGAGGGAGGCAACACCGTGGCCGACATCTTGAGCGGCAAAGTGAACCCCTCGGGCAAACTGACCATGACCTTCCCCTTGAGTGCCACCGACGTGCCATCGACCAGCAACTTCCCCGATGCCAGCAAGGTGAACGCAATGGAGATGATGGGCAGCTTCATGGGTAAAGAAGAGAAACAGACCAATCGTCCCAACATCGACTACACCAACTACGAGGAGGGCATCTACGTAGGTTACCGCTATTTCGACAGTTTCCAAAAGGCCGTTTCCTATCCCTTCGGCTATGGAGAGTCTTACACGACTTTCAACTATGCCGGATTAAAGGTTGAGCCGCAAGGCAATGGCTACAAGGTGCGCTGCGTGATCACCAACAATGGTTCAGTCGCAGGCAAGGAGGTCGTACAGCTCTACGTGGCCGCACCGGGCAAACAGATGGAGAAGCCCGCCAAGGAGCTGCGTGCTTTCGCAAAGACCCAGCTGCTTCAACCAGGCAAGAGCGAGGAGCTGACCTTCTCACTGAGCGAAGCCGACCTGGCCTCTTTCGACGAGCAAGCCAGCCAATGGGTTACCGAGAATGGCCGCTACGAGGTGCTGATCGGTTCTTCTGCCGCAGACATTCGCTTGAGGGGAAGCTTCGAACAGGCAAACACTTCGGTGGTTGAGAAAGTACACGCCGTGTTGTCGCCCAACCAGTCCATTAACGTACTGAAAAAGTAAAAAAAGAAGAGCGTTCGAATCAACATCGAACGCTCTTCTTTCTATTATCTTTATTTCTCGCGGATGAAGATATTAATCGGCGTACCCGTAAAACTCCAGTTCTCGCGAATCTTATTCTCCAAGAACCGCTTATAAGGATCCTTAATCCATTGCGGCAAGTTGCAGAAAAAGACAAACGAGGGAACCGATCCAGCGGGAAGCTGCGTAATATACTTAATCTTGATATACTTGCCCTTCCATGCTGGAGGCGGATAATTCTCGATAATCGGAAGCATGATCTCATTAAGCTTCGCTGTAGAGACACGTTTCGAACGATTATCATAAACCATCTTAGCTGTCTCGAGCACCTTCAAAATGCGCTGCTTGGTCATCGCCGAGATAAAGAGGATCGGGAAATCCGTAAAAGGCGCCAAGCGGGCACGAATGGCCTCCGTATAGCTGTCGATCACCTTCTGGCTCTTATCTTCAATCAAATCCCATTTGTTCACACAAACAATCAAGCCCTTCTTGTTCTTCTGCACCAAAGAGAAGATGTTCATATCCTGGCTCTCAATGCCCCTTGTGGCATCAAGCATCAAGACGCATACATCCGAATTCTCAATGGCACGGATCGAACGAATGACAGAGTAATACTCCAAATCCTCGTTCACCTTTCCCTTCTTGCGGATACCTGCGGTATCAACCAGGTAGAAGTTTAAGCCGAACTTATTATATTTCGTGTAAATCGAATCGCGTGTCGTTCCTGCAATATCGGTCACGATATGACGATCTTCTCCGATGAATGCATTGATCAACGACGATTTTCCGGCATTCGGACGGCCGATGATGGCGATGCGAGGCAACTCCTCCTCAAGCGACTCCTCTTTCTCCTCGGGCAAGGTAGCCACAATCTGATCCAGCAAATCGCCCGTGTAAGAACCATTGACGGCTGAGATGCAAAAGGGATCGCCCAAACCAAAAGAATAGAACTCCGCCGAAGAGGCATGCAAGGCATAATTATCGGCTTTGTTGGCCACCACAATCACCGGACGTTTACAACGGCGCAGAATATCCGCCACCTCCATGTCCAAGTCGTTGATGCCCGTCATTACATCCACAACAAAGAGAATCAAGTCGGCCTCCTCGATCGCCACCTTCACCTGTTTGTTGATCTCCTCCTCGAAAACATCCTCAGAGTTGACCACCCAGCCTCCCGTGTCGATCAACGAGAACTCTTTGCCAGCCCATTCCACTTTGCCGTATTGACGATCGCGGGTAGTACCCGCCTCCTCATTCACAATCGCTTGGCGAGTACCCGTCAATCGGTTGAAAAGAGTAGATTTTCCCACATTGGGCCTACCCACTATCGCTACGATATTTCCCATCGATTTTCTGTTTTTAATCTAATTGATAACCAAAGTTCTTCAACAAGCTATCGCGATTACGCCAATCCTTCTCGACTTTGACAAACATCTCAAGGAATACCTTCTTATCGAAAAACTTCTCAATATCCTTACGAGCCATTGCGCCGACTTTCTTCAACGCTTGGCCCTTGTGTCCAATAATAATTCCCTTTTGGGAATCGCGCTCCACGATGATCAACGAGCGGATACGAATCATCGAATCATCCTCTTTAAACTCCTCGACTACCACCTCTACCGCATAAGGAATCTCCTTCTGGTAATACAGGAGGATCTTCTCACGGATGATCTCCGTCACGAAGAACCGAGCCGGTTTGTCGGTCAAAGCGTCTTTCTCGAAGTAGGGAGGAGAATCCGGCATCAATTCCTCTACACGACGCTTCACATAATCTACATTGAAGTTACTCAACGCAGAGATTGGTATAATCTCCGCCTGTGGCATCAACTCCTTCCAGCGAGCCACCAATGCCTCCAGCTCTGCCTGGTTGGTCTGATCGATCTTATTGATCAAAAGCAACACGGGGCACTGCATGTGCTCCACGCGTTGCAAAAAATCATTGTTCTTATCGACCGTCTCGACCACATCGGTCACATAAAGCAATACATCCGCATCACCCAACGCCGATTCTGAGAAATTCAGCATAGACTCTTGCAGCTTATAGTTAGGCCGCAACACACCTGGGGTGTCAGAGTAAACAATCTGCATATCGTCGGTATTCACGATTCCCATGATGCGATGGCGCGTTGTTTGCGCCTTCGACGTGATGATAGAGATTCGCTCGCCTACCAACTTATTCATCAACGTAGATTTTCCCACATTCGGATTACCTACGATATTGACGAAGCCAGATTTATGCTTTTTTTCCATCATATCCCCATTTGAGATAAATAGAGCCCCATGTAAAGCCTGCGCCGAAAGCCGCCAAAATCAAGTTGTCGCCTTTCTTCAACTGATCCTCCCACTCCCAAAGGCAAAGAGGAATCGTTCCAGCACTCGTATTGCCATACTTCTGTATGTTGATCATTACCTTATCTTCCGATACACCCAAGCGTTTAGCCGTCGCATCAATGATACGCAAATTGGCCTGGTGAGGCACGATCCAAGCGATATCGTCGTGTGTCAAATGGTTGCGCTCAGCAATCTCTGCAGCGGCGTCCGCCATGTAGGAAACCGCATACTTAAACACATAACGTCCGTCTTGATAAACAAAATGCTCATGATTATCGACCGTCTCATGTGTCGGAGGATAAGCCGATCCACCCGACTTCATGATCAGATGAGAATAACCAATGCCATCCGTACGCAGGATCGTATCCATGATACCAATCTCTTCCGTTGTCGGCTCAAGCAAAACCGCGCCACAACCATCACCGAAAAGCGGGCAGGTTGAGCGATCGGTATAATCCGTGATCGCCGTCATCTTGTCGCCAGAAACAACAACCACCTTCTTATAACGTCCGGAACGAATGTAGTTCGCTCCCGTCTCCAACGCATAAAGGAAACCCGCACATGCGCCTTGCATATCAAATGTCATCGCATTCTTGCAGCCAGTATGATAAGCAATAATTGAAGAGGTCGTCGGGAAATGATGATCCGGCGTTGTCGTCGCCGTTAATAAAACCTCCACGTCCTCCGCATTCGTATGCGTTTTCTCCAGCAGCTGGTTCACCGCACGAATACCCATAAAAGAAAGTCCTTTACCTTCTCCACGCAGGATTCTGCGCTCCTTGATACCTACACGAGTCATAATCCACTCGTCGTTGGTATCTACCATCTTTGAGATTTCCTCATTGGTTAATACATCCTCAGGCACATAGCCTCCGATACCTGTGATTACCGCATTAATCTTATCCATATTTCAATCATTAAGGATGAATAAGCTGTATTTAGAAAAAAAGCCCTAAAATAAACTTTTAGGGCTATTTCTTCTGTTTATCCAACCATAGGTTAGACAAACTTACATAGCAGCTACTTTCTCAATTGCTAACTTACCTCTGTAATAACCGCACTCTCCACACACAGTGTGATAAACGTGCCATGCGCCACAGTTAGGGCAAATTGCCATTGTCGGAGCTACAGCCTTGTCATGAGTTCTTCTCTTGGCTGTTCTTGTCTTACCTTGTCTTCTTTTAGGATGTGCCATTGTTTTATTTATTTAATTGTTATCATTCTCAAATATACCCTTCAGTGCATCCCAACGTGGGTCTGTAGCCTCGTCATCTGCCTCATCATAACTTTGGGCAGTATGCTGCTTCAGTTTATCAGCCATCGCCTGATTGCACTGGCCCGAAGCATGTACATGCTTCATTGGAATTGCCAAAGCCACGAACTCATACATGAACCATGCGATATTGATCACGCCATCCTCTTCGGGGACTACCACAAGCTCATCGCTCTCCTCAGCATATTCCTTTCCGAATTTAACGATCAACTTATTTTGCGTCTCGATTGGAATCTCCACATCATCCAAACAAAGATCACACGGAACGATTACGGTTCCCTCAATCTGAAAGTTCAATTCGAACATCATCGATGTTTTCTTCAGACACAAATGAACCTTCACATGTCCTTTATGTACCTCATTACCATCGACATCCATAAAAAAGCCATCCTCCAAAAGATACTCATATTCATGAGTTCCAGGAGCGAGATTCTTTAAATCTATCCTATATAATTCAAATTTCTCCAAGGCCTTTTACGTAAAAACCTTGCAAAGGTACGATTTTTCTCCTTATAATCACTATACACCAGCAGTTATTTTACCTCCAAACAAACGATTTAACCTTTATATTTATTCAATTCGATTCTGAATGTCGTCCCCTTGCCTAATTCTGAGGACTTTACAAAGATTCGTCCACCATGAAAAGATTCTATAATTCGCTTGACTAAAGAAAGCCCCAACCCCCAGCCTCGACGCTTCGTCGTATAGCCCGGATTAAAGACAGTCTTAAACTTCGATTTAGGGATTCCCTTCCCTGTATCAATCACGTCAATACGCACCAAAGACTCCTTCTCCTCGATATGAAAGGTGATCGTTCCTTGTCCTTCCATTGCGTCCACCGCATTTTTCGTGAGATTTTCTATAACCCAAGCAAAAAGCGAACTATTCATCATTACTAAGATCGGATCTGAAGGCAAGTCTGCATGAATAATCACCTTCGAAGAGATCCGTGTAGACATATATTCCAAAGCCGACCGGATAGACTCCACCAAATCGGTTGGTACAGGATCGGGATCCGATCCGATCTTCGAGAACCGTTCAGCAATGGTTTGCAATCGCTTCACATCTTTGTCCATTTCTTGCAATAAAAAAGGATCTACATCCTTCGTGCGAAGATACTCCACCCAAGCGATAAGCGAAGAGATAGGCGTGCCCAGTTGATGCGCAGTCTCTTTCGACAAGCCCACCCACACTTTATTCTGCTCTGCCCTCTTCACGCTGGCCAAAGCCAAAAAAGCCAAGAGAATAAACACAAAGACGATAGATAATTGTGCATAAGGATAAATGAGAAGCCGCTTTAGAATGATAGAATCATCGTAATACAAATACTGGAAAGAGCCATCCTCCATATCAATCACTATGGGAGGATTCTTTCCTTTCAGTTCCTTAACCTTCTTCTTCAGAAACTGGTCTCTATTTTCATTGGGCAGCTCAATATTATTATAGGAGACAACCGCATCTTGTTCGGTGCACAAAATGACAGGTATCGAAGTATTACCTTCGATGATCTTCAAGATCAACTTCATATTCAAACTGGGATTCTCGCTTGTCATCACACGAGTCGCTTCGCTCCAGACCTCCATTCTCTGCCTTTCTTCCCGTGCTAATTCTTTTATCAAAAGATCGGAGACTATCACTGAAAACATGGCGATCAAGAATGCCGCAAAGATGAAGCAAAATTTCCAACGTTGCCTTGAATCATATATATTACCCATACTCAAAATAAGCTCTTACTAATCAACGGAACTATTAATGTCTTATTGCCAAAGCAAAGTTTAAATCATAAAAAAAGGGCGTCAATCTTTTCAGACTGACGCCCTCCTACCTAAAACGGCGGCTACCTACTCTCCCACTGTTA
>CAKUZF010000040.1 GCA_934718155.1 uncultured Parabacteroides sp. | reverse complement strand
CCAAATTTATTTAGTTGTATTTTGTTAATCAACTTGCTCATTTTCAAACGATTACGAAATTATTAACAGAGTATTGTAAACATAAATACAAATGAAAAAGATGATGCTCTTGCTGGCCTTCTTGATCAGTATCGGAACCAGCGCATTCGGACAATTAGTGAAGGAGGTAACCCTTTCCCCCGAAACCAACCTTGCGGCAGCCTTAGGCGACGAAGCCGCCCAAGTTACTACGCTAAAGATCTCCGGCTCACTCCGTGAAGCCGACTTCACGACCATGAAGGATGAGATGAAGATGCTTCAAGTGCTCGACATGAGTGGAGTGACGGAGTTGCCCAGTAAGGCCTTTTGGGGAAATGGAAATTCGGAAACCTACATGCAATCCATTCCCGCAAAGGCTTTCTATGAGAAATTAACCCTGCAACAGGTAATCTTTCCCGCCTGCTTAGAGCAGATAGAATATAGGGCATTCCTGGGCTGTAGCAATTTGTTTACGATCGATTTTCCGGAGGCTTCTAACTTGAAGATAATAGGGGAAAGTGCCTTTTCTGGATGTTCAGGCTTGCAGGCGTTAGATTTGTCGGGGAATACCAGCTTAATAGAAATAGGAAGCAGTGCTTTCTCAAGTTGTTACAAGTTAAAAAGCGTAGACCTGTCTGGTTGTTCTTCTTTACAATCAATAAATTATGATGGATTTGGCCACTGCACTTCTTTACAATCCGTTAATTTATCAAATTGCACATCTTTGCAAAAAATAGGCAATAGTGGATTTGAATACTGCTCTGCTTTACAAGAGGTCGATTTATCCAATTGCTCTCAATTAACAAGTATTGGCAACAACGCTTTTTCCAGTAGTAATTCAATTTTAAAAACAGTAAGACTTTCTGAGTGCTCTGCTTTACAAACCATAGGAGATGAAGCTTTTCATTGGTGTTACGCACTTTCTGATTTTGATTTCACGCAATTGACTGCTTTGAGCAGTATTGGAGCTGGAGCTTTCACAAGCACGGCTCTTACAGGCGATATCACGTTTACCTCCTCTATCAATCAATTGGGAGGAAGCGCATTTTCTGACTGTAAACAAATCACTTCGATTGACTTTAGTAATAGTTCCCTGACAACTGTTTCAGCTCAGACATTTGCTAATTGTGAGAAGTTGCAAAAGGCGGATTTCTCGGGCTGCAGTTCCTTGAATACATTAGATGTAAATGCATTTGAAGGAAGTCGCTCCTTGAAAGAAATTGTGATCGACAACGGTTTCTATAAGTCGCAGGATGGTGTATTATATACAGCTGACATGGCCACATTGATGCTTTACCCAGCAGGCAAAGAAGACGTCTCTTTTACGATACCCGATGGTGTAGAGACCATTCAGTCAGGCGCTTTTGTCTTCACTTTTAACAGCACTTTAAAAGAACTAACCATACCAGCGTCAGTAACAAACATTCAGCTCAATGCTTTCAGCAGCTATAGCCGCAAAACCATCCGCCTTTTAGCCGAGCAACCTATTGGGCTTTCAGAGGACATCGGCTTAACGGGTGCTTTAGTGTATGTGCCAAAAGGATCTTTAGCCGCATACAAAGAGGCCGCTATTTGGAAAGATTACACGCTGCTTGAAGAGGGAGCTGAAGGCATAACCATTCACTTAGAGTCAGCTGGTTCATTGAATGCGAAATTAGTCGAGCAGGGCATTGTGGCTAACACGGTTCAAGAGCTGACCGTAACAGGCCCAATGAATGCCGCCGATTTCGAAGCAATTAAACAAATGCGTGTGCTAATCAAAATAGATTTAAGCGAAGCATTGTTGAAAGACAATATTCTGCCGGATAATTCACTGAGTAGCGGAGCAAATGAGATAGAAGGATACATGAGGTATTTACAAGAGGTTGTTTTGCCCAATGAACTAATTGAAATAGGCAGCAATTCTTTCAACAACCTGCTCAATTTAAAAAAAATCAACATTCCTACATCGGTCAGAAAAATCGGCTATGAGGCATTCTATTATTGCTATAATCTTCAAGAATTAAATCTTAGTGAGCTAACTTGTTTAGAAACGATTGAACGCGGCGCATTCTCGCATTGTTCAGGAATAAAAGGATCTGTTACATTGCCTAATTCAATAAAAGAGATAGGCTATAGTGCTTTTTATGGCACAAAAATAACATCAATTGATTTTTCCAACACAACGATTGAAACCTTACAGGACGGAACTTTTGGCGACTGTAAAATCGCTGGAGACATTGTATTTCCAAGAACCCTTTCCAGCATTGGATATGGTGCGTTCGATGCCGCTTGTGCCTCTTCTTTGAAGCTAAAGCACAACAACATGGTTCAGCTCTCTGATTTTGAAGTTTTCAAATCCATCGATAAGTCCACCTGCAAGGTCTATGTGCCGAAAGGATTAGGCGCCACCTATAAAGCAGATACCTATTGGTCGGTTTTCGGCAATAACATCATAGAATATGGTCATTTAGTAACGGCGACAGCCAATAATTTAGATTATGGAACGGTATCAGGTAGTGGAGCCTACGAGGAGGGAGAGACAGTCACCTTGCAAGCAAACATAAATAATGCTGAGTTGTTCGGTTTTGGTGGTTGGTATGAGAATAATTTGAGAGTCTCAACAGATTTAACTTATTCCTTCACGATGGACAAGAAAGACCACTCTATCGAAGCCCGATTCTATGATAAATATGAAAGGTGGGAGGAAGTTGATGATTCGAACAAAATTGATGGAATAAGCATTACAACAAACAGCCTCACCGTGAAAGGCTCCATCCCATGGCGTTTGAATTCATTTACTTACGAGTGGCCATTTAGCTCTATTCTCTATATTGATTCTCCCGTTTCCGCAGAAAAGGTGGAAGTTAAAGCGCATCCAGAGGAACTATGTTCTGGATGGAATTTCATCTCAATGCCATACGATGTGCGAATCTCGGATATTGAGAAACCTTATAAAGACAGTCAATTTGTCATTCGCCAATATGATGGCGCAACACGAGCCGCAAAGGGCATGGGCAACTCGTGGAAGCAACTGAAGGAGGAGGATGTCATGAAAGCCAATCAAGGTTATATCATGAAGACCACCGGAGGATCACCAGAAGATGTATGGTATGCTTTCAACCCTTCTATCGACGACATGAACAAGCTCTTTAATCGCGAAGCCGTAACCACCCCGTTGGCCGCTCACGCCTCGGCTGTGACCGCGGATGCCAACTGGAACCTGGTGGGCAACCCCTTCCCCTGCTACTTCAGCGTGAAGCAGCTGTTCGACGACGGACTGGATGGAACCGTTACGGTTTGGTCGGACGAAATACAGAACTACGAGTATTACACCAAAGACGATCCCAACGCATACCTCTCGCCGCTGAGCGCCTTCTTCATCCAGCACGACCAGGCAACGAGCGTCACCTTCAAGCCGGAGGGCCGCTTGGCTGAAAGACCTAGCGCATTGAGAAGCGCAGCGCGACAAGAGGAGGGCCGCAAAGTGATCAACCTGTTGCTTTCCAACGGTTCGCTGAGCGACAAGACACGCATCGTCTTCAACGAGTCGGCCTCTACGGCCTACGAGCTGGGCAAGGATGCGGCTAAGTTTAGCAGCATGAATCCAGATGCGCCTATGCTCTACACCTTGGGCGAGGGCAATCAGCAGTTGGCCATCAACGAACGCCCGATGGGCGAGGGCATCTTGCCTTTGGGCTGCTACTTCGGCCAGCAGGGCGAATATACGCTTTCCGCCCAAACGGAGTTGACCGACGACCTCTACCTCTACGACCAACAGACAGGCGCTTGCGTCAACCTGAAGGAGGAGGCTTATCGCTTCGACGCCCAAGCGGGCAACAGCGCCGATCGCTTCGAGCTGCGCACCGCCTTGAAGGGCACAGGTATTGAGGCCATCGAGGGCTTGAAGTGGCAGGTTAGAAACGGCCAGTTGCAACTGACGGGGCTGCCCGCAGGGGCCACCGTTACGGTAGCCGACGCCTTGGGCCGCATCTGCTTCGCGGGCGACGCGGCGACAGCTGAGCAGGGCATCGCTTTGCCCGAAAGCGGCATCTATTATTTGACGATTCGCACGGCGGAAGGTCGCACTTTCTCCGAGGCTATTAAACGATAACTGGCTATGAGAACGCTACATTTCTATACAATACTGCTCTGGGTGTGGCTCCTTGCGGGAGCCGCAATCCAGCTGCGGGCACAAACGTGGGATCCCGACTCTCCGCCCGAACCGGGGCAGATTTCGGTCTCGCTCACTTCCGTGCCCTCAGGATGCGCCTCTTTCACCCAGCAATGGGAGGGCGCACACATGATTGGAGGAGACGCGACGGTTACGCTGACCGTTACGCCCAACAGGGATTACGACTTCGTGGCTTGGCAAGACGAGACGGGACAAACGGTGAGCACGGCGCCCACCTTCCGCCTCACGACCAGCAAGAACAGGAAGTTGACGGCCCGGCTGCAGTTCAACCCGAAGGACAACCCCGATGAGCCCGGGCATAGCTACTACAAGGTGGTGGCGACAGCCCTCCCCTCGAACGGCGGCTGGATAGAGCAGAGCGGCCAAGGGCTCTACGAGATAGGCAAAGAGGTGACCATCACGGCACATGCCTATCCCGACTACCTCTTCAGCCATTGGGAGAAGGAGGGCGTGCGCCAAGGCGACACGCCTGCCTTGATCTTCACGATGACGAAGGGGCACGCCTACTACACGGCAGTCTATCGCTGGAATCCCGCCAGTCCCTCCGAGCCGGGTGTGGGCATGGCGTGGCTCTACGTAGAGAACAACCTGCCCGCGGGAGGCTACGTGTCGCAAAGCGGCAACGGCACCTATCAGCTGGGTAGCGAAGTGACCGTCACCGCCTCGCCCTACTTGGGCTATCAATTCGTGGGCTGGTATGCGAACGGGCAATTGCTGTCGAGCAGTTTAGCCTACCGTTTCGCCATCAAGCAGGCCCGATTGACCTTAGAGGCTCGCTTCGCCGCACAAACCACGCCCAGTGAGCCCGGATCGCCCTCTAACCCGACGGTGGAGATTAAGCCGATGGGCGAAGCGGGCAACGAGGCGCATGGACAAATCGAGGTGAACGGACTGGCTATCCCCGGCCAGCGGATCGAGGTAAAAGCGATGCCCGAAGAGGGCTACGCCTTCGAGGGCTGGTATCTGAACGGGCAGCTCGTGGCCGACGCGGAAATGGTGTATCGGCTGCTGGTGGAGAACGACACCAAGAGCTTGATTGCCAAATTCAGGGAGTTGCCTTTCCGCTTACTCTGCGAGGGCGGCGAGAAGGGCTGGGCGCAAGTGACGCGCTATCGAGGCCTGTTCGCCCAGCTGAAGGCCGAGCCAGCTGAGGGATACAGCTTCGTGGGTTGGTTTAAGGGCGAGACGCTGCTCTCGAAAGAGCCAATCTACATCTACGACATCAGCGGGCTGCGCGCCGCCTTGCCCGAGATCACGGCGAAGTTTGTGTTGGGCACGGCCAACGAGCTGGTAGAGGCCCCCGCCTTAGCGACCACCGCCCGAGGCGAAGGCTGGTTGCTGGTCACGGCCAATCAGGCCATTAAGCGGGTGGAGGTGTATAGTTATGCAGGAAGTCGGCTTGCCACCTCCCCCACGGCCTTACAGGCTGGAGCCTGCTGGCGGGCAGTCGTAGCTCCGCATCAACGCCTCCTGATCGTCGTCTATCCTGCGGCAGGTAGCCCCGTCGTGATCAAGCAATAAACGAGGCTGTCCAAACATACACCTTATAAACATAGCGACCGCTGCTAATCGATTGATAGCAACAGTCGCTATATTTTTTGCTTCCCACAAGCATTTTTTCTTTATTTAACGTGGGCGAATGGGGAAATATCGGAGAATTTACAGAAATTCGCATGAAATGATAGTTGATTTCATATGGAGGATAGAGAACAATTGCTGAAAAGTACGCCAGAGTTCGACCGCCTCGCCTTCACGGTGCTGGCTATTGAGGCCGCAGCTCAGAAAATGGGAATCTCGCCATCAGAAATGAGAAGGCGGTTGGATAAGGTGGGGCTGATCAAGAGCCTCATACAGGATTGTTATGACACTCTACATACCGAGAGCCGCGAAGCCGTAGCAAATGACGTAGTAGAGGCCCTTAAAATTTGGGAAAGAAAGGGATCTGCATACTAAGCCAAGAGATAGCAGATAAGTATTTGCAATTCAAATCATACGAAAGGATATAACCATGTTGGACTTCTTATTATGGAATAAAATAGCTCGTATCATAGCGCAGTTAGCCGATACGCTACATATATCAACAGACAGAGCATTGCAGCTATTCTACGACTCAGATGTATGCCGTATGCTACACGACAAAGAGCTTGGGCTACACCTGATGAGCGATACGTATATCGTGAACGACTTGATCGAAGAGCTAAGGAATAAGCAATAGCAAAACGGTCGATTAAAGCGGCGTTATCCAGCGGAAAACGCAACGGGCAACCCGGTAAATTTCGTTGCCCGTCGTTGTAAATTTCATTGCCCGTCGTTTTTCACGACGACGGGCAACGGAATTCACGCCGTTCACCATCGTTTTTCACGACGACGGCCGTGCTATTTCACCCAAGTGACGTAGTCGGGCTTGCGAGGAGCCTGGGGCTTCAGCGCATCGGGAGCCGCATAGCCCAAGATGCAGTTGCCAATCCCCTCATACTCATCGGTGATGCCCAAGTCGCGCAGGAGCTGCTTGCCCTCTTCCGTCTCGAACACCTCCTTCGCCCGGTGGATCCAGCAGGAGCCAAGGCCCAGGCTGTGGGCGGCGATCAGCATATTCTCCATCACGATGGAGCCATCGTAGACACGGGTGGCACTATCCTTGCGGGCCAAGACCACGAGCACGACCGGCGCCCCATAGAACGGATCGCTATGGCCCGAGGTGGTCTGCAACTGACGGCCCAGCACGATGTCGAGATTCATGCGGCTCAATCGGTCGCGCAGCTCCCTGTTGGTCACGGCCAAGATGATGGCCGACTGGCGATTCATGCCGCTGGGCGCATACATACCGGCCTCTACCACCGCCTCTACCAGCTCCATCGGCACGGGCTGATCGGTGTACTTCTTCACGCTCCGACGGGAGCGAATGTCTGCTAACGTTTGATTTGTCATTTGTATCTCATTTTAGGATTATTCGATTCGTCTGAAAGGGGTGGGCACTTCGCCCGTCCACTCATAGCGGTGCAAGACGGCTCCCTCCATTCCCTTCGGGCAATCCATCGCCTGCACCAGATAGAAGCTGCCATCCTTCAGCGAGGCCGCCCCAAAGACGCCATACTCGCTCTCCCAGCCATACACGCCGGTCGGCGCATCGTAGTCGCCCTTGCGAAGCAGGGTGAGCACCTGCCCCTTCTCGGCGGTAGGCATCCCCTTCAACGGCTCCTCGCGGGGAGCGATCGAGCCATCCACCACGTAGAGCGTATGGTTGCGGAAGGCGCTCTTCTTGCCGGGATAGACAAACATCAACCAGCGGTTGCGACGCACGTCGTAGTTGAGGTTTTGCACGCCCCAGCTGGTGTTGCCCGTATAGGCGAAATACTTGCCCAGGGGCTGCTCGGGGCCTGAGTGAAGCATATCGTCTTGCGTCAAAGGGCGCTCGTAGCGAGTCGGCCAGTCCGACGCGTCGTATTGCAGCAACACCTGGTAGTCGTTGTCGGTACGGGTGGTGTCGCCTCTGATGCCGTAGGCGCAAGTGAGGTAACGCTTGCCATCGGCCTTGCCAAACGCGGGGCCGAACGTAACGCCGTCGATGCCGCTGCAGGCGTAACGATGGGGCTTCCCGCCGGCCTCCGCCTCATAATCGGCGACGACCGTAGGGAGATAGACGGCCGTCATCACGCCCTCGTCGGTGTAGCTCATGCCCTCGCGCGTGATCCGGTCGCCATCGAAGATCGCGATATACCAAGCGTTGGGCAGCTGGCGATCCTGGCCCTCGCTCTTCAAGATGCCACGTCCGATCTCGTCCATCTTATACTCCAACGAGCCATAGACACGGCCGTCGGCCTCGTTGAACGTGAGGCAGCCCAAATGGCCCAACAAGCCCGTGACGGAGCCGAGCACCCGGCCTTGCAGATCGGTCTTGATCAGCATCGTCGTGAAGGAATAATAGATATAGCCCCGCCGCTGATCCACGGCAATGCCTTGGCAATGATTCGACTTAAGAGGTCCAACCGAGATGGGCTGCGCGAAGAGCACCATCCCGAAGAGGCATAATAGCCCTGCGCCGATCCATTTGCGCCATACGTTTGTCTGCATATCTCCTGTTACATTTTTTGATTTGATAGGGCTAAAGATACGCTCTTTTTCGTAAAGCGCATAGGAAATACTTCCGAAATGCGAGAAGGGCGGCGATTAGAACGGATAGCCGATGGCGAAATGGTAGCCCATGCCCTCCTTGAAGCGGGGGATGTTGTAGTAGCCCGACTTGCCCGTCTCGTAGGGCAGGTGCAGGCCGATGCCCACGTCGAAACGGATGACCAGGAAGTCCATGTCGTAGCGAATGCCGAAGCCCGTGCCCAACGCCAAGTCTTTCAGGAAGCTTCCGGCCTTGAGGCGGCCGCCGGGGCGGTCGGGATCGTTGCGCATCAGCCAGATGTTGCCGCAGTCGAGGAAGGTGGCCCCACGCAGGTCGCCCATGATGGGGAAGCGATACTCCAGGTTGGCCTCGAACTTGATGTCGCCCGTGCGGTCGATGTAGGCATACTTGTTGTCGTCGCTGCTTTGGTAGTAGCGGCCCGGCCCGATGCTGCGGATGGTGAAGGCGCGCACGCTGTTGGCGCCGCCGATATAGAACTGCTCGTTGTAAGGAGCGGTGCGTGCGTTGCCATAGCTATAGATGGCACCCGCCATGATGCGCCCCACGAGGTATTGCTTGTCGCCCAAGAGGCGGGTGTAGCGCGCCTCGGCCGTCGCCTTGACAAACTGAGCGAAGGGGTTGCCGAAGAGGTTCTTGCCCTCCTTGGCGAACGACTTGCCCGCGATGGCATAGGCCGCGTCCATCAGCAAGCCCGCCTGCGTGATGGAGCCTTGCAGGAAGAGGTGGTGGCGTTTGCTGGTGATGGGCGAATCGTCGTAGGTGTAGGTATAGCTCATCGCCGGGACAAACTGGTTTTGCAAACTCTTCATCAACGCCTTGTTGCTGCCGGCTATGCTGTCGAACTCGGCCGTCGTGTGCTGCAGCAGGTTGAACGCCAACTTAAAGGGCACCACGCTATGATGGCTGGTGGCCGAGGGCTGGAACTCATACGACGACTCGCCGCCAAACGAGAGCATCTTGAAGAAGCGGGCACGATTGAGCTGATCGCCATAGATTCGGAACGTGGTGGTGGCGGGGAAGTTCATGTCGCGCTTTCCTAACGTTGGGAAGAGCAGGCGGGGGAAGGTCAGGGTCGTGCTCACGCCCAGCTCGTAGCTGTTGATCTTCGAGCCTCCGGCGTCGAGCTTATTCCCCGTCTGCCACTCATACGAGCCATGCAGCTTGACGCCAAAGGTCTCGCCGCCGCCAAACATGTTGCGCTTCGTGACGCTGAAGATCGCCCCCGGCCCCATCTGGTCGTTGCTCTTGGCGGTCAGGTTCAGCTCCAGCTCGCCATCGAGCGGCAGGTCGTAGACGCTTTGTATGCGCAAGTCGAGCGTGTCTTGCCTGCGCGTGGTGTCGCGCGGCACATACTGGAACTCCGAGTAGCGGAAGACGCCCAAGCGGGCCAAGGCCGTCTGCGAGTGCGACTGAGCCGTCTCGCTGTAGCGATCGCCTGGCTTGAAATAGAGGCGGTTGTATAACACGGAGGGGCGCATGCGCAGCTTCCCCTCGTAAAAGATGGTCAGCTCCTTATAGCGCACCGAGTCGGTTGGCTGCTCGTTGTTATAGCCGTTGAGGTAGAAGTCTACGCGCCCCAGCTTCCAGGGGCGTACGGCATTGAGCGGGATGCCCGACTTGGGCACCACACGCAGCGAGACCTTGCCGGGAACCAGGCTCGTGTCGGCTTGATAAACCAGGTGTTCGGGGCGGAAATAGAAGTAGCCGTTGTCGCGCAACACGCTGGCCACTCGCTCACGCTCGGCTTGCAGACGCACGACATTGAAGTTGTCGCCCCGTTTCAGCAGTCGCTCCTTCGAGGCGCGGGGCAACACTGAGTCTACCCGATTGCGCATCCGCACATAGCGCACGCTGTCGATGGTGTAAGGGGCGTTCATCTCGACTTGATAGGCGATCTTCGCCTTGCGGGGGTCTTTCTTGTCGGGCACCAGCGCATAGGAGGTCTCTCCACGGAAATAGCCATACTCGTTCAGCAGGTTGCGAGCGACCTTCGTGCGCACATCAGGGTTGACCGTGGTGATCAGCACGGGCTTGGCCGCGAACTTCTTGAAGATCCACTGGCCGAACTTTCCCTCCTTATTGACGAACGCGTTATAGACCCAGAGGCCGAAGGGGAAGGGCACCCGGATCGAGGAGCTGCCGAAGAGGGCGTTGTTGGGCGCGTAATCCAAGGCGGCCTCAATCTCGCGCATGGTAGACTTTCCCTCGTCGCTGCGGTCGGGGTTGATCACCTCCACCTTCTCGATGCCCGTATAGAGCACCGCCCCTTCGGGCAGGTTCTTCGTGGTCGAGCAGCTCAGAAGCAGCATCAGGCACAGCAAGCCATCTATCCATTTACGCATACCTTTCATTTCTTATTCCTCCTCTTCTTCCTCGTCGAGAGTTTCCTCTTCGACAGGCAGTGTCTTTTGTTTCTTGAAGTTGAACAACTCTCTGAGGCGCATCATCTTCTTGCGCAGCACCACGCCGCCTCCGGTCTCGGTGATCTCACCCTCCAGGAGGCTCTCGTAGTTCTTGTCGTGAAACAGCTTCACATAGCGCGAGCCGGAGCTATCCAAGCGATACTCCACGGAGACATTGTCGATGAAGGGCTGCGCCTGTCCGTTGTTGATGTTCTCGCCCGTAGAGACACGTCCGCCCAGCACCACCCGGATGCGGTCGTTGTAGAACCGCTTGGCGAAGCGGAACGAGTAGTCGGTTCGGGAGCCTCCTCCCTCGCCGTCGTTGTCGTAAGAGTCCATACCGAAGCTGATATCTACGGTTTTCAGGGCATTGCCTGCGATGTTGTTGATCTCGCTCTGCAGGAAGCTGCTCAAGGCGTTGCCCATATTGACGTTCACCTTGCCCGTGCCCGTGGTTCCGCCCAAGTAGAGGCCCGTCACCAGCATACTGACAGCCAGCTTGGCGCGCTCCTCCTCGCCTTTGGCCGTCAGCTCCTCTTGCATGGCCATGTCTTCGGGAGCATCCAAGGTGAATTGCAGGCCCAGGTTCTCCAAGGTCTGGCTCAACGCCAAGCCGACATCGAATTTCACCTGCCGTGGCGACGACTGTCCCGTAGGCGTGACGGAGGCACGCAGCTGCTCCGTCGCGCTCAGGCTGAGCTGCGGATTGAGGGGGTCGCCCATCCATTGCACATAGCTGCCCTCCTTCACGGTGAACTCCTTCAAGGGGATCACGGGGATGGCATACTTCAGCGTGCCACCGGTCAGGGTGTAGCGGCCGTTGAGCGACATCGTGCCCTGCGGCGTGTATTGGTAGGAAAGGTCGCCGCCGCCCTCCAGGCGGATGTGGCTATTCTCGTCGCCATAGAGGTCTACGTTGGCCTGCACGGCGGGATCGATGCGGATCGTCATCAACATATCCATGCCTCCCATAGGCAATGGGGGCTTGCGGGGCAATCGGCCGCGCAGGGTGTCGGCAAAAGAGGTGAAGGTGACCAAGTCGGCCAAGCGGTCTTGCGCCTCCAGGGGCGAATCTTTCCAGACATAGGTCAGGTTGGTGCCTCCCAGCAGCTGCAGGTCGCCTCGCATGGTCAGTCCGTCGAGGGGGCCCCGCGCCGTGGCGTTGAGGTTGGCGAACAGCTTGCCATACACCAGGCTCTCCTCGCTCTTCTTGCTATCGAACAGCTGCAGGTTGTTGGCTCGCAACTTCAGGTCGGCCATCAGGGTCGCCGGGTCGCTAAAGTCTACGTAGCCGGAGATCAGGAAGGGGTTCTTGTTGTAGGCATAAATGCCAAAGCGGTCGAACAGCAAGCGGTTGCGCTGCACGACGAGCGACCGGTCGTCGAACCGGAACGACGAGCCCACCGCCCCCACATAGACCGAAGCCTGGTCGAGGTTCAACATGCCATCAACCGAGGGCGAGTCGCTCGTGCCCGTCAGGGCCAGTCGCCCATCGATGTCGCCACTCATGCGCGCCATCTCGTCGGGGATGAAAGCGTCGGCTATGTTCAGCGGGAAATGCAAGAAGTCGATGCTTCCCTCGAAGCGGTCGGCGTCGGCTAGATAGAGCGCCGTGGCGGTCGAGATCTCCTCTTGGTTGCGGAAGAAGTGCATATCGACCTGGTGGTTGCCCGAATCCAGCGGCAGGTAGATTGCGTTGAACAGCAGGTCGCCAACGGGGCGATGCTCATAGCGCAGACTATCCACATTCACGTCGGCCACCACCATGAAGGAGGAGTCGGTCGGGGCATACTGGAAATCGGCGTTCAGCAGCCCCTGGAAAGCGGGCATATAGGTGAATGAGTCGGTGATGGCCTGCAGGTTGATTTGGTTCAGCTCCACATGCACCGCCTCTCTCCCCTCCTCCTCGTCGGCGGGGAGCGAATGGATCCAAAGGGCGGCGTTGCGCTCGCCCGCCAGGCGCAGGTCGGCCTCGATATCTTTCAGGCTATGGATGGTGATATGGTTGCCGGGGTTCAGCTGGAAGGTGTTGAAGGCGATCACGGGCTGGTCGGGATAGAGGCTCCAGCGCATGCCGCCCTCCTCCAGCTTGTCCATGCGCACGCCTATGTTCACGCCCACATTGCCCTTGCCGTCTTTGAACGAGAGGTTGGCATTCACGTGCTCGCGCGCCAATCGCCCGTCAACGCCCGCATGAAACGGCTTTTGCTTGCGATAGGGCTTCTTGATCACTTCGGCCTGGTAGAGCAGGCCCATCGTGTCTTGTGCCAGGTCGATGCGGATCGTGTCGAGCAGCATCGTGTCTTGCATCAGCTCCAGCAGCTCGCCCTTGAAATGAAGCCCCTCCTCGGGCGAGGTGGTCGCCAGCAGGTCTAAGCGTTTAAACTCTATGTAGTAGTCGTAGAGGTAGTTGTAGATCGGGTTATCCCGTCCGGCCTGCACCTGCAGGCTCATCTCGGGCATCAGGGGGCGCAGCGTTTGCAGATTGATCATCGAGTCGCGCTCCATCTGCGAAGTCAGCTCGTCCGACAGCCGCAGCAGCTGGTGGCTGATATCGTGCACGCAGTCGTTTCCGGTGAGCACGATGCCCAAATCGCCCGCGTGAAAAGAGAAGAGCGTCGTGTCGGGCGTCGTGTTGGCATGCAAAGTCAGTGTCTTGGGATGGGCGGTCTGTCGAGCGGTGACGACCTCCCAATTGCCCAACGTGATGTCGATCAGGTTGTGTTCATCCATATCGCTCTCCGCCTCGGCAAAGACCTGGAACGAAGAGGATAAGGGGTTCTCGATGAGGTGCAGGCCGTGCAGGTCCATCCGTTGCACATCGGCGATGAGCATGGCCTTCACATCGTTGCGCTTCAACTGCCCATTCAGGGTGATGTCGAATTGCGCCAAGGGATAGCCGCTGCGCAAATCCACCACCAAGTCGTGCTTCTCTAAGGCGGCATTCAGGTGGATATCCGAGACGGAGGTCAAACCATAGCGAATGTCATCCACGGTTCCCTCCAGTTTCATCCAAGTAGGCTCGGCGAAGAAATCGGTGCCTTGCCCCTGCAGGGTGGCTCTTGCGGTCAGGCCATACAGCGAGTCTAAGGGCATAAAATGGGTCGGCTCCAGGCTGTCTATGCGGAAATCGGCTTGATAGGCCTGGGTCGTCGGGGAGTATTGGGCAGCCAACTCCACCTTGGCTTTGTCTTCCAGGAGGCGGAGATCTGACTGGTAGGTCTGGTTGGCCAACAGGAGCTCGCCCTCCAGCCGCATCCCACTCGGCAGGTTATAGAAGGCCCGCTCTTCGGCGGGGAGCAGGTTCAAGAGGAAATTGAGCGACTCCGTCTCGGCCCGGAGCGTCAGCTCGCCCGTGCGGCGCACACTGTCGGCGATCGCCTCCATCCCACCCGACAGGTCGACGTGGAAAGCGCCGGGCAGATGCGCCTCGCCCTTCGTAAGGCGCAGGGCCGCCAAGTTGCCTGTCGCCTCTACCCCGATCGTGATGGGCGCATTGGGATATGACTTCACGAAATCCTCGGGCAACGCTCCGGCCATCAACAGCAGGTCGGACTTGGCGAAACGGCCTTCGAAAGCGACTTGCAGGTCGCCCTTGGGCTTGTTGTTCAGGCTGCTCCAGGGGATTGTCGCGTTCAACTTCGCCTCCGAATGAGGGGTTTGCAGGATGAGCTCGGGCAGAAGCAGGCGCTTCTCGTCGCCCATCAGCTTGCCTGTCAGGCGCTCGATGGTCAGTCCGGATTTCTCTTTGAGCGTAAACTCCGAGAGCTCCCCTCGCATCTGCCGGCCTTGGTAGAACAGGTCATCCAGCTTCGCGTTCCACTCGGTCAGCTGTATATGGCTCAGGTCGAGCCCGTCGGTTGGCCTCTGCCAGTCGTCGTCATACGTCAGCAGCGACTCGGCCAGCTCCAAACGCCTCACGCTGTATCGCTCTTGCGCCAGGTCGACAACTCCCTCGCGCAGGCTCGCCCGCTTCACGTAGGAGGTCATTCGCAAAGAGTCGGAGGGCCACTGCACGGCCAGGGCCACCCTGTCCAACCGGGCACGCGACAGCAGGAACTGCCATGGCAGGTTGGAGGAGGTCGTGTCGGCCTCGGCGGTCGTATCGCTCAGGAGCAGGGTGATGGCCGCGTCGGATAGGTTCAGTTCGTTGAAAGTGGCCTTTTCTTTCAAGAGGTCGATATAGTCGGCGCGCAAATGAAACTTGCCCACCGCGCCCTTCACCGTCATTCCGTCGATCAGGTCGCCCGTATCCACCTGTGCGCCTTGCAAGTCGACCGCTTCGACCAACACCTGTTGGCGAAACAAAGGCAAAGGACGGATACGCAGCGAAAGACGGTCTAAGCGCAACAGGGTGTCGGCCCGATCGACCACTTGAACCCGCTGTATCTTCAGATGGAGCGGGAAGGAAAGGCGGATCTGGCCGATCGAGATGTCCATTCCGGTCGCCTCGCTGGTCAGGCGGGCCGCCTGGCGGATGGCCGCATCCTGCACGGAAGGGACATAGAGCAAGACGGAGAGCAGCATCACCAGCCCCACAGGCAGCAACGCCAATCCGATCATCCATTTTGTCCACTTCCGTTTCATACGCTCTGTTTCTTTCTGTTTTTACTTCGTCTTGATGACAATCGCTCCGTTGGCACCACGCGCGCCATACTGGGCCGCGTCTTTCAAGACACTGATCTCTTGCACATCCTGAACGGCTATGGTGTTCAGTATGCCCAAGTCCATCGGGATGCCATCCACTACAACAAGCGGATCGGCCGGACTGTTCAAAGAGGCACTCGCCCGGATACGCGGACTTCCATCCACGAAGGTGACGCCGCTCATTCGGCGCAGCAGGCTGGTCATGTCGCGACAGCCCGAACGCTCGATATCCTCCCTGCGCATCACCGACGAGCTGATTACGCGGTTGCGCTCGGCCATGATCATGCGCTGAAGCTCAGGGTTGGGCTCCGCGCTTCTGTCGGCATTGAAGGTGCTATTCTCCAGCGTGACCGTGATGTAGCTATAGCCATTGATGGGCACAGCCAGCTGGTTCTTGGTCTTCTTGATCGTCACAAACAGGGTGTCGTTAAGGTCGGCACCTGGAATCATAAACATACCCTCGCGGTTGGTCTTCACCGTCTTCGGGTTCTGGCGGCCTAAGGTCACCGGGTAACGCTTGATGGCCTTCTGGCTCACATCTCTCAGCACACCTACCAAGGTGTCATTCTGAGCCGACAGCCATTGGCCGCCGCTCACAAACAGCATCAGGATTAATAACAATCTCATAATTCAGTCGTTTTTTAAGGTTCATAGATTCATGTTAATCTCTCATCGATCGACGCAACAAATATACGCTTTTTCAAGATTACTTGGTGTCTGCAGCGCACACCATTTTCCCATAGAGGCTCCGCATACGCTCGAATGAAATAATCTCGATCGATGGCGCAAACATCAAAACCTTCCTGCTGGTAAAGCAACAAAGGAACGGCCGACGTAGTTGACGTACGGATGATCAACTGCTGAACACCTTGCTGAGCAGCCCAAGAAGCCACATGACGCAACAGCCTGCGAGCGATTCCACGTCCTCTGAAGAACTCGTTCACTGCCAAATTCATAATCTCCGCCTCTCTCTCCGACAACTGTTTCACCACGACCGCTCCTACGATCCTATCTTTGATCTGAGCGACAAAGCAAGAGGATTCTCGCAGGTAGGCGGCAATCTTTCCCTGGTCTGGATCAGCCTCTTCCAACAAGTCAAGCGGCGGATTGGCCGAAGGCAAAAGGATTGGTTCGCCGTAAGCCACCAACTCCACCCGATTACCATCCGGATCGAGTATCACTCCTTCATAATAACCATCGCCAGTCATGCGCGGTTCACCTACAACTGGAAAACCCTGCTGCCGGAAAGTTTCTATCCGTTTGTCCACCTCCTCTTTCGAGCGCACGTCAAAGGCTATATGCGCCAACCCAATATGCTCTTGCTCACAATGGGCTCTGACATCTGTACATTGCATGATTTCCAAAGCCGCTCCTCGCTCAAAATAGACAAAGTAGGAGGCAAAACCCTTCTTCGGGTTCTCATATTTCTCATGGCTCTTGCCATCCAAATAATTCACATAAAAGTCTCTCAATCGCTCCAGTCGATCTGTCCAAACAGCGATATGAGCCATTGTCATCATCATAGTTATTCGATTTATTCGTTACAACAAGGAAATCCTTCCCGCTTCACAAAGGTAGGTTATTCCGACCAACTACGCGTATTACGGCATAAAAAAGCTGTGGCGCGAACTATAGATTCACGCCACAGCCTATCTTATTACCTGTCTGTTTTCGGTCAAGCCAGCCTATTTGCAGATGCGACAGCTGGCGCATTTGGCCAGCTCGCCACGGAAGCGCTTCTCCACCAACTGGTGTAAGCGGTCGCGCAAGGCCTCCACACGGATCGTGTCGATCACGTCGGCCATGAAAGCCACGCTCAGCAACATGCGGGCCTCATCGGCCGGAATGCCGCGGCTGCGCATATAGAAGAGCGCGTTCTCGTCCAGCTGGCCCGTAGTCATGCCGTGCGAGCATTTCACGTCGTCGGCATAGATCTCCAGCTGCGGCTTGCTATACATGTGCGCCTCGCGCGTGGCGCAAAGGTTGCGGTTCGTTTGGTAGGCCGAGGTCTTATCGGCCCCCTCGTTCACCAGGATACGTCCGCTGAAAGCGCCCACGGCACGATCGTTCAGCACGTTCTTAAACAGCTCGTTGCTCGTTCCGTGCGGCTTTGCGTGGGTGATGTGCGTATAGGTGTCAAGTTGCTGCTCCTTGTCGAGCACCGAGAGTCCGCAAAGGGTTGTCTCGGCATACTCGCCTTCCAGCTCGACATAATAGTTGTTGCGTGTCAGGCCGTTCGTCAGCGTGATGCCATTCACCACCACATTCGAGGCGGCCTGCTGCTTCACGTGCAGCGAGGCGAAGCGGGTGGTCGACGCACTGCTCTCCTCCAGGTCGTAATAGTCCACCACCGAGCCCTCCTCGGCGAAGATCTCGATCACCTCCGTCGAAAGGAACTTCACGTCGTCGATGTTATGGTCGCACACCAGCAGCTTCACCTGGGCTTGCGGCTCGGCGATGAGCAGCACACGGCGGTTGGACATGGTGTCGACGTCGCTCCGCGAGATGTTCACCAGCTGGATGGGGCGCTCCACCACTACGCCTTTCGGCACATACACCACGAAGCCATCCTGCGCCAGCATGGTGTTGAGGGCGATGAGGCCATCCTTCTCCACCGAGGCCGCCTGGCCGTAGTAGCGACTGGCGAGCTCGGGATGTTGTTCGGCGAAGGCTTTCAGGCCTCCCACGTAAACGCCCTCGGGCAAAAGTGCCTTCGGAAGCACCTTGTCGTAGAAGGTGTCGTTCACCACGAAATAGAGCAAGGTGCTCAGGTTGGGCACGTCGCACTTAAACACGTCGTAGGGGTTCACGGGGATGGAAAGCCGCTTCAGGTTCAATCCGTAATCGGGAGTGAACGCCTGCTCGACGTCGGTATATTTATAGTCCTCGCCCTTCGTCGAGGGAAAGCCCTGCCGCTCGAAGCTGGCCAGCGCCGACGCGCGCAACGCGTTCATCGCGGGGGCGCTATAGCGGCAGATCAAGTCCTCGCATTGGGCGAACAACTCTATATATTGTTTCTCCGCGCTCATATCAGGCATCTCCCATCTCTTTCTTGATCCAGTCGTAGCCCTTCTCCTCCAGCTCCAACGCCAGCTCCGGGCCCGCCGTCTTCACGATCTTTCCTTTATACAATACATGCACGATGTCGGGCTTGATGTAGTCGAGCAGGCGCTGATAGTGGGTGATCACGATCGCCGCGTTCTCAGGCGTCTTCAAGCGGTTCACGCCCTGTGCCACGATGCGCAGGGCATCGATGTCCAAGCCGCTGTCGGTCTCGTCGAGGATGGCCAACTTCGGCTCCAGCATAGCCATCTGGAAGATCTCGTTGCGCTTCTTCTCGCCGCCCGAGAATCCCTCGTTCACGCTGCGGTTGGCCAGCTTGTTGTCGAGCTCCACGATCGCGCGTTTCTCGCGCATCAGCTTCAGGAAGTCGGTTGCCGACACCGGCTCCAGCCCTTTATACTTGCGGTGGGCGTTCACGGCGGCACGCATGAAGTTCACCATGCTTACGCCCGGAATCTCCACCGGATACTGGAAGCTCAGAAACAGGCCCTCGCGGCTTCTGTCCTCAGCCGAAAGCTCCAGCAGGTTCTTGCCGTTGAATAGCACCTCGCCCTCGGTCACCTCGAAGGCGGGGTTGCCCACCAGCACGCTGCTCAGCGTACTCTTTCCCGATCCGTTAGGACCCATAATCGCATGCACCTCGCCAGCCTTTACGGTCAGGTTGATGCCTTTCAATATCTCTTTGCCATTGATGCTGGCATGTAAATTCTTGACCTCTAACATTGTTCTATTTATTTTGAGTCACAACACCTTGGGTCGTCTTGAAACCGGCTTTCAACGCCCCGCTTCCCGCCCGGCCCAAGCGCCTGACTCTTCATTCGTAATCCTAAGTTTATCCCACGCTTCCTTCCAAAGAGATGGTCAGCAGCTTCTGCGCCTCGACCGCAAACTCCATCGGAAGCTTATTCATCACCTCGCGTGCGTAGCCATTGACGATCAAGCCAACCGCCTCCTCCATCGAGATGCCGCGCTGCTGGCAGTAGAACAGCTGCTCCTCGCTGATCTTGCTGGTCGTAGCCTCGTGCTCGACCACGGCCGTCTCGTTTTGGATGTCGGCATACGGGAAGGTGTGCGCCCCGCAGGTGGGGCTCAGCAAGAGGCTGTCGCACTGGCTGTGGTTTCGTGCGCCCTCGGCCTTGGCCGACACCTTCACCAGGCCGCGGTAGCTGTTCTGGCTATGTCCGGCCGAGATGCCTTTCGAGACGATCGTGCTTCGGGTGTTCTTGCCCAGGTGGATCATCTTCGTGCCCGTGTCGGCCTGCTGGTAGTTGTTGGTCACCGCGACCGAGTAGAACTCGCCCACCGAGTTGTCGCCCGCCAAGATGCAGCTGGGATACTTCCAGGTGATCGCCGAGCCGGTCTCGACCTGCGTCCACGAGATCTTGCTGCCCTCGCCCTTACACAGGCCGCGCTTCGTGACGAAGTTGTAGATGCCGCCCTTGCCCTCCTTGTCGCCCGGATACCAGTTCTGCACCGTCGAGTATTTCACCTCGGCATGCTCGTGGGCCACGATCTCGACGATTGCCGCGTGGAGCTGGTTCTCGTCGCGCATGGGCGCCGTGCATCCCTCCAGGTAGCTGACGTAGGATTCGTCGTCGGCCACGATCAGGGTGCGCTCAAACTGGCCCGTGTTGGCCGCGTTGATGCGGAAATAGGTGCTCAGCTCCATCGGGCAGCGCACGCCCTTGGGGATGTAGATGAACGAGCCATCCGAGAAGACGGCCGAGTTCAGGGCCGCGAAGAAGTTGTCGCGATAGCCAACCACACTGCCCAGGTATTTCTTCACCAGGTCGGGATGATGCTGCACCGCCTCGCTAAACGAGCAGAAGATGATGCCCTTCTCGGCCAGGTTCTCCTTGAAGGTGGTCTTCACCGAGACGCTGTCCATCACGGCGTCGACCGCCATGCCGCTCAGGTGTTTCTGCTCCTCCAGCGGAATGCCCAGCTTGTCGAAGGTCTTCAGCAGCTCGGGATCGACCTCGTCTAAGCTCTTCGGCCCCTCCTTCTTCTTCGGAGCGGCGTAATAGATGATGTCTTGATAGTCGATGGGAGGGATCTGCAAGTGGGCCCAATGGGGCATCTCCAAGGTTTGCCAATAGCGGAACGCGCGCAGACGGAACTCCAACAGCCAGTCTGGCTCCTGCTTCTTGGCCGAAATGATGCGGATGGTCTCCTCGTCTAAGCCACGATGGATCACCTCCGTGTCGATATCCGTAACGAAGCCATATTTATAATCCTCGTTCGTTACTTCATTCAATATCTGATTCGAATCTTGCATAATAGTTTCTTGACAATATAATCTTAACGGTTATTCTCCCAAAGTAAACAAATTATGGGGATATAAGGTTGGCACGATCTGCCGCACAGGCTCGAAAAACCGCGATTCAACCTTCGTCTCTCGCGAGATCAACACGCCGCTTCGATCGATAAAATCCAGCACGTTCAGCGACAGGCTGGTGAACAGCATGACCAGCAACAGGCCCAGCGCGCCTCCCAGCAGGTGGTTGACCACGCTGAGCGGCGTCGCATCGATCACCTTCGTCACGATCACGCCCGCCAGGGTCAGCACGCCCATGATCAGGATGAAACCAACCACGTAGCTCAACACCGAGACGCCCTGCTCGGGAAACCAGCCCAGCGACACGATGTAGCCACGCAGCCAACCCGCCGCCTCTCCGCAGAGGAAGATCGCGGCCACTAAGGCTATAAGCGAAACAACCTGTTTGATGAATCCATCAAACAGGCCCTTTCCAAATCCTATCCCTGCCAGACACAACAATGTAATGTCTAACCAGTTCATATGCTTACAATGTCTTCTTGATTTCGGTTTCCTCGTAGGCCTCAATCATGTCGCCCACCTGGATGTCGTTGAAGTTGGTGATGTTCAAACCGCAATCCTGTCCGGCGACAACCTCCTTGGCGTCGTCTTTGAAACGCTTCAGCGAGCCCAGCTCGCCCGAATAGATCACGATTCCATCGCGAATCAAGCGGATCTTGTTCGTACGCTTGATCTTTCCCTCGTTCACCATACAGCCGGCAACCGTTCCGACCTTCGAAATCTTAAACGTCTGGAGCACCTCCACATAAGCGGTGGTCTCCTCCTTGATCTCGGGCGAGAGCATACCCTCCATCGCGCTCTTCACCTCCTCGATGGCGTCGTAGATGATCGAGTAGAGACGGATCTCAACGCCCTCCTTCTCGGCATTCTTACGAGCGGCCTGCGAAGGACGCACCTGGAAGCCGATGATGATGGCATTCGAAGCGGCGGCCAAAACCACATCCGACTCCGAGATCTGGCCAACGGCCTTGTGGATCACGTTCACCTGGATCTCCTCGGTCGAGAGGCGGATCAATGAGTCTGACAAGGCCTCTACCGAACCGTCCACATCGCCCTTCACGATCACGTTCAGCTCCTGGAAGTTGCCCACCGCGATGCGGCGACCGATGTCGTCGAGCGTAAGCATCTTCTGCGTGCGCAAGCCCAGCTCACGCTGCAGCTGCTCGCGGCGGTTGGCAATCTCGCGCGCCTCCTGCTCCGTCTCCAACACGTTGAAGGTGTCGCCTGCCTGCGGTGCGCCGTTCAGACCCAGAATCAACACCGGCTCTGAAGGACCCGCCTGCTGCACGCGCTGGTTGCGCTCGTTGAACATCGCCTTGATGCGTCCGTGGTGGGTTCCGGCCAGCACGACGTCGCCCATCTTCAGCGTTCCGTTCTCCACCAATACGGTCGAGACGTAGCCGCGGCCCTTGTCTAACGACGACTCGATGATGGAGCCTACCGCGCGCTTCTTCGGGTTCGCCTTCAAGTCGAGCAGGTCGGCCTCCAGCAAGACCTTCTCAAGCAGCTCCTCTACGCCGATGCCCTTCTTCGCCGAGATCTCCTGGCTCTGGTACTTACCGCCCCAGTCCTCGACCAAATAGTTCATATTGGCCAACTCCTCCTTGATCTTGTCGGGGTTGGCATGCGGTTTATCAATCTTATTGATCGCAAACACGATGGGCACACCCGCTGCCGAAGCATGGTTGATGGCCTCGACCGTCTGCGGCATCACGCTGTCATCAGCTGCCACGATGATGATGGCGATATCCGTCACCTTCGCACCACGCGCACGCATCGCCGTAAAGGCCTCGTGGCCCGGCGTATCCAGGAAGGTGATGCGGCGGCCGTTCGGCAGCTTCACGTTGTAAGCGCCAATGTGCTGCGTGATACCACCCGCCTCGCCCGCGATCACGTTCGCGTTGCGGATGTTATCGAGCAACGAGGTCTTACCGTGGTCAACGTGACCCATCACGGTAACGATCGGCGGACGTGCCACCAAGTCGTCCTCGTCGTCCTCCTCCTCCTCGGCGTTGATCGCCTCCACCACGTCGGCGCTCACATACTCCGTCTGGAAGCCAAACTCCTCGGCCACGATGTTGATCGTCTCGGCGTCGAGTCGCTGGTTGATCGAGACCATGATGCCAATGCTCATGCAGGTGCCGATCACCTCCGTCACGGGCACATCCATCATGTTGGCCAAGTCGTTAGCCGTAACAAACTCGGTCAGCTTCAGCACCTTGCTCTCCTGCTCCTCCTGTGCGGCCAGCTCATGTTCGCGCTTCGAAGCGGCCTCACGTTTGTCGCGGCGGTACTTGGCGCCCTTGTTGTTCTTATTGTTCTTGCTGGTCAAGCGAGCCAAAGTCTCCTTGATCTGCTTCTGTACGTCTTCGTCGCTCACCTCCGCCTTTACGGGCTTCTTCAGGCGAGACTTACGGTCGTCGCGGCCCCTGTCGTTGTTGTTGCCGCGCTCATCCCGCGCGTTGCGTGGATAGTTTGTTCCCGGCGTGTTGTTGATGTCCACCCGGTCCTTCTTGATGCGCTTACGCTTCTTCTTCGCGTCGGCGCCCTCCTCGCCAGGCTGTGCGTTCTGGGCCGGCTTGTTGCCGCCCAGTGCGTTGTTGCCGCCCTTGTGAGCGCCGCCCTGCGCGTTGTTGCCGCCTTTGTTGCCAAAGCGCTGTTTCTCGTCGCGCTCCTTGCGCTTCTCCTCTCTACTCTTCTTTTTCGGGCGAGTAGACTGATTCAATGCGTCGAGATCGATCTTGCCCGTCACCTTAATTTTCGACTCCAAGCGGGTCGTATTCAAGCGAAACACGTTGTCCTCACCAGACCGGTTAGTCTCCGCAGGGGTTCCCGGAGCAGTCGTGTTCTTCCCCTCAGCTTTCTGTTTTCCTTCTTCCACGTTTATTTTGTTTTCGTCGTTTCTGCTGGCTGGAGAAGCCTCTATTTTCTTCTCCGGCATCTGCGGGGTCTCCTTCACGGGTTGCGCGGGCTCCTCCTTTTTCACTTCCTGAGCAGCGGCACGGGGGGCCGACTGCGGCTTCGCCTCTTTCGCGGGCTTCGCCTCAACCGCCTTCTCCAGCGGTTTCTCAGGAGCCTTCTCCACCTTTGGTTCCTCCTGTTGATGCTTATTCTGGTTTCCCTCCAAGTCAATATGTCCCTTCATTACGATTTTGGGCTTAAACTCATCGGGGATCTCTGTTTTAATTTCAGTAGTCGCCACCTCCTTCTGAGAAGCGGGCTCCTTCTTCGTGCGAGCTGCCTTGAAAACACGTTCTTCCTTAGGCAGATCTTTTCCAAACTCCTTTACGAGCAAAGCATACTGTTCGTCACTGATTCGCGTGTTGGGGTTATCCTCCACGTCGAACCCTTTCTTGTGCAGGAAGTCAACCACTGTGTTGATTCCCACATTTAATTTTCGCTGTACTTGTATTAATTTTATAGGCATATCAAACTTTGTCGTAACACTTAGTCATTCTTCATCTCATCGTCGTCGGCCGCTTGCTCGTCGGCAGGCGCCTCATTCTCCTCCTCCTCCTGAGCGGGAGCCGTCTCCTCGGGCTGCTCGTCGCTGTCGGAATCGTCGTCGGCAAACTCGGCCGAGAGAATGCGCAGCACTTCGTCGACCGTCTGCTCCTCCAGGTCGGCACGCTCGATCAAGGCGTTGCGATCCATCGCCAAGACGCTCTTCGCCGTGTAGCAACCCACATTCTTCAGGGCATCGATCACCCAGCCGTCGATCTCGTCAGAGAACTCATCCAGGTAGATGTCCTCCTCGTCGGCGCCATCCACGTCGCGATAGACGTCGATCGTGTATTCGGTCAGCATGCAAGCCAGCTTGATGTTCAAGCCGCCCTTACCGATGGCCAACGAAACCTCCTCGGGGCGCAGGTAAACCTCGGCCTTGCGCTCCTCCTCGTTGATGTGAAGCGACGACACTTTCGCCGGGCTCAACGCACGCTGGATGTAGAGCGAGGTGTTGGTCGTATAGTTGATCACATCGATGTTCTCATTGCGCAGCTCACGCACGATGCCGTGGATACGCGAGCCCTTCATGCCGACGCACGCGCCCACCGGGTCGATGCGGTCGTCATACGACTCGACCGACACCTTCGCACGCTCGCCAGGGATGCGGGCGATGCCCTTCAGGGTGATCAAGCCGTCGTTGATCTCGGGCACCTCCAGCTCAAACAGGCGCTGCAAGAACAACTTGTCGGTGCGCGAAAGGATGATCTTCGGGTTGTTGTTGGTGTTGTCGACGCGCAACACGATCGCACGCACGGTCTCGCCCTTGCGGTAGTAGTCCGACGGGATCTGCTCCGACTTCGGCAGCAACAGCTCGTTGCCATCGTCGTCGAGCAGGAGGATCTCCTTCTTCCACACCTGATACACCTCGGCGGCCACGATATGGCCGATCTTATCCTTATATTTCGCGTAAAGGCTGTCTTTCTGCAATTCAAGTATCTTCGAGGCCAAGGTCTGGCGCAGGTTCAAGATCGCGCGGCGGCCGAAATCGGCGAAGTGCACCTCGTCGGTCACCTCCTCGCCCACTTCGCAGTCGGGATCGATCGTGCGCGCCTCAGTCAGCGTCAGCTGCAGGTTCTCGTCCTCCAGCTCATCATCGGCCACGACCTTACGGTTTCTCCAAATCTCAAAATCGCCCTTCTCGGGATTGATGATCACGTCGTAGTTCTCATCCGTACCAAACATCTTGGCGATCACGTTGCGGAAGGAGTCTTCCAACACGTTGATCATCGTATCTTTGTCGATATTCTTCAATTCCTTGAACTCAGCAAGCGTATCGATCATGCTGATTGTTTCCGCTTTCTTGGCCATAATCTTACTTGAATCTTATTACGTATTTTGTATATTTTATTTCTTCGAAAGGATATTTTTCTTCCTCGTTCACCAAAATCGGTCGCTTCGCCCCCTCCGGCTTGACCTTTTTCTCCACGCTGATCGTCGCGCTGAAGGGATCGACCGCCGTCAGGACGCCCACCTTTTTCTGGCCGCTCTTGAGCAGCATCTCCACCTCGTTGCCCACGTTTTTTTGATACTGGCGCAACACCTTGAAAGGAGAAGTGATCCCCGCCGAGCCAACCTCCAACTCAAAGTCTTCCGCATCACGATCTAAGTGAGCCTCAATATGTTGGCTCAACGCCACGCAATCGTCGATCGACACACTCTCGTCGCTATCGATCTCCACCACGATGTAATTGCCGGGCTTGATCGTTACATCCACTAAATAGTTGTTGGAAGCCTGCAAATGCTCCTCTGCCAATTGGGTCACTACCGCCTTTTCTATCATACTACTACCTGTTTAGAACAAGCGGAGGGGACTCACCGCCCCCTCCGCTCGAATGCTTATCGACCGCAAAAATACAAATAAATCAATTACTTTGCAAATCTTTCCCTGCATTAACCAAAAAAAATCGTTCCGACGGCCGTCGGCGTAAAAAACCACGGGCAACGGCGTAAAAAACCACGGGCAACAAAATTAAAAACGACGGGCAACGGAACATCAAAACGACGGGCAACGAAATTTACGCCGACGGGCAACAAAATTTACGCCAACGGGCAACGAAATTTACGCCGACGGGCAACGTGATTTCAAACAACCGACGGCGTGATTCTTTGGAATAACCAACAACGTGATTGGTTTCGAATAACCGACATTAATTTTTACACAAACTTTATTTGCATCTCGAATTTGCGAGCATATCTAATTTATTCTTTATTCATGCGTATTTATATA
>CAKUZF010000039.1 GCA_934718155.1 uncultured Parabacteroides sp. | reverse complement strand
AGGAAGCCCTCCAGCACGCCGAAGTTCGCCTTCTGGCGAAGCAGCCGCTTGATGGCCCAGTCAAATCGGATATATTTGTTTTTGAGTTCGCACATAATTATCAATGGATTGTAACGACAGGACAAATATACGTATTTATTTATAGCCATTCCCAACATGTCAAAGCGCGTTTTTTATTTCTGTGGGGTTGGAGGGGGCGCTAACCCAAGAGGCACATGCTGAATAAAAGTTGAATCAAAACGGGCGAAAACAGCGACGGCCGTCGGCATAAAAAACGACGGGCAACGGCGTAAAAAACCACGGGCAACGGAGATACATAACGACGGGCAATGAAATTTATAACGACGGGCAACAAAATTTCAAGCAACGGGCAACAAAATTTCAAGCAACGGGCACTCCCAAGCTGCAACGCTGTAGCTCTAATCGAGCTCTAACGTTTCTCTAATCTTTCTCTAACGTTTCTCTAACCCTGGATTAGAGAAACATTAGAGCAACCTCGGAGCAGCCTCGGAGCAACCTTAGAGCAACCCCGTAGTTGGGGTGTGCGAACTGTGGGGTTCCTTCCCTATTCTTTTCCATCCTATTTCGCCCTATTATCCTATTAAATCGTTATCTTTGCCTCAAACAAACGAAACGTTTTATAACCAAACAGGATAAAAGTATGAACAAAACGAAGGTATTATTTTCACTGATGGCAACCTTGGCGCTGCCTTCGGTGGCTGAAGCGGCTGGCGAGGCTCGCCTATTGCGCTTCCCGGCAACCAACGAGAAGGAGATTGTCTTCTCTTATGCGGGCGACCTGTATCGAGTACCCATTCAGGGTGGTGAGGCACAACGGCTGACCTCCTTCATGGGCTATGAGATGTTTCCCCGTTTCTCACCCGACGGGCAAACAATCGCCTTCACGGGCCAATACGACGGCAACACCGAGGTTTATACCATTCCTTCGACGGGCGGTGAGCCTTTGCGCGTGACCTATACCGCGACAAACAGCCGCGACGACCTGGGCGACCGCATGGGTCCCAACAACATCGTGATGACCTGGACCCCCGACGGACAATCCATCGTTTACCGCAACCGCATCAGCACAGGCTTCGACGGCCGACTTTATACCGTTCATAAAGAGGGAGGACTCTCGGAGGCCATTCCGCTTCCCGAAGGTGGCTTCTGCAGCTACTCGCCCGACGGCAAACAGATGGCCTACAACCGCGTGATGCGCGAGTTCCGCACCTGGAAATACTACAAGGGTGGTATGGCCGACGACATCTGGGTGTATAACCCGGCTGCCAAGAAGGTGGAAAACGTGACCAACAACGAGGCGCAAGACATCTTCCCGATGTGGATCGGCGATGAGATCTATTTCCTCTCCGACCGCGACTACACCATGAACCTGTTCGTCTATAACACAAAGACGAAGCAGACCAGCAAAGTGACCAACTTCACCGAGTATGACTGCAAGTTCCCAAGCTATTTCGGACAGACCATCGTGTTCGAGAACGGAGGCTACCTGTATAAGCTCGACGCCACCCAGAAGAAGGCCGAGAAGGTGAACATCACGCTCTCGGCCGACAACGTCTTCGCCCGCACGGAATTAAAACCAGGCAGCTCATACATCACGGCTGTCAGCCTTTCGCCTAAGGGCGAGCGCATGGCGGTTACGGCCCGTGGCGAAGTGTTCAACGTGCCGACCGAGCAGGGCGTAATCAAAAACCTGACTCGCACCCCTGGAGCCCATGAGCGCAACGCGCAATGGGCCCCCGACGGGAAACACATCGCCTATATCTCCGATCAAACCGGCGAGACCGAACTCTATATGCAACCTGCCGAAGGCGGCGAGGCTGTCGCGCTGACCAAAAACAACGACACCTACATCCGCAGCTTCGAATGGAGCCCCGACGCGCAGAAGATTGCCTATACCGACCGGAAGAACCGGATCAACCTGATCGACGTAGCGACCAAGCAGGTGACTACGCTCTCGCAAAGCCCCCTGGCCGAGGCACGTGCGGTTAGCTTCTCGCCCGACAGCAAATGGCTGACCTACTCGCGGACGGGCGAAAACAACTTCAGCATGGTCTACATCTACGACATCGCCGCGAAGAAGGAGTATGCCGCCACCGACAAATGGTATGAGTCCGCTTCGCCGGTCTTCAGCGCAGACGGCAAATACCTGGTGTTTACCTCCAACCGCGACTTCAACCCCACCTACGGCCAGACCGAGTGGAACCACGTCTATAACAACATGGGCGGCATCTACATGCTCATGCTGTCGAAAGAGACCCCCTCGCCCTTCCTGGAGCAAGACGACCAACTGAAGGCCGACGAGCCCGCCAAGAAGGAGGAGGCCAAAGAGGCGCCCAGCGTGCGCGTCGACCTGGATGGACTGGGTGAGCGCATCGTGAAACTGCCGCTGGCAGGCGGACGCTACTTCAACCTCTACGCCGACGGACAAGCCGTCTACTACTTCAGCAAAGGGGCAACGCAACGCTTCGACCTGAAGAAACAAAAGGAGGAGAAGGTGGCCGACGGACAGATGGGCGTCTCCCCCGGAAGCAAAAAGTCGATCTTCATGAAGGGCGACAACCTGTATGTGACCGATATTCCCAAGGGGAAGACCGACCTGAGCAAGGCGGTTGACCTCTCGAACATGCAGATACCCGTCGACTACCAGCAGGAGTGGGCACAGATCTACGACGAGGCTTGGCGCGCCTTCCGCGACGGCTTCTATCTGGAGAATATGCATGGGAAAGACTGGAAAGCCCTCAAGGCGAAATACGCGCAACTGCTGCCCTACGTCAAGACACGCATCGACCTGAACTATGTGATTGGCGAACTGATCGCCGAATTGGGCGTAGGCCACGCCTATGTCAACCCGGGCGAGATGGATCGCCCGAAACGCATCCCGATGGGTCTATTGGGCGCCGAGATCTCGCGCGACAAGAGCGGCTTCTTCCGCCTGGAGAAGATCCTGCCGGGAGCCTCTTACGACAAGTCGTTGCGCTCGCCGCTGACAGAGCCGGGCATCGAGGCCAAGGCCGGCGAATACATCGTCGCCATCGATGGCGTTCCGACCAACAGCGTGAAGGATATGTATCAACTGCTGGTTGGCAAGGCCAATGTCCCGACCGAGCTGAGCCTCAACAGCCAGCCTCGCTTGGCGGGTGCGCACAAGGTCGTGATCCGTCCGATCGAGGAAGAATACTCGCTGTATCACTACAACTGGATCCAAAAGAACATCGCCCATGTCGATAAGGCTTCGAATGGCAAGATTGGCTACATCTACATCCCCGATATGGGTCCGGAAGGACTGAACGAGTTCTCGCGCTACTTCTATCCCCAGCTGGATAAGGAGGGCTTGATTATCGACGACCGTGCGAACGGAGGCGGAAACGTTTCGCCGATGATCCTCGAGCGTCTTTCACGCGAGGCCTACCGCCTGACCATGAGTCGCGGATCGAGCCTGATTGGAACCGTGCCCGACGCCGTTCAGGTTGGCCCGAAGGTATGCTTGATCAACAAGTACTCCGCATCAGACGGCGACCTCTTCCCCTGGGGCTTCCACGCGTTGGGCTTAGGCAAACTGATCGGCACACGCACCTGGGGCGGCATCATTGGCATCAGCGGCCCGTTGCCCTATATGGACGGGACCGACATCCGTGTGCCCTTCTTCACCAGCTACGATCCGAAGACGGGCAACTGGATTGTTGAGAACCATGGCGTTGATCCCGACATCTTGATCGACAACGACCCGATCCGCGAGTGGAACGGCGAGGATCAACAGCTGGATCGTGCCATCGAGGAGGTGATGAAGCAGCTGAAGGAGCGCAAGCCGCTGCCCGGCGTGCCTGCCCCGAGAGATTGGAGCCATAAATAACCCATCGCTCCACGTATGAAAAAGATTGTCATCGCTTCGGATTCGTTCAAAGGCTCACTGTCGTCGGCACAAGTGGCCGCATGCGGCGAAAGGGCGGTGCGTCAACTCTTCCCAGGCTGCGAGGTGGTAGGACTACCCGTGGCCGACGGAGGAGAGGGAACGGTCGAGAGCTTGACTGCCGCCTTAGGGGGGCAGTCGGTCTCGGCCGTTGTTCATGATCCTTTAGACAGACCCATCACCGCATCGTATGGATGGATTCCTGCTACGCAAACGGCCCTGATCGAGATGGCCGCCGCCAGCGGACTGCCTCTGCTGACTCCCGAGGAGCGCAACCCCGAGCAGACCTCAACCTACGGAACAGGCGAACTGATTAAAGACGCCTTGCAAAAAGGGTGTCGGCATTTCCTGATTGCCATCGGAGGCAGCGCGACCAACGACGGGGGCATGGGGATGCTACAGGCCTTAGGCTACCGTTTTCTTGACGCGACCGGGAAAGAGTTGCGAGGCTGCGGAAAATCTTTGCGACTGATCGATCGGATTGACGACACAAAGGCCCTGCCCGCCCTCAAAGCGTGTCGGTTCGTCGCGGCCTGCGACGTCAACAACCCCTTCTATGGCCCGCAAGGGGCCGCCTATATCTTCGCCCCACAGAAAGGGGCCACACCCGCCATTGTGGAAGCCTTAGACGAGGGGCTGCGCCATTTCGCCCGCCTCATCCAGCAGGCTGAAGGGGTAGCGGTTGACAGGCTGCCCGGAGCCGGAGCAGCAGGAGGATTGGGAGGAGGATTGGTGGCTTTCCTAAAGGCCACGTTGAAACCCGGCATCGAGATGGTGCTCGACGCGCTGCGTTTCGACGCGCAAATCGAAGGGGCCGACCTGATCATCACGGGAGAGGGAAAACTCGACGCACAAACCTGCATGGGAAAGACCCCCATCGGCATTCTGCGCCGGGCTCAAAAGCAAGCCATCCCGGTTGTAGCCATAGGCGGCTGCGTGGAAGACTCGGCGAGGCTCATCGAGGCCGGCTTCTTAGCGGCGCTGCCCATACTCCCCTGCCCCGTTTCCTTAACGCAGGCGATGGATCCCGCCTTCGCCCAAGCGAACATCGAGCGAACCATCCAACAGATCGTACGGCTCTATCGGCCCGCTTAATTGAGCCAAGGAAGCGGATTAAGCTTCGTCTTCTCCTTCCAAAGCTGGAAGTGGAGGACGGTTCCCTCCTCGGGGTCGGAGTAGATCTTGCCAATCGACTGACGAGTAGCGACCGAATCGCCCGCCTTCACATAGACTTGGCTCAGGTTGCTATACACCGTCAAGTAGTTGCCATGACGCACGATTACGGAATTGTTATACCCCGGTATCACAAACACACGGGTCACTACGCCATTGAACACCGCCCGGGCATCGGCCCCGGGGTCTGACTGGATGTCAATGCCACTGTTGCTCGTGCGTACATATTTCAATTGCGCATGCTGCTGCTCACCGAAGGTGGCCACCACGGTGTGACGCCCAGTCACCGGATAAGGCAAACGCCCCCTGTTATTTCCGAAGTTGTCGGAGAGCTGCCGCTCGGCCTTGGTCATGGCATAGCCCCCCTTGGTTGCCGCCACACGCTCCTCCTTCGATCCGTTCGCCGCGTTGCCCTCTTGCTTCTTGCCTTTCGCCGCCTTTTCCCGTGCCGCCTTGGCGGCAGCCTCCGCACGGGCAATCTCCTCGGCAATCTGCTTCTCGATCTGACGGTTGAGTGCCTCCGCCTGTCGCTGCTTTTTCTTCAGCTCGGCCTTCAGGCTGCTCTGCTTCTTATTCAGTTCCTTCACCTCAGCCTGCTGAGCGGCCTCCTCGGTCTGCAACTTCTTGCTCTCGGTCTGTCGCACGTCTAAGAGCGCCCGCTTCTCCGTGCGGGTCTTCTCCATCGCCCGCTGCTTTGCGGCGATCTCTTGCTGCTTGGCGATAATCTCTTCAGCCTGGCGCTTCTGCCAACCCGCATACTCTCGCAAGTAGCGCATCCGTCGGAGAGATTGTCCGAAATTCTCGGCCGATAAGATAAAGAGCAACTTATCCTGCGCACTCCGACGCTTATACATCCCCCTCATCGATTTGCCATAATTGGCCTGCTTCTGACTCAGCTGGCTCTTCAACAAACGAATATCCGCCTGGAGGCCCAGAATGTCCTTTTCGATCGCATCCAGCTCTTGGTTCAACAGGCCGATCACCTGTTTGCGCGACTGGATCTGCTTGGAAAGCAAGTTCAACCGGTTCAGCGAGTTCTTCGCCGACTTCGATGTCTCTTGCAACAATTTATTGGTCTGTTCGATATCGGCTAACGCCTCCTTGCGCTGACGCTCCAGTTTCTTCACGGCAGCCGAATTCTGCGCCTTGACTCCCTGAGCAAGACACATACACCAAATCAAGAAAAGGCAAAGCAATCTCATAGGCTAATTACGCATTTAGGTTTTTGAGCGTTCGAAGCAGTTGTTCCAAAGTGATGCGCGTGTATCGCGCAGGAATCACAAAATCCAGTTTCACCGGCTCATCCACCCGCATACGGGCAAAGCCGATATAGATGCCGCCTTCCGACTGCTCGCCCTTAATCCACTGCACCGTCATCGATTGCGGGAAGATCTGCTTCTCCACCTTCCTGAAATCGGAGTAATCCCAGCGTAAGCGATGTGAATTGGTCGGGGCAGCTATCGTCGTGGCCAGCAGCTTCTCCTCGCCATCGGCCTCGAAGGTATAACGCAAGTCCATTTGATCTTTCGTCTGGACCAAGGCTTTTGGACCCGTCTGATCCAACTGGAAACGTGCGTACTGACGCTCCTCGATCTGTCGCTCTCCCGGAAGGAAGATGCGGTTGGTAAACAGGGCTTGCAGGTTGTAGAAGTTGAACTCGATGGGCGTTTGTCCGCGCAGGGCCTCATAGTTCTCGGCCAAGTAGCGCTTGTTCATTCGGTCTAACACCTTGATGCTGTCGCGGGTCAGCTCGACACGGAACACCTCGATGCCCAGCAACGGCTGGACCGACAGCTGGAAGGCACTATCTTTCACCATCTTCAAATCCACCCGTGTGCTATTCACCTGTAGGTTGGCCAGGTTGATCTCTACGCCCAGCCTCGCTGTGAGCGTCTGAAACTGGAAAGCCTGATCGTCCATCGAATGGAAGAACGCTTGCCGCGCCTTCGCGCCACTCGACGCTACGGCGCCCACATGCTTTGACGACTTACAGCCCGCCAACAGCAGGAGAAGCCCCAATGCGAGGATACTTGTCGCTTGCCACATCCTGCGTGACGCAGGCCTAATCGCCGTCTTATCTCTGTTTATCCTGCTCATCTGCCTCTATTCTTCTATGTATTTCCGCTGCGCAATCTTCCGATCGAGCACCTTACTCTCTTTGCCCATCTCCTTGGCCTTCTTCCATTGCTCTACGGCCTTCTCTACCTCGCCGTTCTGGAAGAGGATGTCGCCATAATGATCCACCAGCTCCGAGCTGTTGGTTGTGTCTTTCGACAAGGCGCTCTCTATATAGATCTTCGCCAAGGTGTAATTGCCCTGCACGAAAAAAATCCAAGCATAGGTGTCCAGATAGGTCGCGTTGTCGGGCTCTAAACGGATGCACTGCGCGCTCATTCGCTCCGCCTTTTTCAGGTCTTTCTTCTCCAACGAGAGGAAATAGCTGTAGTTGTTGAGCACCGCTATATTCTGCTCATTGTATTTCAGCGCCTCGTCATACGCCTTATAGGCCTGCTCCTGCTTGCCCATCTCGTGATAGATGTCGCCAATCTGGCCATAGAAGTCAGACTTCAGCCGGGGGTTCTCCTTCGGAATGATATTCAAGCCCGCATAGTAGGTAGAGAGCGATTCCTGGAATTTCTCTTGCTGGAAATAGGCGATACCTAAATAAAAGTAGTATTCAGGAGCGGTAGGGAAGAGCTCCTTGCAAGCCGTGCAGATGCGCTCGATCTCGGGCATATCCTCCTGCTGCAAAGCCAAGTTGAGCAGCTGCTTCCAGGCTTCGGAATTGCTGGGGTCCATCTCCGTCACCAATTGGAACTGAAAACGCCCCTCGTCGACCTTGTCTTGCGAGAGCAGCAGACCGCCATACATCAACTTCAAGTCTGTATCCTCGGGATGCTGCTCCAGCAGCGTTTGGAAAAGGTGGTTCGCACTGTCTATGCCCTGCTTGGTCTGCCGCAAGCGCAAGATGTAGCGCGAGAGGATGTTCACCTTCGTCTCCACATCCAGCTTCTCGTTCACCAAAGCGGCCTTGATCTCCTCCTCAGCCGACTCTTTATCGCCTTTGGCCTCGTAGTAGTTGGCCATCGAGACGATGTAGTAAGGGTCGGAGGGATCGATCTCATGCGCCTTCTTGTAGCAAGCCAACGCCTTGTCCATCTCTCCCTTCTCCAGGTGCAGGTCGCCCATGATCAGCTGGTAGCGGGTCTCCATCGGGAACTTAGCCGCCAGCTTCTCGATCTCGCGAAAGGCCTTATCAGGCTGCTCCAGCTGGCTATACAGTCGATACTTCTGCATCGAAAGCGCCTCGTTCATGCCGATGCGCTCCTCCAAGGCGTCCAGCGCATCGATGGCTTCGCCTATCTCGCCCGATTGGGTCAAGGCATCCGCCAGGTAATAGTTCAACTCCTTCTTCTTCGGGAAATCCTTCACCAGCGCCCTAAACGCCTCGGCCGCCTCGCCATACATACCCAAGCTACGGGTGATGTTGGCCAACGCCATCCGATAGTCGAACTGGTCGGGGCGATGGGCCACCGCCGGGCGCAACACCTCCAAGGCCTTCTCCGGACGGTTCATCTGCATATAGAAGGAGCAAAGCTCATAACGCACGGCGGCATCGGTCGAGTCGATCGCCATGCAATGCGTAAACAGATCGAAAGCCGCGTCATATTGCGCCGCCTCTTTCAGCTTCAATCCCTCATAGAAGAAATAGTCGAATTTGCGCTGACGCTTCTCGTCTTGTTGATCGGAGGCTTTCGCCACACACACCGACAGGAATGAACAGAGCAGAAGCCCCATCCAAATCCGACAGCCTGGCCTATGTTTCTTACTCATCAAAACAATGTTCTCCTTTCTGTTTGTTATGCTTTACCGGTATGGCCAAAACCTCCGGCTCCTCGCTCAGTCTCATCCAACGTCTCTGCCGCCTCCCATTCCACGCGGGTATAGGCCGCAATCACCATCTGGCAGATGCGCTCGCCATCGTTGATCGTGAAGGGCTCGGCCGAGAGATTGGCCACAATGACCCCGATCTCGCCACGATAGTCGGCATCGATCGTTCCCGGCGTGTTGAGCAAGGTGATGCCCTGCTTCAAGGCCAAGCCGCTGCGGGGGCGCAGTTGAGCCTCATATCCTTCAGGCAGTGCGATATACAGACCTGTCGGTATCAATTTGCGTTCCAAGGGTTTCAACACGACTGGCTCTGTCAGGTTGGCCCGAATATCCATGCCTGCCGACTGCGGGGTGGCGTAAGCGGGCATCGGGTGATGTGATTTATTGATAATTCTTACTTTCATACCTTATTCGCTTTATTGGATCCAGTCGCCGTTGTCTTTGATCAACTGGATTAAACGTTCAACGGCCTCCTCCTCGGGGATATTGCGCAACACGCAGTTTTTCCCTTTATAGAGGCTGATCTGGTGGCGGCCCGCTCCCACGTAACCGTAGTCGGCGTCGGCCATCTCGCCCGGGCCATTCACGATGCAGCCCATGATGCCGATCTTCAATCCCTTCAAGTGTGAGGTGGCCGCCTTAATGCGGGCAATGGTGGTCTGCAAGTCGTAAAGCGTGCGCCCACAGCTTGGGCAGGAGATATACTCGGTCTTGCTGATACGCACACGAGCCGCCTGCAAGATGCCAAACATACAGCGATCGGCCATCATGGCCTCACAGCCCGTGTTGCTCAAGCATACGCCATCTTGGAAGCCATCCAGCAGCAAAGCGCCGAAATCGGCTGCCGACTTGAGTTGCAGCGACTCCAGTTCCGACTCCTCATAGTCGCGCTCCAGAACGACAGGCACCTCGCAGCCAGCCGCCATCAGCCGGTGCATCGCCGCACGCAAAGCGCCCACGCCATTCTGATGCCGCGTACGCAACAGAAGAACCACCGAAGGATCGGCCTGGCACTGAGCCAGCAACGCATCGGTCAGTTCCTGATCGGTCAGGCGCAGGAATTTCAAGGGGCTTTCGCAAGCAGGCATCAGCGCAGCCTCAGCCGCCACGAAGCAGGGGTACACATGGGGACGAGGTTTCCAAGTTGCGGCATCAACCAGCAAGCGGAAATGATCGGGCAGGTTCTCAGGATCCTCCTGGCCAATATACATATAGTCGGGCATCGCCTGCTCATCGAAGCCGAAATCGCCATGGCTTCGGTCGGCAATGACCACGGGGAGCTGCCCTCCGCCGAAATCCTTCACCTCCCGGCTTCGACGACGCTGGGGAGCGATAGGATCGTATCCGGGAGCCAACTCGCCTGCTATCGACGGATGCCCCTCTCTCATTCCTATATAGTCGACCAATTTACGAGCCACCGGCAGCTCAGCCTCCGGGTCCTCGCTCAGGGAGACGCGGATCGTATCGCCAATGCCATCAGCCAGCAAAGCGCCGATGCCAACCGCACTCTTAATACGTCCATCCTCGCCATCGCCAGCCTCCGTCACACCCAAGTGAAGCGGATAGTGCATCTCCTCCGCCTCCATGGTCTGCACCAGCAGACGGACGGTCTCGACCATCACAACCGTGTTCGAGGCCTTGATCGAGATCACTACATCGGGGAAGTTCTCCTCGCGGCAGATGCGCAAGAACTCCATGCAGCTCGCCACCATACCCGCTGGCGTATCGCCATAACGACTCATAATGCGGTCGGAAAGCGAGCCATGATTCACGCCAATACGGATGGCGCAACCGTGTGCTTTACATATACGCAAGAAGGGCACGAAACGGGCACGGATCTTCTCGATCTCGGCCGCATACTCCTCGTCGGTATACTCCAAATGATTAAATGTCTTTACCTTATCCACATAGTTGCCCGGATTGATGCGCACCTTCTCAACCTTCTCGGCTGCCGCATCGGCCGCCTTGGGATTGAAATGGATGTCGGCCACCAAGGGTGTCGTATAGCCCTGCTCGTTCAGCCGTTTACGGATCTCGCCCAGGTTGCGCGCCTCCCGCTCGCCTTGCGCCGTGAAGCGTACATACTCCGCCCCGGCCTCGATCATGCGAATGGCCTGCGCCACAGCGGCCTCGGTGTCTAATGTGGAAACATTCGCCATGGATTGAATCCGAATCGGATGATGACCTCCCATCGGAGTTTGACCAATATGCACCTCTGAAGAGGCTCTACGCAGATAATTAAAGTAAGTCATTGTTTTGATTAATGTATTTTGAATGATGAATCTACGGGAATGGTTCCTCGGCAAAGGGGGAACCATCCGTCACGCCGTATACCATATAGAATAAGCTTGCGGCACGAAGCCGCAAGCTTACTTAGTTCGTTTTATATCTGAATGACACCTTGGCCAAGTCTTCGTTGGCCTTGACAATCTTCTTCTTCAGATCCTCTTTATAGGCAGCCAGTTTCGCCTGCAACGCCTCGTCGCCAACCGCAAGCATCTGAACCGCCAAGATTCCGGCATTCAATGCGCCATTGATACCGACCGTAGCTACCGGAATGCCCGGGGGCATTTGCACGATCGCCAACAAAGCATCCATACCATCCAGCGTAGAGTTGATAGGCACGCCAATGACGGGAACCGTTGTCATCGAGGCAATCACACCACACAGGTGGGCCGCCATGCCGGCTGCGCCAATAATCACCTTGATACCACGATCCTTCGCCCCCTTGGCAAACGCCTCCACCTCGGCAGGTGTACGATGGGCTGACAGGGCATGCATCTCGAACGGGATCTCCATCTCGTCCAGGAACTTCGCGGCCTTCTCCATAACGGGCAGGTCGGAAGTGCTACCCATAATTATACTTACAACAGGAGTCATTTATTTCGCGATTAACTGCTGATACTCCTCAGCTGAGAGCAACTCGTTTACCTGTGCCGGATCTGCTACGGCCACCTTGATCAACCAACCCTTGCCATAAGCGTCCTCGTTGATCAACTCGGGAGCATCCTCCAACTCTGCGTTCACCTCCAAAACCTCACCGGTCACCGGCATGAACAGGTCAGAAACAGTCTTTACAGCCTCGATGGTACCGAAAGTCTCCTCGCGCTCTACCGTCTCACCCTCAGTCGTGATATCTACGTAAACAATCTCACCCAGCTCGCTCTGTGCGAAATCTGTGATACCAACATAGGCAACGTCACCCTCTACACGGATCCACTCGTGATCCTTTGTGTACTTCAATTCTGTAGGAAAAATCATAACTTGTAATGTTTTAGTTTATATTAGATAAATAAAAAGATATAACTCATCATTGAGGCCACAAATGTACACATAAATCCTAAACAAAATCCAGTATACACCTGCATTGGTGTGTGCCTCTTTAAAAAAATACGCGATGTGCCTACCAAACCGGCAATTAGGAACCATGCGATGAAGGCCCAATAGGGATTGATCAGGAGGAATTGAGACACGCCCATCAAGCCGCCCAACAGTCCGCCCACGCCCACCGCATGCGCACTGATCTTCCAGAAAAAGTTGATACAAAGCGTTATAATCAAAGCGACACAAGCGCCAATAAGCAAAAAGAGCAGCCACAAAGGCATCTGCAGCCGGGCAAAGAAATAGAGACACAGCCCCACGGAGGAGCCAAAGATCAAAAAGGGCAGCAAACGCTCCCTGCGGTTGGTCATGGCCCAATCGGAAACCGCCCCCTGGCGCACGAGCAGATAGATGAACAAGCCGGGCAGCAGGGCCGTCGAGAGGAAGGCTCCTACCCAGATCAGCCACTTCACCCGCAGCGGATAGACCACCAAGAAGGTCTGCTGCAAAGCCATCGTGACCCCATAAGTCACCATCAGCAGCGGATGAAACAAAAACGATATGAGCTTTGCCAGTGTCCTCATCATCTGCTATATCTCCTTTCGCATACGAGCCACGGGGATCCCCAGTTGCTCTCTGTATTTTGCCACGGTTCGACGGGCGATCACGTAGCCCGCCTCTTTCAAGATCGCCGCCAGCTCCTCGTCGGTCAAGGGGTGCCGCTTATCCTCAGCATCCACATGATCTTTCATGATCTTCTTCACCTCACGGGTGGAGATCTCCTCGCCCGTGTCGGTCTGCATCGACTCGGAGAAGAAATACTTCAGCGGATAGACGCCAAAATTGGTCTGCACGTACTTGCTGTTGCTGACTCGCGAGATCGTAGAGATGTCATACCCCGTGCGCTCGGCCACGTCTTTCAGGATCATGGGGCGCAAGGTGGTCTCGTCGCCCGTCAGGAAGAACTCGCGCTGCAGGCAAATGATCGTCTCCATCGTGCGCTGCAACGTCTCGTTGCGCTGCCGGATCGCATCGATAAACCATTGGGCCGCATCGAGCTTCTGCTTCACGAACTGCACGGCATCACGGCGGTCGGCGGTCTGGTTCGCCTTGTTTCCCGCATAGTCTTGAAACATCTCCGCATACTCCTGGTTGATGCGCAGGTCGGGCACACCGCGGTTGTTCATGCTCAGAGTCAACTCGCCGTTGTTGGCCTCCACCACGAAGTCGGGCACGACCTGGCTCATGGCCGTCTCCATCGTATCGCCCCAGCTGCTCCCGGGTTTCGGGTTCAAAAGGGTAATCTCGCGGATGGCCCGCTTCAGCTCCTCCTCGGTGATATCCAAGGTTTTCAGGATGCGCTCATAGCGTTTCCGGGTGAAATCCTCGAAATAGGAGTTCAGGACGCGCAAGGCCAAACGGGTGGCCTCCGTCTTCTCTCGTTTATTCAATTGAATCAGCAAGCACTCTTTCAGGTCTCTCGCCCCGATGCCTGCCGGCTCAAAATCTTGGATGACGCGCAACACCTGCTCCACCTCGGCCTCATCGGCCTCCACGCCTGCCTGAAACACCAAGTCGTCGGCAATCGCCGAAAGGTCTCTCCGCAAGTAGCCATCATCGTCCAGATTACCTATAATATATTCAGCAATCTTCACCTGCTTCTCGGGCAGCTCACGCAGCCTCAATTGCTCCAACAGAAACTCGCTCAGCGACTCGCCCTCCGCAAAGGGGATCTCCTCCTTCCGCTCTGCCCGCTCAGTCATCTGTTGCAGCTTATATTCGGGAATGTCGTCAGCCGAGAAATAATCGCCCAGCGAGAGATCTTCGTTGTCAGAACCCTCAGCGGCGAAATCCTCCTCCTCGCTGTGCTCCAAGTCGTCTTGCGGCTCTTTCCCCTCTTCCAAGGCGGGATTATCCTCCAACTCATGCTTCACCCGCTCTTCCAACTCAAGCGTGGGAAGTTCCAGCAGACGGATCATTTGGATCTGCTGAGGAGAGAGCTTCTGCTGTAACTTCTGTTGTAATTGTTGCTTTAACATAATCCGCTTATTTGTATCGCGAATATAATCTTTTCTTTGTGATTAGTGCCCTATCGCTCCACGATTATTCTTCGAAGCAGCTCTGAGGGCTTCATGCGGACGCCAAGAAGAGAGAGAAAAAAAAGCCCCCACACCAATCTTGATGTGGGGGCTGCCCTATAAAACAACCATCGCACTAATGCGATCAACGAACGATCACCTTATGGATCAAAGCCTTGTTTGCCTGACTGAGGATCACCACATAGACTCCGGCGTTAGACACGGGGATATCTATGCGACCTGCCACCTCGGCCTGCGCAAAGACCGTCGCACCGCTCATGGCTACCACACGCACGGTCAGCGGCGTAGCGGCCGTCACATGGATCTGGCGGTAGGAAGTGGTCACCTCCGTATTGGCGATATCCTCAACGGCGGTCGGCGTAGCGGGGATCTCCACGCCCTTCGTCACGATAGGCTTATCGGCCGCGTCGTAGGCCACGGTCTCCACATAGTAGGACTGGCCCTCCGTCAGGTTCTCCAGCGTGAAGGTAATCGTGCCGGCCTTCAGCAGCGTGCCCTCCTTGTCGAACGCATAGGTGGCGATCAGCTCCTTCTTCGTCTTGTCGGCATAGAGGAACAGCTTGTAAGAATCCGCACCGGCTATCTTCTCCCACTCGACAACGACCGTGTTGGGCGTGCGCTCAGCCACTGTTGGCGCCGAAACCTCGGGGGTTGCCGGCGTGTCGGGCGTAGAAGGCGTAGGAGTCACGGCCTTCTTCGTCACGGTTACTACGCAAGAGACCTCCAGCGTTGTTCCCTCGCCGGTCGTGACCGTAGCCTTGATCGTCGCTGTGCCAGCCGCTACGGCTGTCACCTTGCCTTCTTTGCTTACGGTAGCCACCTTCTCGTCGCTACTGCTCCAAGCAGTGGTTGCGCCGTCGTCGGGAACGCCTGTAAGCGTCAAGTTCTCCGTTTTGCCCTCTTCCAGCGAAAGGGTTGCTTTGTTTAACGTCACCACCGCAACAGGGGCTGCGGCCACCTTCACGGTGATAGTGTTTACTACGCGCTCGGGATAGTTCTTCGTATCGTTCGGAACGAACTTCACCTCGAAAGATTGCTCGCCCTCTTCCTTGGCCTGCTGCTCTGGGGTTACCCATTCGAACACGCCTGCCACAACGCCTGCGCTACCGCCCAGCAGCTTCGAAGCCGACAAGGCATCGCCCTTCTTAATCTCCGAAGCCTCTGGCCACGTGATGTCTTTGAGGTCGGCCTTCTCAATCGTGAAGGTCAGCTCATCGTTCTGATAAGCCTTATAGTCCTTATCCTCTGAGCGATAAACCTTCAGATAATAGGTGCCTGCGTTCAGGATTGCCGAAGCGGGCTGCGTGCGAGCCGCATCCGTATAGGCATCCACCTTGAAGGAGAGTTCTCCTGCGTCTGTCGTCAGCTTGGGCTGCTGTGCCACGCCGGTATAGGTGCTGTTTATTACCTTCAACGAAATCTCCTTCTTTCCCTCAAACTCGGGGATGAAGTTGTTCTTCTCAGGATCGGCTTGGATCGTTGCCGTTCTCGGGTTCTGTTTATTGCCATCCGACCATTGCGTAAAGGTATAGCCCTCGTTCGGAATCGCTTCCAAGCGCACTTCCATACCCACGGCCAACATGTCGCCTTCCACCAGCACACTACCATTCGTCACACGCACACCACCATCGCTCGATGCTCTCAGGCGGGTACCAGTTGTGAACTTAGCCTTCTGAGCTGCCGGCTTTTCCCAGTAATAAACAATACCTTCATAGTTGGCTTTGTCAGCCTCCTTCGGCTCAATCGTGAACTTAATGAAATTGGCTTCATCTTCTTGCTTGATAACGCCTTCCGGATAAGTCTTCGGCTCACCATTAGCATCCGTCGGCACCTCCGTCACACGGATGGGAGACTTATGGATTACAAGACCATTTGTATAGATATGCTTGAACGCATTATACAACGCATCCTCCGCACGTGTCAAAATCACGTCATAGTTACCTGCATTGATCGGCTTTTCGATTGCCGCCTCATTGCCCTTCTGATACTTAACGTCGAGCACTATGCCCGCATAGGCCTGCGAAATGAAAGGCAAAAACGTGCGGGAAGTGCCATTGTAGTAGAACTCCTGCATCGGCCACAAGATGAAGTTCGGATCAATATCAACATGCGTGTCGAACATCGCTGTAATCTCCAACTCTCCGGTTACGTAGAAAGAGAGGCTCTCCCAGTCCGTTCCGTAATCCTTACCGTTTGCCAAGATAGCGACCAACTTCGCCTCCTCGGAAACGCTCTCAATCTTCACTGGTGAACCATACGCAACGTCTCCAGATTGACTCAGCTTAACAGAAACATTAAAGTCCTTGCCATCTGTGCCTACCGCCTTCACGGAGACAGCATATGTCTTGGCCTCGAATGTTGCGGAGACTGTAAAGTCTTCGTTTGCCACTGTATATTTGCCGTCAGTAATCACTTTTGAGCCCACCTTCAGCGACTTATCTTTCAACTGATGGCCTGCTGCCGGCAGGGCAACCACGGTAATCTTAGAGCCCTCCTTCAAGGTAGAGCCTGAAGCGATCGGTAAGCCATTCTCATTGTAGACAATCAGCGAGCCATTCTTCACATCTTCAATCGTCATGGTGTGGCGTTCTTGCGGCTTTTCGGTGAAGACTGCCTTCAACGTTGCGTCCTTCAACAAGGTGAACTTATCGCCAGCCATGTCCTGACCATTCAGCTTCAAGGTCGCCAACTGATAGCCTTTGGCAGCTTTCGCAACAACCTTCAAGGTCACGCCTTGCTGGATCTGCTCGCCTGAGTTTACATTCTTCCCATCGGCTGTAACCGTCAACGTGCCATTGCCATCAACCGTCTTTGTCACCTGATGCAGGATCGGTTCGAATCGAGCCACGTAGGTGCCCGCCGTAGCAGAGCCCACCTTGATCTCCTTCGTCGGCTCCTTGCCTACCGACTGCTCGCCACTCGTGCGCAGTGTCCAGCCCGTGAACGTATAGTTCGCATCGGGCACCGCCTTCAAGGTCAACGCCTCGCCCTCCACATAAAGGCCATCCGCCGTCTGGCCAATCAGCATGGCTGAGCCGTTCTCGCCCGACTCTACCGCCAAGCGGAAGACATCCTTCACGTGCAAAGCCACGGTTTGTTCTACCGATTTATAATAGTTGACATTGTTGGGAAGGAAGGTTACGGAATACTTGCCATCGCCTGCGGCAGGCATCACGCTCGGATCGGTCCATACAAACTGACCGGGAACGTTCAATTCGCCCACGCTCACGCTACCACCAGTCAACAGCGCATTGCCCAACGCCTGTCCCTTCACGATAGGGGTAGCCGTAGGCCATATGAAGCTTACATCCTCCTCTTTGTTCAAGTCCTTCTTGTCGGTCAACAACAGGGTGTAAACCTGCTCGAATTTGGCAATCGTATCATTGCCTGCGTAGGTCAACTTCACATACAACACGCCCGGCTTCTTGCGATCGGCTTCCGTTGCCTGCGTTGCGCAAGTTGCATCCTTATAGTAGTTTGCGCTCAGCTTGATGTCCGCTGGAACGGTTGTGTAGCTAATCTTCGCAGCCTCAGTGGCGCTGTAAATCTGCTCCAAGCCCGACACATTCACAACCAGCTTTCCTTTCGCATTGATCGTGATCGGATAGATCTGCTCGAATGGGGCGATCGTCTCGTTCCCGGCGAAAGAAACCTTTGCATAGAGTGTTCCCGGCTGAATCTCCGCATTGTCCTCCAGCGGATTGCCTGTGCAAGCCTTATCCAAGTAGTAGGCCACATTCATCTGCAGATTGGCAGGATTCGTCTTGAATACGAAGTGCTCGCTGATCGCTTTCAGCGTACCTTCCATCTGCTCCAAGCCTTTCACCTCGTTTACCACCAAGGCCTGCTTCGCCTTGATCGTGATCGTATAGACCTGCTCGAATTTGGCGATCGTCTCGTTTCCGGCGAAAGTGACCTTCGCATAGAGCATACCCGGCTGCGTTACGCTGTCTTTGAATTCTTTCGTGCAGTTATCATCCGTGAAGTAAGCCACTTTCATCTGATCCTTCACCTCGGCGGGAACCACCGTGAAGCTCACATTGGGCAGCGTACCTTCCATCTGTTCCAAGCCCTTCACCTCGCTTACCAACAAGGCCTGCTTCGCCTTGATCTTGATCAGATACACCTGCTCAAACGCATCATAAACGTCGTCGCCTGCGAATGACACCTTCGCATAGAGCAGGCCCGGCTGCGTTACGCTGCCTTCGAACGGTTTCTTACAGTTTTCATCCGTGTAGTAAGCCACGTCCATCTTATCCTGCATCTCGGCGGGAACCACCGTGAAGCTCACCTTGGGCAGCGGGCCTTCCATCTGCTCCAAACCCTGCACATCGCTAACCTTCAGCGTTTTCAGCGCATAAACCTCCACTTTCTGGTTGGGCAACCCGAGCGCCTCATCGACCTGCCGTGAAAGCAGGGTCTTGCTCAGCACAACCACGCCCCTATTAAAGGTCTCGTCGACCTTCACCGGCAGCCTGAAGAGTTCGCCCGAACCCGCGGAAATCACCTTGTTGTTGGCCTCATGAATCACCAAACGGATAACGCCGCCCTCCAACGTGTTGTATTCCATGCTCCAAGCACTAATGCGGCTATCCAAGAGGGGTGCCCCCTCAAGGGTGAGGCCTTGAGGAAGCTGTATGTCCACCTGTAAGGCGGAGAACTGAAAATCGCTGTCTACGATTTCGGCACGTAGCGTGTCTTTGCTGCCCGGCCCGTTCAACCTCTCCGGAGAGAGCTTCCAAGAAGCGGCAGCTGCCGTTCCCGCCGATACGACCAGCAGGAAGAGGGCGATAATGAGTTGTTTGAAATATGTCGTTCTCATAACTTACTTAATGATTAATGTGTTTGTAGCTACAATCTGCTTGCCGTTCAGCACGAGTCGATAGAAATAGACGCCGTTGCCGAAGGGCAGGCTGACATTCTCTTCATGGCGACCCTGCGCCGTCGGGAGGCCCTGCAGGCGAGCGACCACCGCGCCGTTCGAAGCGATCAGCTCAATCTCTACGCTGTTGGCATCCTCGCTTAGGCTGTAGCAGAAGGTCGTCGTGCCCGACGCCGGGTTCGGGTAGTTGTAGACCGCCTTCACCTCGTCGAAAGGAGCGATCGTCTCGTTGGCGGTCGGCAGGTAGTCGCCCACCAGCTTCAGCGGAACAGCCTTCGCGTCGGAGAAGCTGGCCTTCGTCAGCTGCATGCCCGGAGCCAGCTGCATCAAAGCCTGCTTGCCCGTAGCGATGCTCTTGCCGTCCATGCTATAAGCCACGATGCGCAAGGTGTCGTTCTGTAACGAGCGGCTCTGCGTCATGCGAGCGGCGTCGCCCGTCAGCGCCAGCTCCTTCGTCGCACCGGCGAACTCCAAGTAGAGGGCTGAGATCGGTGCCTCATGGTCGATATAGAGGTTGTTGCGCTCATCGACGCTCAGCTCCGCCTGCGGGATGTAGGCCGCACGCAGGGCTTCGCCCTTCGTCACCGGCTTGCCCAAGATGATGTTCACGAGGCCCACCAAGTCGGCCGCATCGCCGTAGTTCTCATCATGGTTGGTGTTCGCCTGTGTCCAGCCGAAGATTCTATCAGACGGCCACTCGTTTAACATAGACGAGATAAGGCTTGTTACGTCCTTCACGTCGACCGTCCGGTCTAAGTTGACATCGCCATCCATAGTATACACTTGCGTTGTGTATCTCAATGTCCATCTGGGGAACAGGTCGTTATGCACCTCCGCATAGACCTGCATCTCAGGTTCGAGCTTATCGCCAATCGTATAGGTCATGCCTGTATGACTCAGCGTATCGGTTTCGTAAGTATATGGATCGAAAACGGCCCAAACGGGTTCAGCGGTTACACCATCTTGTTTAATCCATTCTGAAATATCTAGGGTGTGGCCATACGATGAATAGTTCGGATCATACGCATCGCCCGGCAGGCTTATCCAATTTACCCAATCATAATCCAACGAATCCATCTGGCGAGGATGCTTCACATCCGAGTAACGCATGCGCTTATTCGGAATCAGCTTCTTCAGAGCCGGGAAGATATCGAGATCGATTGTCACGTTACCGTTCGGCACGCCATAAGCCACCAACTGCTTAGCAATCTCGGGGGCTGTTGCCTCCAGGCCGGGTATCTTCGTTTTCTGCATGTAAAGGGCTTCCAGTTTCGTATTCTTCGAAACGTCGCAAGCCTCTAATCCTGTTCCGCTAACATCCAAATGATTCAGATTAGCGTAAGATGATACATCCAAAGAGGTCAGCTTCTTATTTCCAGCCACGTTCAATAGACTTAACGATGCCTTCTCGGTCGGCAAGATCAGCTTTGTGAGCTTCGATTTGTTATATCCCATAAGGCTCAGAATCTCCAGCCGATCCAATGTCGAGAGATCTACCGTCTCGCTCAGCGCCGCTTGAAGAATCCAAAGAGACTTCAAACGACGAGGATTCTCATCGTTCCATTCTGTCTGAGCGCCATTGATCATTTCGAATCCTTGCCAAGCCTTCGACTCCCACCATTCGTTCAACTTCGGGTCGTTCGCATCCTTCACCAATTTCTCCAACACCTTCACATCTTGTTGACTGAAGTGGATTACGGGGTCACCAACCGTAACAACGGTGGTTCGCAAGATCCAGTTTCCATATTGCTCATTCTTAATCTGGCAATAGAATTGTTGCCCTATTTCGCCATCAAGGGTAAACTTGCCCGGCGCAGGCGACACCAATTCAACCCGTTTACCAACTCCTGATTCATTCCACTCAAACCAAGAGAAAGTAGAAGCGGTCGTGTCCACTTGGGCAAACTCGGAGAGGTCGATTACCGTATCCTTCTTGACCGTAGGATCGAGCTGAATCGACGTAGTTCCATCTAAGTAGTGACTAAATTCAGTCCATTTCGGAAGTTTCACATCGCTCCATTTCAATGGGGTATTAATCAATCTCAAATCACTGAGGGTCAAACCGGAAAGATCCAGTGTCTTCAGATTTGTACCATCCAGAATCACTGTTTTCAAACCTTTTAACGCATTCAGATTCAGCGTAGACACCTTACGGTCGTCATCTTTAAAAAGGAAGTCGCTCACACGAGCCGTCGTTTCGTAGTTCCATGTCACAGCCACCTTTTCGGAGGTTTCGTATATATCGATGTCCTTCGTATAACGACCGGTCTCAATAAAGTCTCGCAACTCCGTGCTTTCTGGATTGGCCTTCTGCATGGCCTTCAATGCCTGCTGATCGTCATTCGACAGATTCCCAGGGAATTGCAATACAGCTTTGCCTGTACCCTCCACGTAATTACCCTCTCCATCGCACAAATGCATATTATACCTACCTCCAAACTGTCTGGTGGCTTTGAAATTCACAGTAATCTCATCCTGCGTCCAACGGTCTATGTGATATTCATAAACATTATCATACTTAGTCTGCTGCCAACCCTCTCCGCTGATAATCAGGTCGCCCGGATAGTAATTATCTAAATATAAACGCACGACCGCAGCCTTGCCTTGCAGGAAGCCCGGCTTGATCGAGAACGTGCAGGGCACAACCGTATTCAGCTCTCTACGCAAGCTGGGAAGCGACGGCATAACCGGAAAGTCCTCTCCGGCCACGAATACGGCCTTCTTCTCAATGGTGTCCATCGGCTTTGCTGTTAGGTCCTCAGACTGATAGAGGCTAATCGTATAATCCACCTCTACCGCTTTCGAAGAGCCAATTCTTAACCAGATAGAGAAGTATTCTTTCACCTGATTGATTTCTTCGGCAGGGAACCAAAAGCCGCCATCGGTCAGGGTCAAGTTGTTACTCTTAGGCGAATCGAACCATACGTCGCTCGCTTGCGCCTTGTCTTTCAACTGCACACGCACCTTGAATGTACTCGAAGGATTACCCTTAACCGTGTAATCTGAGGAAATGGATGCTACATTACCTTCACCAATAGGCAGATAGTATACGGATTCATCATTAAACACAAACCGCACCTCCGGTTCGCCCGAAGCCGACGGAATCTTTATGGTTGGGGCAGCGGCGCTGTCGATAGAATAGGCCACACCAACACCTTTGTCATCACACAAAGTCACGCTGTAATCTCCGTCAACCGGATTCGAAGCCGTCACATAAAGCGTGAATTGGCTCTGCTGCAGGTTGTCCGTATCATACACATAATTCCCTTTGTATTTTTCCGACGGTTTCCAGCCTTCGCCTGTAACCGTCATGTTATTTGCTGAAAGCGTATCAAGGCTGAGGACTAATCTCGCCGCTTTACCTTTCATGTAGCGGGGATCAATGGAGAAGGTCAACGGAATAGTCGTGTTTAATTCGCCATGCAAGTCGGGAAGCTTTCCAAATCGAGGGTATTCCTCATCGGCTATAAAGACGATTGTCCTTTCTCCTGATTCCATGGGTTCCGTTGATAAATCCTCCGAACGATAGAGACTAACCGTATAGGTCTCCTCTACTGGATTCGGGCTATGAACAATCATACCAAAACTATACTTATTAGCGACATAGCAAGAAACAAGCTCTTCAGGCACCCAAAAGCCACCATCGGTCAAAGGCATAACCTTATCGTTGATCGTAAACCATGTTCCATTCTTATTCGTCTTGTCCTTCAACTGCACACGCACCCTAAAATCGCTTTGAGAGGTAGCATAAATATTTATATTGGCAAGCTTTTGACCTTCGCCCGGTTGATCAACGCCTCCAAAACTGGTATAGTTCTTCATACTGGGCAACCTTATGAATGTAGCATTCGGTTCGCCCGAAGCTATGGAAATCAGGGAGGTCTCTAAGAACCAGTCTCCGTATCGCTCATTCTGAATCTCGCAATAGAATTGTTGCCCTATTTCACCATCAAAGATAAACATGCCTGGCGAAGGCGACGCCAATTTAACAGGCTTAGAACCTTCTGACCTATTCCACTCAAACCAAGAGAAAGTAGAAGCGCCCTCTTGGGCAAACTCAGAGAGGTCGATCACCTCGCCCTTCTTGACCGTAGAATCGAGCTGAATCATCGTGTGTCCATATAAACCATGATATTTAGCCCAATTCGGAAGTTTCACATCGCTCCATTTCAATGGGGTATTAATCAAACCCAAACTACTGAGGGTCAGATTGGAAAGATCCAGTGTCTTCAGGATTGTACCATCCAGGATCACTGTCTCCAAGCCCTTTAACGCATTCAGATTCAGCGTAGAGACCTTGCGGTCTTCATCTCTAAGAAGGAAGTCGCTCACACGAGACGGTGTTTCGTAGTTCCACATCACAGCTACCTGTTCGGTGGTTTTGTGTATATCGATGTCCTTCGTATAACGACCGGTCTCAATAAAGTCTCGCAACTCCTTGCTTTCTGGATTGGCCTCCTGCATAGCCTTCAACGCCTGCTGATCGTCATTCGACAGATTCGCCGGGAATTGCAATACAGCTTTGCCTGTACCCTCCACGTAATTACCCTCTCCATCGCACAATTCTATATTATACCTGCCTCCAATCTGTCTGGCGGCTTTGATATTCACAGTAATCTTATCCTGCGTCAAACGGTCTATGTGATATTCATAACCATTCCTATACTCATTCTTCTGCCAACCCTCTCCGCTAACAACCAGGTTATTCATATTGAAATTCATGAAATATAAACGCACGATCGCAGGCTTGCCTTGCAGGAAGCCCGGTTTGATCGAGAACGTGCAGGGCACGTCCGTATTCAACTCTTCACGCAAGCTGGGAAGCGACGGCATAACCGGAAAGTCCTCTTCCGCCATGAATATGACCTTCTTTTCGGTGGAGGCCATCGGCTTTGTTGTTAGGTCCTCAGACTGATAGAGGCTAACCGTATAATTCACCTCTACCGCTTTCGAAGAGGCAATTCTGAAGTCGAAATAGAGGTATTCATTCTCCTGATTGATTTCTTCGGCAGGGAACCAAAAGCCGCCCTCGGTCAGGGTCAAGCTGTTATTATTATTCGTCACGAACCTTACGTCGCTCGCTTGTGTCTGGTCTTTCAACTGCACACGCACCTTGCATGCGCTCGGAGGAATACTCTCAACCCTGTAATGTGAGTAAATGGATGATTCACGATTCTTATACACAGACAGATAGCCTATAGGATCTGGTTCATACTCAAACCGCACCACTGGCTCGCCCGAAGCGGTGCAAATCAGGTTGGGGGTTCGCAAGGTCCAATATCCGTATCGCTCATTTTTAATCTCACAATAGAATCGTTGACCATTTTCTCCATCAAGGATAAACTTGCCCGGCGAAGTCTGCGTTAATTCAACCTGTTTAGGAACTTCTGACCTATTGTACTCAAACCAAGTGAAAGTAGAAGCGATTCCATCTACTTGGGCAAACTCAGAGAGGTCGATCTCCTCGCCCTTCTTGACCGAAGGATTATCGAGCTGAATCGTCGTGTGTCCATTTAAACTGTGATATTCATCAGTCCATTTCGGAAGTTTCACATCGCCCCATTTCAATGGGGTATTAAACAAGGCCAAACTACTGAGGGTCAGACTAGAAAGATCCAGCTTCTTCAGATTTGTTCCTTGCAGGTTCACTGTCTTCAAGCCCTTTAACGCATTCAGATTCAGCGTTGAGACCTTACGGTCGGCATCTTCAAGACAGAAGTCGCACACACGAGCCGGCGTTTCGTCGTTCCACCTCACAGCCACCTTTTCGGTGGTTCCGTTTAGATTGGTGTCCTTCTTATAACAACCGGTCTCAATAAAGTCTCGCAACTCCGAGCTTTCCGGATTGTCCTTCTGCATAGCCTTCAACGCCTGCTGATCGTCATCCGACAGATTCGCCGGGAATTGCAATACAGAGAGGATTCCTCCATCCACGTGATAACCCTCTCCATCGAACAAAGACATATAATACCTACCACTAATCTGTCCAGTGGCTTTGAAATTCACCGTAATCTGATCCTGTGTCAAACGGTCTATGCGATATTCATAACCGCCTTCATCCACAGTCTTCCGCCAACCCCCTCCGCTGACAACCAAGCTGTCCATATCGACATTATCGAAATATATACGCACGATGGCGGCCTTGCCTTGCAGGAAGCCCGGCTCGATCGAGAACGTGTAGGGCACGTCCGTATTCAGCTCTCCACGCAAGCTGGGAAGCGACGGCATAACCGGATAGTCCTCTCCGGCCACGAATATGACCTTCCTCTCGATGGAGGCCATTGGCTCTGTTGTTACGTCCTCAGACTGATAGACGCTAATCGTATAATTCACCTCTACCACTTTCGAAGAGGCAATTCCTAATCTGAAATAAAAGTATTCATTCTCCTGATCGATTTTTTCGGCAGGGAACCAAAAGCCGCCATCGGTCAGAGGCAAGTTCTCATTATTTTCCGTCACGAACCTTACGTCGTTCGCTTGTGTCTTGTCTTTCAACTGCACACGCACCTTGCATGCGCTCGAAGGAGTACCCGCAACCGTGTAACCAAAGGAAATAGATGACTCATTACCTTCATAAACACGCAGATAGTCTAAACGATACGGCTCACTCCAAAACCGCACCTCAGATTCGCCCGAAACTGTGGAAATCAGGCCAGTGGGGGGGGCAAAAAACGAGTATGAACCATTCTCTTCAGTCGCGGCGAAGAGGCTTCCTTCCCCAACGGGGGAGTACTCACTGGCTCGGACATGCTGCCCAGGCAGCACGGAGCATAGGCTTATGGCCGCTATGAATAGCGCCATCACCCAATGAATCGAAGTAAATTTTCTCATAAGCTTGATGTTTTATGTAATTAAAAATCATATGTATAGACTCTTTCCACAAACATAGAAGCTCTTGTTGGGCACATAGGCTCAGAAGCATCACGCCCTCAAAAAAGAGCCTACTTCTCCCCATCCCCTCGTCGGAGCTTCATCCGCTGCTTCGTCTTGACTCCTATGTTTATGAATTGTGCGAAGTTTCCAAACATCAAGCGCAAAGCGTCAGAAACGCTGGTTTCAATACGTCAAAGACGCTCGCCGCGAATGCGGCAAGTGTATCGCCACAAAGGTAGGCAACCCATTCCGATCGAACAAATTATATTCCAATTATTTATTATGTTAATAAACATGTTTTTTATCAAATTCCACACCTAACCCCTCTTCCTGCTCAACCGACAGGCCCTCGCCGATTGGATCGGAACGCCCCGATTGGCTATCCGCCCTTTTTTATTCGATTTTGTCTTATTGTATAAAAAATACAACGAATACATGCGTTTTAGACCGCCGCCCGCTATCAGATATTTGTTTTATTATTTATTCCAATGCGTATATATACAATACTTCGGTAAGAATTAGGCCAACCTAAGCGGCTTTTGCCGTAAA
>CAKUZF010000038.1 GCA_934718155.1 uncultured Parabacteroides sp. | reverse complement strand
ATACCGAAAGCCGATAGTTTTACCAGCCATTTCCCCGGAACGGTATCGTCGGGTTCTCCTTATGGAGGATCTTCTTCCAGCGGAACAGCCATGGGAGGAATTGTCGGATATGCTCATTCGTCAAGCATTATCGGCGTATGTTTCTCCGGCACAGTGGTTGGAGGAGAGCGAGTAGGCGGAATCGTTGGCCATGTCAACTTGGCTAACGCAAGCAATACTATCAAGAATAGCATCAACAGAGGAAAGAGTGTGACCAACAGCTCTGGCTCCAGAACAGGCGGTATCTGTGGATTCCTGCAATACTACCATGGATATGTAGGTAATCTTATCAACTATGGCAAAGTGGATGGGTCGTCAGCTACTGGCGGTATCTTTGGCCAAGCCACGGTAGAAGGCGGAGATAAAATGGTTCTTACCTATATGGTCAATGCGGGAGCTGTCACAGGTAAAGATAACGTAGGCGGTTGTGTCGGATTCATCACCGGAAACGGATCCACGGGAAATGAAATCAACAATTCGGTCAACTTCAGCTCTGTCACCAACAACGGCGGAGGAAGCATTGGCGGTATCTTAGGCTATGGCGATATTGCCAAATCATGCATTTTCTCCAGTGCCAACCATGGAAATATTAAAGGCGGGTCAAGCGGCGCATCAAACGTCGGTGGCATTTGCGGAAGATTTGGATGGCATTCCAGCTCATCTGTGACTAAGGATGATAACATCGAATTGGCGAGATGCTGCAACACCGGTACCATCTCCAGCGACCATAAGGATTCGTATGTAGGCGGTGTGCTGGGCAGACAAGCTTTAGGCAGCACAATAGATGCGACCCATTGGATGGTGCATGATTGCTATAACAAAGGCCCCGTTCCGTCCAGACATGATAAGGATGCCGGAGGAATCGTCGGATATGTAGACCATACATCGGAAGTGCAATGTTGCTACAGCTCGGGTGATATCGAAAAAGGCAACGGTGTTGTAGGAACGCACAAAGGTGGATCGGTGTGGTATCACCATCATCTCTATTACTTGGAAGGTACTGCGGAAGACTGGAACTGCGACAAAATCAAAAAGAGTAATAAAGGAAAAGAATCTTCCTATGGCGGATTCGATTTCAATAACGTATGGCATATCGATTCGAGCAAAAACGATGAAATGCCTCATCTCAAGGATTGTCATTTCCAATTCTTCAGCCTCTGATTGAAGGATTAGGCCTTGTCGGCTTTTACGTTGCGGGTGGGCCAGAATAGCTTCTGACCCACCCGCAACGCTCGGCCAGAATAGCTTTCTGGCTTATCTTTCGCTATGACCGAGAATATGTTTATATTTGCAACCTGTAGCAGCTCCTTGTATCCAGAGATGAGAGCTGTTCGAAAAGTGTTTTATTATTAATCATAAATTTATTAATCATGAAAAAGATTCTCGGTTTTTTAGCCTTGGCCTTGCTGGCGGTGAACGCATGGGCGCAGCAGGCTTTGTTTAGTGGAAACGACATTATCTCTCCTGAAGTGAATTCCGACGGTACCGTCACTTTCCGCCTCTATGCGCCGAAGGCGGTGAAGGTGGAGTTGATGGGCGACTTCCTTCCGAAGGTGAAGGTGCAAAGCCCGATGGGCGTGATGGAACAGCCAGGCTATGTGGAGCTGGCGGAAGATAAGGAGAAGGTGGGTTTGTGGACCTATACCACCGACCAGTTAGACGGCGAGCTTTACTCTTATAAGTTCAGAGTGGATGGCATGGATATGCTCGATCCGAGCAATGTTTATATGTGTCGCGACATCGCCTCTTACACCAACATCTTTATTGTGAGCAGGGAGAAAGGCGATAAGGGCGATCTCTATAGCGTGAACGAGGTGCCTCATGGCAATGTGTCGAAAGTGTGGTATAACAGCCCGACGTTGCAGACTCACCGCCGCATGACGGTCTATACGCCTGCGGGCTACCTGGAAAATCCGGGTCGCCGTTACCCCGTGCTCTATCTGTTGCATGGTGCGGGTGGCGACGAGGATGCTTGGACAACCTTGGGCCGTGCCGCTCAGATACTCGACAACCTGATTGCTGCGGGCAAGGTGCAGCCGATGATCGTGGTGATGACGAATGGCAACGCCAATTGCCAGGCTGCTCCGGGCGAATGGTCGAAGGGGATGTATAAGCCCTCTTTCATGGGGCATGCCGCCTCTAAGCCGATCGCCTCGATGGAGGAGAGTTTCCCTGATGTGGTGAACTATGTGGAGAAGTATTATCGCACTTTGAAGGGAAAGAAGAATCGTGCGATCTGTGGCCTATCGATGGGAGGGGGACACTCTTTCGCTATCAGCAAGTTGTATCCGAACATGTTCGACTATGTGGGTCTCTTCTCGGCTGCTATCTTCTTGAAGGGCAGCAACGATCCGCAGCAGACCGCTTTGGATAAGATGAACAACGATCCTGAGTTTGGCCAGCAGATGGCGAGGCTGTTTGCCGCAAAGCCGGCTCTCTATTGGATCGCTATCGGCAGTACCGACTTCCTTTACCAGTCGAATGCGGACTATCGCAAGTATCTCGACTCAAAGGGATATAAGTATGAGTACTTGGAGACCGACGGAGGCCACATCTGGCGCAACTGGCGTATTTACCTGACGCTTTTCTCGCAGAAGATCTTTAAGTAAATTCATTGCTTGAACATACAGCGAGCGTAACGACCGGGTAGTGCCTTACGCTCGATAAGACTTGGCCATTAGTGATGCTCCCGTTGAGGCGTTGCTAATGGCCAAAATTGTGTTGCGGTCGGATGACTACGCTGTTGCCCTTTTTGGTGCAGATTAGGCACCATCGGTGCAGCTTACGCGTGTTGAAGTTGAACACCATATTGGGGTTGAAGTGCTCGCCGTTGATACGCACTTCGAAGTGCAGGTGTGCCGTGGTGGCTCGCCCTGTGCGTCCGGTCAGTCCGATTGCTTGGCCCGCCTTTACCCGGTCGCCGGGCTTCACCAAGTTCTTGGAGTTGTGGCTATAGATGGTCTCCAGCCCGTTGTAGTGACGAACTACGATCACATTGCCGTAGGCCGCATAGGGCTTGGCCATGCGCACGATGCCGTCGAAGGCTGCCACAATCGTGTCGTTGGGACGGGTCTTGATGTCGTAGCCCGAATGATGCCTGCGTCGGCCTCCATATGGCGAGATTACCTTACCGCCCGGCAGCGGGAAGGCGTATTCCTCTTCGGGGATGAGGGAAAGGTCGATGATCTCTACGTTGCCGTCAGAGAATCGCTTTGCGTCTTTCACTCCTACATGCGCCCGCTCTCGGTCGGAGAACTGCTCGGTGATGGGTTTGCGAGGCGCATGGTTTGCGCTTAGGGCCGGAGGCTCGGGCAAGAGCCAGGCGAAGTTTTCGCAGGGCAGGGGTATGTTTTGTTGAGGTAAGACGGCATGCCGTGGCGCAGTGCGTGTTTGGTAGGTGTGTGCGGTCTTTTGCTGTGCTAAGCAGGAGGCCAACATGCCTATGCAACACAGGCATGCGATAGCCAAGTGTATTCTTTTGTTTTTTCTCATATCGCAACAAAATTAGCGAAAAAGTGGCGTATGGTTGTTATCCACACTTCATTTTTATACTATATTTGGGCTTTAAAGTAAAAAGTAAGGAAACATACCATGAAACGTTTTTCTGTTTTTATAGGAATAATCGTCTTGATAAGTGGCTTGTTAGCAGGATGTACGAGCGGAGGTGAGGGCACACGTGTGCTGAAGTTGGCGCATGGTTTGCCGCCGAGCCACTCCGTGCACAAGGGGCTGCTCTATATGGGCGAGCGATTGCGAGCACTGTCGGATGGCAAACTGACAGTCGATATTTATTCCTCTGCCCAGTTGGGCTCCGAGAATCAGTGCATCGAGCTGCTGCAGATTGGCAGCTTAGACATCACGAAGGTTAATTCGGCGGCCTTGGAGGGCTTCGCCGACGATTTCAAAGTGTTTGGCATCCCTTACCTGTTTCGTTCTCGTGAGCAGTTCTTCCATGTGTTGGATGGACCGGTTGGCGAGCAGATCTTGGCCTCGACGGAGCCTTATTGGTTTAAGGGATTGGCTTATTTCGATTCGGGGGCTCGTAGTTTCTATACCGTGAACAAGCCGATACGTCGGCCTGAGGACCTGAAGGGCGTGAAGATTCGTGTGCAGAAAAGCCCGATCGCCGTGGAGATGATGAAGACCTTTGGCGGGTCGGCCACGCCTGTGGACTGGGGCGAGCTATACACCGCTTTGCAGAGCAATGTGGTGGATGGAGCAGAGAACAACAGCCCTTCCGTCACGACCGCCTTTCATCACGAGGTAGTGAAATATTACACGGTGAACGAGCATACGATGTGCCCCGACGTGATCATCCTCAGCTTGGCCACCTGGAACAAGCTTAGCGAGCAGGAGCGAGGCTGGTTGCGCCAAGCGGCTGATGAGGCCGCCCTTTACCAACGCCAGCTTTGGGCTGAGCAGGAGCAGGCCTCGATGGCCGAGATGCGGGAGAAGGGGATAGAGATTATCTACCCCGACAAGCAGCCCTTCGTCGAGGCGGCGCAGCCCATGCTCGATAAGTTTCGAAACGATCCGCAGTTTGAGAAGTTAATTAAAAAGATAGAGGAGACGCAATGAGAAAGCTGGTTGATAAGTGTTTGGAACGACTGCTGATGGGGCTGATGGCCCTGTTGGTCGTAGATGTGCTGTGGCAGGTATTGAGCCGCTATGTGCTGGCTTCGCCTAGCTCTTTCACCGATGAGCTGGCGGGTTTTCTGCTGATTTGGGTTGGCCTATTGGGCGCTGCCTATGTGACAGGGCAGGAGGGCCACTTGGCCATCGATCTGTTGGTGCGTAAAGCCGATGCCGCTTGGCAGCGCAGGTTACGTGCGCTAAGCCACTTAGTGATCGCCCTCTTCGCTGTGGTTGCCATGATTGTGGGTGGAAGCTGGCTGGTCTACACCCGTTTCTACCTGGGCGTGACCTCCGCCTCGCTGCAGGTGAACCTGGGCTATGTCTATTTGGTGTTGCCGCTGAGCGGTCTCCTCACGGCCTATTATGCGATCGACAGCCTCTATGCGCAAATCTCAGCATTCAAAATACAAAGTTAAGCAGATATGGATCTCATCGGAATAATCGTGTTGGTGGTCAGCTTTTTCTTCTTGCTGATCGTGGGTGTGCCCATCGCATATAGTATCGGTGTGGCAGGCGTGTTAACAATGTTGGTGCATATCGACTCTCTGCCCGCTTTGACGACCTATGCCCTGCGTATGGCCTCAGGATTGGATAGTTTCGCTTTGCTTGCCATCCCCTTCTTTATCTTGGCGGGCAACATTATGAATAGCGGCGGCATCGCTTTGCGGCTGATTGACTTTGCCAAGGTGCTGGTCGGTCGTCTGCCGGGGGGATTGGCTGTGGTGAATGTCGTGGCGAACATGCTGTTTGGTGCCATTAGCGGATCGGCAGCCGCGGCCGCTTCTGCGATTGGAAGCATCATGACGCCTGAGATGCGTAAGGCCGGTTATGACCCCAATTTTAGCGCGGCGGTGAATATCTCGTCGGCCACGACGGGTATGACTATTCCGCCAAGCAACGTGCTGATCGTCTATTCGTTGGCAAGCGGTGGCGTATCGGTCTCGGCTTTGTTTATGGCAGGTTATTTGCCAGGTATCCTAACGGGTATTGCCATCATGATCGTGGCGGCCTTTTTCGCAGCCAAGGCAGGCTATACCGTGGGTGAGCGTGTCACCTTGCGGCAGGGAATCCGCTGCTTTTTGCGGGCCATCCCCAGCCTGATGCTTTTGGTGATCGTGATTGGAGGCATCTTAGCTGGCTGGTTTACGGCTACCGAGGCTTCGGCCATTGCTGTGCTCTATGCGTTGCTGCTCTCCTTCTTCTATAAGGAGTTGACATGGGAAGAGTTGCCAGGTGTGTTGCTTCGCTCGGCAAAGACAACCGCCATCGTCTTGCTGCTGGTGGCTACCTGTACGGGCCTCTCGTGGATCATGAGCTACGAGAACATCCCGCAGACTGTCAGCCGCCTGCTTCTGGCCATCAGCGATAATCCCGTAGTTATCTTGCTGCTTATCAATATGATCTTGCTACTGGTGGGTGTCTTTATGGATATGACGCCGGCGGTGTTGATCTTTACGCCCATCTTTCTGCCGATCGCAGTGCAGCAATTGGGCATGGATCCGGTCCACTTCGGCATCATGATGGTGCTGAACCTATGCGTAGGCCTCTGTACGCCTCCTGTCGGATCGGTGTTGTTCATTGGATGCAGCGTGGCGGGAGTGCGAATCGATCAGGTGATTCGTCCGTTGATCCCGCTCTTTGCGGCGATGGTCTTCGTCTTGTTGCTGGTGACCTATCTGCCCGGCTTGAGCCTTTGGATTCCCAGCCTGTTCGGTTTGTAGGGTCGGAAAATAGAAGGTGTATCCCAACGAATGGCCTTGTGTTAGGATACACCTTCAAAAATAGTGACGGATGAATTACTGACGGCAAATCACGGAGCCGCTCGCTTGATGGGTGGCTAATACCAGCACCTCGGCGATCTGCACGTGCTTTGGTGCGGAGGCCGCATAGAAAGCTACGTCGGCTATATCGGCGCCGGTCAGCGGGGTGATGCCTTGGTAAACCGGCTTTGCTCTCTCGGTGTCGCCATGGAAACGCACCACGCTGAAGTTGGTTTCTACCAAGCCCGGCTTGATAGTGGTCACCCTTACTGCCGATGCGGCAACATCGATACGCAGTCCGTCAGAGATGGTCTTTACGGCCGCCTTGGTGGCGCAGTAGACGTTGCCTCCGGCGTAGGCTGCGTCGCCAGCCACGCTGCCGATGTTGATCACGTGGCCTGCGTTGCGAGCCACCATGCCCGGCACCACGAGGCGTGTCATCGTCAGCAAGCCCTTAATGTTGGTGTCGATCATGATCTCCCAGTCTGTCGGGTCGCCCTCATATTCTTTCTCCAATCCCAAGGCGAGTCCGGCGTTGTTGATCAAGACGTCTACCTGCTGTTGCGCTTCGCCCAGGCTCTCCCAGGCACTACGTGCGGCTTCGGCCTGGCGTACGTCGAACACCAGGGTGGTCACCTGGGTGCCCGCTTGGCGCAACTCTTCGGCTAAGCCATTCAATTTCTCCTCGTTGCGCCCGGTCAGGATCAAGTTGTATCCTCCCTCGGCAAACTTGCGTGCACAGGCTTCGCCGATTCCGCTGGTTGCGCCTGTGATCAATGCTATTTTTTTACTCATAATCGTGTAGTATAAATTCGTTGTGTGTTATAAAAGTAGAGCAAAGGTACGAAAACTTATCATCACTGCTCGCTATATGATGTAGATTTTATGATCGATAGGCCAAGCCTCCGCATGGTTTTTTACGCCCTATTTCAGTTGAGTCAGGGAAAGCGTTATCTTTGTTGCTTGAAAACAAGCAACAGTATGAGGATATTGATAGGAATAGTGAGCCTGCTGGGCGTGGCGTCTCCCCTTTGGGCGCAAGACATCAAAGGGCATGTGACCGATGCGGCCACGCAAAAGCCGTTGGCGGGCGTGCAGGTCTCCTATAAAGACAATGGCGGCACGCGCGACACTGAAACCGATACGAACGGCTATTACGAGATCAAGGTGGCGGACGGCGAGGCCGAGGTGACCTTCTCGCTCGCCAAATACCTCACGGTGAAAGACCAGGTAAACGTGGCCTCCGGCGAGTTCCTGACGCACGATGTCTCGATGGTTAGCAAGAAGCAGGCGAAGAAGCGGAAGCGCTGAAGGCGGAAGCCTGAGTCCTTAAGGAGCCGTCCTCTTCAGCTCGCCTCTCAGTTGCAGGGCTTTGCCGTCGGTAACCTTGTTCATCAAGGCCCAGAAGCGATCGCTGTGGTTCATCTCCACCGTGTGGCACAACTCATGCAGCAATACGTAGTCGATCAAGTGCCAAGGAAGTTTCATGAGCGAGAGCGAAAGGTTGATGTGTTTCCGGCTGCTACACGATCCCCAGCAGCTGCGCACGTCCTTGATCGTTACGCCTGTGTAGCGGAAGCCATGCTGTTGGGCCAGCTGCGCAAGGCGCGCCGGAAGGCAGCGCTTGGCCTCGTGGCGCAGGGCGCTTTTCAGCAGCCTACGCAGTGCCTCTTGAGTGGAAGGGTCGGCAAAACGAACCTCCGTAGGGCAGCCAATGAGCAACTCTTCGTCTCGCAGCTTGCATTGGAAGGCCTGGCCCTGGATGCGGCAGATGCGCAGCCGGAAGGTGGCAAAGCGGATGGAGGTCGATTCGTCCCAGATCTCAGGCTTAGGCAGGCTTTGCAGAGCGGCCAGCAGTTTCGCTTTGCTTGCCTCGATGAAGCGCAGCAACTCCTCTTCTCTGCCGAGGGCTGGGAGGGTGGCTACCACCCGCCCCTCTTTCACCTCCAGCTTGTAATGCTTCGAACGGGCGGAGCGGCGCACGAGGATTGGGCCTAAATCGGCTTCGTTTAATAGATATTCAGCAGTCATAGTCTTAAAATATAGGGAGCGCAAAGCAGAAATCGGGGGAATTGTTTATCTTTGCCCTCGCGAAATGCGAAAGTAGTAAACATTATCAATAAATAAATATAATCATGAGCAAAAAAGCGCTTTTAATTATCTGTGATGGTTGGGGAATTGGTGATAAAGGCAAAGACGATGTAATCGCTTGCACGCCGACTCCGTATTGGGATTCCTTGGTAGCAACCTATCCGAACTCTCAGTTGCAGGCTTCGGGTGAGAACGTAGGTTTGCCTGATGGCCAGATGGGTAACTCTGAGGTTGGTCACTTGAACATTGGTGCAGGCCGTATCGTTTACCAAGACTTGGTGAAGATCAATATCGCTTGCCGTCAGAACACGATCATGGAGAATCCAGAGATCAAGCGTGCCTATAGCTATGCGAAGGAGAACAACAAGCAGATCCACTTGATGGGATTGGTTTCCGACGGTGGTGTGCACAGCTCATTGGAGCACCTGTTGAAGCTGACCGACATCGCGAAGGAATATGGCGTAACGAAGACTTTCGTTCACTGCTTCATGGACGGTCGCGACACCGACCCGAAGAGCGGTAAGGGCTTTATCGAGACTTTGGAGAACCACCTGAAGACTACGGGCGGTAAGATCGCTTCAATCATCGGTCGTTATTATGCGATGGACCGCGACAAGCGTTGGGAGCGCGTCAAGGAGGCTTACGACCTGCTGGTTGAGGGCAAGGGTAAGGCTTGCGAGTGCATGGTGAAGGCCATGGAAGAGTCATATGCAGAGGGAGTAACCGATGAGTTTATCAAGCCTATCGTGCATGTTGAGAATGGCAAGCCGGTAGCGGTAATCGAGGAGGGCGACGTAGTGATCTTCTTCAACTATCGCAACGACCGTGCGAAAGAGTTGACCGTAGTATTGACGCAGCAGGATATGCCGGATGCTGGTATGCACACGATCCCGGGCTTGCAGTATTTCTGCATGACTCCCTACGACGCAAGCTTTAAGGGCGTACATATCTTGTTCGACAAGGAGAACGTCGAGAATACATTGGGCGAGTATTTGGCAGCTCAAGGCAAGAAGCAGTTGCACATCGCTGAGACGGAGAAGTATGCTCACGTTACATTCTTCTTCAACGGCGGCCGAGAGGCTCCGTTCGACGGCGAGGATCGCATCTTGGTTCCCTCTCCGAAGGTGGCTACCTACGACTTGAAGCCCGAGATGAGCGCCTACGAGGTGAAGGATAAGTTGGTGGCAGCTATCAATGAGCAGAAGTACGACTTCATCGTAGTGAACTATGCTAACGGCGACATGGTGGGTCATACGGGCGTTTACGAGGCGATCGAGAAGGCTGTTGTGACGATCGATGCCTGCTTGCACGACACGGTGGAGGCGGCGAAGGCTAATGGCTACGAGGCAATCATCATTGCCGACCATGGTAATGCCGATCATGCGGTGAACGAGGATGGCACGCCCAACACGGCTCACTCATTGAATCCGGTTCCGTTTGTTTACGTCACTGAGAACAAGAACGCAAAGGTGGCCAACGGTATCTTGGCCGATGTAGCTCCCTCTTTGCTCCATATCATGGGCTTGGCTCAGCCGAAGGAGATGACCGGAAAGAATCTGATTGACTAATAAGTCTTGAGTCTTGAACTTTTGGGTTTCGGACAGGCCTGTCTGTTCGCCCAAGGTTCAAGACTCAACACTCAATACCTAATATCTGTGTTTCAAATAGATGATACTCTCGTCAGTCTAGACGTTGTGGAGCGTTGCTTCTTATGCGACTTGTCTCATTGCAAGGGCGAATGCTGCGTGGAGGGCGATTCGGGTGCTCCGTTGGAGGAGGAGGAATTGCCGAAGCTGCAGGAGGTGCTGCCTATCATCTGGGACGACCTGTCGCCCGAGGCGCAAGCCATCATCCAAAAGCAAGGCGTGGCCTATATCGACGAAGAGGGCGATACTGTCACTTCGATCGTCAACGGAAAAGATTGTGTGTTCACTTGCTACGACAGCGAAGGCGTTTGCAAATGTGCGATAGAGAAGGCCTATCGCGAGGGGAAAACTGATTTCTATAAACCGATTTCTTGCCATCTTTATCCAATACGAATTACGCAATATCGCGATTTCAAGGCGGTTAACTATCATCGTTGGAGTGTCTGCAAGGCGGCGGAGTTGTTGGGCGAGCGCGAGAAAGTGCCCGTCTATCGCTTCTTGAAAGAGCCCTTGATTCGTAAGTTTGGTGAGGCGTGGTATAACGCTTTAGCCGAATGTGCGGAAGAATGGACGAAACAAGGCCTTGGTGGAACGCAAAAAAATAGTTAGCTTTGCCCCCAACCTATAAATAGTTGAATGGAATGAAGAATCTGATCATCATAGCAACTTTACTGTTGGGGCTTCCGTTGGTGGCCCAAACCAAGGTTGTAAAGAAGAACGCCGTTAAAGCGAACAATTTCGGGATTACTTATTCACTACCTAAAACCTCGTTGATCGTGGAGGCAGAGGTGACGAAAGTGACCTGCAAGGCGGGTCCTTACTACCAATATGCCGAGAAGTACTTGGCCGTACAGGATGCGATCGCCGAGGATGCGGTTTATTACGAGCTGGGTAAGGTGCGGTTGATAAACCGTGGCGTGCCCGATCCCGACAACACCTACATCGTTGAGTTCAAACCCGGCACGGTGGCTCCCTATGCTTACCTGACGGAGGAGGGGCTGCTCTGCTCGATCAATACCGAATATGTTCCCGCCGAGGAAAAGGCCGAGAAGAAAGCCGTAGCGGCAAAGCAAGGAGCGGCGCAAAACTCTGTGCTCTCTGAGGAGTTGCTGATGGCGGGCTCTACGGCGCGCCAGGCTGAGGTTGCGGCAAAGCAGATTTATCGCATCCGTGAGAGTCGTATGGATATCCTTACGGGTGAGGCTGATAATCTTCCCCCCGATGGCGAGGCTATGAAGCTGGTGATTCAGCAGCTGGAAGCGCAAGAGCAAACCTTGAGCCACCTCTTCACGGGTACGACGGAGAAGACGACCGACCTCTATGAGGTGAGCATCATTCCTTCCGACGAGTTAGACAAGGAGGTGATCTTCCGTTTCTCGAAGCAATTAGGCATTGTGGATGCCGACGATTTAGGAGGTGCTCCGGTTTACATGAGCCTGATCGCCACCGAGCGTGCACCGCAGTTGGAGCCTAAGGAGGCCGAGAAGAAGGAGAAGTCGCTGAAAGGTATTATCTATAATGTTCCCGGAAAGGCCAAGGTGGAGATCACGATGGGGAAACGCACTCTCTACAAGGGCGAGGCACAGATCACCCAGTTTGGCACGCAAGAGGGATTGGCTCCAGTGATGTTCGAAGACAAGAAGGCGCCGGTAAAGATCTCCTTCTATCCTGAGACGGGAGCGATCAAGCAGATTATTCAATAACGATGAATTTTCAATTTTTACTAACAACTAATATTCTCTAAAACACATGTTTGAAGGACAACCTAAAGGACTTTGGGCGTTGGCATTGGCCAACACGGGCGAGCGCTTTGGTTATTACACCATGCTTGCGGTATTTGCACTGTTTCTCGGCGAGAACTTTGGCTTCGAAGCTGGAGTAGCCTCTGAGATTTACACTTGGTTTTTAACACTGGTCTATTTCTTGCCTTTGTTTGGCGGTATGGCTGCCGATAAGTGGGGCTATTCCCGCATGGTAGTGATCGGTATCTTTATTATGTTCGCAGGCTATTTCCTGCTCTCTATTCCCTTGGGCAGCGGCACGGTGGCTGTTATCGCCATGGGTGCGGCTTTATTGTTGGTAAGTGCCGGCACGGGTATGTTTAAGGGCAACTTGCAGGTGATGGTAGGTAACCTCTACAACGACCCGAAGTATGCTGATAAGCGCGACTCTGGTTTCTCATTGTTCTATATGTTGATCAACGTAGGCGCTTTGTTCGCACCGACAGCTGCGATCAAGTCGATGGAATGGGCACAGACGAGCTTAGGCTATTCGAAGGCTGATTCTTATCATTTTGCTTTTGCTGTAGCTTGTATTTCTGTCATTGCCAGCATCTGTATCTATAGATTTGGTAAGTCAACCTTCTCTCAGGTACTTGCGGTGAAGAAAGAGAAGAAAGCCGACGAGAAACAGGTTGAGGAGATGTCGCCCGCTGAGACCCGCGAGCGTATCGTCTGCCTGTTGTTGGTGTTCGCTGTAGTGATCTTCTTCTGGATGGCGTTCCACCAGAATGGTTTGACGCTTACTTGGTTTGCCGATGAGTTTACGGCCACTACTTCTACGGGTGTTGCCTCTATGCAGTTCGACGTAACCAACTTGGTAGCTTGCATCTTCTTGGTGTATGGTTTGTTTGGCGTGTTCCAAAGCTCCACTTCAAAGGCGAAGGGCATCTATGCGGCCGTGATCGCTGCGGGCATAGCTATCTTGGGTTACAACTATGCCAACTTGGCTCCCGAGGTGAAACTGTCTGCTCCGATCTTCCAGCAGTTCAACGCTTGCTTCGTTGTGATGCTTACTCCGGTCAGCATTGCTTTGTTCGGTTGGTTGGCTAAGAAGGGCAAAGAGCCGAAGGCTCCGGTTAAGATCGGTTTGGGTATGTTGGTCGCTGCGGCTGCTTACCTGTTGATGACCGTTTCTTGTATAGGTCTGCCTGCTTCTGATCACCCTAACCACGTGGCAGACGTGACGCCGAATCTTCTGGTTTCAACCTATTTGATCCTGACGTTTGCAGAGTTGCTGCTTTCACCGATTGGTATTTCTTTGGTGACGAAGGTGGCTCCTCCTAAGTATCAAGGTATGATGATGGGTGCTTGGTTCGTAGCAACCGCTTTGGGCAACAAGTTGGTTTCTATCCCGGGTCACATGTGGGATATGGATCTCACGATTGTTTGGGGTACGCTGATGTGCATCTGCGTGGTAGCGGCTCTGTTTATTTTTGCGATTATCAAGAAACTTAATAAAGTTTGCTAATCCCCGATGAAAAGCGAGCGTACCACTTCCGCCAATGGCTCTGCTCAGCAGCCTGCACTCCGTTTTCGCAGATGGAGTAGGAAGCGGTATGCGGCCTTTATCAGTCGGAAACAGATAGTAACGATCGGCCATTTGGCAGCTGCTGTGGCCGACCGTTTTTACCTGAAGGGACTCTCATTACACAAAGGGATCAGTTGCCTTATGGCGACAGGTCTGCTGGTGGCTGACCGAGAGGCCGATGACTCCGAGGAGGTGTCTCTATGGAGTTTATTTGTGGAGCGGGCTTTGGCTTTGCTCTGCCCTTTACAAAGAGAAACGATCGCTTGCTCGGCTTCGGGTGAGTTGATACAAGTATGTATAGAAGAAAGGCGTGGAGAATCCGAAAGGGTTCTTCCCGCCTTTCTTGTTTTCAATAAGTTGAATAAATGAAAATAGAAGAAGTTGCGAGCTTCCTTATCGCAGGAGGCAGATTAAGCAAGGAAGAGGCGATCCAATTGGCTAATGAGGCCGATAAGGAGGCCCTGTATGAGGCAGCCCATGAGGTGACCCGTCATTTTATGGGGCAGAAGTTTGACACCTGTTCAATCATTAATGCCAAGAGTGGCAATTGTAGTGAGGATTGCAAATGGTGCGCTCAATCGGGCCATTACGCCACGAAGGTGAAGCTATATCCGCTGTTGCCGGCAGAGGAGTGCGTGCGCCATGCCGTCTATAACCGTAAGCAGGGCATAGGTCGCTTTGCCTTAGTGACCAGCGGCAAACGGGTTACCGACAAGGATATGAAGCAGATTACGGAAACCGTGCGTGCCATTAAGCAGCAGTGCGACATCAAATGTTGTGCCTCTATGGGACTCCTGACACGTGAGCAGCTCCAAGCGCTCTATGATAGTGGCGTAGAGAATTACCATTGCAATATCGAAACGGCTCCCTCTTACTTCGGCCATCTCTGCACCACACACACCATCGAACAAAAGATGAACACCATCCACATGGCACGCGAGATTGGTTTTCGCATCTGTTGCGGAGGCATTATTGGTATGGGCGAAACGATGGAGCAACGTGTCGAAATGGCTCTATTCCTACAGAAAGAGGAGATTCTTTCTATTCCTTTAAACTTGTTGCAGCCCATCCCAGGCACTCCGCTCGAAAACAGCCAGCCGCTCAGCGAAGAGGAGCTGCTGACAAGTATTGCCCTTTTCCGCTTCATCAATCCGAAAGCTTTCCTGCGCTTCTCAGGAGGTAGGGCTCAATTGACACAAGAAACACAACAGAAGGCACTGTATATTGGTATCAACTCTGCCATTATTGGAGATTTGTTGACAACCATCGGTAGCAAGGTGGAAGATGACAAAAAACTCTTCACGGCAGCCAACTATTCATTAACTGAAAATACGGATTGGGAAAAATGACAACAGCAGAACAACTCAGATTTGACAGGGAACATCTTTGGCATCCCTACACCTCGACCATCGATCCCTTACCTGTATTTCCGGTAAGGGAGGCGCATGGTGTGACCATCACCTTGGAAGATGGACGCGAACTGATTGACGGCATGTCTTCTTGGTGGGCTGCCGTGCATGGATATAACCATCCGGTATTGAACAAGGCCGCGGAAGAGCAGATGAAGCAGATGAGCCACATTATGTTTGGAGGTTTCACTCACAAACCTGCTGTAGAACTGGCGGCTAAACTGTTGCCTCTTCTTCCACCCTCTATGGACAAACTGTTCTATGCAGATAGTGGTTCAGTGGCCGTTGAGGTGGCCTTGAAGATGGCTATCCAATATTGGCAGGCTAAAGGCTTGAAGGGGAAACATCAGTTTGCCACTATTCGCAGCGGCTACCATGGAGATACTTGGCACGCCATGTCGGTTTGTGATCCGGTGACTGGTATGCACGGACTGTTCAGCGGTAGCTTGCCTATACAATACTTCATACCTCAGCCCTCTGTCAAGTTTGGTGAGAGTTGGAGCGACGAATCTATTAAGCCGTTGGAGGATCTGCTGAACCAACATGCTGACAGTATCGCTGCCTTGATTCTCGAACCCATAGTTCAAGGTGCCGGAGGTATGTATTTCTATTCGCCAGATTACTTGGTAAAAGCTCGTGAACTGTGCAATCGCCACCATGTGTTGCTGATCTTTGATGAAATTGCGACAGGATTCGGACGTACTGGTAAACTGTTCGCCTGGGAATGGGCCGGCGTTGAACCTGACATTATGTGCATTGGCAAGGCGTTGACAGGTGGATACTTGACACTTTCAGCCACTATTACAACCCAACCGATAGCCGACACGATCTGCTCTGGTGACGCCCACTGCTTTATGCATGGGCCTACTTTTATGGCCAATCCTTTGGCTTGTGCCATCGCCTCAGCCTCCGTTTCACTGTTGATTGAAAGCGATTGGCAGTCTAATGTGTGCCGCATCGAGCAGCAGTTGCGCAAGGAGTTGGCCCCAGCGGCCAGCCTTCCCTCTGTGGCCGAAGTACGGGTGTTAGGAGCGATTGGCGTGATTGAGATGAAGGAACCGGTCGATATGGCTCGTTTGCAAAAACGTTTTGTTGAGGAGGGTATTTGGGTGCGCCCCTTTGGGAAGTTGGTCTATTTGATGCCTCCGTTCATCATCCGTCCTGAGCAACTCTCCAAGTTGACGAATGGATTGTTGCGAGTGTTGAGTGTAAATCGTTAAAGACAAAGAGAATATGAACTATCAAGCGATGTTAGACGAACTGGAGGCTTCGGGCAACCTTAGGTCTCTTCCCGATGTCTCGCACGAGGGAGGCTGGATTGAGCGAGATGGACGGCGCATGCTCAATCTCTCGTCGAATGATTATTTAGGACTGGTCACCCATTCGGAGTTGCAGGCTGAGTTCTTGGCGAGCGAAGAGGCCCGTCGTTGGCCGCTTTCCTCATCCAGCTCTCGGTTGCTGACGGGAAACTTTGAGGTCTATACGCAACTGGAACGAATGATTGCCACTGATTTCGGGCGAGAGGCGGCTCTGCTCTTCAATAGCGGCTACCATGCCAACACTGGCATCCTGCCTGCCTTGGCTGATAAACGCACGTTGATCTTGGCCGATAAGCTGGTGCATGCCAGTCTGATCGATGGCATCTTGTTGAGCAATGCACCCTTCTTACGCTATCGCCACAACGATTATGCGCAGTTGGAGAAACTCATAGCGAAGAATGCTTCTGCCTATGAGCGTATCATTGTAGTGACAGAGAGTATCTTCAGTATGGATGGCGACGTGGCAGACCTGCCTCGCTTAGTTGCCTTGAAGCGGCAATCCCCCAATCTGATGCTTTATGTTGATGAGGCTCATGCTATTGGTGCCAGAGGCGAGCGTGGTCTGGGTGTCGCTGAAGAGGCTGGCTGCTTAGGTCAGATCGATCTATTGGTTGGCACCTTTGGAAAGGCATTGGCCTCGATGGGCGCTTATGTGGTTTGCAGCGAGACGATCCGCTCCTTCTTGATCAATAAGATGCGTCCGCTTATTTTTAGCACAGCACTGCCTCCGTTGCAGATGGCTTGGACTCTCTTTCTTTGGAAACGAATGCCAGGTTGGCAAGCTGAGCGGGAGCGGTTGAGAGAGATGAGCCGCCGTTTGGCGAAGGCTCTGCAGGGTAGAGGCGGTGAGGTCAGTGGCAGCCATATCGTTCCTTTTATTGTAGGCGAGAGTAAGGCTTGCGTTATGACGGCCGAGCTGTTGCAGCGCAAAGGTTTCTATTGCCTGCCTGTGCGTCCACCCACGGTGCCGCAGGGCACCTCGCGTATTCGTTTCTCGTTGACAGCTGCTACGCCAGAGGCGGAGCTGGATCGCTTAATTCATTTAATTAAGGAGGAGTTGTCATGAAAATCAAGAAGTTTCAGCAAGGCGAGGGCCGACGGCTTTGCTTGCTGCTTAATGGATGGTCTGCCCCGCCCGAATTGTTTGCCGACTGGGCTGTTCCTGCCGATGCTGATTTTTGGGTGGCTTACGACTATCGCGATCTAATCTTCCCCGAGCCCTTGCAGGCGTTCGAAGAAGTGCATCTGGTAGCCTGGTCGCTGGGTGTTTGGGTTGCTACGGCGTTATGGGGCGAACAAGCCAACTTCGCCTCCGCAATAGCTATCAATGGCACACCCTTTCCGATCCATGCGGAGTGGGGCATACCGCCCGCTGTTTTCGAGGGCACTCTTCAGCATCTTGATGCAGATGGGCAGCGACGCTTTGAGCGACGCATGTGTGGCGACCGAGTTACGTTGCAACGTTATCAGCAGCTGCCCGCACGTCTTATTGAGGAGCGGGCAGAGGAGCTTCAAGCCCTCTATGCGGCTATTCAAACGAAGCCGATCGATGAGTCGGTAGCCTCCTCCTTTTGGGATAAAGCCTTGGTCTGCACCGACGATCGCATCTTTACGGCTGGCAATCAGTTGGCCTATTGGAATGGGAAGGCGACTGTCGAAGAGGTCACTGCGTCGCATGTCCCCTTTTATCAACCTCGTTTTCAGCAAGAACTTCAGCCGAACCTATGGAAATGATTGAGACGAAACGCATCAGCAAACGGTTCAGTACTGCCGTTGAAACCTACGACCAGCATGCCGAAGCGCAGCGAGCCATCTGTCAGCGTCTCTTGTCGCTGCTTCGTGGGGTCACGCCGCTTTGCTTTGAACGGGTGTTGGAGGTAGGTTGTGGCAGTGGTGGCTTCACACGTCTGCTGCGTGTACAAGGCGAGGTGGGCGAGTGGTGGCTCAACGACCTATGCGAGAGCTGGTCGCCTGCATTGAGAGCCTTGATGATTGGGCAGCGTTGGCATTGGTTGCCCGGCAATGCAGAGGAACTGTCCTTCGACGGTTCGTTCAATCTGATCGCTTCGGCCAATGCCCTGCAATGGTTGCACGATCTGCCTGGCTTTTTGCGTCGCCTCTCCTGTCGACTACGACCTGATGGCTATCTGCTGTTTAATCTTTTCTCTCCCGACAACCTATTCGAAATTAAACAATTGACGGGTCAAGGACTGAACTATCCTGAGGCTGAGCAGGTACGTGACTGGTTGAAGAACGACTATCAGCTCCTCCGTTTGGAGCAGGAGCGGCTGACGCTCACCTTCCCCGACCCGATGGCGGTCCTTCGCCATTTGAAGTACACGGGTGTGACGGCCAATGCCTCTGGCGTATGGACTCGAGGTAGACAGGTTCGTTTTTGTGCGGACTATCGGGAGCGCTTCTCCACGCCAGATGGCCAGGTCACGCTGACCTATGTACCTATATATATAGTAGCAACGAAAAAGAAATAGTAAACAAGAAACGAAACATGGAAAAAGGAAAAGTGTTATTCATCTCCGGTATCGACACAAGCGTGGGTAAGACGGCTGCCACCGGAGCAATCGCCAAGGCTCTGGCCGAGGCAGGTAAAAAGGTAATCACACAAAAGATGATCCAAACGGGTTGCGAACAGGTCTCTGAAGACATTGAGGAACATCGCCGTATAATGGGTATCCCTTTCACGGAGGAGGATCGTGAAGGGCTGACCTGTCCCTATGTCTTCACTTATCCCTGTTCGCCCCATATGGCAGCGGCCAAGGATGGACGAACCATCGATCTGCGGGTGATCACAGAAGCCACGGAGCAACTGTGCGAACGCTACGAGTATGTCTTGCTTGAGGGCGCTGGCGGCCTGATGGTGCCCAACGATTTCGAGTCGTTGACGATCGACTACATCCGCGACCAGGGTTATCCGCTTGTCTTGGTCACCTCAGGCAAGCTGGGCAGCATCAACCACACGCTGCTTAGCCTCTATGCCGCTCAGCAGATGGGCATCCAGGTGAAAGCCATTGTCTATAACCAATACCCCAGCATCGATCCGCTGATTGAGGCCAACTCGTTGGAGTATCTGCGGGTGAAATTTCCCGAGATTCCGCTTCTTCTGCTTTCCGATCTGAGTAATCCGCATCCCATCGACATTCGAGGGCTTATTTGAATATGTTAAGCGACGCTTCGCATAGTTTTGATCCACTGTACGGGAGGGTTCCGAAAGGGGCTCTCCCGTCTCTAAATGATAAAACCACAGCGTAAACAGTCTTTTACATAATCAATCTTTTTAAATTGAAACTAGTTTGATGGTAAAATGGTTTCTTAATTATCATTTTGCTCAAAAACCGTGTTTTATAACAGATATGATGGCTATTTGCGATGGTGTTTTGGCTTACAAGTAGCTTTTTGATGAATAAATGAAAGGAATGGTGTGGTTATGATTTGAAACTGCTTGAGTTGAATAGGCGATGGTATTTATTAGTTAATGGGGTGAATGTTCTTTAAGGGGGCGTAAAAGTGTGTTATGCATTGAAAGATAGGGGATAAATGGTACTTTTTGATAGTCTGAAAGGCCGAAAAACGGAGTAAAAATGGATGCTTTATGTCAAAAACACACTTTTTATTTAAAAAAAGTAGTTCAAAATTTTGCTTGGTTAATAAAAAATGCATTAATTTGCGTCAAACAAAACAACGAAAGTGTGTCTAACTAAACAACGTTAAGTCCTATGAAGCACAAAACGAAGCTTATGTTGTGTTCCCTGTTGTTGGGAGGTGCACAGCTGCTTAATGCTCAGAACCTGAAGGTTCAGGGTGTCGTAATTAATGAAGACGATGGTGAACCCGTTATCGGAGCCTCCATCGTAGTGAAAGGAACTACCACAGGTACTATTACAGATTTTGATGGTAAGTTTACATTAGACGTTCCCAAAGATGGCCGTCTTATTATTTCCTATGTAGGTATGACAACGCAGGAGACAGTCGCTCAGAACGACATGCGTATTGTCTTAACTACCGATTCCAAGGCAATTGATGAGGTTGTAGTCGTAGCTTATGGTACAGCGAAGAAGAGCTCTTTCACTGGATCCGCTTCTACGGTAGGTGCAGCTTTGATGGACAAGCGTCCGTTGAGTAACGCCTTGACTGCATTGGAGGGTAACACCTCGGGTGTGCAGATGACTTCCTCTCTTGGTCAGCCTGGTGAGTCTGCCAAGGTTCGTATCCGTGGTTTCGGCTCAGTCAACGCCGATAACAACCCGTTGTATGTAGTGGATGGTGCGATCTTTACAGGTGATATCGCTACGATCAGCCCCTCTGATATCGAGTCAATGTCAATCTTGAAGGATGCCGCTTCTACCTCTTTGTATGGTTCAAGTGCAGGTAATGGTGTCGTTTTGATCACGACGAAGAAGGGTTCTGCCAACAGTGGAGCAGGCGTAACATTGAATATCTCTCAAGGTTGGTCGAGCCGCGCTTATAAGGACTATGCGGGCGTAGGTATTTATGATTACTATCCTTTGCAGTGGGAGATGTTGAAAAACTCATATCTCTCTGGTGGTAAGAGCGAGGCCGAGGCCGCTCAGTTGGCTTCTGCGGGTATCCACAAACAGCTGAAGTATAACCCGTTCACAGGCATTGCTGATGATCAGATCGTAGGTACTGATGGCCGCTTGAACCCCTCCGCTAATGCATTGAAGTGGGGCGAAGATTTGGATTGGGAGGACGAGGCTTACCGCACTGGTCACCGTCAGGAGTATAGCATGAGCTACAATACGAAGACGGATAAGAGCGACACTTACGCTTCTATCGGCTACCTGAATGATAAGGGTTACATGATCAAGACCGACTTCGAGCGCTACAACGCACGTTTGAACTACAACGTTTATCCCGTGAAATGGTTCAAGACTGGTTTGAACATGGGCTTGAGCCGCACGAACTCTAACTATTCAACCTCTACGGAGTCCAGCTCATCTTCTTACAACAACTTGGCTCGCTTCATCCGTACGATGGCTCCGATCTATCCGGTTCACCGCCACGATCTTGAGACGGGCGCTTACTTGGATAAGGATGGCAAAGTAACGACCGATCCGTCGGCTTACACCTACGACTACGATGGCTCGCGTATCTCCAACAACGGCCGTGACGCTATCGCTGAGACCTTGTGGAACAACCGTTTGATGACTTCAACGAACACGTCTGCTCGTACATACATGACGATCACTCCGATCGAGGGCTTGAGCGTTACAGCTAACTACGCATTGGATAACTCCGATCGCAAGCGTAACGTGTATGAGAACCCGTTGGTTGGTGATGGTACTGCAGGACCGGGTCGTTTGAATATCAGGAACCAGCGTTTCCTTACGCAGACTTTCAATCAGTTGATCAACTATAATAAGCAATTCGGTAAGCATTCTATCGAGGCTTTGTTAGGTCATGAGAACTATAGCTACAAGTATGAATATACTTACGGCATGAAGCTGGGCCAGATCGTAGACGGTATCTATGAGTTCGGCAACTTCGTAAGCATCAGTTCTATGGATTCTTACACTCGCGAGTATAAGAAAGAGGGTTACTTCGGACGTTTGAACTACAACTACGATGATAAGTACTACGGTTCATTCTCTTACCGTCGTGATGGTTCTTCTCGTTTCAGCAAAGACAACCGTTGGGGTAACTTCTATTCGTTTGGCGCATCTTGGCGTATCAGCCAGGAGGACTTCATGAAAGACATCACTTGGGTGGACAACTTGAAGCTCCGTGGTTCTTATGGTGAGACGGGTAACGACGCAATCTTGCGAGACGATGAGCAAGACTACTATCCTTCTCAACCGCTCTACGGCTTGGGCGTTAACAACGGTACTGAGGCCGGTTTGTACTACTCCACGATGGCTAATACGAACTTGAAGTGGGAGACTCAGGTGTCTTCAGATATCGCTATCGAGTTTGGTTTGTTTGGTAAGTTGACTGGATCTTTGGAGTACTTCCGCAAGGCTTCTCGCGACTTGTTGTTCGACGTGAGCCAGCCGGCTTCTTCGGGTGTGACCTCGATCGTTCAGAACATCGGTAAGGTTCAAAACCAAGGTATCGAGATCGACTTAAACTATGAGATCTTGAACCACAAGGATTGGAAGGTTTCAGTCGGTGGTAACGCAACTTATATCAAGAATAAGTTGACGAAGTTGCCCGACATCAACCGCGAGAACGGTATCATCTCTGGTACGAAGAAGTACATGGAAGGCCACTCTATCTACGACTTCTGGTTGCGCCAGTGGTGGGGTGTAGATCCTGAGACGGGTGATGGCCTCTGGTTGTTCGACGCCGAGAATAATACCAACGATCAGGGTCAGATCTCCGCGGCTGCACAGAAGACTTTGGTTGAGCGCAATGGCCAGACTTTGACCAACAGCTACTCTTATGCGAAGTACGACTACAGCGGCTCTGCTGTTCCTAAAGTATATGGTGGTTTCAACGTGAAGGTGGGCTATAAGGCATTCGATCTTTCGGCCGTATTCTCTTACGCAATTGGTGGCAAGGTTTTGGATAACAACTATGGAACCTTGATGGATGTGTCGAAGTTTGGTTATGCGATGTCTCCCGACATCAAGAGAGCATGGCGCAAGCCGGGTGATATCACCGACGTTCCGCGTATGGATCAGAGCTCAACACACGCTACGAACATTGGCCAGTCTTACTCAACCCGTTGGTTGACGAAGTCCGACTACTTGAACCTCCGTACCGTGACTCTGTCTTACTCATTGCCGAAGTCAATCCTGACACCGTGTCAGATCAAGAGCGCTCGCGTTAACTTGAGTGCTGAGAACTTGTTCATGCTGAAGGCTCGTCAGGGTTTGAACCCGCAGGGTAACTACAAGGGTATTACTTACAACGAGTATCTGCCCGCACGTAACTTCACGTTGGGCCTGAATGTATCATTCTAATTTCACCATTAAAAACAAACAACAATTATGAAGACGATAAAATCCTTAAAATATGCAGCGGTGGGACTGTTGACGGCTTGTGCCTTGACGCAGACCAGCTGTTCCAGCGACTATATGGATACTGTCCCTACAGAGGATGCTTCTCAGGCCACTGTGTCGGCCTCTTTGGATAACCTCTATTTGGCACTGAATGGTATCCACCGTAAGATGGTCTCTCAAGACCAAGGTAATCAGGGTATGGGTGGCGAACCCGGTCAGATTATATGCCGCGAAGCGTTGGGCGACGATATGACATGGGATACGCAGAGCTGGCATAAGGGCTTCTTGAACTGGAGCTACCCTACCAACGCCTCTTCGTCCTACAACTACAACTTCTGGGAGACCTACTATAAGTTCATCCTGAATGCCAACATGATTCTGGAGTCATTAGAGGCGAATTATGCTGATTCTACAGAACCTATGGCAAAATATATCAAGGGTGAGACGTTGGTAATCCGTGCATGGTCGCACTTCCAGTTGGTTCAGATGTATGCGCAGTCTTATCGCGACGGCGACGCGAATAGCCAGCCGGGTGTTCCCTACCGTTTGAAAGCAAATGTTGAGCCGATGGCTCGTAACACGGTGGCTGAGGTTTACTCGCTGATCAATAAAGACCTTGATGAGGCTATCCAGTTGTTGAATGGCTATGAGGCTAATGATATCAACCACTACACCGAGGCTTCAGCCCTGGGTATCAAGGCTCGCGTGTTGCTGACGCAGCAGAAGTATGCCGAGGCAGGCGACATGGCCGTTAGAGCCATTGAGGCTGCGAAGGCGATGGGTCGTGACATCATGAAACCGGACGAGTTGATGAATGGTTTCTCTGACCTTTCTACGAAGACGAAGGAGCCTATCTACGCTGCCTTGACGCAGGATGATCAGACCGTTTACTTCTATTCATTCTACGCTTACATGTCATGGAATTTCAACTCAAGTTCTGTGCGTACAGGTATCAAGTGTATCAACCAGGAGACTTACGACAGAATGTCGCCGACCGACTTGCGCCGTCAGTGGTGGGATCCGACGGGTAAGGCTGCTGTTCCGGCTAAGTCGTACAACCAGCGTCCGTATCAGAACCGTAAGTTCACGGCTCGTGCTACGTCAAACGCAGTGGGCGACTTTACTTTCATGCGTATGAGTGAGCTCTACTTGATCGCTGCCGAGGCTTATGCTCGCTCTGGTCAGGAGGCAAAGGCGAAGGAGTACTTCGACGCGTTGATGGTTAATCGTGACACGGCTTATACAACGACCACGAATACGGGTGCTGCTTTGATCGAAGAGATCATGGATAGCCGTCGTATCGAGTTGTGGGGCGAGGGCTTCCGCTGGTTCGACCTGAAACGTTTGAACTTGCCGATCCATCGTGGTGGTTCTAACTACGATATCGCATTCTGCGGCTTCTTGGATAAGGCTCAGGGCGAGAAGGGATGGATGTTCGAGATTCCGAAAGAGGAGACCGACTTCAACCCGTTGATGGAGAAGAACTATTAAAAGATCACAAAGTTTGATTTAGTCTATGATAAGGGGGTGCGCCTTTGGGCGCATCCCTTTTTTGTGTTATCGTATTACTTTGCCATTTAATACGTATTACTTGCCCATTTAATACGTATTACTTTGCCAAGTAATACAATATACTTTTTTGTAAGCACTCGTTGTGACGCAAATTAATATAATAGATATGTTGACTTTGAATCATTTTTTCCAATTTGCGACTTTTGTTGAGCTACAGTTCTACAATCTCTCCGTCCTCGGGAATATGGATGCGGTCTGCATTACCGCACTTCAAGACTTCTTCTTCCAGGGCAACACGGGTAACCTGATTGTGGTTGACACCTTCAAGGTGGGTTGCCACGAAGGTTGCCGCTGGCGCATAGTCCATAGCCTTCAGTACATCGGGAATGTTCATGATGACATGTCCGCCCAGATGGAATTTGTTTCCGCCAGCGTTCACAATAATGATCTGCGGACGCCAGCGGTCTATATTTCTGCGGACACCACTGTACCAGATGGTGTCACCAGCCAGATAGCATACCGGTTCTTCTTCATGACGCAGCACATAGCCGCAGGTGTGACCTGCTGCAGGAAGCATCCACCAATGGCCGTGATGGCTCTCAGTCTTTGACAGAAGGATGTCGCCGAAACGTGAGTCTTCGCCAATTATTTCCATATGGGTAAATCCGTGACTCATAACTGTATTCCTGTCTTGCTCGTCTTGCACAAAGATGTGAACCGACTTGCCTAGCAGCTTGTAGGCGGCATCGTCTATGTGGTCAAGGTGCAGATGGGTAAGCAATACGCAGTCTATGTTGTGGACAATTTCTTCTGCCTTCATAGGCAGTTCGTGGAGCGGGTTGCGTAGCTCTTGATGGTTAGATAATGGAAAAGGAGCAAACGAACCTTTTGCACCGAGCATGGGGTCAACGAGGAATCGCTTTCCTGCATACTCGATAATGATTGTGGCATTTCTGATCTGTTGAATCTTCATAACTTTAGCGTTTTTTAATTTTTAAATCTCGGTCCAAAGGTAGCCTTTAACGTTAAATTTATCTATACCATTATATGTGCTAGTTATGTCATTTTGATAAATTAGCGGGAACTAGTAACTTTGCCCCAAAATATCAGATTATGGCAAAACAACGACAGCGATTGGTAGAAGTGCCGTTCAGCAAGACGGAGTGCGGAGTGGATTTCTTTATCAACACTGCGCACGGCAGAGAGCGTCCCGGTGTGCTTACGGAGAATGAAGCGTTCAAGACCGACTTTTTCGAAATCTTTTTCATCAGGAAAGCAAATGGCTACTTGCTGATAGACTACAGGAAGATAGAACTGACAGACGGCATGGTGCTCTTCGTGAAGCCCCACCAGCAGCAGGAGTGGCACATTGATGAGGAGGCTCTCGACTATGATTTCCTAATATTCCGCGAGGATTTCATGCAAACGTTTATTGCCGACAAGTTCTTTGTCTATCGCCTGCAATACTGCCAGCAGACCGAAACGCCGCCCTATTTGATGTGTTCTGAAAAAGAGGGCGAAGAGTATCAGCGGTTGCTCCGGATAATCAGGTCAGAACTTCGGCAGCCTGAAGCCGACAGCTACCACATCATCGTCGGTGTGCTCTGCTATCTGCTGGCAATTATGAATCGCCATTATGCCCGTGAGTACCAGCTGCCTTTTGCGGCTCCCAAAAACAATTACGCTTTTCAGTTTGTGGAACTGATGGAAGCCAACATCCGGAAGTTGCAGCGTGTGCAGGACTACGCCTCGCTGCTCAAGATTAGCCGCATCACCCTCAACCATAGTGTGATGTCGCAGTATGGAATATCGGCAATGAATCTGCTGAAGCAGCGACTGCTGGCAGAAATCAAAAACGAGCTTCTGTTCACCAACAAATCGATAAGCGAGATTGCCTACGCTTTCAATTTCCCCGAACCGTCCCATCTGATGCGTTTTTTCAAGCAGCAGACGGGCAAGACATGTAGAGAATTCCAAGAGGACTATAAGAATGGTGTATATGAATGAGAATGATTTATCATTTTGGTAGTTTTGGGTGGTTTCCTGGTATCTGATACATCAGCATTTTCTCATACTTTTGCAGTCGGAATAATGAAGACATATTATATAATGAAAATTCGCATAAGTATGAAAAAATGATATTGATGCTGACTTTAATGTCGG
>CAKUZF010000037.1 GCA_934718155.1 uncultured Parabacteroides sp. | reverse complement strand
AGCATTTTCATGGAACAAATATAATCATATCAAGACTTATCTCAAATTTTTATCCCCACCTTTTTTCGACTGAGCCTTTTTCACTGTTTCGGCAAGCCGCAAGATGGTGGGGTTCAAGGCAGGAATAATACAAAAAAAAGAGAGACACTCCGAAATGAAGTATCTCTCTTGTCAGGAAGCTCTTCCTCTTGGACTTGAACCAAGGACCCTCTGATTAACAGTCAGATGCTCTAACCGACTGAGCTAAGGAAGAATGTATTTGCTCTTCTTCTTGGACTTGAACCAAGGACCCTCTGATTAACAGTCAGATGCTCTAACCAACTGAGCTAAAGAAGAATATTTGTCGCTTTTCGAAGCATTTCGCTTATCGCTCCCCCGAAATTGCACCGCAAAAGTACGGCCTATTTTCGAAATATGCAATATCTTTGCGGAAAAATTGATAAAAAAATGAGGATTCTTGGATTAGGCAACGCTTTGATGGATGTTTTACTGCAGCTTGAGCAGGATGATGTGCTTACGCAACTCGGCATCCAGAAAGGAGCTATGGATATGATTAACAGGGAGCAAACCGTAGCTTTCCGCCAGCTTTTGGCGGATTGTCCACGCACGCAAGCTCCCGGAGGTTCGGTTTGCAACACGATGCGTGCCCTGGCGAAGCTGGGCGCCGAAGCCGGCTATGTCGGCAAGATTGGCGACGACGAGCTCGGGGCCGCCTACGAGAAGGCCCTGCAAATGGCGAGTGTAGCCCCCCATTTCGTCCGCACAACGGGTGAATCGGGAAGTTGCACGGTGATGATCTCGCCCGATGGCGAACGCACGATGGGCACCTTCTTAGGCCCGGCTCCTACCATTCAGCCCGAGGAGATCAGCGAGGAGCTGCTGCAGACGTATGACCTTATCTATATAGAGGGCTATCTGCTGGTGAACGAGCCGCTCGTGCGCGGCACGATGGAGAAGGCAAAACGACTGGGCCTGAAAGTGGCGCTCGACCTCTCGAACTTCAACATCGTGAATGGCTTCAAGCCGCTCTTGCAAGATTTGATTCCTCGCTATGTGGATATTCTCTTCTCGAACGAGAGTGAGGCCGAGGCCTACACGGGCCAACCGGCCGAGGAGGCAGTCATGACCTTGGCGAAGCAAGTCGAGGTGGCGGTGGTGACCATCGGCAAACGAGGCTCATTGGTGGCTTCGGGCGAGCAGTGCCACACGATCGCTGCCGAAGGCGGCAAGCCCGTCGACACCACAGGCGCAGGCGACAATTTCGCAGCGGGCTTCCTCTACGGACACTCGGTCGGAGCCTCTTACAAGCAAAGCGCGCAGATCGGCTCGCTGCTGTCGGGCTATGTGATCGCCGTGGTTGGCCCACAAATTCCCGACGAGCATTGGCCGGCCATCAAACAACAAGTAAAGCGAATAAAAGGAGAATGAACATGAAGATGTTGCAACGTAAAGGTGGATGGCTGTTGGGATTATGGCTGCTATCCACATTGGCTTGGTCGCAGAAAGACAATCGCTTCGAGGTGAGCAAGCAGTTAGAGATATTCAACTCCGCACTGAAAGAGGTGGAGATGTTTTATGTAGACTCGATTGATGTGGAGCAAACCGTGCGCCGAGGCATCGACGCCATGCTGGGCGGACTGGATCCCTACACCGAATACTTCCCCGAGCAAGACACGGAGGAGCTCGAACTGATCACAACAGGCGAGTATGGAGGCATTGGCTCCATCATCCGCCAACGCGACAGCAAAGGGCGCGTGATGATCGCCGAGCCTTCCGAGGGAATGCCAGCCGCCTTAGCTGGCCTGAAGGCTGGCGACTGGATCTTGAAGATCGACACGGCGGATGTCTCTCACGCTACGAGCGCCAAGGTAAGCTCGCTCTTGAAGGGCGTGCCCAACACCAAGATGGTGCTGACCATTCAGCGTCCGGGCGAGAAGAAGCCCCGCAAGGTGGAGGTGACTCGCAAGCAGATCTCCACGCCGCAGGTGACCTATTATGGCGTGCGAGGCGACCACGTAGGGTATATCTACCTGAAAGCGTTCACCACCAAGAGCGCGCAGGAGGTGAAAGAGGCCTTCCTCGATTTGAAGCAGCAGGGCATCCAATCGCTTATCCTCGACCTGCGCGGCAATGGCGGCGGCGTGTTGGAGGGAGCGGTACAGATTGTCAGCCTATTTGTTCCGAAAGGCAGCGAGGTGCTGAGCACGAAAGGCAAGATCAAACAGTGGGATCGCATCTATCGCACCACGACCGAACCGCTCGACACCGTTATGCCCTTGGCCATCTTGATCGACGGCGGCACGGCCTCGGCAGCCGAGATTGTCTCCGGCTCCCTGCAAGATATGGATCGGGCGGTGTTGCTGGGCGAACGTTCCTTCGGCAAGGGCTTGGTGCAGTCGTCGCGCGACCTTCCCTACAATGGCAAGCTGAAGGTGACGATGAGCAAGTATTACATCCCCAGCGGACGATGCATCCAGCAGTTGGACTACTCACACCGTAAGGAGGATGGCTCCGTGGCCGCTATCCCCGACAGCCTGACGAAGGTGTTCTACACGAAGAACCAGCGCCCCGTGCGCGATGGAGGCGGCGTGCGTCCGGAGTTTGAGGTGAAAGCGCCCAAGCTGCCGACGATGCTCTACTACTTAGAGGCCGACACCGTGCTGTTCGACTTCATCACCGATTGGGCGCAGAAGCATCCGCAGATTGCTCCCGTCGAGGAGTTTGCCGTGAGCGACGCCGACTTCGAGGCCTTGAAGGCGTATGCCAAAGAGAAGCACTTCACCTACGACCGCCAGAGCGAGAAGGCCCTGAAGCAGCTGAAGGAGATTGCCAAGTTCGAAGGCTACCTGGCTGACGACGACAGCACGATGATAAAGACCTTGGAAGTTAAGTTTACGCCCAACCTGGAGCGCGACTTCGACCATTTCAAGAAGGAGGTGACGCAACTGATGGCGTCGGAGATCGTGAAGCGTTATTACTACCAGCGGGGCGAGCTGCAGGAGCAATTGAAAGGCGATGCCGTTTTAGAGAAAGCCCTCTCGGTCTTGGCCGACCCGGAGCTGCTAAAGCAGACATTAAGCAAACCGGAATAATCGCTGCGGAATAGCAAACAGCGAGGGGGTTGCGCCCTGCCTCTCTTAGGCGGCGCAACCCCCTCTTCTTGTTTCCTCCCCTCGAAAGGGCCGGTTAGTCTATTAAGTGTGTGATAGGAATCTCTCGTTTTATGCTTTGACGCAACGAGATCAGCGTTTCCGTGGCGGTCACACCGGGAATCTCCTGGATGCGGTTGTTCAACAATTCCATGAGATGCTCGTTGTCGCGCGCATAGAGTTTAATCAAGAGTGTGTAGGGGCCTGTCGTAAAATGACATTCCACCACCTCCGGTATCTTCTCAAACTCAGGAACTACATCCTTATACATTGAGCCTCTCTCCAGCTTCACACCGATATACGTACAGGTGTTATAACCCAAAACCTTCGGGTTGATGTGATAGCCTGAGCCTACGATCACATTCATGTCGATCATACGCTGTACGCGCTGATGAATGGCTGCACGCGAAACACCACATTCTTCTGCGACATCCTTAAACGGAATACGGGCGTTTTTTGAAATGATATTCAAGATTTGCCGATCTAACTTATCTATCTTTTCCATATTCTTTTGTTGTGTACTAATTATGCTATCAGATTTAATTTATCAAAAGTATATATTATTTTCGAATGAGATAGCATAATGAAAGAAAAAAGTGTCGTTTTCACAAAAACAGCGGGTAAAATATGCTATTAAGCATATTTTACCCGCTATCATAGTGAGGGTATGCGTTAATTTCGCTTACGATTTATTTCTTGATGACCTCCAAGAGCTCAACCTCGAACTTCAAAACGCTGTTCGGCTTGATGTCCTGACCAGCGCCACGCTCGCCATAAGCCAACCCTGAAGGAATCCAGAAGATGTATTTTGAGCCGGCCGGCATGATCTGCAAGCCCTCGGTCCATCCGGGGATTACCTGCGATACGCCAAACTCAGCGGGCTCGCCACGGTCGACAGAGCTATCAAACTTCGTGCCGTCGAGCAATGTGCCTGTGTAGTGAACCTTCACGCGATCCTCGGCTGTCGGCTTTACGCCTGTACCTTCGGTGATGACCTGATACTGCAAACCGCTCTCGGTTGTGATCACGCCCTCCTTGGTCTTGTTCTCAGCCAAGAACTTCTCACCCTCTTCCTTAGCGGCAGCTGCCTCACGAGCCTGTGCCTCTACGAAGTAGGATTGCAAATATTGTTGAGCCTCCTGCGGAGTCATTCGCATAGCGGCAGAATCGCCTTTGATAGCCTGGATGAAACCAGCGATCAAATCATCAACGTTAGCCTCACCACCGGGCAAGGTCTTCAAGTTCTCTTTGTAGCCAGCACCTGTGCTGATACCGATAGCATAGCTTGCGCTATCTACGGCGCTTTTCAAGCTTGCGTTCTTGTGTGAACCTCCACAAGAGGAAAACGCGGTGCCCATAGCGACAAGCGCTACAGCAACCAATACACTTGCTTTCTTCATCTTAATCCTTGGTCTTTTTTACCTTAATATATATATCTGTTACTTTACGATGTCTAACAACTCTACGTCGAAGATCAGCGTGCTGTTCGGCTCGATCACGTCGCCTGCGCCGTGCTCGCCATAAGCCAAAGCTGAAGGGATGAACAGACGCCACTTAGAGCCAACGGGCATCAACTGCAATGCCTCAACCCATCCGGGGATCACCTGCGACACGCCGAAGGTTGCCGGCTCGCCACGCTGTACGGAGCTATCGAACACGGTGCCATTGATCAATGTGCCGTGGTAGTGACATTTCACCTTGTCGGCAGCGGTCGGCTTCTCGCCTGTTCCCTGCTTCAAGATCTCATATTGCAATCCGCTGGGCAGCTCAACGACACCTGCCTTATGGCGGTTGATCTCCAAGAACTCCGCACCAGCCTGCTTGTTGATCTCCAAGCGCTCTTGCTGCAACTTCATGAAATAGTCGTTGATAATTTGCTTCGCCTCCTCGTAGTTGATGACGGGTTGCTTCTCGCCCAACACGTCTTCCATGCCCTTTACGAAGTCTTCGATCTGCAAATCCTTGATGCCTGAGTTTTGGAAATTGTTCGCGATGCTCAATCCCAATGCGTAACTTACTTTGTCCATATTTTTGTTCTAACTGTTTATGAGCGACAAAAGTAATGCTTTTCGGCAGATAAAAGGCTCTTTTGTCTGAATAAAATCGTAACTTCGCCCATCTAAAGGTATAACGCGTCTAATAAGAAAGGAAGATTATGAAAAATAAGAAAAAGTTGGTCGTTCTGACCGGTGCAGGCATGAGCGCAGAGAGCGGAATCTCCACGTTTCGCGACTCCGATGGTCTTTGGATGAACTATCCTGTCGAGCAGGTCGCTACGCCCGAGGGGTATTATGCGAACCCGCAGTTGGTGTTAGACTTCTACAACGCACGCCGCCGCGAGGTGATGAAGGCGCAGCCCAACGCGGGGCATCTCGGCTTGGCCGCCTTAGAGTCGGACTTCGATGTGCGCATCATTACCCAGAATATCGACAACCTGCATGAACGAGCTGGCAGCACAAAGGTGATCCATCTGCATGGCGAGGTGATGAAGGCTTGCACGATGGAGGATCGGGAGGTGACCTACGACATCTCGCCCGAGCAGCCCGACCTGCATCTTGGCGACACCGATCCGAAAGGCCATCAGCTACGCCCCTACATCGTTTGGTTTGGCGAGGCGGTTCCCATGATCGAGCCGGCTATCGACTGGGTGCAGGAGTCAGACATCGTCGTGGTGATTGGCACCTCGCTGAATGTCTATCCCGCGGCAGGACTGCTCAACTACGTGCGCAACGGACAGCCCATCTACCTGATCGACCCCAAAGAGGTGAAGACTTATCGCACGGACGTTACGCATCTGAAAATGGGCGCATCGGAAGGTGTCAAGCGACTGACGGAAATCTTAGCAGAGAGGCAAGATCATGACAAATAAACACCCCAATCCCTCTTTGATGCTCTCCCTCCTGCCCGTTGTGGCATTGGTCAGCATGTTAGCGATTGCCATCTATCTGTTTAAAGGCGACGCACTGGGAGGCGCCTGCCAGATCGTCTTGCTTTTGGCCACTGCCTTATGTGCGTCTATCGCCTTTTTCCGCTGCGGCGTGCACTGGGAAGAGATCGAGGCACAGATTGCCAAGAACATCTATGGCATAGCGCCTTCGGTTGTGATTCTTCTGTTGATCGGCACGCTTTCGGGCAGCTGGATGATCAGCGGCGTGGTGCCCTCGTTGATTTATTACGGGTTGCAAATCATGCAGACCGACTTCTTCCTGGTGGCTTGTTGCTTGCTTTGCAGCGTTGTGTCGGTCATGACGGGCAGCTCATGGACCACCATCGCTACGATCGGCATCGCGCTGGTGGGCATTGGCGAGGCGCAAGGCTTTTCTACGGGATGGATAGCGGGTGCGATCATCTCGGGTGCCTATTTTGGCGATAAGATGTCTCCGCTGTCTGATACGACCGTACTGGCCGCCTCGGTAACCGACACGCCCCTCTTCACTCACATCCGCTACATGATGTACACCACGGTGCCCTCTTTGGTGATCACTTTGATTGTGTTCAGCATCGCGGGGTTCTCACGCGAGCCGGTGAACAGTGGCCAGATTGAGCAATTCTCCTCGGCATTGCAACAAAGCTTCTGCATCACCCCATGGCTGCTCCTTGTGCCTCTGCTAACGAGCATCATGATCGCCAAGAAGTTGCCGTCGATCGTAGTGCTCTTTCTCTCGTCGCTCTTGGCCGGTGTTTTTGCGGTCATCTTCCAGCCCCAGGCTTTGCTGGCTATTGCCGCCACGGGAGGCAACGACGTGTTAGACTATGTGAAGGGAGTGTTGATGACATTCTACGACAGCACCCAGATTGAGACAGGCAACGAGGCGCTCGACAGCCTGGTTTCCACCCGAGGGATGATTGGTATGCTGAACACGATTTGGCTGATCGTATGCGCCATGTGTTTCGGAGGGGCCATGTCGGCCAGCGGCATGTTGAAGAATATCACGCAGCTCTTCCTCAACCTTATGCGGGGGCGCACCAGCATGGTTGCCGCCACGGTGGTATCGGGTTTGTCGCTCAACCTTTGCACGGCCGACCAGTTCATCGCGATCATCTTAAACAGCGAGATGTTTAAAGAGGTCTATCGCCAACGAGGCTTTGAGAGCAAACTGCTGAGCCGAACAACCGAAGACTCCGTTACGGTCACCTCGGTCTTAATCCCCTGGACCACGTGTGGCATGACTCAATCTACGATACTGGGCGTCTCTACGTGGACGTATTTCCCCTATTGCATTTTCAATCTGGTCAGTCCGCTGATGAGCATCCTCGTGGCGGCTACAGGCTACAAAATCCGTCAAATCGCTGTTCCAACCGAAAATCAAACCGAAAAGGCTGCGCAATAGAGATTTAATTCGTAATTTCGCAACCTCAAAACAAATACGACATATCTACATGGAGAATATTTCGGGCAAGCCATTGCCATCGCCGTTGCTTTCGTTGGTTCCCATCTTAGTGATGGTATGCCTGCTGTTTCTAACCATCAGCGCCTTTGGCAGCGATGCCTTGATGGGCGGCAGCCAAGTTGTCTTGCTGACGACCACCGCCGTTGCCTCCTGCTTGGCGATGCTCTTCTGCAAGGTGAAGTGGAAAGCCATCGAGGAGGCCATCTGCAATAACATCTTAGGGGTCGCGACAGCGCTTATCATCCTTCTGCTAATCGGTGCGCTCTCGGGAGCCTGGATGGTTAGCGGCGTAGTGCCCACCCTGATCTATTACGGCATGCAGATCATCCACCCCAACTTCTTCTTGGCCTCTTGCTGCGTGATTTGCGCGGTCGTATCGGTCATGACGGGTAGTTCATGGACCACGATCGCCACCATCGGTATCGCCTTGATGGGTATTGGCGAGGCGCAAGGTTTCCCCACCGGCTGGGTGGCGGGTGCGATCATCAGTGGCGCCTATTTTGGCGACAAGATCTCGCCCCTTTCCGACACGACCGTCTTGGCCTCGTCGGTGACGCACACCCCGCTGTTCAGCCATATTCGCTACATGATGCTGACCACGGTGCCTTCTATCCTAATCACATTGGCGATTTTCATCGCCATGGGCTTCTCGCATGTCGCATCGGACGCGACTCAGATCGCCACCTACTCGGCCGCTTTACAGAACACCTTCCATATCTCCCTTTGGTTGCTGATCGTTCCGCTGGTGACAGGCATCTTGATCGCCAAGAAGGTGCCTTCGCTGATCACGCTGTTTCTCTCGGCGGGCCTGGCCGGCTGCTTCGCCCTGTTCTTCCAGCCCAACTTGCTGTTGGAGGTGGCAAGCAGTGCTTCAGAAGAGGGTGCCACGCTGTTTAAGGGCCTTTTCATGACCTTCTATGGCAACACGCAGGTTGAGACAGGCAATGAGGCGTTGAACTCGCTGGTCGCCACTCGTGGTATGGCGGGTATGATGAACACCATTTGGCTGATCATCTGTGCGATGTGTTTCGGAGGAGCGATGACAGCCAGTGGCATGCTGGAGAGCTTGACCTCCGTCTTCCTGCGCTGCATGAAGCGTCGGGTTGGCATGGTAGCCTCTACGGTTTGTTCGGGTCTTTTCCTCAACATCGTAACGGCCGACCAATACATCTCCATCATCCTGACAGGCAATATGTTTAAAGACATCTACCAGCGCAAGGGCTATGAGAGCCGCCTGTTGAGCCGAACCACGGAGGATGCGGTGACGGTCACCTCCGTTCTGGTTCCGTGGAACACCTGTGGTATGACGCAGGCCACGATCTTGGGCGTAGCCACCCTCACCTACCTGCCCTTCTGCTTTTTCAACCTGATTAGTCCGTTAATGAGTATATTTATGGCCGCTGTTGGCTACAAAATCAAACAACATCATGAAGAAAATACACATCTCGCTGCTCGGTAAGGTGGTCATTGCCATCGCAGCCGGCATCCTGTTCGGCCAGTTCCTCCCTGGAGGTATTGCCCGCTTGTTTGTTACCTTTAATTCGCTTTTCGGAGAGTTCCTCTCCTTCTCCATCCCCTTGATTATCGTGGGATTGGTAACACCTGCCATTGGCGACTTAGGAAAGGGGGCCGGTAGGCTCTTGTTGATAACCGCGTTGATCGCTTACGGATCGACCATCTTCTCGGGCTTCTTCACCTTCTTTAGTTGCGAGGCGATCTTCCCAGGCATTCTGCCGAGCAATACGGAGTTGACGGCTATGGACAACCCCGAGAACTTCATGCTGACTCCCTATTTCAAGGTGTCAATGCCTCCATTGATGGGCGTGATGACAGCCCTCATCCTCTCGTTTGTGGTTGGCCTGGGCCTTTCCTATATTCCGGGGCGTTCATTGCATGCCGGGTTCAGCGACTTTAAGGATATCATCACCAAACTGATCGAGTCGGTGATCATTCCGCTGTTGCCTCTGCATATCTTCGGCATCTTCTTAAATATGACAGTCAGCGGGCAGGTGGCCAGCATCATCAATATGTTTATCAAGGTGATTGCCGTTATCTTCATCTTACACGTCCTGTTGCTGCTCATTCAGTTTGGTGTGGCGGGTGTTGTCTCTCGCAAGAACCCGTTGCGCTTGTTGCGCAATATGCTTCCGGCCTACGCGACGGCTTTAGGCACCCAGTCGTCGGCCGCTACGATTCCTGTCACCTTAGCGCAGTCGGTGAAGAACGGCGTGAGCGAGAATATCGCGATCTTTACGGTTCCTCTTTGCGCTACGATCCACTTAGCGGGCAGTACGATGAAGATTGTGGCCTGTGCGATGGCTATTCTGATTATGGCAGGCTCGCCCATCGAGCTCTCCAACTTCGCCGGATTCATTTTGATGTTGGGCATCACGATGGTTGCCGCGCCGGGTGTTCCTGGCGGAGCGATTATGGCCGCTTTGGGTGTGTTGGAGAGTATGCTTGGTTTCGACGAGACCTTACAGGCCTTGATGATTGCCCTTTATATCGCGATGGACAGCTTCGGCACGGCTTGCAACGTGACGGGCGATGGCGCGATCGCAATCGTGGTCGATCAGTTGGCTGGCCATCCCAAACAGGAGGCAGCACCAGAAGCTTAAGAGAAAGAGGAGGGCGGCGATGGCTGCCCTCTTTATAATTCTCCTTTTCCTTGGCGGATGATGGTAAAGTCGTCGGTCGTGCAATCCACCACGGTCGAAGGCTCCGTTTCGCCATACCCTCCGTCTATCACGACATCCACCTGCTGGTCGTAACGTTCGTGAATCAGTTCGGGATCGGTGATATACTCAACCGACTCCTCCTCGTGGAGCGACATGGTAAGGATGGGGTTTCCCAATGCCTGCACTAAGGAGCGGATGATGGCATTGTCGGGCACACGGATGCCCACCTCTTTGCGATTCTTATAGATTTTAGGCAGCTCGCTGCTGGTAGGCAGGATGAAGGTGAAAGGCCCCGGCAGGTGCCGCTTCATCAGCTTGAAAGCTGCGTTGCTCACTTTCGCATACTCGCTGATGTTCGAGAGGTCGTAGCAGATGATCGAAAGATCGTTCTTCTGCGGATTCACCCCTTTCATCTGGCAGATGCGTTCCACGGAGCGCACATTCAAGGCGTCGCAGCCTATGGCATACACCGTGTCGGTAGGATAGATGACGAGGCCGCCGTCCCGCAGGACCTTGACGACCTTGTCGATCTCCTTTTGGTTTGGATTCTCTGGATAAATCTTAATCAGCATGATTAACCATAGATGATGTGACCGTTTTCGTCGGTATATTCTTCCATACCTTTGCTGTACTGGTTCATGGCCCGGAGGCTCATACCCATGCTTGAGAAACCGCCATCGTGGTAGAGGTTCTGCATCGTCACCTTACGGGTGAAGTCGGAGAACATCATCACACAATAGTCTGCACACTCGTCGGCGCTGGCATTGCCCAGCGGACTCATCTTGTTGGCGAAGTCCATCAGGTGCTCCATGCCCTTCACGCCGCTACCGGCGGTGGTCATCGTCGGCGACTGAGAGATCGTGTTGATACGAACCCCCTTCTCGCGACCGTAGATGTAGCCGAAGCTACGGGCAATCGACTCCAAAAGGCTCTTGGCATCCGCCATGTCGTTATAACCGAAGAAGGTACGTTGAGCGGCCACATAGCTCAGGGCGAGCACCGATCCTCCCTCAGCGATGGCATCCTGCTTCTTGGCTACTTGCAGCATCTTATGAAAAGAGATGGCTGAAATATCCAACGTCTTCTCCAGCATCGTGTAGTCGAGGTCGTCATAGGTACGCTTCTTGCGCACATTGGGGCTCATACCGATCGAATGCAACACGAAATCGATCTTACCGCCCAGGATCTCTACCGACTTCGAAAAGACGGTCTCTAAGTCGGCTACACTGGTAGCGTCGGCGGGGATTACCTCGGTGTGCAACTTCTCGGCCAAGGCATCCACCTGTCCCATACGCACAGCGATGGGTGTGTTACTCAGCGTGATTGTTGCTCCCTCTTCTACCGCCTTCTCGGCTACTTTCCAGGCAATTGACATCTCATTCAAGGCACCAAAGATGATGCCTCGCTTGCCTTGCAATAAATTATGACTCATACTCTATCTGTTAATTTCAGCACAAAAGTACACAAAATGTGCCAAATCACAGCCTATTCGCGATAATAAACCCGTTTCACACGGGGCGAAACGGAGGTCAGGATCTCATAAGGTATGGTCTTCAGCTTATCGGCCAACTCCGTGACTGGCAGGTTCTCACCAAAGATCTCGACGCTGTCGCCCTCCTGCGCGTCCGTGTCGGTCACGTCAACCATGCAGGCATCCATGCAGATGTTTCCCACAATCGGGCAACGCTTGCCTCGCAAATAGACTTCGCCGCCGCCGTTGCTGAAGTGGCGGTTCCAACCATCCGCATAGCCTATCGGAATGATGGCGATGCGTGAGTCGCGCTCCACATAGGTCTTGCGGCTATAGCCGATCGAGTCGCCCGCCGCGACTTGCTGGATCTGCAAGATGGTTGTCTTCAGGGTGCTCACGTTACGCAGGCCTCGTTGCCCCGAGGCGCTCACGCCATAAAGGCCAATGCCCAGGCGCACCATATCCATCTGGTAAGAGGTGAAGCGTTCTATACCGGCCGTGTTGAGTATGTGCTTGATCACCTTATGCTCCAAGCCCTGCTCCAAAGCCGCCGCCGTCTTCGTGAAGGTGTCTAACTGCTGCTGCGTGAAGTCGTCGAACACGAAGGAATCGCTGCCCGCCAAGTGCGAGAAGACCGAACGCACCTGCACACCGGTCTGCTCCTTCAGTCGCTCACACAAGGCGGGCATGTCGGTGGGTTGGAAGCCCAAGCGGTGCATACCCGTGTCGATCTTGATGTGAATGGGGTAATCGGTGATGCCTCGTCGCTCTGTCTCCTTGATCAAGGCATCCAGCCAACGGAAGCTATAGACCTCCGGCTCCAGGTGGTTCTCGAAGAGCACGTTGAAACTGCTGAACTCCGGGTTCATCACGATGATGGGGATTGAGATGCCCTCCTTGCGCAGGTCGGCTCCTTCGTCGGCCACCGCTACGGCCAGGTAGTCGCAGCGATGCGACTGCAAGGTCTTTGCCAGTTCCACCGAGCCAATGCCATAGCCCGAGGCCTTCACCATGCAGACCATCTTGGTCTCCGGGTTCAGCTTCGAACGGTAGAAGTTGAAGTTGTGTACGATGGCATCGAGGTTTACCTCTAAGATGGTTTCGTGCACCTTCTTCTCCAGCAGCTCCGAGATGCGTTCGAAATGGAAATGGCGAGAGCCTTTCAGCAAGATCAGTTCGTCTTTGAATTGGCGGAAGCTGGGCGAATGGATAAACTCGTCTGTCGTGAGATAGAACTCCTTCTCGATGTCGAACGCGCCGCCATACTCCTTCAGGTCGCGACCGATGCCAATCAGGCGATCCACCTTCTTGCGATCCACCAAGGCCGCTACCTTTTTATATAAGGACTTGGGCAGCGTGCCCGATTGCAAGATGTCGGAGAGAATCAGCGTAGACTTCAGCTCCTTGCCCACACGGCGGCTCTGCTGGAAGTCGAGGGCGATGTCGAGCGAGTTGATGTCGGAGTTGTAGGTGTCGTTTATCAGCAGGCAGTTGTTGATGCCTTGCTTAACGTCTAAGCGCATATCCACCGGTTCCAGGTGGGCGAACTTCGTGACGTCTTTCACGCTGGTGGGCTTCAGGTAGAGCATGATGGCCAGGCAATGGATCACGTTCTCGATCGAGGCATCATCGGTGAAGGGAATCACCACCGTCTGGTTGAGTCCGAACAGCGTACAATAAATCACGGTCTGCTGCGTCTGTTTCTCTATCCGTTCGATGAAAAGCGGCGCATCCGAATCCTTGCGGCTCCACCCGATCGCCTTGTGCGAGAGGCAGGCCGATTCGATGCAGTTGGCGATAAACAGGTCGTCGCCATCGTAGATGATGGCCTCGCAGTCGTTGAAGAGCGACAGCTTCTCCATACACTTTTGGTTGGTAGAGAGGAAGTTCTCCTGGTGCGCCTCGCCAATGTTGGTAATGACACCAATGGTCGGGGCAATGATGGGTTGCAAACGCTCCATCTCGTCGGGCTGCGAGATGCCTGCCTCGAAGATGCCCAACGTGTGTTTCTCGTTCATCTGCCAGACCGAGAGGGGCACGCCCAGTTGGGAGTTGTAGCTTCGGGGCGAACGAACGATGTTGAACTCGTTGTGCAGCAGTTGATAGAGGAATTCCTTCACGATGGTCTTGCCGTTGCTTCCCGTGATGCCAATCACCGGTATCTGGAAACGCTTCCTGTGGTAGGCGGCCAAGCGCTGCAAGGCGCGCAGCGTATCTTTTACGAAAAGGAAGTTGGCCTCGGGCATCTCCTCAAACTCTGGGCGCATCTCGCTCACCACGAAATTGCGTACACGCAGTTTATACAAATCGGAGATGTAACGATGCCCATTGTTCGTTTTAGTAACCAAGGCAAAGAAAAGGCTTTGCTCTGGGAATGAGAGGCAACGGCTATCGGTCAGCAGCAGGCTGATCGTGTCGTCGTGCAGTGGCTCTGTGGCAGCTCCTATCACCTGAGCCACCTCCTTTATAGCGTATTCCATGCTTCAACGTAGTTTAGCTGTCAATATTTCGATCTCTTTTGAAACTTCAAAGAAAGGCATTTTCGCTTTAAGCTGTTGCACCTTTAACAAAGTTTGTGTTATGAAGCGCTGGTAGCCCTCGCTGGCTGGTTGCAGGGGGCGGTGCGCGATGGCCTTGCCAATCTCCTCCCACTCCTTGCGGGTCGCTTGCGTTTCGCGATCGAAAAAGGTTTGGCCGAAGCATTCGGCGATGTAGTCTACGGCCAGGGGCGAGGGATGCAGCATGTCGTCGGCATAGAAGCGGTAGTCGCGCAGCTCGTCCATAAGGATCTCGTAGGCGGGGAAGTAGCTGATGCGCTCGGGAAACTCGGCTTGCAGGGCATCGAGAGCCAAGAGCAAGGTAGCCTTGCTCAACTGGTTGCCATGCGCCCCGTCTTTCCAATGGCGAATGGGGCTAACGGTGCAGATCAGCTTCAGTTCGGGGCATTGGCTCCACAGTTCGGCGAGGAGCGTGCGCCATTCCGCTACGATGGAGCCGACGGTCAGTCGCTCGCGCACGAACTCCCGTTCGGGGCGTTTGTGGCAATTGGCCACGATGCGTCCGTCGCTTTTCAGGCGATACACGTAGGCCGTTCCCCATGTTAAGATGAGGCGGGTCGCACGGCCCAGCCCGGCGGCCGACTGCAGCAGCCGCTCGTTCATCTGCCGCAAGGCCTGCTCTTCGGTGGGGGCCGAGAAGCGGCTGTGGTAGGCGAAGCTGTGGTAGGCTCCTTCGTGCTCGAACAGGTCGGAGGCCGTCAGGGGCGTGGGGCGCATCAGTCGGCGCAGCGCTTCGGCGATCGAAGCGGGGTTATACAGCGTGCCGAAAGGATTGCTGTCCACCCGAAACTTCTCGTCGGTTAACCTTGCGCCCATGTTCTCGGCAAAACAGGAGCCCATCAGCAGGAGCGGGTCGGCATAGCTCACGCCAAACGCCGGCCTGTTTAGTTGGATTGGTGTCGTTAGATTCATCGTTCTATCAGCATCTCTTGGTTCATTCTTTGCAAATGTAGCCAGAATATTCCGAAACGCCTCCTTTGCGCCGCTCTTCCGCAAGGTTTACTAACGAAACGCAAGATTTCGCCCTTATTTGTTAACAGTTGGTGCCCCGTTTTGCTAAACTGTGTTAATACGCATACGATTTATGCTGCAAAAGTATGCTGCGTAACATAAAAGCCCTATATTTGCATCGTGTTTTTCATGGTATTAGATTTAAGGTTAACAACAATGAGATTGGCTGTCCGTGATGGATGGCTTTTTTCTTTTTAGGCCGTTGCTAAACTAAATAATTCCTTACCTTTGCCCCATCAAAAAAATCTAAGCTATGGAGTCACTCAATCAGTGTATCGGGGCAATCAACGAAGTCCTTTGGTCATACGTGTTAATCATCATGCTGCTGGGCTGTGCCTTATGGTTCACTTGGCGAGGCAAGTTCGTACAGTTTAGAATGATCGGCGAGATGGTGCGCCTTTTGGGCGACTCCACGCAGAAGGCCGGCAACGGCGAGAAGCACATCTCCTCTTTTCAGGCTTTTGCGGTCTCGTTGGCCAGCCGCGTAGGCACGGGCAACTTGGCGGGTGTCGCCACGGCGGTCGCAGTGGGCGGCCCGGGGGCTGTCTTTTGGATGTGGCTCATCGCCCTCTTAGGTTCATCAAGTGCTTTTGTCGAGTCCACGTTGGCGCAGTTGTATAAGATCAAGGGGAAAGATTCCTTCATTGGCGGCCCGGCCTACTACATGGAGCGAGGCTTGGGCTGGCGTTGGATGGGCGTTTTGTTTGCCATCCTGATCTCCATCACATTCGGTTTCGCCTTCAACTCGGTGCAGAGCAACACCATCTGCGCCGCTTGGGAGGGCTCCTTCGGCATCGACCATGCCTGGATGGGCATCGCCCTGACCCTCATCTCGCTCGCTACGATCTTTGGCGGCATTCATCGCATCGCACGGGTCAGCAGCGTCGTAGTGCCCATCATGGCGTTGGGCTATATTGCCTTGGCGTTGGGCATAGTGTTCATCAACATCGGCCAGCTGCCAGCGGTCATCAAGCTGATTGTCGCTAACGCCATGGGCTGGGAGCAAGCCGTAGGCGGCAGCGTGGGAGCGGCTTTGATGCAGGGCATCAAGCGAGGCCTCTTCAGCAACGAGGCCGGCATGGGTTCGGCGCCCAACGTGGCGGCTACGGCCCACGTGTCGCATCCGGTCAAGCAGGGTTTGATTCAGGCGTTGGGTGTCTTCTCCGACACATTAGTTATATGTACCTGCACGGCGTTCATCATCCTCTTCAGCGGCGTGCCTCTGGATGGATCGCTCAATGGCGTGCAGCTGACGCAGGAGGCTTTGAAGGCCGAGGTCGGCGGTGCGGGCAGCATCTTCGTGGCTTTGGCCATTTTGCTCTTCGCCTTCAGCAGCATCATTGGCAACTATTATTATGGCGAGGCGAACATCCGTTTCATCACCTCCCGCAAGTGGGTGCTGTTTGTCTATCGCCTCCTGGTGGGCGGCATGGTGCTCTTTGGCTCCTTGGCCAGCCTCGACCTGGTGTGGAGCTTGGCGGATGTCACCATGGCCTTGATGACCATCTGCAACCTGATCGCCATCGCCCTCTTGAGCAAGCAGGCCTTCCTCCTCTTGGATGACTACGTGCGCCAGAAGCGCAGCGGCATCAAGAGCCCCAGCTACGACCGCGACCGCATCCCCGAGTTGCGCGACAAGGCGGAGTGCTGGTAACAGCACTTATCGACAGAATACCGCCCTTTATCGGTGAAAAGGGCGGCTCTTTCTATTCCATTTGTGCCGTTTTGGCTTTGATTTTACTTTTGCTCTCGGTAAAAGAATCAAAAACGGAACGACATGAAACGATTTTCATTTTTATTCGCATGCCTCTTCCTTTTCGGATGGGCAGTCAAGGCGCAGGAGTTGCCCACACGGTGGACACTGAAGGCCTGCTTAGACTATGCCTTGGCCAACAACATCCAGGTGAAGAAGAGCAAGGTGGCTTATCAGTCGGGACTGGAGGATACGGAGCAGGCCAAGGCGCAGCTCTTCCCCTCGCTGACAGCCTCCGTGACGCAGGGCTTCGTGAACTATCCGTCGAGCGATGTGCAGAAGAACAACAGCTATAGCGGCAACTACGCCGTGAATGCCAATTGGAAACTCTTCGACGGCGGACAGCGCCAGCAGGCCATCAAGCAGCAGAAATTGCAAGACGAAATCAACGAGTTGGCGATCGAAGAAAGCGAGGAGAACATCCAGATCGCTTTGGTGCAGACCTATATGCAGGTGCTCTATGCCCTCGAAGCCGTGCGCATCAATCAGCAGACCGTAGAGGTTTCGACCGCCCAGCGCGACCGTGCCGTCGAGCTGCTACGTGCCGGCTCCATCTCGAAGGTCGACTTGGCTCAGTTGGAGAGCCAGTTGAGCACCGACAAATACCAGTTGGTGACGGCGCAGACCAGCTTAGACAACTATAAGTTGCAACTCAAGCAGCTCTTGGAGCTCGACATCACGCAAGACATCGAGCTGGAGGTGCCCGAGTTGACGGAAGAAGAGGTGATGAGCCCCCTGCCCGACAAGCAGACCATCTACAACACCTCCTTGGCGGTGATGCCCGTTGTGAAAAGCAGCGAGAAGGAGATCCAGGTGGCCGAACTGGGCGTTAAGAAGGCCAAGGGCGCTTTCCTGCCCAGCCTCTCGATGAACGCAGGCATCGGCACGGGCCACCTTTCAGGCACCGATTATGCCTTCGGCAGCCAGATTTGGAACAGCTTCAACGAGAGCGTCGGCCTGACACTGAGCATTCCCATCTTCAGCAACCGTCAGTATAAGACGGCCTACAACAAGGCGAAGCACGCGCTGACCACCAGCCAGCTGGAGCTGCTCAACACGCAAAAGCAGCTGCTGAAGACCGTCGAGGGCATCTACCTCGATGCCACCTCTTCGCAAACGCAATACCTCTCGGCCAGCGAGCGGTTGCGCTACGTGCAAGAGAGCTACAACTTGGTGGATCAGCAGTTCGGCTTGGGCATGAAGAACACGGTGGAGCTGCTGACCGAGAAGAACAACTTCCTCACGGCGCAGCAGCAACAGCTGCAGGCCAAGTATATGGCGCTGATGAGCCAGCAGTTGCTCAACATCTACCAGCATAAACCCATTGCGGCAAACTATTAATGGATCATCATATACTATATTACTCCACTCTCTTTAATTTTTGAGGGTGTCCTGCGACGTTGATGTCGCAGGACCCTTCCTTTCGGGGAAGGCTGGGTAGGGGTGATCTGCATTCAATCAATCATAACGGAAATAAAAGCTACAAAGATATGGACAAGAAGAAAATGATCGTGGGCGGTGTCGCTGTCGTGGCGTTGGCAGGAGGCCTCTTCCTCTTTGGTGGGAAGTCGCCCAAAGGTACGATCCAGTTGGAGACCGCCAAGGTGGAGCGTGGCTCCATCACCAACAGTGTGACCGCGACAGGCACCGTAGAGCCTGTGACGGAGGTCGAGGTCGGTACGCAGGTGTCGGGTATCGTCGATAAGTTGTATGCAGACTACAACGACGTGGTGAAGGCCGGGCAGCTGATTGCCGAGATGGATAAGATCAACTTGCAGGCAGAGCTTCGCTCGGCGCAGGCCCAGCTGGCCAGCAGCAAGACAGAGTTTGAGTATCAACAGAAGAACTACGCACGTAGCAAGACGCTGCACGAGAAACAGCTGGTGAGCGACACCGACTACGAGACGGCTACGTATCAATACGAGAAGGCGAAGGCGGCCTACGAGCAGAGCCAAGCCTCGATGGTGCGTGTGCGCCGCAACCTGGAATATGCGACGATCACCAGCCCGATCGATGGCGTGGTGATCAACAAGGCGGTAGAAGAGGGACAGACGGTGGCCGCAGGCTTCGAGACACCGACGCTGTTTACGATCGCGGCCGACCTGACCAAGATGCAGGTGATTGCCGACGTGGATGAGGCCGACATAGGCACGGTGGCCGAGGGACAGCGTGTGACGTTCACGGTCGACGCCTATCCCAACGATCAGTTCGAGGGCGTGGTGCGCCAAGTGCGCTTGGGCGACTCCGAGAGCTCTTCGAGCAGCACATCAAGCAGCAGCTCTACGGTGGTGACCTACGAGGTGGTGATCACGGCCGACAACCCCGACCTGAAACTGAAACCCCGTCTGACGGCCAACGTGACAATCTACACGATGGAGCGCCCGAACATCCTGACCATCCCCAACAAGGCCTTGCGCTTCGTGCCCGATCCGGCCATGATGGAGCAGATTGGCATGACCCTGAAAGAGGAGGGCAACGAGGTGCAAGCGGGCAAGCGCATGGTGTGGGTGCGCGAGGGAAAGACGCTTTCGCCCAAGCAGATCACAGTGGGCACAAGCTCTGCCTCGACCACCGAGGTGACGGCGGGCCTGAACGAAGGCGACGAGATTGCTGTCGATATGGCCTCGGCGGCGCAGATGCCGGCCATGCCCGAGGGCGAGCGTAGCCCCTTCATGCCTGGCCCTCCGGGACGAAACAACAAGAAGTCGAAGTAAGTTTTTCACGTTGAACGAATGGGATGAATCATGAAAGAGATCATCAGATTAGAGAATATCAAGCGCAACTTCCTGGTGGGCGACGAGGTGGTACACGCCTTGCGGGGTGTCTCCTTCACCATCTACGAGGGCGAGTTCGTCACCATCATGGGTACTTCCGGCTCGGGTAAGAGTACGTTGCTTAACACGTTAGGCTGCCTCGACACCCCGACCAGCGGAGAATACTTCCTGGATGGCGTCTCGGTGCGCACCATGAACAAGCGGCAGCGGGCCACGCTGCGCAACCGCAAGATTGGATTCGTGTTTCAGAACTACAACCTGCTGCCGAAGACCACGGCGGTCGAGAATGTGGAGCTGCCCCTGATGTATAACCCGGCCTTCAACGCGGCGCAACGCAAGGAGAAGGCCATCAACGCGCTGATAGCCGTAGGCCTGGGCGACCGACTGATGCACAAGAGCAACCAGATGTCGGGCGGACAGATGCAGCGTGTAGCTATTGCCCGGGCGCTGGTGAACGATCCGGCCGTGATCTTGGCCGACGAGGCGACGGGTAACCTCGACACCCGCACCTCGTTCGAGATCTTGGTGCTGTTTCAGCGGTTGCATGCCGAGGGCCGAACAATCATCTTCGTGACCCACAACCCCGAGTTGGCGCAGTATAGCAGTCGCAACATCACCCTGCGCGACGGACGCATCACGGCCGACGTGCGCAACGAGCAGATCTTGAGTGCGGCGGAGGCGTTGGCCGCCCTGCCTAAGAACGACGATTAATGGATGTCATCCATGGATTCTAAAAACAGATTAGTATGAATGCAGCGAATTTACTAAAGATAGCGATCCGGGCATTGGCCAACAACAAACTGCGTGGGTTCCTCACCATGCTGGGCATCATCATTGGCGTAGCCTCGGTGATTACGATGTTAGCCATCGGTCAGGGGTCGAAGCAGAGCATCCAGGCGCAGATCAGCGAGATGGGCTCTAACATGATCATGATCCAGCCGGGAGCCGACATGATGGGCGGACAGCGACAGGACGCCTCGTCGATGGAGACCCTGAAGCTGGCCGATTACCAAGACATCGTCAACGAGACGCGCTACGTGGCCGCCTCGTCGCCCTCGGTCAACAGCAGCGGACAGGCCATCCGGGGAGCCAACAACACCCCCACCACGGTCTATGGTGTCAGCACCGACTATATGCAGATACGCCGCTACGAGATTGAGGATGGCGAGATGTTTCGCGAGCAAGACGTGCAGACCGCGGCGAAGGTCTGCGTGCTGGGAAAGACGGTGGTCGACTATCTCTTCCCCGACGGCGAGAACCCGGTGGGCAAGGTGATACGCTTCAACAAGCTGCCCTTCCGTGTGGTGGGTGTCTTGAAGAGCAAGGGCTACAACAGCATGGGTATGGACCAAGACGACCTGATCTTGGCGCCCTACACGACCATCCAGAAGAAGGTGCTGGCCATCACCCACCTGCAGGGCATCACCTGCTCGGCGCTGGATGAGCAATACACCGATCAGGCCATCGACGAGATCTCGGAGATCTTGCGACGCAACCATCGCCTGAAAGAGACCGACGACGACGACTTTACCATCCGCAGCATGCAGGAGTTGAGCACGATGCTTACCTCAACGACCGACATCATGACCACCCTCCTGGCTGCCGTGGCGGGCATCTCGCTGTTGGTAGGCGGCATTGGCATCATGAACATCATGTATGTCAGCGTAACCGAGCGCACCCGCGAGATTGGTCTGCGCATGAGTATCGGAGCGAAAGGCATCGACATCTTGGCGCAGTTCCTGATCGAGAGTATCCTGATCAGTGTGACGGGCGGATTGATTGGCGTGCTGTTTGGCATAGGCGCCGCCGTGCTGGTGAACGTCGTGGCTCACTTCCCGATCTACATCCAGCCCTGGAGCGTGCTGCTCAGCTTTGTGGTCTGCACGGTGACGGGTGTCTTCTTCGGATGGTATCCGGCCAAGAAGGCGGCTCAATTAGACCCCATCGAAGCGATTCGTTTCGAATAAAACAGGTATCTTTACAGCCATGAAAAAGACGACAGACATCGAAACACCGCAGCTGCCCCGTGTCAAAGGCATGGGGCAGCTGACCCATATCGTTGGATGGGGCATCTTGATCTGCACCCCGTTCTTCTTCACTGGGCGCGAGGCCGCCACCTCGGTCGAGGAGTATGTGCGAGGCATCATCGTGCCTTTGAGTTTCATGTCGGTCTTCTACATCAACTACATCTGGCTCATCAAGCGCTTCTTGTTCAAGCGGCAGAGCGGACTGTTCATCCTCTGCAACATCGTGCTGATCATTGCGATGATGACGGCGGTGCACTACTGCATGGATCTTCTTACGCCGCATGAGCTGATGCACAGGCGTCCCCCTCGGCCGCTCCACGACGTGATGGGCTTCTATGCCGTCAACATGATGATATATAGCCTGGTGGCGGGGTTGAGCGTAGCGATTCGCATGACCAACGGATGGTATAAGGCCGAGGCCAACCAGCGGGAGCTGGAGCGCGAGCGGGCCGAGGCCGAGCTGAGCAACCTGAAGAGCCAGCTGAATCCGCACTTCCTGTTCAACACGCTCAACAACATCTATTCGCTCATCGCCTTCAGCCCCGAGCGGGCGCAAGAGGCGGTGCACGACCTGAGCCGCCTGCTGCGTTATGTGCTCTACGAGAGCAACCAGCCCTTTGTGCCAATCGAGAAAGACTTCGACTTCTTGCGCAACTACATCGAGCTGATGCGCATCCGCATGCCCCGCAGCGTGAAGCTGCAGACGGCAATCAAGGCTACGATGCCCGATCGGCAGATTGCCCCGCTGCTTTTCATCTCGCTGATCGAGAATGCCTTCAAGCATGGCATCAGCAACAGCCAGCCCTCGTTTATCCAGCTCACGATCGAGCAAACCGCCGATGGCGAGGTGCACTGCCTGATACGCAACAGCTACTTCCCGAAGAGCGCAGGCGACAAGAGCGGATCGGGCATCGGGCTGAGCAACCTCGAGAAACGACTCGCCCTGCTCTATCCCGAAGGGTATCAGTTTAACCACGGCCGAGTGGGCGATGCCTACGAGGCCCGATTAGTGATTTCTAAAACCGAATGACGATGATGACGTGTGCGATTATCGACGATGAGCCATTGGCTGTCAGCCTGCTGGAGAGCTACGCCCTGAAGACGCCGTTTTTGGAGTTGAAGGGATGTTATGGGAGTGCATTGGAGGCGATGAAGGCCCTCACCCAACATCCCGTCGACCTGCTGTTCTTAGACATTCAGATGCCCGAACTGAGCGGCATGGAGATGAGCCGCATGCTGCCCGAGGAGACGCGGGTGATCTTCACCACCGCCTTCGAGCAATATGCGCTCGACAGCTACAAGGTGAATGCGCTGGACTATCTGCTGAAACCGATCAGCTACCCCGACTTCTTGACGGCGGCCAACAAGGCCCTGAAGTGGCACGAGCTGAGCCATCGGCCCGAGCCGACAGCCGAGCCGACGCGCGAGAGCATCTTCGTCAAGAGCGAATACCGATTGATCCAGCTGGAGCTGCGCAGCATCCTCTACATCGAGGGGCTGAAAGACTATGTGAAGATCTATGTGGAGGATGAGCCGAAGCCCATCCTCTCGCTGATGAGCATGAAGAGCATCGAGGAGACGCTGCCGCCCGACCGCTTCGTGCGGGTGCACCGTTCGTTCATCGTGCAACTCGAAAAGATCAAGATCATCGAGCGGGGTCGCATCGTGTTTGGTAATGAATATATTCCTATTTCCGATAATTATAAGCAACATTTCCAGGAACTTTTAGAGAAACGCAGCATTTGGCCGAAGTAAAGAGGGTTTGCGGCGGCCAACAAGCCGCTAAATAACATCTTTTAAGTGCGCAAATAGAATTAACTGCACTGGAAAGCTTATATTTGCAACGTGGTTTTTTCATAATAGTATTAGATTAAGGTTAACAAAAAATGGATTGGGGGCTGTCGTGAGACAGCCCCCAATTGTTTTTTATAACGAGTCCTTCAGGCTATGTGGCGCGCACGGGGCATGCTCTGACCGCCAACCAACGTCTCCCTCCCTCTCTTTAAAAGTTGAATCCAAACGGGCGAAAACAGCGACGGCCGTCGGCATAAAAAACCACGGGCAACGCTTGAAAAAACCACGGGCAACGGCGTGAAAAACGACGGGCAACGGAGATACACAACGACGGGCAACAAAATTTAAAACGACGGGCAACGAAATTTTAAGCAATGGGCAGCGTAGTTTTGAGCTTTGCTGGATGCGGGCTGAAAGCCCAACCTGCTCTTCAGCCCAGGGCAACGCCCTGGGAATAAGGCGCATATAGAGATCGCCCTACAGGGGCAAAAGGAACAGTTATTCATTTGTAGAGGGAAAAACAGCCGGGAAAATGCGGCTGATGAACGTGAAAAAAGAAAGCCGTTGGAGATTATCCCCTGCGGCTTTCTTGTTGTGAACACCTTTCGACTCTCGCGAGCTTAGTTGGTTTTATTTTTATAACATATTATTAATCAACCCCGCCTGTTCACTCTCGCGAGCTACTTGGCCTTACCGACCTATGCGGGGAAGTTCTTATTTATTGTCTAATGTTCGTAATTTACTTACTTAACAACTACCTTAGTAGCCTCGCCGTCAACTACAACAACTGCTACGCCTGCAGCAACTGCGATAGTCTCCTCGTCAGAAGTAGCTACCTTGTTAGCGATCACCTGACCCAGGATGTTAGAAACAACTACCTGCTTGCCAGCTGCGCCCTTAACGGTTACTACACCCTCGCCAGCGATTACGGCTACGTTCTCAGCTGCGATGGCCTCGTTAGCTGTTGCGTCGCCCTCACCAAGCTTAACAACCAAAGCCTCCTTAGCAGAACCGAAGCCTAACTTGCCATTGTGGCTATAGAGATACTTAGAAGGATTAGCCTTAGAGTAGATTACATACTCATCAGCAACCTCCTCGTCAGCCAAGACGATGCCATACTGGAATGCCTTAAGTGCTTTCTTAACCAATGATTTCTCCTTACCGTCAACAACAGTTACCAATGAGTCGTGAGCAGCCAAAGTTGCCGGACGGAAGATAGCCTTCACGTCAGAAGTACCCTCCAACATGTATTTCTTGTTCTGAGTTGCCAGTGCGCTACCCTCGTTGAAGATGTTCAAAGAGTCGTTAGCATAGTACATGAAGTTGCGAACCTCAGCAGCCTCGTCAGCCTTAGTCTCCTCAGCAGCGGCCTTGATGCCCTTAGAGATGTAGAATGAAACCTCATCACCGTTAGTCAACGTATCCAACCAGAAGGTTGCAGGCTCAGCGCTCAAGATACCCTCGAGGATACCATTCTTATTCACCTCCAACGATACTGCGCCTCGATTGTTCACGAATGTAGCGTGGCGAGAAACAGCAGGCAAGCTTGTTCTCTCATTGTCTAATACGATAACGTCTACATGAGCAAACTTAGACTCGTCGTTGTTGAACCAGTTTGTAGCTTTAGAAACAAAGGAACCATTTGTTGCATTTACGCCAGTTACACCATCTCTGAATGTAGGTGCACTTGATACAGAACCAACTACATAGTGACCGTCCATTGCCTTCTGGAAGTAGAAGTTCTTTGCTAAAGTAGCAGGAGCAGTTGTCAAAGCGAACTTGTCGTCAGAAACTTTAGCTGTTGCTACAGCACCAGTTGCTGTCTTATAAGAGTATGACAAGTTGTAAGCCGGCATAACCAACGTATCTTTCTTCTCTGCAACAACCTCGTTCTTATCGTTCAACGTAGCATAGGTCAAGAAGCTCTTGATCTCCGTATTAGCCTTGCTAATGTTCAAAACAGCAGCGTCGTCTGCTTCCGAAGTAGCTTTCAAATTAGAAGGAACGGCATTGTCCGGAGTAGCATAGAATGTAGTCTCGCCCAAAGTTGCAGTCTTGCCAGTGAATGCCAAAACAACACCGTTATCCATCTCATCCTTGCTCAGGTTCAAGAAGCCATCATACTTAGAAGCTGTGGTCTTTACCAACTTGATCTTCTTGCCAGCCAAATTTTGCTCATTAATAGTAGAAGTGGTGGTTAAGTCGTCGATATTTGCAATCTGAGTTGCAAAGCTATCTGCTGCAGGATCACCTACGATCTCATAGATGCCAGCATCATCCGTTGCCTTCAACTTCAAGATGAGCTTGCCCTGAGTCTGACGGTTAGTCAATGTCAACGTGTACTTGCCATCGAAGTCAGTTGCAACCCACTGAGCCAACGGAGAATCCAACTGGATATCATCAGTAGCCAAAGCTATAGCCTCAAATGCAGTTGCGCTAGCGTTTGCAGTAACAGCCAAATACTTGTGGAACTCAGTTGTGATGCCGTTCTTTACGCTCTGATCGCCGCTTGTGAAGTAAACATTGTAAACAGACATGTTTGCTGACAAGAACTCAGAAGCTGCGAAGTAAGTGTTGTCGCCCATCATCGGCTTCGTAACCTTAGCGAATCTTGTATTAGCTGCAACAGTCGTTACATAAGTCTTCGTGTCAGAAGCAGAAGCCTTAACAGCAGCGATAGCTACATTCCAAGGTTTAATGGGGTCGCCAACCATCGGTCTTACAGTCAAATCAATCACATCCTTTGCATTCAACTGATCGCCCTCTTTTACGGTGAAAGCAGAGTTATCAAATGCAGCAGCCTTTGAATCCTTATAGAAGTCAGCACCGCTGATCATAGCGAGCTTGTAACCCTCACCAGGAACGCCCGTGTTGATGCCGTAAACATCGTCCAAAACAGCAACAACGCTCAGCTTCTCCATAGCTGCCTTAACGTCATCAAGTTTAGAAGCATCCAACGCTTTCTTCAAAGCCTTCACATCGTCATCAGCACCCTTAACGAAATATGTACCAGGCTTAGAGCCTGATTTCAATTTGCCATAAGCAACTGTAACAGGTATTACGCCCTCGAATACGTTGCCCTCAACAGCGTCCGGACCGAAGTTGAAAGTAGTTGAGTTTGCGTTGTAAGTATTCAAATCATCAGCGGTCATAGCCTCGTTGATAGACAAAGCGTAGTCTTTTGAGCCACTTGCTGTAAATTTAACCGGCTTACCTTCGCCTCCCAACACATAAGTACGGAGTGATTCGAAATCAACTTTGGTAGTTACATCTGTTCCCTTCTTTGCATAGAACACCTTAGCAATCTCTGTAGTGGAGGAAGTAGCTGCTTGACCATCTGTAGCGTTTACTACAAATTGCTTGCCATTTACCCACAACTCAAACTTACCATCCTTGTAGTTGCGAACCTCGAACACCGCTGCTTTCTTGATAGCAGCGTTAATGTCAGCTGCAGTTACAGATGTTCCAATCTTACCTGCTGTAGTAAAAGTTACATATTTTGTGTTCTTAATGGTAACTTCAGTAACAGCACCGAACTCATCGTTAGCAGTAGCAGTAGTGCCATTGTTGCTACCAATTACAAACTTCACGCCATCTGCTAACTTAGTGTCAGCAATAGTAACAGTTGTCTTGTTACCTGCATAGGCCTCATTGCATAACGGTGCGCCTGCGAGCATCACCGCTGCCATCAAAGTAAAAAACCTTTTGTTCATAAAATAA
>CAKUZF010000036.1 GCA_934718155.1 uncultured Parabacteroides sp. | reverse complement strand
CAACCGTCCTTTAACGCTCTTGCGCTAAAACCAGGCCTTAATCACTGTGACACAAACGATAAGAACGATGAAAAAAAATTTACGCAAGCACACTATCTTGACTTATGTCAATCGACTGATTCTCATGCGTATGTGCGCACGCATTCAATAATAAAAACGATAAAGTAGAAACTCTCGTTACGAGGCGTGAGGACATGTGTTTCCCCATCAAACCTAGCCCATTTTTAAGGCTATGCGCCAAAGCGCCATCCCAGGCCCAGCATCAAGTTGCTGGGGTCTTTGAATCGACTCAACTGATAGCCCACATGGAGGAAGAGCTGGCGTGTGATCGAGGTCTTGAGGGCCAGTACCTGATACCACCCCTTCGTGTCCTCCCCCTTTTGCCAGACGTTGTAGCCAAGGCCGACGTTGACGGCAAAGAAGGGCATCACCAGCTCGCCACGGGCGGATAGACCGACGGCAAACTGCTCGCAAAACGAGGGGCGATAGAACCTGGGAGCATCCTGACCTCCACCCACATAATAGGCCGCCACGTTGGCACTCTCGTCGTATTGCGCATCGAGCGAAAGACCGGCACGGAAAAAGCGGTTGAAGTTGTACATCGGCGTGAAGTTCATGCCCACGATGCCAAATGTGCCAGGAATCATGAAACACTCGTCGTCGGTGATGAACGCCCGCTTACGACCTGCGCCATAAACGACCACGTCATAGCTAACATAGGGTTTGAAAACCATATCGCACGACGAAGAGGCTGCCCGTCGCATCGATCCTTCGGGGTGCAGGCTGTAGACCAAGCCCACCCTTCCGCCTACCATATTGACACCCAAGTTGGGATAACCCGTGTTGCCGTTGGAATAGTGCGTCAGGTCGACGCCCGCCGTCAGATTCCATCGAGGAGCCACTTGCCAATTCAACAAGAAGCCCAAGTTGATGTAGGCGTTCACCTTCGAACCCACCACGGTATTGTTGGGATTGCTGATGCCGTCAGACTTTTTCCATCCGAAAGAGGCTCCAAAATTCCACTCATAGTCCAGCGACAAGGCAGAGGAAAGGATAGCGATACGCGAACCTTGAAAAGCATAAACCGCCACTGGTGAGCCTATCTCCTTGCGATTTTCCAAATCATTACAAGATAAACCAATACCTTGATACGTATGCGGATAAAGCGTGCCCATCCGAGAGTTATCGGCAAATTGGAAGCTGTATTTCAGATGGCAGGAATAGCCAAATAGCATCGGTCGGCCCAGCTGGTTTTCGCCCTCGAAAAACGGATCGTCTTGCACAATGCGGGAGGGACGGAAATCCACTCCCACTCGATGGATGAGTCTCAGCGTATCGGCCTCTTCGCAGCAAGCCACATGCGGCAAGCAGAGCCAAAGGAAAAGGAGCGACAGCAGTAAAATTGACCTATTCATCATTGAGCCTCCTGTTTTTGGGTGGACACGGATAAGCGGGAAGGAAATTCCTGCTCAAGCGAAGCACGAAACACGCGCTTCTTGCCGCTGTCGCAATTGTGGGCATGAATCTCGCAACTATTGATCGTCTTTCGGTAATCCACCTGTTTGTAGACGATGAAAGTGCCCGGACCCTGAACGACCACCGTTTCCGACTGCTTAGCGTTCGGCAAGTCAAACCGTTGCGGATCATCGGTCAAGAGCGCTTTATCGCCCCTCATCTCGAAGCCTGCCCTGTCGGGGTGCGGCGTTGGAATCTCCACCTCGACTGCCGCATCAAACAGGTGGAGAGGCGAGAACGGCTCGTAGTAGCCCTCTCCCTCGACTTGCAAGATAAACTCGCCAAACCGCACATCGCGACACTCCGACTCGTAGGGGTAGAGGATGCAAGGGATTGCTGTGTCGGTGGGGATAATCACGTTCAAGGCCGCACGCCGCTCCGTGCGCTCCTCCTCGCTCCAAGAGTCGAGCGTATAGGCCACTTGATCCACCTCATAGCGGGCAGCGGCGAGCGAGACTCGAATCAGCTGCGACATGCCGTCGGCCTCCTTATGTTGCAAGGTCAGATGGAGTTCACAATCGGGCAACAGGTTCTCCAGCACCCTTATTCTCAGCTCGGTATCGCTGATGCGCTCTACATCCAACTGGATCAGGTCGTTGCGCAACTCAGCCCTTCCCTGGTCGGTCAGGTAAATCTGATCGCTCCGGCTAACAAGCTTACCGGCAGCATCGTAGTTTTCGATGCTGAAAGACGACGGCGAGCTCAACGAGAGACCGCTGCTCAACGAGCCTCTCAACACCCACCCTCCATGGGGGAAATGTAGCGTAAGAGCATCATCGGTGCCCGCCAAATGCGCCTCATCAACATCAGACCGAAAGTCTTTCACGAAGACGTCGGTGTTGCAACTCATCAGCAGGCTGAGACACATCACGATCAACCCCTGCAATATAGTCCTGTTCATTCAGCTAAAAAATTTGCGGCAAAAATAATCAAATAAAGAAGCTGCGATCCGTTTTCCACCCCGTATTTCACGTCCCTATGCCCAAAAACTTTCCAACCGTCCGTGACCGCTAAGCATCAGGCTGGAGGGGCGCTGCTCTAAGGCTGCTCCGAGGCTGCTCCGAGGTTGCTCTAATGTTTCTCTAATCCAGGGTTAGAGAAACGTTAGAGAAACGTTAGAGCTCGATTAGAGCTACTGCCTTGCAGCTTCGGCGCAGCGAGGTCATTTAACCGCCAACACGATACGGTTCATCCCCATCATATGCGCTTATTGGGCCATGTCAAAATCGTTTCGAATCGAGCTTCGAGGGGCCGCAAGGGCAATTTTAGCGAAAGATGGATTATTTCGGCCGCCAATCGGTTTGCGATCCAATAAAAAAGACTACCTTTGCAAAATATATAAATCAGATCTTGTAAATAGCAAAATATCTATGGCAATCTATTTAAACGATGTTTCAAGAACATTTGGTGAGTACCTACTCATCCCTGGTTTAACAACAAAAGAGTGCATTCCCTCCAACGTTTCGTTGAAAACACCGATGGTGAAGTTCAACGCTGGCGAAAAGTCGGCGATCGAGCTGAACATCCCGTTCGTTTCAGCAATCATGCAGTCGGTTTCCGGCCCGGAACTGGCAATCGAGCTGGCTCGCAACGGTGGTCTCTCGTTCATTTTCGGTTCGCAACCCATTGCCAGCCAAGCAGAGATGGTGCGCAAAGTCAAGAAGTTTAAGGCGGGATTCGTGATCAGCGATTCGAACCTGACCCCCGACCACACATTGGCCGACGTGCTGGCCTTGGTGCGCAAGACGGAACACTCTACGATTGGTGTGACCCACGACGGTACGCCTAACGGCAAATTGCTGGGCATGGTGACCAGCCGCGACTATCGCGAGGGCAAGGACGCTTTAGACAAGAAGGTGAGCGAGTTTATGACCCCCTTCTCGAAGCTGATCGTCGGCGAGCAGGGCATTACGTTGAGCGAGGCCAACCAAATCATCTGGGACCACAAGTTGAACACATTGCCTATTATTGATAAGGAGCAACACTTGCAGTATTTCGTGTTCCGCAAGGATTACGACAGCCACCGCGAGAACCCGATGGAGCTCTCAGGAGCCGACAAGAAGCTGCTGGTTGGCGCTGGTATCAACACGCGCGACTATATGGAGCGTGTTCCGGCGCTGGTCGAGGCGGGTGTAGACGTGGTCTGCATCGACTCATCGGACGGCTACTCGGAGTGGCAGTATGAGACGCTGAAGTGGATCAAGGCCAACTATGGCGACAAGGTGCTGGTCGGCGCAGGCAACATCGTCGACCAAGAGGGCTTCAACTACCTGGCCGACGCAGGAGCCGACTTCATCAAAGTGGGTATCGGTGGCGGTTCGATCTGCATCACACGCGAGCAAAAGGGAATCGGCCGCGGACAGGCTACGGCATTGATCGACGTGGCTAAGGCGCGTGACGCCTACTACAAGGAGCACGGTGTTTACATCCCCATCTGCAGCGATGGAGGTTTGGTGCACGACTACCATATGGTGCTGGCTTTGGCCATGGGCGCTGACTTCTTGATGATGGGCCGCTACTTCGCCCGCTTCGACGAGTCGCCCACGAAGAAGCTGAAGATCGGCAACAACTTCGTGAAGGAGTACTGGGGCGAGGGCTCCAACCGCGCGAAGAACTGGCAGCGCTACGACATGGGCGGCACCGAGGGCATGAAGTTTGAGGAGGGCGTTGACAGCTACGTGCCCTACGCCGGCAAGATGAAAGACAACCTGAAGGTGACGCTGGGCAAGATGATCGCCACGATGTGCAGCTGCGGCTCCGTAACGATCCAGCAATTGCAGAACCAGGCGAAGATTACGCTCGTCTCCTCAACCTCGATCGTCGAGGGTGGTGCACACGACGTTATCTTGAAGAGCAACACGAACGTTTAAGAAAGCCACTTCGCCGCATAGGCGAAGAGAGAATAGATATCGTATGGATTATGAATCGGGATCGAGCTATCCCGTTCATAATCCATATTTTTTTGCCCTGAAGTCAGAGCTGGAAGAGTTGCTTGCGATAGTCGCTGGGCGAGAGGCCGGCATAGTGTTTAAAATATTTGCCAAAGAAAGACTGCGTGGAGAAGTTTAGCTCGAAGGCTATCTCCTTCACCGTGAGCGACGTACTCTCCAACAATCGCTTAGCCTCGGCCATCACCATCTGCACCACCCAGAAGGAGGCGGTCTGTCCCGTGACCTGCTTCACGATGAGCGAGAAGTAGCGTTCGCTGAGACACTGTTGCGAGGCGTAGAAAGCGATCTCGCGCTCGCGCTTATAATGCTTATAAATGTCGAGCATAAAGTTTTGATAGACCAGTACCTTCTTGTCGTTTGCCAGAACGGGCCGCTCGGGCGTGTGAGAGAAATAGATGAAGAACATCTCGTAGCAAAAGGCCTGCAAGAGCGTGCGCAGGATCTCCACCTTGAGCATGCGCTGCTGGGCGGTCAAGACCTCGTTTCGCTCGCCCGCCATCCTGCCCCGCAAGGCATCGATGGCTTGCTGCAGCTGGGCGAACTCGGCCTGCCGGAGCTTGACGTAGGGATTGGTGCGGATCAGGAGCAGATTCTCGGGGCTGACCACCTTGTTGATGACAGGCAGGATATCGTCGAGCGCGCTCTCGACAATCAGGCCGTCGGCGTCGTCGCTCTGCGAAATGACGCACACCGAGGCCGAGGGCATGTAGATATACATGCTGCCCTGCTCCAGGTGATAGATAGACTGATTGGACGAGAGGGCCACGCTGCCCTGCGTGCACAAGAAGAAGCCACAGCGCGTGAGGCTGAAAAGGAAGTGATGACTCAGATCTGCCTCAGCAGAAAGCTGAGAGATGCGTGCCGATAGATGTTCCATAAAATAAGCTCTTTGCACGCAAAAATAAAGAGAAAAAGTTGAAAAAACGGGAAGTTTCGAGCAAAAATAATACAAATATAACAATTTAGCAGATGAATAGGACTTTATCAACTTTTCGGCTGTGGTTAACTTCGCGTAAGAATAAAAAGAAAAAGAAGAATATAAACACTTAAAATAAAAAGCAATGAAACTGTATTCCTATCTTTTGGGAGCCTTGTGCCTGATGGCAGCGACAGCCTGCGGCGGCCAAGGCAGCAACCAATCCTCGAACGACGAAGCCAGACGAGTGAACCTCTACACCGTAAGCTCGGACGCACCCCAGCCCACGCTGCGATTCCCGGCGAAAGTGAGAGCTACGCACGACATCGACATTGCCTTCCGTGTTAGCGGCATGATACAGAAAGTGTATGTGAAGGAGGGAGAGCCCGTGCGCGAGGGCCAATTGCTGGCCGAGCTGGATCCGACCGACTACGCCGTGCAACTAAGCGCAACGGAGGCCGAATATAAGCAAATCAAGGGCGAGGCGGAGCGCGTCATGGCCCTCTACAAGGAGAACGGCACCACTCCGGTGGCCAACGAGAAGGCCATGTATGGCTTGCAGCAAATCGAGGCGAAATACAAGAACCACAAGGATCAGCTGGGCTACACCAAGCTCTACGCCCCCTTCAGCGGCTTCGTACAGAAACGCCTGTTCGACGCCAACGAGACAGTGGCCGCAGGCATGCCCGTGATCTCGCTGATCAGCCGCGACATGCCCGAAGTGGAACTGAACATCCCAGCGGCCGACTACGTACGCCGAAGCCAATTTGAACGCTTCAGCTGCACCTTCGACGTCTATCCCGGCAAGACCTACGAGCTAAAACTGATCGGGATCACCGAGAAGGCCAACGCCAACCAGCTCTATGCCATGCGCCTGAAGCTCGTGGGCGGCACAGAGCCGATTCCCTCGCCAGGTATGAACACTAACGTGACAATCACTTGCAAAGCCGACCAAGAGACGACGTGGGCCGTGCCCCGCAGCGCCCTGATAGAGGAAGGCGGACAAAGCTACCTTTACCGCTATGAAGGGGGATGCGTCGCACGACTGGCTGCCGAGCTGGTCCGCCCCAACAGCGACGGCACGATCTTGATTCATTGCGAGGGCTTGCACTCTGGCGACCAAGTGGTTGCATCGGGTGTACATTTCCTGAAAGAAGGCGACAGTGTGCAGGCGCTGCCAGCTGTCACAATCACTAACGAAGGAGGATTATTATGATGGACATCAGCAAATGGGCATTTAACAACCGCAACCTGGTTTACTTCCTCATCGCGGTGCTGATCGCCGGTGGCGCCCTGTCGTGCTACCAGATGAGCAAGCTGGAAGACCCAGAAATCAAGGTGAAGCTGGCCATGATCGCCACCACCTATCCCGGTGCCTCGGCTCACCAAGTGGAGCTGGAGGTGACCGACCCCCTGGAGAAAGCGATCCGCAAGATGGGCAACATCGACAACGTGGAGAGCTACTCCTTCAACGACCTATCGCTGATTCAAGTGGAGCTGAAATCGACCACCACGAACGACGAGGTAGACCAAATGTGGGACGTACTGCGACGCAAGGTGAACGATGCGCGTGCCTCGCTGCCCAAGGGGGCTAACGCACCGATGATACAAGACGACTTCGGCAACGTGTTTGGCATCTTCTACGCCTTGACGGGCGACGGCCTGAACGACAGAGCCCTCTCCGACTACGCCGAGCTGATCAAACGCGAGGTGAGCGAAATCGACGGCGTGGAGCGTGTGGAACTCTACGGCAAGCGCAAGGAGTGCATCAACATCTCGCTGATGCAAGACCGCATGGCCAACCTGGGCGTGAACGCCGCCGAGGTGCTGACCACCCTGAGCGGACAGAACGAGATTACCTACAGCGGCTACTTCGACAATAAAGACAACCGCATCCGCGTGACCGTGAGCGACCGCTTCAAGACGGTGGAAGATATCGGCAGAATGCTGATCCAAGGCCACGAGGAGGATCAGCTGCGCCTGAGCGACATCGCAAAGGTGGAGAAAAGCTACGAGGAGCCCACTCGCAACGAGCTATTCTACGACGGCGAACGCTCGATCGGCATCCTGATCGCAGCCTCCTACTCGTCGGACATCCTGAAGGTGGGTAAAGCCGTCGAGCAGCAACTGGCTCACCTGAAGGAGACCCGCTTCCCAGTGGGCGTCAGCTGTAACAAGGTGTTCTATCAGCCCGAGCGTGTGGGCAGCGCATTGAGCACCTTCGCTGTCAACTTGGTGGAGTCGGTCGTTATCGTAATCGTCATCCTGATGATCACCATGGGGTTCAAGAGCGGACTGATCATAGGAATCTCGCTGATCGTCACCGTGTTCGGCTCGTTCCTCTTCCTCAACGGCCTGCATGGCACCTTGCAGCGTGTTTCGCTGGGTGCCTTCATCCTGGCCATGGGAATGCTGGTTGATAACGCCATCGTGATCATCGACGGCATCTTGGTTGACCTCAAGGCGGGCAAGCCGCGCATGGAGGCACTGACCGCCATCGGACGCAAGACGGCCATTCCCCTGCTGGGCGCAACGATGATCGCCATTCTAGCCTTCCTGCCCATCTTCCTCTCGCCCGACACAACAGGTGTCTACGTGCGCGACCTATTCATCATCCTCGGCGTCTCGCTGAGCTTGAGCTGGGTGCTGGCCTTGATCCACGTGCCTCTGATCGCCAATCGCTATCTGCATCCGAAGGTAGAGCAGGAGAGCGAGGGAGGACGCCGCATCTATAAGGGCAAGGCCTACGCCTGGCTGCGCGGCAGCCTGAAATGGTCGCTGACCCATCGCTACACGTTCCTGCTGATCATGGTCGGCCTGCTGGTCGTTTCGCTCTTCGGCTTCCGCTACATGCGCCGAGGCTTCTTCCCCGACATGGCCTACGATCAGCTCTACATGGAGTATAAGCTGCCCGAAGGCACCGACTACAGCCGCATCGAGCGCGACCTCAACGAGATCCAGGCCTACCTGAAGACCCGCAAGGAGGTGACGCACATCACCGCCTCGGTGGGTGGCGCACCCGGACGTTACAACTTGGTGAGAAGCATTCCCAACCCGACCCTCTCTTACGGCGAGCTGATCATCGACTTCACCTCGTCAGAAGAGCTGATCGACAACATGAATGAGATTCAGCAGCACCTGAGCGAGCAATATCCCGACGCCTACGTGAAGCTGAAGCGCTACAACCTGATGTTCAAGAAATATCCGATCGAGGCGCAGTTCTTAGGCCCCGACCCCGCCGTCTTGGAGCAACTGGCCGACACGGCCCGGCAGCTCATGGCCCAAATGCCAGAGGTGTGCCTCATCACGGCCGACTGGGAACCCAAGGTGCCAGTGCTCAAAATTGACTACGACCAGAGCGCAGCTCGCTCGTTAGGACTGAGTCGCAAAGACGTGAGCCTCTCGCTGCTGGCCGCTACGGGCGGCATCCCCATCGGCAACTTCTACGAGGGCATTCACTCTAACAGCATCTACCTGAAATGTCTCGACGAGCAGGGAAACGCCATCGAAGACCTGGGCAATACGCAGGTGTTCTCTACCATCCCCTCGGTTTCGCGACTGGCTTCGAAAGAGCTGCTCTATAAGCTGAAGGCGGGTACGCTCTCGAAGAGCGACATGGTGGAGCAACTTCTGGCCAGCACGCCGCTGCGCCAGATCAGCCGCAGCATCGACTTGGAATGGGAATACCCCGTCATTCCCCGCTACAACGGTCAGCGCAGCTACCGTGTGCAGGCTTCGCCCGCCCCGGGATTGGAGACCGAGGCCGTGTGGCAGAAGGTGTCGCAGCAGCTTGAGCAGATCCAGTTGCCCGACGGCTACCGCCTGCAATGGCAGGGCGAGAAGAGCGCCAGCACAAAATCGACGAAGTATCTGTTCCAGAACTTCCCCTTGGCCATCATCCTGATGATCGCCATCCTGATCATGCTGTTCAAAGACTACCGTAAGCCGGCCATCATCTTCTGCATCCTGCCCATGATTCTGGTGGGCGTGATTGCGGTGATGCTGCTCACGGGCAAGACATTCGACTTCGTGGCCATTGTCGGCACCTTGGGCTTGATCGGCATGCTGATCAAGAACGGAATCGTACTGATGGACGAGATCACCCTGCAGCTCGAAAGTGGCGTGGCTCCTATCACTGCTCTGATCGACAGCGCACAAAGCCGTCTGCGCCCCGTAATGATGGCTTCGCTGACCACGATTCTGGGTATGATTCCGCTGCTGACCGACCCAATGTTCGGATCGCTGTCGGCCACGATCATGGGCGGACTGCTCTTCGGCACGCTGGTTACCCTACTGTTCATCCCTGTTTTATACGCACTGTTTTTCCATATTAAAAACGAAGAATGATGAAAAGACTTCCTTATTATATACTGGCAGGCTTGCTCCTGCTCTTCATGGGTGAGGCCACGGCGCAGGAGCCGCTCACCCTTCAGCAGTGTCGCGAGATGGCCCTGCAACAAAACAAGCAGCTCGCCGCCGCCGCGCAGCAGACGCACTACGCCAACTACATGGTATCGAGCTACCGGGCCAACTTCTTCCCCGACTTCAAACTGAGCGGCACCGGAATGTATGGCACAACCGATGGCAACTTCGCCATCCCTGGCGGCAACCTGCCTGTGCTGACCCCCGACGGAAAGGGCAACCTGTTGCCCAACGGCCACTACGCCTACTTCCCAGGACTCAACTTGGCCTATGAGTTGGGATGGGCCTACACAGGTGGTATCAGCGTGCAACAGCCACTCTACATGGGCGGCAAGATCCGTGCGGCCTACAAGATGGCCAAACTGGGCAGAGAGGCCGCACAGCAAAGCGAACGCCTCTCAGAGATGGAGGTCATCCTCCACACCGAGGAGGCCTATGCCATGCTCGTCAAGGCGCAAGAGATACACAAGGTGGCTGAACGCTACCTGGCTACGCTAAACGAGCTGAACCGCATGGTGGAGAGCGCCCATAAGCATGGACTGAAGCCGCAAAACGACGTGCTGAAGGTGCAAGTGAAACGCAACGAGGCGGAACTAAACCTGCGCAAAGCCGAGAATGCCAAGCGACTGGCCTCGATGAACCTTTGTCACTACATCGGCCTGCCGCTGCTCGACCCAATCCGCATCGACGAACAGTACCCAGAGATGATGATCGACGAGTCGGCCAGCAACGACATCAGCGCCCGCCCAGAATATCACCTCTTGAGCAAGCAGGTAGAGATCAATCAGCAGAAAGTGAAGCTCACACGCAGCGAAATGCTGCCGCAAGTGGGCGTGCAAGCCGGTTATAACTATATGAACGGCCTAAAGATAAATGATGAGAAACTTTTCGATAAGGGAAGCTTCATTGCGCTGCTCAATGTGAGCATCCCGCTCTACCACTTCGGCGAACGGAAGAACAAGGTGAACGCCGCCAAGGCGCAGCTGAAGCAAAGCCTGCTGGAGCAAGCCGACAAGAACGAGCTGATGCTGCTGGAGCTGGCACAAGCGGCTAACAATCTCGACGAGGCACGCCTGGAAAGCGACCTGGCCGACAAAGCGCTGGAGCAAGCCGAAGAGAACCGCCGCGTGAGCACCGAGCAGTATAAGCTCGGGCTGGAGACGCTCTCCGACCACTTGGAGGCGCAAACACTTTGGCAACAGGCTTGGCAGACACAGGTGGAGGCCCACTTCAACCAATACCTCAACGGAGTGGCCTATCGCAAGGCCAACGGCACATTGCGCCAGTAAGAAAAGAAAAGGATTCGCACGACATCACGTCGTACGAATCCTTTACAACTATCAAAAAATTGTATCTAGTAACTAAATAAAGCCTTTTTCTTTTCAGACCAGCTTATTGGTCGCCGTGTCGGGGAATACAACCGCAGGCTTAAACGTCTTAGCTTCCTCGAAATCCATCATGGCATAAGACATGATGATCACGATGTCGCCCGGTTGCACCTTGCGAGCCGCCGCTCCATTCAAGCAGATCACGCCCGACCCTCTCTCGCCTGGAATCACATACGTATCCAAACGCTCTCCGTTGTTGTTATTCACAATCGACACCTTCTCGTTAGGGATCAGGTTGGCCGCATCCAGCAAGTCCTGGTCGATCGTAATACTACCTATATAATTTAAGTTGGCCTCAGTGACCGTTACACGGTGAATCTTCGATTTCACAACCTCTATCATCATAACCGTACTCTCTCTCTATGGTTAATATTTTATATTGTCAATCAATCGAACTTCGCCGCAATACACGGTGATGCAACCAACCGCATAGTCCGTATCTTTCCAATCCTGAATAGCCTGCAAGCTGTTGCCATCCACAATCTCATAATACTCCACCTCCAAATCAGGGTCGGCGTTGAGCGTGTTCACCACGTAGTCGTGAACCTCCTTCACCGACTTCGTCTTGGCCAGCTCCAAGCTCTCGCACATCGCACGGGCGATCTTCGGGGCTTTCGCACGCAGCTCGGGTGTCAAACGGGTGTTGCGGCTACTCAAAGCCAAGCCATCCGCCTCACGCACAATCGGGCAAGCGTTGATCTGCACAGGAATCTGCAACTGTTTCACCATGGCCCGGATGACTGCGATCTGCTGGAAATCCTTCTCGCCGAAATAGGCGTTGTCAGGCTCTACGATGTAGAACAACTTACTTACGACCTGCGCCACGCCATTGAAATGGCCCGGACGCTTAGCGCCCTCCATCACCTGCATGACCGGTCCGAAATCGAACGTGCGCGTGTCAGGCTCGGGATACATCTCCTCAACCAACGGAGCGAACACGAAATCACAGCCCGCCTGCTCCAGCAAGGCGCAATCGGCCTCCAGCGTGCGTGGATAAATCTCCAAGTCATGCTTATCGTTGAACTGAGTAGGATTGACAAACACACTGACTACGCAGACATCGTTTTCTTTCACACAACGCTCAACCAGACTCAAATGGCCCTTATGCAGCGCACCCATGGTCGGGACAAGCCCAATACGCTTCCCATCTTTTTTACTATCAGCAAGATAGCTCTTCAATTCATTGATACCTTTAACGATTTTCATTGAATAGATGCTTTATTTGACAGTGCAAAGCAACAAAATAATTACGGTATATGAAAGAATTTTGCTATCTTTGTGGCGAAAAAATAAAAACATCGGTATAGAATGGATGCAAAAAGAATCTTGTATTTAGCTCAAGAAATTACCCCGTATCTTCCAGATTCAGAGATAGCTACAATCTGCAGAAACCTGCCGCAAGGCATTCAGGAAAAAGGTCGCGAGATCAGAACGTTTATGCCTAAATTCGGCAACATCAACGAACGACGCAACCAGCTGCACGAGGTTATCCGCCTCTCTGGAATGAATCTGATCATCGATGACACTGATCACCCTTTGATCATCAAGGTGGCATCCATCCAAGCGGCTCGCATGCAGGTCTATTTCATCGACAACGACGATTTCTTCCAACGTAAACACACGACTGTCGATGAGGATGGCAACGAGTATGAGGACAACGACGACCGCTCGATCTTCTTCGTGCGCGGTGTGCTGGAGACAATCAAGAAGCTCCGCTGGATTCCCGACCTGATCCATTGCCATGGATGGATGTCGGCCCTCACGGCTCTCTACATCAAGCGCATGTATGCCGACGACCCCTGCCTGCGCCAAGCCAAGGTAGTTTACTCCATCTATAACGACGATTTCAAGAACCCCCTCTCAAAGGGATTCTCGACCAAACTGCGTGCCGACGGCGCAAAGGCGAAGGACGTGGAACTGCTGAAAAAAGACACCAGCTTCATCGCGCTGAGCAAGCTCGCCATCGACTTCGCCGACGGCGTTATCCAGGGCAGCGAGACAATCAACCCCGAGCTGGCCGAATACATCGCAACGAAAGAGGGCAAGCCATTCTTGCCTTATCAATCGCCCGAGACCTACATCGATGAGATCAACAAGTTCTACGACATCGTGTTAGATCCCAACAACAAATAATTTCAGAAAGACAAATGAATTTCAAGCAAGTGATTCTTGGCCTCAGCCTGACGATCGTAAGCATCTTGGCGGGGTGTAATGATGATATCAGCTCGATCGGTATTACGATCCAGCCAGGCAACGATACAATTTCGGTTTATACCGACACGTTCCACATCGAGGTCACGACCGTCCAGTTGGACTCCATCTACGCACGTACCAACAGGGCGCAATTGGGCGAGATCTACGACCCGCTGTATGGCAACCTGAAGTCTGACTTCCTCTGCCAGTTCTACAGCCCGAACGAGTTCAGGTTCTCAAAAACGCCCTATGAGGGAAAGATCGACTCCGTAGACTTCAGAATCTACTACGTCTCCTCCAACAAGAACGGAGCGTGGGTGGGCGACTCGTTGGCTCCCATGAAGGCAGAGATCTTCAAGATCACCTCGCCCTTGACAAGGAATTTCTATACGAACATGGACCCGGCGGACTACTGCGACATGCAGACCTCCTACGGATCAAAGATCTACACGGCCTATAACAACGAGATTCCCGACTCGATTCGCAATCTCGACACCTATACGCCCAACATCCGCATCGTCATGCCGACGGAGATTGGACAGCGCTTCTACGACGAGACGGTCAACCATCCCGAGACCTTCAACAGCCAAGCCTCATTCAATGAGTTCTGGCCTGGTCTCTACGTGACCACCACGTTCGGCAGCGGCAACATGCTGGCCGTTTCGAGCAGCTACATGACCATTTATTATCAATACGCCGTGACCAGCTCTGCCGGAAAAGACTCGCTGGTGCAGGGTTCGGAGGTCTTCAACACGACCAAGGAGGTGATTCAGCTCAACCGCTTCAAGAATACCGACATGAGCCAGCTGTTGCAGCCTAACGAGTCGTACGGCTACGTTAAGTCGCCCGCCGGTGTCTGCCTGCGCATCAAGATGCCCACCTCGCAGATGTCGCCCATCATGAAGGACCGTATCATCAACGAGTTCCCCCTGTCGCTGAAAGCAATGCCCCAAGAGGAGTGGCTATACGCCTTGAGCGCTCCCTCCTACCTGATGCTCTTGCCCGAAGATTCAGTGAAGACCTTCTTCGAGAGCGGACAGATCGAGAACAGTAAGACGGCCTTCCTGTCGAACGCCTACGACACGAACACACGCACCTACGAGTTCCCGAACCTATCGGCTCTGATCAAGAGTCAGATCGACAATGCGCCCGATGAGGATTTGAACCTTGTAGTACTGCCCGTTGAACGCACGACTAAGACAACGTCGAGCTACTACCAAAGCTACACGACGACAACGGCCATTGGCCACTACATGTCGCCCGCCGGTGTTAAGATCCGAAAAGACGAGGAGATGCGTAAGATAGGAATAACGTCCAGCAAATACGCCAAATAGCCCCTCGACGTTCACACACGACGCAGGGAGTGGCGCACGCAGCGAAGCATTGCAGAAACCACACCATAAAAAAGAAGAAGCTTGCCGTCAGAGGGGATCAACGCCCCGGAATGGCAAGCTTCTCTTGTTTTCTTCCGCTTCATAACTGCGCCTCACCCGGGGCAAGCAAAAAAAACGACGGTCATTCGCATAAATTCCCATCACCATGGTTTATCATAACGACGGCCGTGGTTTTCTCACGCCAGAAAGCATGTCTACCGAGCCATAACCGTCTCGCAAAGGTCGAGAGCGAACCGTTGGTATTCCTCTGCCGTTATCTCTCAATTAGTAGTAAGCACAATCAAGGGATGCGGTTGATACTCGCCGCGATAGGCAAGATGCCTATGCGGATAGTGATTCTCGAAGAAACCACACCGTTTATAGAATCTCAAACGGACTTCTGACGCCGGGTCAGTGATCGGGTCGATTTCCAATAAGACGGTTTTGCTGGTCGACCGGATAAACGTCTTCAGCAAACCACTGCCTATCCCCTTTCCTCTCAAGGTCGAGTTGACAGCGAAATGTTCCACGTAGCAATAGTCATCAAACTCCCAATAGGCAATGAAACCAAAGAAAGAATCGCCGACGGTAAAAACCAAAAGCTTGTATGAGTCGCTTTGAAAGGCCCTTTGTTGCTGCTCGGCTGTACGCTGCTCAAAAAGGGGAAAACTTTCGCTATACAAGTCGAGGAACGGCTTATACAAGGGGTGTTCGAACGATGTCACAAAAAAAAGGCGCGGCTGATTCTGTTGTCAATAGCATATCTGTTTGCATAGTTGTTAGATTGCTTATTCTTCAAATCGCCTGCAAAGATAAGCAACCTTCCTATTCGATGCAAGACAACGTCACATCGTCGAACTCCTTCATGTAGTCGATGAGCTTCTCGTTGTGATTGCCCCGCCTCACCTTCATATCGATGCGAGCCTCATACATCACGCCTTTCGACGTGTGACGATCTTTCAGCTCATAGGAGTAAAGCTCGATGCAGTCGTCTTTGATCTGATCGATAACTCGCATCACGCTCTCCTTGCTTGGCGAGGTGAAGGTAAGAGCGATCGAGGTCGTTCCGATTCGTGGGATAAACTCGTTGATCACCTCCAATCCGATCAGCACCAAAGCGGTCGATATCGCGGCGATCAGCAACATGCCCGTTCCGCAGGCAAGACCTATAGCCGCCGTCACCCAAAGGCCAGCCGCGGTGGTCAAGCCTCGAATTACGTTCTTTTGGAAGATAATCGTGCCCGCACCTAAAAAGCCGATGCCCGACACAACCTGCGCCGCCACACGCGACGCATCCTTCAACTCCTCGCCGAACCCGTACTGAGAAACCACACAAAACAAAGCGCTTCCTACACTCACCAAGAAATGGGTGCGAAAGCCCGCATCCTTAGCCCTGAATTCGCGTTCGACCCCGATGATGCCACCGAGCAGCAACGCCACGACAAGGCGAATCGTCACTTCCCAAATGTCTGCCATAAAACCAATGATTTAGATAAAACAAAAAGCCCCCGTAGCGCACGACTCGCTACGGGGGTATGATAAAGCCTGTGTATTGCTTACTTAACGAACGGAGCGTTCTGCAAATAAGCAGCACAATCCTTCACACCAGCGAATTGCGTGCGACCATCAGGCATTTTCTCCAACTCAACGAAGTAATCCTGAATGCCATTCGCATACATCTGCTTGAAGATCATCTCGAAGTTCATCATACCGCTCTGTCCAAATACGGCGCGATCCTTGATATGAAGCACCTTGATGCGATTGGCGTACTTCTGCATATACTCAACCGGATCGTTCTGGCCCATTACCGTCCAGTAAACGTCCATCTCAAAATAAACCTTTGAAGGATCCGTATCACGCAACATCAAGTCGTAGATCTGATCGCCCACCTTCATGAACGCAGCAAACGGGTTGCCCTTCAGCTTCGCCTTCTGCTCCTCAGTAGCAATGCGATTGAACTCCATGTTGTGGTTGTGATAGCCAAAACCCGTTGCGATGCCCTCGGCCTTGATCACGTCGGAAGCTTGGTTGAAGATGTCGCACACCAACTTAGCCGCATCATGATCAGGGATATTCGGCATCATGGGCTGGATCAGGTATTTACAACCCAACTTAGCATGGTCAGCCGCTGTAGCCTTCCAATACTCCATGATTTTCGGGGTAAGTTCCTTGGTGTAGTCACGCAAGAAGGGAACGCCTTCGATTGCTGGATTCACGTGTGAGCTGACAATCTTCAAGCCGGCATCCTCAGCCATCTTCTTGAATTCCATCATGTCCACCTTACCAATCTTACCCTTGCTGTAGCCAGCCAGCTCCAAGCGGTCGTAGCCCATCGCCTTCAGTTCTTTCATGCGGGCGGGCAGGTCGTTATACAGCTCCTGCTGCAAAGAATAGATCTGCAAGCCAAGGCTCTTTGAAGCAGTAGCCGTCTCGCTCATTACTGAATTCGCTGGCTTTCCAGCTGCGCTCGCCTTACCAGCCAGCAAACTTCCTGCGGCCATCAGCGAAAGGTTTCTCAAAAAATCTCTTCGATTCGTCATTTTAGCGGTTTTTTACGGTAAAAACACGAGGAGTCATTCCTGTTGAAGAACAACTCCTCGCTATAATGTTAGTTAATATTAGCCTTTGCAGCAGTAGGGCAACTTATACGGGTTGCGATACTGATACCAGTACAGGCGGTGAGCTGCTGCCTCCTTATCATCATCGAAGCTCAAAGTAGCCGGGTTCCATTTAACCGTGCGGCCTAACTCGCGAGCGATGTTCTGCAAGCAGCAGAGCGTGTTTGTGCTACAACCAACCTCAACCGGAGCGATCGGGTTCTTGCGTGAGCGAACACAATCCACGAAGTTCTGCATGTGCGGAGCGCTTGTCTCGAAGTTCTGCGGAGCCTTACCATTCTTCTGGCTCTCTTTCAGTTTCTTCATATACTCAGCATACATCTTCTTGCGCTCCTCGGGAGTCATCATTCTCGGACGCTTGTCGATCAAGTTCTTCAAGTCTGCGGGGATCTTAGATTGATCAGAGCAGTTGATGTAGCCACGAGCCACCTCGATCCAACCCTTATCGCCGATAAACTTAATACCCTGTGCGTCTGGATTATCCTCCAAATAAGGCTGCTCAGTCATCACGATGCCATTCGCATAGCGCATCGTTGAATACTTAGCGCCATTGTAGCCCTTAGGTGTGAACTCAACAGGACCTGAGCCATCCATACCGATGGCAGCCTGCGCGATATCAAACATGTGAGCACCCCAGTCGGCGGTGTAACCGTTACCCGTCTCCTGGTACCAACGCCATGCGCCCCACAACTTCTCGTTCTCCTCGGGATCCAAAGAGATAGGAGGACACAAATCGGGATGGTAGTGGATCTTCGGATCGTTCAACGGACCCATCCACTGGTTGAAGTTCAAGTTAGCGGGAACCGGCATCTCCGGCAAGCTCAGTGGCGTAGGCGGCTCACCAACGCGTGCGTAGATCTTCTCTACATGACCGATGGCACCTTCCTGACACATCTTGATCGCAGCCTGGAATTCACTGCTTGAACGTTGCTGGCTACCTACCTGCAGCACACGGCCGTTCGAACGAACAGCTTTCACCATTGCCAAGCCCTCGGTAATCGTATAGGCCAACGGCTTCTGGCAATACACATCCTTACCTGATTGACAAGCATGGATCGTAGCCAATGCGTGCCAGTGGTCGGGAGTAGCTACCTCAATAGCATCAATATCCTTACGGTTCAATAAATCCTCATAGAACTCATACTTATCGCAACGCTCATTCATTCCCTTCTGCTTCTGCCACTCTGCGACACGTCTTCTGAAGCGCTCAGTCTTCATTGTGTCAACATCGCAACATGCTGCAACTTGGACTCCCGGGCATGCGGCAAAGCCCTTGAAATCTGAAAGTGCCTGCTGGCCTAATCCGATAAAGCCTAACACAACACGATCACTCGGTGCAATACGCACACCATCCATTTTCCAACTGGGAAGAATTGTCAAACCTGCCAAACCTAAAGCGGAAAGGCCGAGAAACTCACGGCGGCTAACGCCTTTATTCGTGTTTTCCTTCATGGTAAACTCCTTTTTTAAATGTTATTAATTATGGTCTAAAAATTATCGCCTCAAAGATAGGCATAATTCAGATACGCAAGTACATTTCGTTGTTTTTTTTTCGATTATTCTGCCATTTTGCAGAAAACAGAGTATAAAAAAGGCCATATCTCATAACAGAGACATGGCCTTCGCTGTTTCTTACTTATATATTTAAGCTCCGTCTTACTCGTTTTTAGGCTCCTCGGCCGGCGTGCTCTCAGCGGGAGTCGCGGGCTGTGCTGTGCCGAAATCGGGGGCAATCGTGTTCGGATCGATTGTTACCGCATCATTCACTTGCTGCTTGATCTCCGACTGGCTAGCATGCTCTGAACGGGGGATAAAGGCAGTGATGACGATACACAACACAATAACCACACCAGCCAACGTCCATGTAGCCTTCTCCAAGAAATCGGTAGTCTTACGTACACCCATGATTTGGTTAGAAGAAGAGAATCCTGAAGCCAAACCACCACCCTTAGAGTTCTGGATCAGTACGATCAAGATCAACAAGATGGAAGCGATCAAGATTAAGATAGAAATAAATACGTACATTTTTGTTCTTTATTTTTTAGTGTTAATAATCAATTTTTCCAAGAATCGGATTTGGTCTGCAAAGTAACTACTTTTTTCTGGATATTTCAAGCGCAAGTTTTGAATAATTTGCAAGGCCTTCTCATATCGCCGTTGTTTGATGTAGATTCGAGCCAAAGTCTCGGTCAAACAGGAGTCTTCCAAGCTCTTGGGCTGCTCCTCGCTGTTCAATTGACGAATCGACTCAGGCACCTCGGCCGTTGCGCCATTGGCCGAAGCCTCCACTCCCACGCTACGCAGATGCTTTTCTTCGTCGCGGATGAAGGAATCGATCAAGTCCTGATGGCGCATCTGCGGCTTAGGCGCATCTGCGGCCTCCTCGTCAGGCTGTGCCGCATGCATGATCGACCAATGCAAATAATCGGACGAGGCGGAAGGTTGAAACAGCAACGATGAGGCTGGCGGTTCCTCTTCGGCACGATGAGTCAAGAAGGCATCAATCAGCGAGAAGCTGTCGGCATCATCGCTAACGGCCTCCAGCCGCTCCAAGGGGAGAAAAGGATGCTCGCCATCCTGTATTAGGCGGAACAAAGCTCGACGGTCGGGCACGCAAATGGCCAACCGCTCCAACTCAGCCTCGAACGAGGGATCACGCAGCAACGAAAGATTCTTGAGATACAACAATATGCCTAATGCGAAACAAGGATGCTCTTCTACCAGCGCACGGCAGGCGGGCAAGGTCTCCTCCGAGAGAGTCTCGGGGTGCTCCACATACTGATGCAAGGTTTCCACCGTCATGGCTACCAATTGGCTACGGTCGCATTATAGATCTGATCAACAACCTCCTCGATGATTTCCGCACAAAGATCTCCCTCCACTTGCTGCGGCATCTTATTGCTGTCGAACTCACGATAGGCCGTGAACGATTGCTCGAAATCCTCATCAGGATTGGTGTTGTTGGTATAACGCACCCTGATCGTGATTGTCAGACGGGTTTGTGAGGCATACGCATCTTCCTTGACAGCCATCGGCGTAAACTCATAGCCTGTCACCTCGCCCTCCAACTCCAAGTCGCCATTCGAACGCACCTGTTGCAGTCGGGTCTGGCGGATGTAAACATCCTTAATGGCCTCAGTCAGTTCGGGCGCCAACGTGGGGTTCACGAGGGCGGCTTGATTGGTGAAATCGCTGATCATAATCGATTTCACCTTCGTATAGTCGATCGCGGCTCCATTGAATTTATAAGAGATAGAACAGGCTGTCGCAATCAGCAAACAGCTACACAGCCACACAAAACGCATTCTCATTCCAAATTTAACTCCTTGATTTTTCGATACAACGTTCGTTCTGATATTTTCAAGGCCGCCGCCGCATACTTTCTTTTCCCATTGTAACGGGCCAAGGCCTTACGAATCAAATCCTTCTCGACCTCCTCCAGCGAGAGGCACTCCTCCTCCACATCTTCCGCATCCTGAATCGTGTCGCAGATTGTCTTATGGGCAGCAGGCGTATAGGTAGATGGTGTAGTGATGTGCGTCACGTTGTTCATCATGTCGGTCACATCCTGCACATCGTGCGATTGGGGTATCTGTCCGTTCATGATCTCGTGCACCAGTTTCTTCAGTTCGTTTACGTCCTTGCGCATGTCGAACAGCACCTGATACAGAATCTCGCGTTCGTTGTTGAACTGCTTTTGCTCCTGCTCGCTGCTGGCCAACACCGGCAACCGTTCGACCGCCACGTTCGGGAGGTAAAGGCGCAGCACATCCGCTGTGATCTCACGCTTCTGCTCGATCACGGAGATGCGCTCAGTGACATTCTTCAACTCTCGCACATTACCTGGCCAACGATACGCAAGCAATAAGCGGCGTGCATCCTCCTCCAGTCGGACAGCCGGCATGCGATATTTCTCCGCACAATCGCTGGCGAACTTACGAAACAGCAACAGGATGTCTTCGTCGCGCTCGCGCAAGGGAGGGACTTGGATAGGAACCGTGTTCAATCGGTAATAGAGGTCTTCCCTGAACTTCCCCTCCTGCACGGCTTGCACCAAGTTTACGTTGGTAGCCGCCACGATGCGGACATTGGTTTTCTGCACCTTGGATGAACCCACTTTGATAAACTCGCCCGATTCGAGCACACGCAACAGACGAGCCTGCGTAGGTGTAGGCAGCTCGCCCACCTCGTCTAAGAAGATCGTTCCGCCATCAGCCACTTCGAAATAGCCCTTACGATCGGCCAATGCCCCGGTGAAAGAGCCCTTCTCATGGCCAAACAACTCCGAATCGATCGTGCCCTCTGGGATCGCTCCGCAATTGACGGCAATGTATTGCCCATGCTTGCGCTGGCTGAACTGGTGGATAATCTGGGGAAAAGTTTCCTTACCCACACCACTCTCGCCTGTGATCAGCACAGAAAGATCGGTGGGAGCCACCTGCAAGGCAACGTCGATTGCCCGATTCAGCGCTCCGTTGTTTCCAATAATCCCAAACCGTTGTTTTACCTGTTGAACATCCATATACTTCCTTTCATTGGTAAATTAAACTTCTCTTCGCAACTGCCGCACCTATCCTTTTGCCGCATAGGTACGCTCATACAAGAACTTGGCCAAATCGTCGTCGGAAGGAATCTGCGCGATCTCCTCCGGTGTGACCGGTTTGCAAATATAGACATGCGCCGTTCCGCCTCGCTTATTGAATGCCTCCGTAGGGATGCGCAACGTGCGGATCTTCCAGCTGTAGCGGCCCAGCCAATAGAAGAACGAGCTGTTCTTCAAATCGAAAAAGACCGGATAGACGGGCACCTTGGCCTTACGCACCAAGCGGATCACACTGCGAGCCCACGAAAGGTCGCGAATGTCGTCGGCCTCCTTATTATAAAAGGAGATCGCTCCCGCAGGGAAAAAGCCCATCGGGTGTCCCTCCTTCAGCCGTTGCAACGACAATCGAACGCCATTCACGTTCGCAGGATTCGCCCCACGCTTATGGGAATCGGGCACTACGGAAATGAAATTATCCTCCATCGCCCCAATCTTGCTCAACACGCCATTCACCATCACCTTGAAATCGGGGCGGCGAGAGGCGAAGATGTCGATCAGCATGATACCGTCGAGCGAGCCAATCGGATGGTTCGACACGGTGATAAAGGCTCCTTCGGGCAGCTCGTCAAGCAACTCGGCGTGATGCACCTCATACTTCAGGTCGATCACCGGGTCCTGCAAAAGAGCCGTAGTAAAAGCCGATCCCCGCAACTCGCAATGGCGGGCATGCACCCCGTTCACGGTCTCCACATTCAACCATTTCAATAATCGCTTCCCCAGCCAAGTGCCAAAACGACTCTTGAAGAAGGGAGCCATCTCCTGCAAATCATAGATATCAACAACTGTTTCCTTCATATTGTTCACAAGCTTTGGGATTATCTATTCAAGAAGGTAGCGCACATCCGCTCATGTTTCTTGTTGGCCAAGATCAACACGAAATTGAGCACCACGATCTCATACAGATAATAAGCCCATACCTCGCCCGTCAATACGATAGCAAACATCACCAACGTGCGGCCATTGAAAGTCAGCATATCAATCAGTTTCATCAACTTGCGGCTCTGCTTGCGGAAATCCAAACGAATATCCTCGGGGATGTCATCGCCATAGCGACTATGCAACTGAGCCAGCAGCTGCTGCAACACCGGGGTCATGCGCACCTGCAAAGTGGTGTACCAACGATACAGGAAAAAGAAGAACTTGTTGATGCCATACGACATCTCCTTGTGTTGCGCCTTAACCTGGTCTAACGACTGGAACTCAGCGCCCTTGTCCTTGCTGATGAAATAAAGATGAAGTGTTTTGTAATAATCGGTCAAGTTGGCCTGCGTCAGATGGGAAAAGCCACTAGCAAACGCCGGCACAAAGAACCAATAGGTGCCATACTCGTTGGCCAAACGCAACGCAAAACCTACATAAATGCAAGTAAACCAAATATCACCCGCAAAACCATCCAGAATTCGGCCGATCTTCGACTTGATGCCTGTCAGTCGGGCCAACTGCCCATCCACACAATCCAGAATATTGGCCAAGACCAAAAACAGGATGCCATACAACGCATACTGCAATCCCGGACGATAAAACAAAAATCCTGCGGCCGCTCCAACAAAGATGGAAACGACTGTCACCATGTTTGGCGTAATACCTGTGCCTCTCAACGCACGAGCAATCTGAAAGCCTATCGGACGATAGAAGATGCGGTCGACCAAATTCTCCGTCTCTATCGACTTCAACGATGCTTCATATTCCTTATTCAACTCACTCATAATATTTTACTTATAGGAATATCCTCCGTCAACTACGACGATTTCCCCATTAAAATAGCTATTCTCGATCAACATTTTATATACTTCAGCCAACTCATCTGGATCGCAGAATCGGCCCAAAGCAACCTTTCTCTCTATGTTTTGGCGTATCTCCTTCGGTTTGTTCTTCTGCCACTCCGTATCCACAAAGCCAGGAGCCACCGCATTGACACGCAGTCCATACGGTGCCAAGAATTTCACGAGATTCTTCACCAATGCATGCACGGCACTCTTCGTCACGCCATACGCCAGCGAAACGGAGTGCGGCTCAATCCCCATCAAAGAGCCCGTAAACACCACACTGCCTCGCGGCTGAAGCAAATCGACAATGCGTTGCAGCAAAAAGACGGGAAAATGCACGTTGGCCTGGAAAACACGCAACCAATCCTCCACCTGAATCTGCTCAAACGGATCCCGACAGGTAATGCCCGCATTCAACACTAGCGCATCCAACCGCAAAGAGCGGCTGCGCAAGAAGTGATCGATCGTGTCGACAGCCTGCATGCTGGTTATATCGGCCTGCAGCAACTCTACGGCCACCGCATATTGCCTAGTGAGTTCCGCAGAGGCCCGCTCGGCCGCCTGCTCATCGGAGGCGTAGGTCAGGATCAGCTGATAGCCCGCTTTAGCCAAGCAACCAGCCACGGCCTTTCCGATTCCCTTCGTGCCACCTGTAATCAATATCCATTTATCCATGCAACCTCTTCCTATTTCTCCGAAAAACCTTTGACCGATTCCGGCTTCGCCTGTCGTTGCGTTTTCAGATTGGCCTCATACGAGTCATGAATCGTCTTCTTTAAGTTGGTCGATGAAACGCCTGTTCCATACGGAAAATAAAACACCTGCACGCCCAGCTCCTTCAGATAATCATATTTGCCATACCAATCATCGCCCACTACAAAGGCATCGATGTTCAATTTCTTCACGATCTCCGTATGATCCAGCGAGTGCTGCGGAATCACGATATCGGGAGTCTTCAAAGCCTCGATAATCTGCAAACGCTCATTGAAAGGAATGATAGGCTTCGCCTTGTAGGAAGAGACCAGCTCATCCGTGCTAACGCCCACAATCAGAATGTCGGCCAAGCTGCGCGCGTAGTTGATCATTCGTAAATGGTTGTAATGAAACATATCGAATGTTCCCGACGTATATACGATTGTTTTATCTTTAAACATAATTATTCATTTTCTTTTAAGTCGCGAACTTACTCAAACTTTTCCTTATTAGAAAGTTTCCAAGCAAAAAGCAGCCTCTGAGAGATAGAAAAAGCCATAGATGGAAGATAATCGAACCTTTTTATTATTTTTGCAGCTGCAAAGAATGAAATGAATGAAACGATAATAAAACATGAAGAATATCAAGATTTTCCCTAAGGATTGGATGCAATTGCATCCCTACAAGCAAAGCAATCCGGTGGATTCGTACTACACGAGCATCGCCAACCGCATCTATAACATTATGGAACAGACGGAGTTGATCAACTCCTTCGAAGGCGACGAGGCCAAGCAAGTGGCTATTCGTATCGCTGCCTATTTCGAGGATGTCATCTCTGAACTGGGCATTTGGCGTGCGTTCCTACATAAGAATAAAGAGCTTTACGGCAAATACTTGCCATTCTACACTCCCGACGACCACTACTACGACGACGAGGTGAATGCTGAGGATGTGCGCTTCCTGCTGTGGCATTTCATGCAGCAATACCATGGCGCACGCAAAGGCACATTCGTCAGCCCCGACAACTATGCCAACGAGGCTACCGCATTGATGATCTACAAGTTGTTCTGCGACGAGTGGACAACCGCTCCCGAAAATACACGCATGAAGCGCTTGTTCGAAGCCGAGACTCGCTATGAGAATCAAGAGGACTACGAGCAGCTGCTCTTTTGGTTCCATTACAACAGCTACCTCTTTACGGATCACAACCAAATCCTGACAGAGACCATCCAAGATATTTGGCAGGCTGATAAAACCAACAACAGCCCATCCGAGCTCAACAAGCTGATCATGAGCGCACATTATCACTTAGCCTACACCACCAAGACCGCCATGTTGGCACTGACCTCGCCGGAGTGGTTGGCATTGATCTTGCCGGAGTCTCACCCCGACTACGCCTTCTTCAAAAAGGAATCCGAAGCCTTGAAGGAAAGTGTTCCTGATGTAGAGAAGAAAGCTAATGAAAGAGATTACAAGAAATTCCGCGAAGCTGTTGGCGACAAGCTGCTGCTCTATTTCGAAAAGGAAGCCGACCTGAAAACGTTCTTGACCGAGACCATCGCAATCATTAAGCCGGAAGACTTCATGATTCCGTATGAGCTCAAGCACACCCACTTAGCGCTTTTCGCCACTCCGCAAGATGGCGTGCAGATCATTTTCGACAACGTGGAGTGCATCAAAGACGAGAACAACCCCTTTTACAATGCGGAGTACGCAGCCAAAGAGGCCATCTCGTTCTTCATCGTCAAGCATTGCAGCGTCTATCTGCTGAAAGAACTAATGAAAAGAGGCATGCTGCCTGACGCTCAGGCAAAAAGCTTGATCAGCGAGGAGCGTTGCAAAGCCATCATCACTGAGAACTGGGAATTCTTGGTTCGTTATTTTATCAGAGAATACGCAGAATAATAATAAAATAAAAGACCACCATCAGAGTCATAAACCCGATGGTGGTCTTTTTTATGCTATCAATGCTTATCGCATTACTCCCACTCGATTGTCGAAGGTGGTTTTGAGCTGATGTCATACACTACGCGATTGACACCTTTCACCTTGTTAATAATCTCGTTAGACACCTTCGCCAAGAACTCGTAAGGCAACTGTGCCCAATCGGCCGTCATCGCATCAGTCGAGGTCACGGCACGCAAGGCAACCGTATTCTCATACGTACGCTCATCGCCCATCACGCCAACCGAACGAATCGGCAGCAAGATCGCACCCGCCTGCCATACCTTGTCGTAAAGGCCAAACTCGCGCATCAACGACATGTAAATATCATCGGCATCCTGCAAAATACGAACCTTCTCAGCCGTGATATCCCCCAGGATACGAATACCCAAACCAGGACCGGGGAACGGATGACGCTTGATCAAGTGAGGCTGCATGCCCAACTCAATACCAACTCGGCGAACCTCATCCTTGAACAACAGACGAAGGGGCTCAACCAACTTCAAGTTCATCTTAGCAGGCAGGCCACCCACGTTGTGATGACTCTTGATTACCGTACCCGTGATTGAGAGCGACTCGATCACATCCGGATAGATCGTACCCTGACCTAACCATTTAATATCTTTCAGCTTGTGAGCCTCCTCGTCGAACACGTCGATGAAGCCCTTGCCGATAATCTTGCGCTTCTTCTCCGGATCCGTTACGCCAGCCAACTCGCCGTAGAACTTATCCTTCGCATTCACGCCTATCACATTCAAGCCTAAGTGCTCATAGTCTTTCAGCACGTTCTCGAACTCGTTCTTGCGCAGCAAACCATGATCAACGAAGATACAGGTCAAGTTCTTGCCGATCGCCTTGTTCAGCAACACTGCCGTCACCGAGGAATCAACACCTCCCGAAAGCGCCAAGATCACCTTGTCGTCGCCCAGCTTCTCCTTCAGCTCGGCCACAGTCGACTCGATGAAAGAAGCGGGAGTCCAATCCTTTGCGCAACCGCAAATATTGAGGAAGTTGTCGAGCAGCTTCGTACCATCAGTCGAGTGGAACACCTCCGGATGGAACTGAACGCCCCAAGTCTGCTCGCCCTCCACATGGTAAGCGGCAGCCGGCACATCGTTAGTACTTGCGATAATCTTGAAATTCTCCGGCAGAGCGGTGATTGTGTCACCGTGCGACATCCAGATCTGTGAGCCTACGGGAATGCCCTTCAGCAAAGGATCTTCAGTGTTCATTGTAGTCAGGTTGGCACGACCATACTCGCGTGAGTTTGCCGGCTCTACCTTGCCGCCCGATGTGTAAGCCAAGAACTGCGCACCATAGCAAATACCCAATACGGGATACTTACCTCTGATCTGAGATAAATCAGCCTTGAACGCATTCTCGTCATATACCGAATAGGGGCTACCAGAAAGGATTACACCTTTCACATCTGTCGCATCATGGGGAAATTTGTTATACGGAACGATCTCGCAATACATGTTCAACTCTCTGACTCTACGTCCGATGAGCTGTGTTGTCTGCGAGCCGAAGTCTAAAATAATAAGTCTCTCGTGCATGAAAGTATATGATTAAAGGAGGTTCCTGGCGGATTCGAACCGCCGTACACGGTTTTGCAGACCGCTGACTAAGCCACTCATCCAAGGAACC
>CAKUZF010000035.1 GCA_934718155.1 uncultured Parabacteroides sp. | reverse complement strand
TATAAGGAGCGAATACGAAAGATTCTGGAACAATTATCCCTATACCTGTTCGCCCATTTGCCTCATCTGCATTTGAACCGGCTGTATTTGCTATGGGGCACGCTGCCTTTACGGGATTGTAATCCCGATTGGCACAGGTATGTGGATGAGTTAAGAAAATCCATTGATTTAAATCGGATATATGAGGAAGAGGTCAAAGGGCGAAATATCTATATCAGCGATGGATATGCCGCCCTCTACTTCCTGTTGGAAGCAGTGAACAAGGAGATCCCTGAATACGCCATTCCTTTCAACCCACGATCGATTTACGATCGAATCCTCTCATCCGACGCTTGGGACGCTCTAATTGTGAACAAATACTATTATGACATACACCGAGGTTTGCTGAATGGTTTCCCTGATGTGGAGCTGGCTTTGTTGAATATTAAACAAAAGTACTTATGCGAATAGACTTGACTGATACGACCTTCATTATTCCCGTACGGATCGATTCCATGATCCGTTTGGAAAACCTGTTGATGTCTGTGGAATCAATAGTACGTCATTTCCAGACACGGATTTCAATATTGGAGGCCTCGTCCTATCCCAATGAGATTATCCCATCGTTAATAAAAGATGATGCGGTTGAATATACATTCCTCATGGATAAATCCCCTGTGTTCTACAAGACCAAATACCTGAACATCCTTGTAAGGCAAGTTGATACCTCGATTGTTTGTATTTGGGATGCGGACGTGATCTTGGATCATGTCCAAATAGTGGATGCGGTAGAGAAACTTCGCTCTGACGCGTATGATATCGCTTACCCATACAATGGGGATTTCTTGGATACGTCTGATATATTAAGGGAGCATTATTGTCTCCATCGCGATCTGGATTTCTTGAAAAAACACCAAGGGAAGATGAACTCTTTATACACGGTAGAGGGAGTGATCGGCGCGGTCGGGGGAGCCGTATTTGCCCAAACGGAACAATACAGGCGAGCCGGCATGGAGAATGAGGCTTTTTATGGTTGGGGTCTGGAAGACGGGGAAAGGCATTACCGCTGGCTTGAGTTTGGCTACCGGATTTATCGAAGTGACGGATGCCTGTTCCATCTATCCCATCCCCGAGATCAAAACGGAATGTTTCGTTCAAGAATGCATGGCGAGAAGGCGGTGCATGACATGAATGAAGTGGTGAACTACTCTAAAGGAGAATTGAGAAAGGAATTTTCTTGTTAGATTATTGTAATGATGTTTAAATCTTTCTACACATATCGCCAATTAGATTCGATGGACTGCGGCCCCACCTGCCTCCGAATGATAGCCAAGCATTATGGGCGGAGCTACTCGGTGCAGTATTTGCGGGAGCGTGCGTTTATCACCCGCGAGGGCGTATCGATGCTTGGCATTAGCGATGCCGCAGAGTCGATAGGCTTTCGCACGCAGGGTGTACGCATCAGCTTGGAGGAGCTGGAGCGGGAGTGCCCGCTCCCCTGCGTGCTGCATTGGAACCAGCAGCACTTCGTGGTGTGCTATAAGATAAGGAAAGGGAAGTTCTACATCGCCGATCCGGCAGCGGGCTTGGTGACCTATGAGCGGGAGGAGTTTAAGCGCTGCTGGCTGAGCACGCGGGTAGGAGGAGAGGATTGCGGCACGGCCCTGCTGCTGGAACCCTCGCCCGCTTTCTACGACGAAGAGGAGCAGCAAAAGGAGCGAAGGGGAATGGGGTTCTTCTTCCGTTATCTTACGCCTTATCGACAGGCATTGATCCAGCTGCTGCTCGGGATGCTGACAGCCAGCCTTCTGCAACTGATCCTCCCCTTCCTGACGCAGAGCTTGGTGGATGTGGGTGTGCGCGACGGCAACTTGGGCTTTATCTCTTTGGTCTTGATGGCGCAGCTGATGGTGTTCTTGGCAAAGCTGTCGGTGGAGTTTATCCGTGGATGGATCTTACTGCACGTGAACAGCCGTATCAATATCGCCCTGATTTCTGATTTCTTGGCGAAACTGACCCGTCTGCCATTGCGTTTCTTCGACACGAAGCTGGTGGGCGACCTGATGCAGCGCATCGGCGATCACAGCCGAGTGGAGAGCTTCATGACAGGCACATCGCTCAACACGCTCTTCTCGCTGCTTAACCTTGTGGTGTTTGGGGCGGTGCTGGCCTATTACGACCTGCGTGTGTTGGCCCTGTTTCTGTTGGGAAACGGGCTTTACATCGCTTGGGTGATGGCCTTCATGCGCTGGCGGCGAGAACTCGACGTGAAGCGCTTCGCTCAGGCGGCGGGCGAACAGAGCAACCTTTACCAGCTAATCACGGGGATGCAGGAGATAAAGCTGAACAACTGCGAGACACGGATGCGCTGGCAATGGGAACGCATCCAGGTGAAACTGTTTAAGATTGGAGTGAAGGGATTGGCCTTGCAGCAGTATCAGCAGCTGGGAGCGGTCTTTTTCAGCCAAACCACAAATATACTGATCTCCTTCCTCGCCGCTCGTGCAGTGGTGGAGGGCGGGATGACTCTCGGCATGATGATGTCGCTCAGCTATATCGTAGGTCAGCTTTCCGCTCCGATAGAGCAGTTCATCACGCTGGTTCGCTCCTTCCAAGACGCCAAGATTAGCTTGGAGCGACTGGGCGAGATTCATGGCCAAGCGGATGAGGAGCAGACCGCGGTTGAACAGTTGCGAGAGTTGCCCGAAGAGGGCGCACTGCGCATCGAGGGTGTGCGCTTCAGCTACGACGGAGCAGACAGGGATTATGTGCTGGATGGGATTGACCTGGTAATTCCGCACCAACGGGTGACGGCGATCGTGGGAGCGAGTGGCAGCGGCAAGACTACGCTGATTAAGTTGCTGCTGGGTTTCTACGAACCGAACGCCGGGGCGATTAAGCTGGGAGAGACTCCGCTCGGCCGACTGAATCCGCATGTGTGGCGAGCCCGGGTTGGCTCGGTGATGCAGGAGGGCTTCATCTTCTCCGACACGATTGCCCGCAACATTGCGCCCGGCGAGGAGGTGATTGATAAGGCTCGCTTGCGCCATGCCGCCGAGACTGCCAATATTTGTGACTTCATAGAGTCGCTCCCATTAGGCTATAACACCAAGGTGGGCATGGAGGGAAACGGCGTGAGCCAGGGGCAGCGGCAACGGTTGTTGATCGCCCGGGCGGTCTATAAAGACCCGTCGTACATTTTCCTCGACGAGGCGACTAATGCCCTCGACGCAAACAATGAGCGCGAGATTATGGGGCGGCTTCGGGATTTCTATCGAGGGCGAACCGTGGTGGTCGTGGCGCATCGGCTGAGCACGGTGCGTGATGCGGATAAGATTGTGGTATTGGATAGGGGGCGCATCGTAGAGGAGGGGACGCATGAGGAGCTGACCGCCCTGCGAGGAGCCTACTATACGTTGGTGAAAAATCAGTTGGAGTTAGGGAATTAGGGATATGGCTAACGGAACGGATGTGCAAATGGCGGAGCTGCGCAGCGAAGAGGTGCAGGAGGTGATGGGGCAGATCCCTTCGTGGATCGTGCGCTGGGGAATCGGCGTGTTGTTTCTTGCCTTGCTAATCTTGTTGGTGGGCTGCTATTTCTTCCGCTATCCAGACAGGGTGCGCACGGAGATGACACTAAGCAGCGTTCGCCCTGTGGTGGAGGCTGTGGCCAGACAGTCGGGACGACTTGGCGAGTGGTATGCGACAGAGGGACAGCGTGTGGAGGCGGGTGTTCCCTTGGCCGTTCTCGAGAATGCCGCTCGGGCGGAGGATGTCTTTCAGCTGAAGCGCACATTGCAGCGTTGGGCGCAAGAGCCTGAACGGTTGGAGAGCGTGCTCTCGCCCGAAGTGTGGCGATTGGGAAGCATTCAACCTGCCTATACGGCGTTGCTGGCGAAACATCCGGGAGAGCGAGACTATAGGGCGGCAGTCGGTGCGCTTTGGACCGCGCTTCGGGAATGGGAGATGGCCTATTGCATAGAGGCTCCCGTAGCGGGGAAGGTGGCCTTGCCACGTCAGTCGTCTCCTCATTTGTATCTGTCGGCAGGCCAATGCCTCGCTCGGATCTTGCCCGAAGAACCGGGCGAATGGGTGGGACTGGCACAGATCTCCTTAGCCGATGCAGGGAAGGTGAGAGCCGGACAGCGAGCGGTGGTGCGATTCACGGCCTTTCCCGATCAGCTGTATGGCTGGGTGGAGGGACGTGTGCGGTCGGTTGCGCCTCTTCCTTGGGAAGAGCGATACAGGGTGGAGATTATTTTCCCAAAAGGCCTGGTGACACAGCAGAGGAAAGAGCTACCTTTGCGACAGGGCATGCAAGCGATGGTGGAGGTGGTGACCGATGAACGCCGGTTGATCGAGTTGCTGCTGCCGCTGAGCGGAGAATAAGAGTCAGTTAAATATACATAAAAACTATGGATACAAAAATGAAGGAACAGGAAGCGTTGAAACAACTACAGCAGGAGCTGGCGGCGAAGGAACAAGAACTGGCGGCACTGCGGCAGGAGTGTGAGGCCATGAAGGTGCAGCTGGAGGCCGCGCAGCGGAGAGAGCAGGTTGAATCGGCCATCGTAGGATTCAAAGGAGATCTGGAGAGGATGCTGGCCCGATGGCGATCGATGAAGAGGCAGCCCTACGTGCACAATCATGAATGGCTGCTGCTCTATCTGTATATCGAGTTGCTGCATCCCGGCTTCGAGCGACGCCTGCGTGCCGCCGTCAAGAACCTGACTGGCACGCAATATCAGCTTTGCTTGCTGATCCGTTTGGGCTTTGACTCCAATAAAGAGCTGGGCGACATGCTGGGTGTGGCGCCCCAATCAATCGCTAAGTATAAGCAGCGGTTGCGCAGTCGCATCATCGAAAAGGGGCTTCCTACCATCACATGGGTTTTGCAGTTTATTCACAACATCTGAAAAGAATTGCTTATCTTCGCACTTCTTGTTTCATACCTATGCGTTTGATGGCTAACCATACCTTTTCGTTTACGACAAGCGCTCGCATGAAGGCGTGTTGAATCAGAAGGCGGATTTGATAGCCGACGATTTCGAGCGCCGAGGCGCAATGCGTCTTTCGACGGTGGATGGCGAGCGGTTCGTGGGCTACATAGCGGCTGAGGAGGCCACCGCTCTCGGCGAGGAGGATAATCCTATCGTGGTGATCGCCAAACTGAAGTAGAAAACCAACCCCATATGGTAAGACCGTAGACCCCATACTTCGCGAGCGGGAGGTATGGGGTGTTTTGTTATGAACAGTGGGGTTTATCCCAGCTGCTCTTTCCCGAAGCAGAAGGGAAGGAGAGAGGCCGCAGAGGGGAAGCAATAGGCTTCGGTTTGCCCAAAGAGCCATACGGCGATGGGGCTGCCTTGGCGTTGCTCGGTCTCTAAGAGCACTTGGCGGCAAATGCCACAGGGCGAGATCTGCTCTACCTGCCCGTTGGGGTTGAAGGCTACGATGCCGATACATTCCACGCGGTTGGCCGGGAAGTTCGCTCCCGCATAGAAGAGTGCGGTGCGTTCGGCGCAGCAACCTGCGGGATAGGAGGCGTTCTCTTGGTTGCTGCCTGTGATGAGGGTTTGGTTGTCGAGCAGCAGGGCGGCTCCTACCTGGAAGTGGGAATAGGGGGCGTAGGCCTTTTGGGCCGCCTCCTGAGCCGCTTGATACAGGAGTCTTCTGCTTTCGTCGAGTTCCGCATAGGGATATATGCCGACGGTCGTCTCTATTTTCAGTTGTTTCATGGGGTCTCCTTTTTGGTTTTGCGCTGTAAATATAAAAAGATTATTGTAATTTCGCCCTTCGAAACAGATTAGAATAGCGTGTTTATGCGAACATTGACATTATCCCCCGATCGCGACCCGATGGGTGCGGCGATTGCCGACTACTTGGCTCATGGAAAGGCCAGCAAACTCCGTGTGTTCTCCTCGCAGTTTGATGAGGATGAGATACCTGTCAGTCAACTCTTTCGTGGTTTCGACGAGATGCCGGCCATCGAGCGATTGGCTCTTCAACATAGCCGTGGCCGCATATTGGATGTAGGGGCGGGCAGTGGATGCCATTCCTTGGCCTTGCAGGCCATGGGGCAAAAGGTGACTGCCATCGACATCTCGCCTCGCTCGGTTGAGGCGATGCGTGAGCGAGGAGTCGAGAAAGCGCAGCTGAGAAACCTTTTCGACCCAACCTTCGAGGGATCATTCGATACCATTTTGCTGCTGATGAATGGTTCGGGCATTGTGGGTAAGCTGGGCAACTTCCCCGCCTTCTTTTTCCGTATGAGGCAGCTCTTGGCTCCCGGTGGGCAGGTATTGATGGATTCGAGCGACCTGAGCTATCTTTTCGAGGATGAAGACGGCCATATTGATCTTGCTCCCGAAGACGACTATTTCGGCGAGGTGGATTTCCAGATGCAATATAAGCAGATCAAAGGCGATCCTTTCGACTGGATTTACATTGATTTTTGCACGCTCAGCTTGCAAGCGACACAGGCCGGATTCCAGGCCGAAAAGATCGCCGAGGGCGAACATTACGACTATTTGGCTCGCTTAACAGTAAAGTAGCCTTTAGTGAAAGAAAAAGACAAGAATCAAACCTAAGAGCACCGAGACGCTCGTGGCGATCAGTCCGGGAAGCATGAATGAATGGTTCAGCAGGTACTTTCCGATGTGGGTTGTGCCCGTACGGTCGAAGTTGATAGCAGCCACGATGGTCGGGTAGTTAGGGATGAAGAAGTATCCATTCACGGTCGGGAAGAGGGCGATCAGCATCCAGGGAGAGATGCCCAAGGCCAATCCCAGGGGGAGCAGGGCTCGGATGGTGGCGGCTTGGCTGAACAGCAGGATCGACATAACGAAGAGGGCGAGGCCGAAAAGCCAAGGCATCTCGGTGACGATCTGCTCGATGGAGCCTCTCAGCTCGGCCATGTTGCCTCCGATGAAGGTGTCGCCCATCCAGGCGATACCAAAGATGGCTACGACGGCTTGCATGCCGGCGCTGAACACGGAGCCGGTCGCCGCCTTGATGCCATCGGTCTTGGTGACGATAAGTATGAGGGCTGCGGCACCCAGCATCAACACCTCGATGATGTGTGCCATCGGCATCAGCACCGTGCCGCCTTCGGTGTCGAAATGCGGACGGAGGCTCTCGATGGAGCCGAACAATACGATCGCTACCGTGGCCAAGATGAAGATGCCTACCGAGAGGGCGGCCTTGCGGTAGTTCTCTACGCCCTTCGCCTCGTAGTGCTGGTTGGAAAACTCACGGCTGGCCAGTCGGCGTTGGTATTCGGGGTCGTCCATCAGGTCTTTGCCCACACGAAGCGAGTAGATCGCTCCGGCCATGATTCCGGCAAAGGTGCAAGGTATGGAGATCAATAAGATGTCGAGCAGGCTGATGCCATAGCCCGAGAGCATACTTAGCAGGGCTACCGTGGCGGCCGAGATCGGGCTGGCGGTGATGGCCTGCTGCGAAGCGATCACGGCAATACCCAAGGGACGTTCGGGGCGGATCTTCGTCTCGGTGGCCACCTCGGCAATCACGGGCAACACGGAGTAGGCCACGTGGCCTGTGCCGGCGATGAACGTGAAGAGGTAGGTGACGATGGGGCTGAGGATCGTGATGCGTTGCGGATGCTTACGCAGGAGCTGCTCGGCCCATTTCACCATCAAGTCTAATCCTCCGGCGGCCTGCATGCAGCTGGCGGCCGCAATGACGGCTACGATCATCAACATGACATCAATGGGAGGCGACGTGGGTTGCAACCCGAATACGAAGGTGAGGATACCCAGGCCAAATCCGCCTAAAACTCCCAAGCCAATGCCTCCGATGCGGGCACCGATTAGTATGGCGATTAAAACGAACGCTAATTGTATCAGCATGAAGTGTATTTCTTAAATTTTTATTTGTACTCGTTGCAAAAGTAGTAATTTTGGACCATTAAGTATAATTTAAATTGAAAATAGTCATGAAGAGACTTTGTCTTTATTTATTAGTTGGGCTAATGGGCTGCATCTCTACATCGTGGGGACAGGGGCGAACGGAACGTTTGCTGGAAAAGGGGTGGCGCTTCACCCGGTCGGATCATCCTTCGTTTAAAGAGGTGTCGTGTGTGGACACGGATTGGCAACCGGTGACGGTGCCGCACGACTGGGCCATCTACGGCCCCTTTAGTGCGCAGAACGATAAACAGGAGGTGGCCATCGCCCAAGATGGACAGACCGAGGCCTTGGAGCACGCTGGGCGTACCGGTGGATTGCCATTCGTGGGCGTAGGCTGGTATCGCACGGTGTTTGAGGTGCCTGAGTTTACGGAAGGGAAGCGGGCTACGATCCTTTTCGACGGAGCGATGAGCCATGCCCGGGTCTATCTGAACGGGCAGGAGGTGGGCTATTGGCCCTACGGCTACAACAGCTTTTATTTCGACATTACCCGCTATCTGCATGCCGGACAGCCCAACACCTTGGCTGTACGCTTGGAGAACCTGCCGGAGTCGTCGCGTTGGTATCCCGGTGCCGGACTCTACCGCAATGTTCACCTGATCGTGACCGAGGCGGCTCACATTCCCGTATGGGGCACCTATGTGACCACTCCCGAGGTCAGCCGAGAGGCGGCCAAAGTGAGCTTCCGCACGCAAGTGGCGTTGCCCAAAGGGGCCGATAAGGCGAAATACACCTTGAAGACTCGCCTGCTCAATCCCAATGGGCAGCAGCTGATTGAGCTATCGGAATCGTTGGCTGGCAAGGCGGATGAGGTGGCACAAGAGTGCACGGTGCGTAAGCCTACGTTGTGGTCGCCCGATCTGCCCGCGCTCTATAAGGCCGAGAGCCGGCTTTACGAGGGGGATAAGTTGTGCGACACCTATACCACGACCTTTGGCATTCGCTCCATCGAAGTGATACCCGATAAGGGCTTCTTCTTGAATGGCGAGCGAACCGTGTTCAAAGGGGTGTGCAACCACCACGACTTAGGCCCGCTGGGCGCCGCTGTCAATAGTGCGGCCATCCGCCATCAGATCAGTATGCTGAAGGATATGGGCTGCAATGCGATTCGCACCTCCCACAATATGCCGGCTCCCGAGCTGGTGCAGGCTTGCGACGAGATGGGCGTCATGCTGATGGCCGAGAGCTTCGACGAGTGGAACAAGCCGAAATGCGCCAATGGCTATAACCTGCTTTTCGACGAATGGGCGGAGAGAGACCTGGTGAACTTGGTGCGTCATTATCGCAACAACCCCAGTGTGGTCTTCTGGTGTATCGGCAACGAGGTGCCCAACCAAAGCGACAAGGAGGGTTATCTGATTGCGAAGAGGCTGCAAGACATTTGCCATCGCGAGGATCCTACTCGCCCCGTTACTCAGGGCATGGACAACCCCGACGCAGTGGTGGCTAACGGGTTTGCGGCGGTGATGGATGTGGCGGGCTTCAACTATCGTCCTCATCTTTATGTGCGCAACTACCTCGTCTTGCCGCAGAAGCTGATCTTGGGCAGCGAGACGGCCTCGACGGTCAGCTCGCGCGGCGTTTATAAGTTCCCGGTTGAGCGCAAAGCGATGGCCGTTTACGACGACCATCAAAGCTCGGGCTACGACGTGGAGCATTGCAACTGGTCGAACCTGCCCGAAGACGACTTTATGCAGCATGAGGATCTGCCTTATTGCATCGGTGAGTTTGTATGGACCGGCTTCGACTATTTGGGCGAACCGACCCCTTACTACACCAACTGGCCCAGCCATAGCTCGCTCTTTGGTATCATCGACTTGGCCAGCATCCCGAAAGATCGCTACTACCTCTATCGCAGCCATTGGAACAAGGAGGAGAAGACCCTTCACATCCTGCCCCACTGGACATGGCCCGACCGCAAGGGAAAGGTGACTCCAATCTTTGTCTATACCAGCTATCCCTCGGCTGAACTGTTTATCAATGGAAAAAGCCAAGGCAAACGCACGAAAGAGCTGGGCGTTACGCTGGAGGGAAGCGATTCGAGAGCGGCGCAACAGGGTTTTGAGCGGCAAAAACGCTATCGCCTCATGTGGATGGACACGAAGTATGAGCCGGGCACGGTGAAGGTGGTGGCTTACGACGAGCAGGGCAACGTGGCCGAGACCAAGGAGATCCGCACGGCTGGCAAACCGCATCATATCGAGTTGAAGGCCGACCGCACGCACCTGACGGCCGATGGCAAAGACTTGGCCTACATCAACGTGCGCATCGTCGATAAGAACGGAAATCTTTGCCCCGATGAGACGCGTGAGGTACGTTTCCGTGTGACGGGGGCGGGTAGCTATCGGGCTGCCGCCAATGGCAATCCGATCAGTTTGGAGTCTTTCCAGCTGAATAAGATGAAGCTTTTCAGTGGCCAGCTGACGGCTATTGTGCAGACGGCCGAGGAGGCTGGCGCGATCCTTTTCGAGGCGCAAGCCGACGGGGTGAAGAGTGCCTTGTTGCAACTGAATAGTCAGGAGGAATAGCACGGAGGAATAGCGCGGAACGCGCACCTCCCCTCGCGTTTGGGCGAGGGGAGGTTTTTTTTATCTTGCGTGGAGGAAGCGTTCGGCTTCGGCTAAGGTCTCGGGTTTGCCAATGTCGAGCAAACGCAGGTTAGACAAGGGGAACGCATGAATGTCTGTGCGGGCGCAGATGGAGAGATAGAACTGAATGATCGAGAACTTACCGGTCCACTCCTCCATCCAATCCAATATTTTGGGAGACATCACGTGGATGCCGCCAAAGGCATACTCGGTGTACTGCTGCGGATCGAAGTAGGGATAGAAGGATTTAACCTCGCCCGTCGCATGGTTGCGCCAACCGCAGAGCTTGTTCTCCTGGTTGAACAGCAGGTAGCGAGAGGTTTGCCGCTGGCTGACTAAAAGCGTAGCCAAGGCGTTGTTGTTGACATGTTGTTGATAAAGCTGCTTCAGGTCTACGTTGGAGAGGATATCCACATTATGCACCAGGAAGGGCTCGTCGCCTTGCAGGAAAAGGGAGGCTTTCTTGATGCCACCGCCCGTGTCGAGCAGGTAATCTCGTTCGTCGGAGATATAGATCTTCACGCCAAAGTTGTTGTTGGCTTGCAAGAAATCGATGATTTGCTGCCCTAAATGGTGGATGTTGATCACGATTTGATCGAATCCCGCCTCCTTCAGTTTGAGGATGACGTGCTCCAGCATGGGTTTCCCGGCTACGGGCACCAGGGCTTTGGGCATGTTGTCGGTGAGCGGCTTGAGTCGGCTTCCCAATCCCGCCGCAAAAATCATAGCTTTCATAATGTAGATTTGAATATTTGTTCGATGTTCTGTTCGCGGTGCACCAAATCCACCTTCACGCCGAAGGTCTTGTTGAGGTGCTCAGCCAGGTGTTGAGCGGAATAAACCGAACGGTGCTGACCGCCTGTGCAGCCGAAGCAGACCATCAGGTTGGTGAAGCCACGATCCATGTAGCGCTTGACGGAGGCATCCACGATGTCATACACATGCGCTAAGAAGGTGGTGATCTCGCCATCCTCTTCGAGGAACTGGATGACGGGCTCGTCTAATCCCGTGAAATGGTTGTAGCGCTCATACTTGCCCGGGTTGTTGATGGCGCGGCAATCGAACACGAAGCCGCCGCCGTTGCCGCTCGCGTCGTTGGGGATGCCTTTCTTATAGGCGAAACTCACCACCTTGACCTCCAGCGTGCGCTTCGATAGGTCGTCGGAGAATTGCTTCAGCTCGGTCAGCTCTTTCAAGACTTGCGAGAGATAGGGATATTCGGGGAAGCCTTCTCGTAGCAGCTCCCGCAGGTTCTCGATGGCGAAAGGCACGCTCTGGATGAAGTGCGGCTTCTTTTCGAAATAGCCTCTGAATCCGTAGGCGCCCAGCACCTGCAACGTGCGGAACAGCACGAAGTGGCGCAGCTGGCTGCGGAAATAGCTCTCATCCACCGGGATGTACTTGCGCAGGGCCGTGATGTAGTCGCTCAGCAGTTCCTCTCGCAAATGGGGCGGGAATTTCGCTTTCGCTTGCCACAGGAAGGAGGCCACGTCGTAGTAGACCGGCCCCTTACGCCCGCCTTGGAAATCGATGAACCAAGGCTCGCCATCTTTGATCATCACGTTGCGCGACTGGAAATCGCGATAGAGGAAGGTGGCCGACGAGCTGCGCAGCAACACGTCGCTCATCTTTACGAAGTCGTCTTCCAGGAGATTCTCTTGAAACTCCAGTCCTGTGGCTTTCAGGAAGCAATATTTGAAGTAGTTCAGGTCCCAAAGGATGGAGCGTTGGTTGAACTCCGCTTGCGGGTAGCAATGGTTGAAGTCGAATCCGTCGGCTCCTCTAAACTGGATGTCGGGCAGGCGGGTGATGGTCTTTTGCAGCAACTGGCGTTCCTCTTCGTCGAACACGCTGCTTTTCCGTCCCTTCTCGATGGCGTTGAACAGCAGGGTGTCGCCCAGGTCCTCTTGGATGTAGAAAGCGTGGTTGTCGCTTGCGGCATACACCTCGGGAACAGACAGTCCCTTCTCGCGGAAGTGGCGGGCCATGTAAAGAAAGGCTTCGTTTTCCTCGACGGAGGTGCCACTGACACCGATCACGTTTTGCACGCCTTTCAGTCTGAAATAGCGGCGGTTTGAGCCCGAAGAGGGCAATTCGTCGATCTGCTCAGGCGTGTGCCCTGTGTATTGGCGATAGAGTTCTTGCAATGCTTCTATAATCATAGTTGTCTCTTTTTGTGAGAACAAAAGTACGCTTATTTTTTGTTTCCCCAAATGTTTTTCGGGTCAACTGGCTATAAATATAGAAGCGGCAGAAGCAGGGTGGGCGGGTTATTGGCGCTTCCTCTGGAACAGAAGAGAATGCGTGAATAACAATCGGATGTCGCTTGCTGATTGTGTCCATTCGAGCCAAGGAATCCAGCGGCGGCTGATGGGTTGGCCGAGACGCAAGGAGAGCTTGCGAAGAAGCAGCATGCCAAGCAAGAGCCGAAGGAGGAGGAGCGACAGCGCACCCAGGGCAAGCCCGATCTGATGCGTAGGGATGGCAAGAAGGCAGGTGGCGATTGCGGCAAGATGAAACAGCGGGAAGCTAATCGACTCGCAGGCATAGAGCGTAGGCAGGAGTCCGTGCAGATGCTCCGCCTCGAAACGGAGCTGTCGGTACTTCTTCCAAGCGGCTTGGTCGGTAATGGGCTCCATTTCGGTTTGGCTTTGGGGCGTATAGAGCGCGCTGGTGTTGTGGCGATGGGCCACTTGCCGCACGAAGCGAGCCTGCTCGCCCGACTGTCGAACCAGTTGGCTGAGAAACCCCTCTTTCTGCTGGAAGAAAAGCGGTTTCCGATAGGAGAGGTTGCGCCCATCGGCTGCGTAGGGATGGCCCGCCTCGGCGGCTGCCAGCAGTCTGACGCCTTGCTTCATGTTGTCGAATGCGATTCGTCGTTGCAGATAGCCCGCCTTTTCCGGGTAACGGCAATAGCCGATCACCACCTCGGTCTGAGGTGACGCATATTGTTTCGCCATCTCGTTGAGCCATTGGTCAGTCAGCGGATAGCAAGTTGCTTCCGTAAACAATAGGATGTCGTGTTTCGCCGCCTTCGCTCCCAGCATAAAGGCTAACTGCCTGTGGTTGGGCAGGCGGGTGTTCTCGGGCACGAAGGTATAGTGCAGTCGCTCGCATTCCGACAGTTGTTGCTGAATCCATTCGTAGGTGCCGTCGGTGGAGCCATCGTCGATCACGATCACTTGATAGGCCGGGTAGTCTTGCGACAAAAGAACCGATAGGCAATTGCGCAACGGGTCTAACTGGTTGCTCGTGTAGAGCAGCACGGAAATCCCCTCTTGCTGATCGCTCGACGGCGAGTCGGCATCTTGTTTTGAGCGCAAAAGGAGTAGATAGATACACGCATAGTGGCCAAGCAGTCCTAAGCCCAGCAAAAGCGTAATTATGAAACAGAGGAATGGCGACATAATGCGTTTAGAGTTTAGGGCTTGGGGCTTTGAGCGCGGGCCGCACGGCGGCAGCCCCTTGGCGATCGAAAGCCCCAAACTCAAAAAGGATGTTAGATAGTGTCGGAATAGTAGGCGGCAGGCAACTGGCGACAGTTGTATTGCGATGCCATCACTTCGCCATAGGCTCCCGCGGAGCGCAGGGCGAAGAAGTCGCCTCGATGGGCCTTGTTCAGCTCAATCTCTTTGCCAAACACGTCCGACGATTCGCAGATTGGCCCAACTACATCATACAGCTCCACCGGTTCGTCGCTGCTGATGTTCTCGATGCGGTGGTAGGCGTCATACATGGCCGGGCGGATAAGCTCGGTGAAGCCTGCGTCGAGGATGGCGAAACGCTTGGTGTCGCCCTCTTTCACGTAAAGCACACGTGAGATCAGGGTGCCGCATTGCGCTACGATCGAACGGCCGGGCTCGAAGTGAACCTGCTGACCGGGGCGTTGCTCCAGCAAGTGATGGATCGCTGCGAAATAGTTGTCGAACGAGGGGATGGAGAGGTGGTTGGGGTGATAGTAGTCGATGCCCAGTCCTCCGCCCAAGTTGAGGTTGGGCACCGTGATGCCGCGCGCCTCCAGCTCCTCTTGTATCTCGTTGATGCGGATGGTCAGGTTGCGGAAGGCCGACATGTCGGTGATCTGCGAACCAATATGGCAGTGGATGCCGATCAGCTTGATGTGCTCCATCTGGGTCAGGCGATCCATCACCCCTTGCAGTTTGCCAAGGTTGATGCCAAACTTGTTTTCCTTCATGCCCGTAGTGATCTTGGCATGGGTGTGGGCATCCACCTCGGGGTTGATGCGAAGTGCCACGGATGCCACTTTCTGCTTGGCGGCAGCCAATTCGTTGATGACCTCCAGTTCGGCCAGCGACTCGACGTTGAAGCAGAAGATGTCGTTGTCGAGTCCTAAGTTGATCTCCCAATCGGCCTTGCCTACCCCTGCGAATACAATCTTATTGGCGGGGAAGCCTGCGTGGAGAGCGGCTTTCACTTCGCCGCCACTGACGCAGTCGGCTCCGAGTCCGTTTTGGGCGATGAGAGAGAGGATGCGAGGGTTGGCATTGGCCTTGATCGCATAGTGCACATGATAGCCGTATTTACCCGACTCCTGCTTCACGACATCAAGTGTGTCTTGAAGCAGTTTCATGTCGTAATAATAGAAAGGGGTAGGAAGGGTCTTGAACTTCTCTACAGGGAATGTGCCTTTAAGCATAGGGGTATTTATTAGTAATGGAAAAGGGCAACCCGTAAGGATTGCCCTGCTCTTATTCGTAAATTAGTTGTTGTTGAATAAATGATCGCTAAGGGCTTGCAGCGCACGTTGCTTATCGGATGCCTTGACGAGCAGCGAAACGTTGAAGTTGCTACCTCCGTAAGAGATCATTCGGACGGGTACATCTTTCATGGCCTGAACGATGCTGGCCTCGAAGCCGATGTTGTCCCATTCCAAGTCGCCTACGACGCAGACGATCACCATGTCTTCGTCGATCGTCACCGTGCCATACTTCTTCAGGTCGTCGACGATTTCGTCGAGGTGCTTGCGGTTGTCGATCGTCACGCTCACGCCCACCTCCGAGGTGGTGATCATGTCGATCGGGGTCTGATAGTTCTCGAAAATCTCGAACACCTTGCGCAGGAATCCCGTAGCCAGCAGCATACGGCCGCTCTTGATCTTGATCGAGGTGATGTTGTCTTTGGCCGCTACGGCTTTGATGCGTCCCTTCTCGAGCGTATTCGAGATCAGTGTGCCCGGAGCCTCAGGCTGCATCGTGTTGAGCAGGCGAACGGGGATGTTGTTCAGCTTAGCCGGCAGGATGCAGGTGGGGTGAAGGATCTTCGCTCCGAAATAGGCCAGCTCAGCCGCCTCCTCGAAGTTCAGGTTGCGCACGGGCGACGTGCCTTTTACGAAGCGCGGGTCGTTGTTGTGCATGCCATCGATGTCTGTCCAGATCTGGATCTCCTCGGCGTTGATTGCCGCACCCACCAAAGAGGCGCTATAGTCGCTGCCACCTCGCTGCAGGTTGTCGATCTCGCCATAGGCGTTGCGACAGATGTAGCCTTGCGTGATGAAGAGCTCGGCCTCATTGTGCTCGTCGAGCAGTTTCAGCAAGTGCTCCTTGATGTAAACGGGATCGGGCTCCGCGTTCTTATCCGTGCGCATATAATCTAAAGCAGGTATCAATACCGACTTCACGCCACACTCGTTGAGGTAGAGGTTCATCATGCCTGTGGAGATCAACTCGCCTTGTGCCAAAACGACCTTCTCCTCGAAGAGCGTGAAAAGATCCTTCGTAAAGGTGCGGATGTAATCGAAATGATACTTGATGAGTTCTTTGGCCTTCTGCTTATACTCCTCCGTGCTATACAGTTCTTCCACATGCTCCATGTATTTTATGGATAACTTGTTGATGATCTCGTTCGCGCCGTCTGGATTCTTCTTATAGAGGTAATCGGAGATCTCGACCAGTGAGTTGGTCGTCCCTGACATGGCTGACAATACAACGATCTTACGGTCGCCCGTAATGAGTTTCGCTACATCTTTTATTCTCTGTGCTGATCCCACAGAAGTACCGCCAAACTTTAAGACTTTCATTTTCTTTTCTTTCTGCTATAGTTAAAATATACTCGCAATCTCAATGTCTTGCGACCGCGAAGGTATAAAAAATTTATTCTCTTACATCACTTAAGCTCGCATTCTCGCATTTTACGATGCGTGCGGGATAATTGTGTACCAAGGTGTAATTGTGTGTCGACATGATGACGGCTGTTCCTTGGCGACAGATGTCGTGCAGGAGCTGCACGATTTGCCCGCTGGTCTCGGGGTCGAGGTTGCCTGTCGGCTCATCGGCCAAGATCAGCATGGGGTTGTTGAGCAAGGCTCTGGCGATGGCGATGCGCTGCTGCTCTCCGCCGGATAGCTCGTGAGGCATCTTGTAGCCTTTGTCTTGCATGCCTACCTGGCTGAGCACTTCCGTTATGCGCTCTTGGATGTCTGTGCTCTTCTTCCATCCCGTTGCCTTCAGCACAAACTCCAGGTTCTTGTTGACAGAACGGTCTGTTAGCAGCTGGAAGTCTTGGAAGACAATGCCGAGTTTCCGCCGTAGATAGGGGATATGCTTGCGTTTGATCGTTCGCAAGTCATATTCCATGAGGCGTGCCTCGCCCTCCTGGATCGGGATCTCGCAATAGAGTGACTTGAGGAGGGTGCTCTTGCCCGAGCCCACCTTGCCGATTACATAGACGAATTCGCCGTTGTGGAGCGCGAACGAAGCGTTCTGCAGCACGAGGTTCTCGTTGCGGCAAATCTCCACGTTGTCCAGTTGCAGGAGTATGTTCTCTTCCATGGTTTATCCAGCTTTTTTTTAGGTTTATGCTTTATGTCTTTTCTGCAATTCGCGAGCCAGGTCTTCGATGCGCAATCCCTTGCTGGTGAGCAGCACGATGAGGTGGTAGATCAAGTCTGAAGCCTCATAGACCAAGCGATCCTCAGTGCCGTTGGTTGCCTCGATAACGGTCTCGACCGCCTCTTCGCCCACCTTCTGCGCCATGCGATTGATGCCCTTTTGGAAAAGGGTTGTCGTGTAGGAGCCTTCGGGCATCTCTTGGCGGCGGCGCACGATGAAGTTTTGCAGGTATTTCAAGAACATGATGTCCTCTTGGTTCTTCTCTCCAAAGCAGGTGTCGGTGCCGGTGTGGCAAACGGGGCCAGCCGGGATGGCTTTTATCAGCAGCGTGTCGTTGTCGCAATCGGGCGTGATGCTGACTACGCTCAGCGTATTGCCGCTGGTCTCGCCTTTCATCCATAGGCGATTCTTCGTGCGGCTGAAGAATACGACCTTGCCTGTTTGAAGCGTTTGCTCCACGGCCTCCTCATTCATGAAGCCCAACATTAATACCTTATTGGTGTTGTTGTCTTGCACGATGGCTGGAATCAAGCCACCCATTTTCTCAAAATCTAATGTCATTTTCTGCATATTATTTTGTTTTATATTCTTACGTTAATCCCTTCGCTCCGCAGGTATTGCTTCAGTTCGCCGATGCGTATCTCGCCGAAGTGGAAGACACTGGCCGCTAAGGCCGCATCGGCTTTGCCCTGTGTGAAGGCCTCTTTGAAATGTGCGGGCTCTCCGGCGCCGCCCGAGGCGATCACGGGGATGTGAAGCGAGTCGGCCAGTGTGGCCAATGCCTCGTTGGCATACCCTGTTTTCACGCCGTCGTGGCTCATGCTGGTGAAGAGCAGCTCTCCCGCTCCTCGGCTCTCGGCCTCGGTGGCCCACTGCAGGAGGGTACGCTCGGTAGGGATGCGTCCTCCGTTGAGGTAGCAACGCCAGTCGCCCTCCTCTTGTTTGGCATCGATGGCCACCACGCAGACTTGGCTGCCGAAATGCGTGGCTATCTCCTCGATCAGTGCCGGCCTGCGCAAGGCGGCTGAGTTGATCGATACTTTGTCGGCCCCTGCGCTCAACAGCCGATCTACGTCTTGCAGCTCATTGATGCCTCCTCCAACGGTGAAGGGGATGCTGATGTTTGCCGCCACCTTCTTGACCAGTTCGGCGAAGGTCTTGCGTCCTTCGTGCGAGGCGGTGATGTCTAAGTAGACCAATTCGTCGGCCCCTTCCCGGCTGTAGTGCGCTCCTAACTCCACGGGGTCGCCCGCATCGCGGAAGTTGACGAAGTTTACGCCTTTCACGGTCTTTCCGTCTTTGACGTCGAGGCAGGGTATGATTCGCTTTGCTAACATGATTCTCGTGATTATTGCAGGAAAGGTAATAACTCTTTTAATTGGATGCGTCCCTCGTAGATGGCCTTCCCGAAGATCACGGCGGGCACGCCGGCTTCGGCCAAGCGTTCGATGTCGGCCAGGGAGCCTACTCCTCCGCTGGCAATCAGCTTGAGGTCGGGCAGCTCGCTCAATACCTCTTGATAGAGCGCGATCGAAGGACCTTGCAGCATGCCGTCGCAGGCGATGTCGGTGCAGATTGCCTGGGTGATGCCCTGCGCTTGGTAGGCTTTGAGGAAGGGCAGCAGCGCTTGGTCGGTTGTCTCTTTCCAACCGCTGATGGCGATCTTCTTGTCCTTCACGTCGGCCCCCAGGATGATGCGGTCGCTGCCGAAGGCCGAGATCCAATGGGCAAACCTGTCGGGGTCTTTGATGGCGATGCTTCCGCCCGTCACCTTTTGCGCGCCGCTCTCGAAAGCGATGCGCAGGTCGTCGTCTTGCTTCAGTCCGCCTCCAAAATCGATCGACAAGGAGGTGTGCGAGGCGATGCGTTCCAGCGTGCGATAGTTCACGATGTGTCCCGCTTTCGCACCGTCCAGATCGACCACATGCAGATGGCGCAGCCCGTTGTCTTCAAACTGTTTGGCCACCTCCAAAGGATCTTCGTTGTAGATCTTTTGCGTGGCGTAATCTCCTTGGGTAAGGCGTACGCACTTGCCCTCGATCATGTCTATGGCAGGAACTAACTCGATCATAGCTGCAAGAAGTTTTTAAGAATTTGTTCGCCTACGCTGCCGCTTTTCTCGGGATGAAACTGCGTGGCGTAGAAATTGGCTTTGTGAAGCGATGCGCTGAAAGGCTGGATGTAGTCGGTTGTCGCTGCGGTAAAGGCATTGACAGGCACATAATAACTATGTACGAAATAGACGAATTTACCTTCCAGGTCGCCTTTGAATAGGTCGCTGTTCACGTGCGATAGCGTGTTCCATCCCATGTGGGGCACCTTGTCTTCGTGCCTGATCGGCTGGAACCGTTTCACGTCGGCCGGAAAGATCCCCAGGCAGTCGGTGTCGCCCTCCTCCGAGTGCTGGCAAAGCAGCTGCATGCCGAGGCAGATCCCCAACACCGGTTGCTTTAGCGTCTGGATCACTTCGTCTAATCGATGGGTGCGCAGGTATTCCATGGTGGTGAGTGCTTCGCCAACGCCCGGAAAGATGACCTTGTCGGCTTTGCGCAAGATCTCTGGGTCGGCTGTGATGATCGGAGCCACTCCTAAACGCTTCAATGCGTAATCCACGGAGCAGATGTTCCCTGCATTGTATTTGATGATCGCGACATCCATTGTTGTTTTGTTTATATTTGAATCGCAAAAGTAACAATTTATCATTACATAGCGATAAACTGTTTCTAAAATTACTTCCTGCGGCTCTGGAAGAAACGCTTCATCTCTTCGGCGCACTCTGCCTCTAACACGCCTGCCTTCACCTTGGCTTTCGGATGAAAGGCGTGCGGAGCGAAGCGGGAGTAGCCTCGTTTCTCGTCGGCGGCTCCGAACACGATGGTGCCGATTTGTGCCCATCCGATGGCTCCCGCACACATGATGCAGGGCTCTACAGTGACGTAAAGCGTGCAATCTGTCAAGTATTTAGCCCCCATCGCATTGGTGGCTGCCGTGATGGCGAGCATCTCGGCGTGCGCCGTGACGTCGTTCAGTCGCTCTGTTTGGTTGTGGGTGCGGGCCATGATGCGGCCTTGGCAAACGATCACTGCGCCCACGGGCACTTCGCCTTCCTCTGCCGCCAGGCGAGCCTCGGCTAAGGCTTGCCGCATGAAATAGGTGTCGTCGAAAGGCTGGATCATCGGCGCATCTCGTTTTCGTTGAATAGGGTGGGATAATCCTCCTCCAACACCTTCAAGACATGGGCGAGAATCGTCTCCCTGTACCAACGGGATTTATTGACAATCTTGTATTTGGCTAAGTAGCGCTTCACCGCCTTATGCTCTTCGTCGTTCAGCATAAAGGTGATTTTATGAACCCGTGGATGGTTCGGTTGTGCCGGTGAGTATTTGCGTACTGTCTTCATGTGGACAAAAGTAGGCCATATTGGGGAGATATAAAAGAAAATAACACTAATTTCGCGTTGAATGGTAGATAAACAGACTGAATTATGCCAACTACAACAGAGATAGGTCGCACTGGCGAGCAGATTGCCCGAAGCTACTTAGAGCGGAAAGCCTACAGGATCTTGGAGCAGAACTGGCATTGGCATCATTATGAGTTGGATATCGTTGCCCTGTATGAGCAAGAGTTGGTGATTGTCGAGGTGAAGACGCGCGGAGCCGACTTCTTGGTCGATCCCGAGGAGTCTATCAATCAGGGGAAGATTCGCCGTACCGTGGCGGCCGCCGATGCCTATGTGCGGATGAAGAACATCGTTTTGCCGGTGCGTTTCGACTTGGTCTTTGTTACGGTGAGGAAGGAGGGGGCGCAGGTGGAACATATCGAGGATGCTTTCATGGCTCCTTGTCGATAACCATAAAATGAATATACGAATGGAAGAAGAGAAACAGATTATTTGGGTGGAGGAGACGGCTTCTACGAATAGCTTGTTGCGCAATTACATAGAGCAAGATGCCCTGCCGTCGGGCAGTGTGGTGGTCGCCGATTTTCAGACGGCGGGCCGTGGGCAGGTAGGCAATGTGTGGGAGTCGGAGCGAGGCAAGAACCTTACCTTTAGTTTGGTCTATGCCCCTTGCGAACTACCGATCAACCAGCAGTTCCTGGTCTCCCAAATTGCGGCCTTGAGCGTGAAGGAGGCATTGGATGCCTATCTGGAGGGCATCTCGATCAAGTGGCCCAACGATATCTATTGGAACGACAAGAAGATTTGTGGCATGCTGATCGAGAATGAGCTATGGGGCCACAACCTGCGGCATGCGATCATTGGCATTGGCATCAACGTGAATCAAGCCGCCTTCAAGGGGGGAGCGCCCAACCCGGTCTCGATGATTCAGTTGCTCGGCCGCGAGACCGACCGGATGGAGCTATTGCAACGCTTCTTGGCCTGTTTCGACCGTTATCAGCAGGCCCTTGCGGCGGGTGAGAAGGAGTGGATCCGCCAGCGCTACATGGCTGCGCTTTACCGTGGCGAGGGCTATCATCCCTATCGGGATGCGCAAGGCGCGTTCTCCGCTCGCATTCAAGGCATCGAGCCGATGGGCTACCTGCTGCTTGAAGACACCGAAGGGTCGGTCAGGCGCTATGCCTTCAAGGAGGTGTCGTTTGTGTTATAAACCAAAAAGAGGATGAGCCGCTTGGCCCATCCTCTTTGGCTATAGGGATTCGTTGGGATTACAACTCGCGGATCCAGATGTTGCGGAAGCTGATCGGCTCGCTGGGGTCGCCGTGCGACTGCAAAATGATCGGGCCTGCGCCGTGCTGCTTCACCTGCGGGAAACCGATCCACTCGGTTGTTCCTAAGATGGTTGTGTGGTTCTGCAGGATCACACCATTCTGAATAACCGTAATCGTCGGGTTGGTGCGGTAAGAGCCGTCTGCCTTGAATGTCGGAGCGGTGTAGATGATGTCATACACGTTCCACTCGCCCGGCTTACGCATTGCGTTGGCCAACGGACGAGACTGCTTGTAGATAGAGCCTGTCTGACCGTTTGTGTAGGTCGGGTTGTTGTAGCAGTCCAGGATCTGCACCTCATACATGCCCTGCATGAAGACGCCCGAGTTGCCTCTTGATTGGCTCTCGCCTGTGATGTTGGCGGGCACTTGCCACTCGATGTGCAACTGGTAGTCGTTGAATTTCTGCTTGGTCTGGATATCGCCCTTCTTCTTGTTTACCGTGAATACGCCATCGTGCACGTCCCACTCGGCGTTGCCGCCCTTCACGCTCTCCCAAGCTGAGAGGTCTTTGCCATCAAACAGGATGATTGCGTCGGAAGGAGCCGTGAAGCCGCCGTCTGACAACACCGCACCCGGAGTTACAACTGTGGGAACGGGCTCATAGAACTCCGACATCTCGTGGGTAATGCCCGCATAGCCTGTAGGCATCTTAAACGTTTGTTTCTTCTTGTCTTGTGCGACAACTGCTACGCAACCTGCTAAGGCAAGGATTGCTACTGAAAGTAACTTTCTTCTCATGGTCTATTTGTTTTACTTTTGGTTTGTAATAGATTTGAATTAATCGGAATTAAAACGTTGCAAATATACGATTCTTTTTGGAAACTTGTCTTTTTTTTGCGTCTTATTCTTTTCCCCCTCATCTCGGATTGTGCTCAAACAGCCGTTTCTCCGCCAGCTGCTCATACTTCGTGTTGGGGCGTCCGTAGTTGCAATAGGGATAGATGCTAATGCCGCCGCGGGGCGTGAAGACGCCCGTCACCTCGATGTATTTCGGATCCATCAGCTTGATCAGGTCTTTCATGATGATGTTGACACAATCCTCATGGAAAGCGCCGTGGCTGCGGAAGCTGAAAAGATAGAGCTTCAGGCTCTTGCTCTCCACCATCTTCACGTCGGGGATGTAGTCGATGTAGATCGTTGCGAAGTCGGGCTGCCCGGTGATGGGGCAGAGGCTGGTGAACTCGGGGCAGTTGAAGCGCACCCAATAGTCGTTGCCCTGGTGCTTGTTGGTGAACGCCTCCAATACCTCGGGGGCGTAATCCTGTCGATAGACGGTTTGGCTGCCCAGCAGGTGCAGTTCGCCCTCTTTTTTTCTGTCGTCGGTCATAGAATGATGTGTTGAGTTATGATTGTTTTCTTCGTTTTAAATAGCTGTCCAGCCCCTTCTTGCGGAGGAGGCAGGCCGGGCAATGTCCGCAGCCGTCGGCCACGATGCCATTGTAGCAAGTCAGGGTGCGGGTGCGCACCAGGTCGAACACGCCCAGCTCGTCGGAGAGTTCCCACACTTCGCTCTTGTCGCGGTTCATTAATGGGGTGTGGATCACGAACTGCTCGTCCATCGCCAAGTTGAGGGTCACGTTGAGCGAGCGAACGAACGTGTCGCGGCAGTCGGGATAACCACTGAAGTCGGCCTCCGACACGCCTGTCACCAGATGGAAGATCCCTTTCGCACGGGCCAATATGGCGGCGAAGGTCAGGAAGACCATGTTGCGCCCAGGCACGAACGTGTTGGGATAGCTGTCAGCCGGTTTCTCTTGATCCATTTCGATGGAGGTGTTGGTCAGCGAGCAGTTGGGGTCGAGCTGACTGATGAGCGACACGTCGAGCAGCTGGAAGGGCACTTGGGCCTCTTCGGCAATCCGTCGGGCCACTTCGATCTCCAACGCGTGTTTCTGACCATAGGTGAAGCAAACCGCTTCTACCCGTTTAAAATGCTTCTTCGCCCAAAAGAGGCAGGTGGTGGAGTCTTGTCCTCCTGAGAAGCATACCAATGCGGCATCTTTTTGTTTCATACTTTTCTTGTTTTTAATACCGTGGTTTAGCAAGCACACGGGAAAAGCAATCGCTTTTCGAGCCGCAAAGATACGCTTTTTTCTACGAATTCAATCGTTCAACCGCCTTTACTCCGCCGACCGCCTTGATCTTCTTCGTTAACGCATTGAGGGCCGTCGTGTCGCGGATCATCACCGTGAAGTCGCCTTGGAAGATGCCATCCACCGAGTTGATGTTCAGCGATCGGAGCGTCACGTTCGCCTCCTTGCCGATCACCGAGGTGATGTTGGTCACGATGGCGATGTCGTCGCGCCCCGTCACGCGCAGCGTCACGGCGTAGCCGCTATTGCCCTTTCCGCTCCATTTCGCCCGGATGATGCGATAGCCGAAGCGGCTGAACATCTCTTGGGCGTTGGGGCAGTCCATGCGGTGGATCTTGATGCCCTGCGTCGAGACAAAGCCAAACACGTCGTCGCCATAGATCGGGTTGCAGCATTTGGCCAGTTTATATTCGATGCCTGTCAGGTTCTTGTCGATCACCAGCACGTCTTTGCTCTCGGCCTTCTCGTCGGCTTGGGTGTTGGCTATGTATTCCTCCGCGCTGCGCACCTCCTGGCGGTCGTTGCCCTCGGTCTCCTTTCGACTGAACTCCACGAACTCGTCGATCACCTGGTTGGGGTCGAGCCGCTCTTCAGCGATTTCGATGTAGAAATCGGTCACGGTCTTGAATCCCTTCTTCTTGATGTAGCGCATCAGGTTCGGCTCGTCCATCTCGATCTTTCTGTTCTTCAGGCGGCGAGCCAGCATCTCCTTGGCAAACTCAACGGCTTTTACGGTCTCCTCCTTCAAGGCCTGCTTGATCTTCACACGCGCCTTCGAGGTGACCACGAAGTTCAGCCAGTCTCGCTTGGGACTTTGCGTGGGCGAGGTGACGACCGACACGGTGTCGCCGTTGTTCAATACGTATTTAATAGGCACGTTCTTCTCGTTCACCTTGGCCGAGACGCACTTGCAGCCCAGCTTCGTGTGGATGGCGAAGGCAAAGTCGAGCACGGTCGCCCCCTTGGCCAGCTTGATCAGCTCGCCCGTCGGCGTAAACACGTAGATCTCGTCTTTATACAGATCCATCTTGAAGTCTTTCATCAGGTCGAGCGGATTGTTCTCTTTCGCCTCCAAGGCGGCGCGCACCGTGTTGAGAAACTCGTCCAGTCCGCTCTCGGCCTTCACGCCCTTGTATTTCCAGTGGGCGGCGAGGCCTCGCTCGGCGATCTCGTCCATGCGTTTCGTGCGAATCTGCACCTCCACCCATTTGTTCTGCGGTCCCATCACCGTGATGTGCAGGCTCTCATAGCCGTTGCTCTTGGGGATGGAGATCCAGTCTTTCATGCGCTTGGGGTTGGGCTGATACATGTCGGTGATGATGGAATAGACCTGCCAGCACTCCGAGCGCTCCTTCTCGGGGGGCGTGTCGAGCACCACGCGGATGGCGAAGAGGTCGTAGATGCCTTCGAACTCGATCTTCTGCTTTTTCAGCTTGTTGTTGATCGAGTGGATCGACTTGGTGCGCCCCTTGATGTCGAAGTGAAACCCCTCCTCCGTCAGCTTCTGCTTGATGGGGGCGATAAACTCGGCGATGTAGGCGTCGCGCGAGCGTTTCGTCTCGTTCAGCTTCTGCTTGATAAAGTCGAACTGCTTGCGGTCGGTATATTTCAGCGAGAGGTCTTCCAGCTCGCTCTTGATCTTATAGAGTCCCAGTCGGTGGGCCAGCGGCGCATACAGGTAGGCCGCCTCGGTGGCCAGGCGGATGCGGTCGTCTTCGGTCATCTGCTTCCCTAAGCGCATGAGGCAGAGTCGGTCGGCGATCATCAGCAGGATGACGCGCACATCCTCGGCAAACGAGAACAGCAAGTGATGGAAATTCTCCGAGTTGACGGCCGTGTTGCGCGCGTAGAGGTCGGAGGTCTTCAGCAGGCGTTGGATCATCAGCGAGACCTCGCTGCCGAAGCTCTGCTCCACCTCCTTGAGGTCGATGATCTTTTTCATCACGGGGCGGTAGAGCAGCAGGGCGATGATCGAGGTGCGCTTCAAGCCAATCTCTGAGGCGGCGATCAGCGCCGTGTCGATATTGCGCAGCAGGCCGTTGATCCCGTTGCGGTCGCGGCCGTAGCAGTCGAGGGCAACCACCCGTTTCACGAGCGCCTTCATCTTGGCAAGGTCGTCTTGCTCTAAGAACGAGTAGAGAAGCCTCAGTAGCTGTTTGTATTTCGAGGCGAAAAGAACTTTCTCTTCCGGTGTGAAAAATGCTGTTGTTTCCATCTGTCTATTCTTTTTAAATGCCCAACTCGCGTGCTGCGGTTAGGCAGCTCTTCAAATAATGCGGTAAAAATAGTTTTTTCTGCGTAAAGATAACCCTGTTCTTCGTTTTATTTTATAGCTTTGCAAAACTCACAAAGAAAATCGCTTTGGAGTAAACACAACGAATTTATTATAAAACAACGTAATACTATGCTAAACGCGAACGATTTAGAGCAGCTGAAGGCGAAAGGCATCAGCGAAGCGCAGATTGAAGAGCAACTGGCCAACTTCGTGAAAGGGTTCCCCTATCTGGAGATCGCGGCCTCTGCTTCTGTTGAGAAAGGTATCATGGTGATCGACAAAGAGGCGCAAGCTTCCTACATGGAGGCGTGGGATGCCTACTTGGCGAAGAACAAGAAGATCGTGAAGTTTGTGCCTGCCTCGGGCGCGGCAAGCCGTATGTTCAAGAATCTCTATGAGTTCCTTTCGGCCGACTACGACGTGCCTACCAACGCTTTCGAGCAGAAATTCTTCAGCCAGATCGAGAAGTTTGCTTTCTATAAGGCTTTGAACGCGAAGTGCGAGGAGAATACGGGCAAAGACATCCCGGCCTTGATCGCCGCAGGCGACTACAAGGCGGTCGTTTCCAATCTTTTGGAGGAAAAGGGCTTGAACTATGGGCAGCTGCCGAAGGGCTTGCTGCTGTTCCACACCTATCCCGACAGTGTGCGCACAGCCATGGAGGAGCACTTGGCCGAGGGCGCGATGTATGCCAAGAACAACGCGGGCGAGGTGAATATCCATTTCACGGTCTCTCCCGAGCATCAGGCGCTCTTCGAGCAGTTGGTGGCCGAGAAGGCTCCCGCTTACGAGGATCAGTTCTCGGTGAAATACGACGTCTCTTTCAGTATCCAGAAGCCCAGCACCGATACGATCGCGGCAGCGATGGACAACACGCCCTTCCGCGACAAGAACGGAAAGCTGCTGTTCCGTCCGGGCGGTCATGGCGCCTTGATCGAGAACCTGAATGATGTCGTGGCCGACGTGGTGTTTATCAAGAATATCGACAACGTGGTGCCCGATAGCTTCAAGTGCGCTACCGTGATCTATAAAAAGGTGATCGCCGGCGTATTGGTCTCTTTGCAACAGAAGATCTTCCGCTATTTGGAGCTGATCGACAGCGGCAAGTACACCCACGAGGAGGTCGAGGAGATGATCTATTTCTTGCAGAACGACCTGTGCGTGAAGAACCCCGACACGAAGTTGCTCGAAGATGCCGAGCTGATTCTCTACATCAAGAGCAAGCTGGATCGTCCGTTGCGCGTCTGCGGCATGGTGAAGAATGTGGGTGAGCCGGGTGGCGGCCCGTTCTTGGCGGTCAATCCCGACGGCACCATCTCGTTGCAGGTGCTCGAAAGCTCACAGATCGACATGAAGGATCCGGCAAAGAAGGCGATGTTCGAGAAGGGCACGCACTTCAATCCGGTCGACTTGGTTTGCGCCGTGAAGAACTACAAGGGCGAGAAATACAACTTGCCGCAGTATGTGGATAAGAACACGGGCTTCATCTCTTTCAAGAGCAAGGATGGCCGCGAGCTGAAGGCCTTGGAGTTGCCGGGCTTGTGGAATGGCGCGATGAGCGACTGGAACACGGTGTTTGTCGAGGTGCCCATCGAGACGTTCAATCCCGTGAAGACGGTCAACGACCTGCTTCGACCGGAGCATCAATAGTTAATCCCCAAAAAAACGAGGGGCAACGAAATCCAAATCGTTGCCCCTCGTTTTTTTTTATTTCATTTTTCTTATTGTAAAAAAACGGTTTTATGGAGGCCGCCCAGCTAACAGATATGGATTTTTTTTGTTTTGCATGCGTATATATATCAATACTTCGGTAAGAATTAGGCCAACCTAAGCGGCTTTTGCCGTAAAAAAGATGAGTTCTTT
>CAKUZF010000034.1 GCA_934718155.1 uncultured Parabacteroides sp. | reverse complement strand
GCGGAAGACGGGACTCGAACCCGCGACCCTAACCTTGGCAAGGTTATGCTCTACCAACTGAGCTACTTCCGCATTGTTTGTTTCTCTTTTGCGAGTGCAAAGGTACTATAAATTTCTATACCGCCAAACGTTTTACAAGAAAATTTAGTTGAAAACGTATATTTTTCCTCCTGAACGCTCCACTTGATAGTTTTTGAGTCGATAACGAGCCTCTGCGGCTGCCCCTTCAACCGGGTTTCCAATGCCGTTGAGCAACTCGAACCGACTGTTGCATTTTGGGCAGATCGCATAAATGCCCGCCTCATCGACGGAGAGGGTTACGCCGCTCGACGCCTCATAGGGGCAAGCCGCATCGAAAGCGTAGAAGCAATCTCCGCCCGACGCGTCTAAGCCATGATAGACCAATACGCCTCCGAAGCCGGTGTATTCGCCAGCCTGATCAACATTCGATTGATTGTAGATCTTCCAACTGGGGATGGCGTTGAGCTCCTTGTCTTGATAGGTGAGGTCTAACTCTAAATAGACGGGGCGCACCGGAATGCGCATCTCGATTTTCTCCGTGCAGCCGAACAAGCCGCAAAGAGACGAGATCACACCTATTATATATGTGGCTTTACGCATGGATGAGTTTTTCCTCGGCTTGATTCATACGTTCGAACCCGAAACCTGCGATTACCGCCTGCATCATGGTCTCGATCTGCGTGTTGCAAAGATTGCCTATACTGCCTTCGTGGGTATGATTGACCGTCTTGTCGGGTTGGAACTGCCCAGCCTCAATCTCCAGTCCAACCTGTTTGTAGGCATCTCTGAAGGGGACGCCTGCCACTACACGGCGGTTCACCTCTTCAACGCTAAACATCAGCGCATATCGCTCGTCGTCGAGAATGTGTTCGTTCACCTTCAGCTCTCGGAGCATATGGGTGGCCATGCGCAGGCAATCTTTCAACTCGTCGAAGGCGGGGAGGAACAGTTCCTTGATAATTTGCAAATCGCGGAAATAGCCCGACGGGAGGTTGTTGCAAATGAGCGTGATTTGCTGAGGCAACCCTTGTGTTTTGTTGCATTTGGCACGAGTCAACTCGAAAACGTCGGGGTTCTTCTTGTGTGGCATAATGCTCGAACCGGTCGTGAACTGATCGGGCAGCTTGATGAAGCCGAAGTTCTGACTGTTGAACATGCAGGCGTCAAAAGCCAGCTTAGAGAGTGTGGCGGCGATGCCAGCCATGGCGAAGGCAACGGTGCGTTCCATCTTGCCTCTGCCCATTTGGGCGTAGACCACATTATAGTCTAATGAGTCGAAACCCAAGAGATCGGTTGTCATCTGTCGGTTCAAGGGGAAAGAGGAACCATAGCCTGCGGCCGACCCCAGCGGATTGCGGTTGCAGACCTTAAAGGCCGCTTGCAGGAGCTGCAAGTCGTCCACCAAGCTCTCGGCATATGCGCCAAACCACAATCCAAACGAAGAGGGCATGGCCACTTGCAGATGGGTGTATCCGGGCATCAAGACCGTTTTGTAGCGGTTGCTTTGGGCGATCAGTACGTCGAACAGGTCGCCGACGGTGCTCACCAACTCTTGGATTTGCGCACGGGTGAAGAGCTTCAGGTCGAGCAACACCTGGTCGTTGCGCGAGCGTCCGCTGTGGATCTTCTTGCCCATATCGCCCAATGTGCGTGTCAACATCAGTTCCACTTGCGAGTGAACATCTTCGATGCCTTCTTCGATGACGAACTTGCCTTCGTCGGCAATCGCATAGATTTGGCGTAGTGCCGCCAGCAGTGTGTGCAACTCTTCGTTGGTTAGCAACCCGATGCTCTCAAGCATCGTGATGTGAGCCATCGAGCCTAATACGTCGTATTTAGCCAGGTAGAGATCCATCTCACGGTCTTTGCCTACCGTGAAGCGTTCCACTTCTTGATCTACCTGCACATTTTTCTCCCAAAGTTTCTGTGCCATTCTCTTGATAAAATCTATACTTAGTAGGGCAATGCGGCCAAGACTTCAGAGATCTTGGCAACCGCCTCTTGCAGGGGCTTTGCCACCATTTGTTTTAAAAAGGGGTTGATGTCGGCTCCGACCGTCAGTTTCATACGGGTGTCCGCTTCGGCCACCTCCTTCAGTTGAATCCAAAGATGAATTGGAATCGGGCTGCTTGTCGTGGCGAACTTAATGAGCTTATGAGGCTCGCGCTCGACGATCTCTAAGCGGATTCGGCCAACAGGATCGACAGCAAAGCTGCAGCTGTCGCTGTCGAATGTGAAATCTTTTACTTTCCCCTCGGGGATGCGGTCCTTGACGCGCTCCAGGTTGGAGAGGTCGGACAGCATCCCATAGATACGTTCAGCCTTGTGTGGGATCTGTTTGATCTCACTTTCAAATCTTTCTTCCATGTATCTTGCGCTTTGGCGAGAGGTTTATTTATCAGGGTTCCAGTTAGCGGGATCCTTACGCCACTCTTGCAGAACTGAGATCTCTGACTCGTCGATGTAGTCGGTGCGAACAGCCTCCTCCAAAACAGCGTCGTAGTTGCTCAGCGTGGTCAGTGTCACTTTCGCCTCATTGAACGCAGCCTCTGCGATAGGGAAGCCATAAGTGAAGATAGCTACCATGCCAGCTACGTCGCAGCCGAAGTTGCGTACGGCCTGAACAGCCTTCAAGCTGCTTGCGCCGGTTGAAACCAAGTCTTCGATGATCACAACTTTTGATCCGGGTTTCAACTCACCCTCGATCAGGTTCTCCAAACCATGGTCTTTGGGAGTGGAACGGATGTAAACGAACGGCAAACCTAACAGGTCAGCAACCAAAGCGCCTTGAGCGATCGCTCCAGTAGCAACACCGGCGATGGCATCAACATTCTCGAACTTCTCGCTGATTACGCGTGCCAGCTCCAGCTTGATGAAGCTACGTACAGCGGGGTAAGAGAGTGTCTTACGGTTGTCGTTATAGATGGGAGACTTCCAACCGCTTGCCCAGGTGAAAGGATTCGCGGGTTGTAATTTTACGGCTTTAATTTTCAGCAGTTTCTCTGCTACGATTCTTTCCAGTGCTTTCATATCAACCAATTGGATTTATATTCAGGTTGCAAAAATAGGCAAAGCGATTGAGATTCCCTTCAAATGACGGGTAAATTTTTCGGTGAAAAATTAGTGACAAGACAGGGCGAGGAAGCTAATGCTTGTGTTGGGGATGGCCGAAAGGGCATGGGCACAGGCCGCTAAGGTGGCTCCTGTGGTGGTTACGTCGTCGATCAGAAGCACCCGTTTGCCAGCCAAAGGAGAAGGCGTTATGGCTTTGAAGATGGCGTGCACGTTTTGCCAGCGCTCTTGCTGGTTCTTGCTGGTTTGCGTTTCGTTGTTGACGATGCGGCGGAGCGATTCGTTGTCGATGGGTGTGCCCCACACCGATTGCAGGCCTCGGGCAATCCATTCGGATTGGTTGTAGCCGCGCCGACGGTGTCGGTCGGGATGCAGCGGAACGGGCACCAAATAGTCTAAGCGAGCGAACTCGCTGGCGGCAAGTTCGAAGCCGATTTGTCGCCCTATCCAGTAGCCCAACTCTTTGTTGCCCTTATATTTGATGGTGTGTATGAGCCGTTGCGACTTCTTTCCACGCTCGAAATAGATGAATGCCGTGCCAAGCTCATAAGGGAAGCTGGCTCGCTGGGTTCTGACAAGGGGGTTGTCGGCCCATTCGGAATAGCCCGTTCGGGGCAATCCGCATAGGCAATGCAGGCAGATGTGCGCTTCGCCTTTCGCCAGCGTATGGCCGCATAGCGGACAATGGCGGGGAAGGAAAAGGCGCTGCAGGTCAGTCCATATCCGACATATCCAGTGAGTCCTCATCATCGGTGTGAGAAATCTTATAGATGCTTTGGATGATCAGTTCGCTTTCGAAACCTCGGCTGGCGGCGAAACGATAGAGTTTCTGCGCCAACTCTCGTCCGTTGCGAGCTTTGGTGGATTGAAGTTTCGTGCGCAGCAGATCGGTCAATAATGCTTCATATTGCGCTTCGTCGATCACCTCCATCGCCTCTTGCCTCACCGCCGAGGTGATGCCTTTGCGCCCCAGCTCATAGCTGATTTTGATGCGTCCCCATTTGTTGAAGCGATACTTGTCGTTGATGAAAGCGCGTGCGTAGCGGGCTTCATCTACAAAGTGTTGCGCTTGCAGTTTGCCCAGTATTCGGTCGATGGCATCGTCGGCCAATTCGGCCTTGATGAGCTTTTGGCGCAGCTCTTGCAAGCAGCATTCTTTTGTGGCGCAACAGGCAGCCAGCTGCTGGAGCATTTCTTCTTCTGTTTTCATAAAGTGGCGATAGTGAAGCGAGCTTTTCCGTAAAAGTCGGATAGGATCTCGATCTGTTTGTAACTTTTTTCTTCCAGGAGCTGCCGCATGCTGTCCTGGCAGAGCGGATTGATCTCAAAATAGAGACGTCCGCCCGGGCGCAAGGCGACGCGGGCGTAATCGGCGATGGCGCGATAGAAGCGCAACGGATCTTCGTCGGGCACGAAAAGGGCCAGATGCGGTTCATGGTCGAGCACATTACGCTCCATTTGAGCTTTTTCCTTCAGCATGATGTAGGGAGGGTTGCTGACGATGACGTCGTAGGCCGAAGTGGGTGGTGTCGCTTTTAGGATATCGGCTTGCGAGAAAGCGACGGCCGCTCGATTCCTGCGGGCGTTCTCCTTGGCGACAGAGAGCGCTTCGGCCGAGATGTCGAAGGCGTGCACTTCCGCTTGGGGCAGTGCACGAGCCAAGGCGATGGCGATGCACCCGCTGCCTGTGCCGATGTCTAGCAGGCGTATGGCGCCAGAGGCGGCGTAGTCTGCGGCGATACGGTCGACAAGTTCGGCCGTCTCAGGGCGTGGAATCAAGACGGATGGGTTGACCTGCAAGGTGAGCTCCTTGAAATAGGCCTCTCCCAGCAGGTATTGAATGGGCTCCTCTTGGCGAAGCCCAGTTACGATCTCGTTGATTTTAGTGCGTTCTATTTCCGATAATTCCCTATCTTTGCCCACTAAGAGTTGGCAGGTGGTGAGCCCGCAGACGCTCTCCATGATTAATCGGATGAGCGCTTGCAGTTCTCCTGACGGGTAAATGTCTTGCAACGAACGCCGTATGTAAGCGATGGTATCCCTCATGCTGTTTCTCTTTGTACGCGAAAATAGTGAAAAAGCAAATATAGACAAGAATGAACACTGCAATTGAAGCGAAATACATGGAGCGATGCATTCAGCTGGCTCGCCAAGGCCAGGGGCATACAAGTCCTAATCCGATGGTAGGAGCCGTGGTGGTGCACGAAGGACGGATCATTGGCGAGGGCTATCACCGCAGATGCGGCGAGGCGCATGCCGAGGTGAATGCGATTGCGTCGGTGAGAGAGGCCGACCGCCCGCTGCTGAAAACGTCTACTATCTACGTGAGTTTAGAGCCTTGCTCGCATTATGGCAAGACACCCCCTTGTGCGGAGCTGATCGTCCGGACTGGCATTCCCCGAGTGGTGGTGGGCTGCCTGGATCCTTTCCCTGAAGTGTCGGGCCGTGGAGTCAACAGACTGTGCGAGGCTGGAGTAGAAGTCATCACCGGCGTGTTGGAGGCGGAGTGCTATGCGCTGAACAAGGCTTTCATGACGATGCAGCAATTGCGGCGTCCCTACGTCACACTGAAATGGGCGCAAAGTGCGGATGGTTTTATCGATCGGTTGCGCACCGCGGCCGACGAGCCTCCCGTAGTTCTTTCATCGGCCGAAACGCTTCGGCGAGTGCATCAGTTGCGCACGGAGGTCAAGGCGATCTTGGTGGGAACACGCACGGCGCTGCTCGATAATCCCTCTCTGACGGTTCGCCATTGGGTGGGGGCTTCGCCCCTGCGGGTGCTTCTCGATCGCTCATTGAAGGTGCCGACTACGCACCATTTGCTGGATGGCTCAGTGCCCACCCTGGTGTTTACGGAGCGAGAGGCGGCCGATCGGCCCAATCTTTGCTATGCGAGACTCGACTTCAGCCGCCCGTTGGCTGCTCAGATTATGGCCGCTTTAGCCGCAAGAAAGATAGATTCGTTGCTGGTAGAGGGAGGCACGCAGACGTTGCAATCATTCATTGCCGAGGGGCTGTGGGACGAGGCACGTGTCGAGACCGCCCCAATTCGGCTGGGCGAGGGTGTGTCGGCACCATGTTTGCGGCAGGGCCTGCTGCAAACCGCCTTTACCACTCGCGACGGACATCTTTTAGAGTGCTTTAATCACCTAAAATAATATAAATATGGATAGGCATGAGGCTCAAAGTAAAAAATGTTTCTACTTTTGTGGCTTAATATGCGACAAACAATGTTTTTGATGAAAACAAAATGGATATTCTTTTTGACGGCTTGTTTGGCAATGACTCTCTCTTCTTGCTTGAAATCGGAAGATGATGTGGTGATAGAGTTGACTAGAAACTGCCAAATCAGCTCGTTGACGTTGAGTAGCGATTCCGTGACGGGATTGAGCAAAGTGAAGTTTACGATCGATCAGCTTGGAGGACGTATTTTTAATGTCGATTCTATGCCTTATGGCACGAAAGTCGAGAAGGTGCTTTGCACACTGACGATTGTGAGCTCGGCTGGCGTGAGCGATGTGGAAGTACAGCCTTATGCGTTGCCCGACTCAACGTTCCATCTCGCCAAACTGACTGATTCTGTGGATTTCTCAGCTCCAGTAAAGTTCGTAGTACATGCGTACGATGGAATAACGACCAAGACCTATTTGGCGCAAGTAAACATCCATCAGGTTAATCCCGACACGATGGTTTGGGCGCAAGCTTCTGAGAAGATGTTGCCCGTGGCTTTCAGCGAGCAGAAGACTGTACTTGTTGATCAGGATGGCGAGAAATCTTATTATATGTACGCAACCTTGGCTTCTGGCGCAGGCTATCAGTTGTATCAGGCTCCCGCTAACGCCCCGACACAATGGACGGAACAACCCTTGCAAGGGCTTCCTTCCGACGGTTTGCAATGGCAACAACTCGCACAATATAATAAGGTGTGGTATGTGGCTGCAAGCGATGGCTCGCTCTATCAGTCGGCCGATGGCAAGACTTGGAGTCTCGTTGCGGGTGCGCCTGCGATCCAGTTCCTGCTGGGCGAGGTAAAGGCGGGCATGCGTCAGCAAGGTGCTTTGGCTGCGACAACGCTGCGGGAGGGTAAGCTGACCTTCTGTGCGATGAATGCGGAGCAAGAGTGGACGATGGGCGAGGAGGCGCCCGAAGCCTTCCCGGCGAAGGGTTTCGCAACGTTGCAGTATGAGTCGATGTACTATCAGTATCTGATGACGATCGGCGGTCGCTCGCAGGCAAACGCGCTGCTCAACACGACGTGGGCCACGACGAATGGCTTGGCTTGGACGCTGATGGCCGCAGGCGAAAGCAGCGGCTTCACAAGTCGTGAAGGGGCGGCGGTCGTGCACTACGACGACAAGATTCTCATGATCGGAGGCTTGGATGCTGAGCGGAAAGGATTGAAAGACATGTATAGCTCTTTCGATTGTGGCATCACGTGGTCGTTGATCGACACACTTTTGGTGCTGCCCAGTGCCTATGAGGGTAGAGGTTATTCTTCTGCTATAGTCGATTCGGAGAATTATTTAAATCTGTTTGGTGGAACAACTGATGGGAAGGCCAACGACCTGAACCAGTTGTGGCGTGGACGCATCAATCGATTGATCACGAAAGAGTAACAATAGGAGGAAAGGGATGAAGCACGGCTTCTTACAACGGATGTTTATGCTCTGCGTGGGAATGTTCCTCATGCAAGCGCTCTCTGCGCAAGAGTATAAGTTCGAGGTGGGAGGCATGGCTGGCGGAGCCTTCTACATGGGCGATGCCAACAAGAATAGCCCTTTTAAAGGTTTGAACCCGGCGGCAGGGGCGGTTTTCCGCTACAATATCAACTTCCGTTGGGCATTGAAGGCCAATTTGATGTGGGGGCAGATCTCGGGCAAAACCGATGGAGCCAATGCGTTCCCCAATGGTGGTCAGACCGACTTTAGCCGCAGCCTGCTCGAATTGGGCGGGCAAGCGGAGTTTAATTTCTTTCCTTATAGCGATAAGTTCGACTATACAGGAGCGAAGCGTTTCACACCCTATTTGCTGGTGGGGCTCGGCATGACGGTTGCGCCTGGAGGCGATGCCTCTTTCGTCAGCCCCAACATCCCACTGGGCATGGGAGTGAAGTATAAGTTAAGGCCGAGGCTGAACTTAGGTTGTGAGTTCTCTGTCAGAAAGACATTGGGCGATGGCCTCGAAGGGAAAGATATGCTGAATGATCCTTATGGGATTAGCAGCAGCGCACTGAAGAATAAAGATTGGTATTCGTTTTTGTTGCTCTCCGTCACGTATGATTTTGGAGAACGATGCCGGACTTGCAACAATGCGAAACATATAGAATATTAAACGAATAGAAAGATGTCGTTGATAGATGATATAGATAAAAGCCGATTGCCGCAACACGTGGCCATCATCATGGATGGAAACGGCCGTTGGGCAAAAGCACAAGGCAAGCCGCGGAGCTATGGCCACCAAGAAGGTGTGACCTCTGTGCACAAGATCATGGATGCGGTGACGCAGTTGGGATTGCGCTACCTGACGCTTTACACCTTCTCGACCGAGAACTGGAACAGGCCCGAAGAGGAGGTGCAGGCATTGATGGGTCTTATGGTCACAGCCATCCATCAGGAAACGCCGAACATGATGGAGAAAAACGTCCGCCTGATGGCGATAGGCGATCTTTCGCGCCTACGTCCGGATGCTTACGCCACCCTGCAAGAGTGTATTGCCACCACGGCAGGCAACACAGGGACGACCTTGGTCTTGGCATTGAGCTATTCGGCTCGCTGGGAGATTACAGAGGCTGTGCGTCGCATCGCACAGGAGGCTATCGACGGGCGGTTGCGCCCCGAAGAGATCACCGAGGCCGTGGTGTCGAATCATCTGACAACAAAGGGTATTCCCGATCCGGATTTGTTGATCCGCACGGGAGGCGAACAACGGGTCAGCAACTTCCTGCTGTGGCAACTCTCGTATGCGGAGTTCTACTTCTCGAAGGTGTTTTGGCCCGAGTTCAGAGAAGAGGAATTATATGAAGCCATTTTGTATTACCAACGCCGCGAGCGTCGGTTCGGGAAAACAAGTGAGCAATTAATCTGATAAACAAAGCGATGATTAATAAACGTAAAAAAGTTGAGCTGTGTTTTATAAGTCTGGCTGTTGCATGCAGCGCCTTTGCACAAGAAGCTGACACCGTGAAGGTGGAAGCTCCGGTGGAGGTGCCTGTGGTTTCTTATGTGACGCCGAAGAAATACAAGATCGCCGACATCAAGGTGACAGGAATCAAAAACTATGATGACTTTGTGCTGATTGGTTTTTCCGGGCTTTCTGTAGGCGACGAGGTGACTATCCCGGGCGACGAGATCACGCAAGCCATTAGGCGCTTTTGGAAGCATGGATTGTTCTCGGATGTAAAGATCTTGGCATCCAAAATCGAGGGCGACCAGGTCTGGCTGGAGGTGCAGTTGAAGCAGCGTCCGCGTATCTCGGAGGTGCACTATCATGGCATCAAGAAGAGCGAGCGTGAAGATTTGGATGCGAAACTGGGTCTGAAGAAAGGTTTCCAGGTGACTCCAAACGTTATGGATCGTACCAAATTGGTGATCCAGAAGTTCTTCGATGGAAAGGGCTTTAAGAATGTTGACGTAGAGATCGAGCAAAAAGACGATCCCGCACACGAGGGAGAGGTCATTGTAGACATCAATATTGATAAAAACCAGAAGACGAAGATCCATCGAATCACGTTCGAAGGCAACTCCGCACTCACCGCTCGCAACCTGAAGAAGGCGATGAAGAAGACGAACGAGAAGTTCAGCTTCTACAACGACTGGAAGACCAGTATCCTGGAGATGTTCAGCACCAAGAAGTTCACGACCGAAGAGTATGAGAATGATAAGAACAATGTGATCGCAAAGTACAACGAGCATGGTTATCGCGATGCGGTGTTGCTCTCGGATAGCGTTTGGAACTATAACGAGAAGAAGGTAGATATCCATCTCAAGGTTGAGGAGGGACAGAAGTACTACCTGAAAGATATTCGTTTCGTGGGTAACACGAAGTACGCAACGGACTACTTGATGGCCGTGTTGGGCATGAAGCCCGGCGAGGTGTATAACCAGAAGAAGTTGAACGAGCGTTTGAGCACCGACGACGATGCCGTGTCGAACATCTACTTCAACAATGGCTACCTCTTCTTCAACGCCGATCCGGTCGAGACCGACGTGAAGGGCGACTCGATCACGTTGGAGATCCGTATTCAGGAGGGTCCGCAGGCTTCGATCAACAAGGTGATCATCAAGGGTAACGATCGCTTGTATGAAGACATCGTTCGCCGAGAGTTGCGCACGAAGCCCGGTATGCTCTTTAGCCGTGAAGACTTGGTGCGTTCTGTGCGTGAGTTGGCACAGATGGGACACTTTGACCCGGAGAACATGAATCCCGTGCCGCTGCCCGATCCAGAGAATGGCACCGTCGACATCGAGTATAACTTGGTGTCGAAGGCCAACGACCAGATCGAGTTCTCTGCCGGTTGGGGACAGACAGGTGTGATTGGTAAGCTGAGCTTGAAGTTTACCAACTTCTCGATGAAGAACTTCTTTAACCCGCAAACCTACAAAGGCATCATTCCGCAGGGCGAGGGACAGACCTTGACCTTAAGCGGCCAGACCAACGGACGCTATTACCAGTCGTATAGTATCTCCTTCATGGATCCTTGGTTTGGAGGTAAGCGCCCGAACACGCTTTCTGTCAGTGCCTATTACTCGAAGATGACCGATATCTCGGATCGATATATGAGCAATATGTCGTCATCCTATGGCTATCCGGGCTATTATGGTGGTTATGGCGGCTATTATGGTGGTTATGGTTACAACAACTATTATAATAGTATGTACAACTCCTACGAGTATGCCTATGACCCCAATAAGTATATGACGATGATTGGTGTGTCGGCTGGCTATGGTAAGCGTTTGAACTGGCCAGACGATTATTTCCAATTCATGGCAACGCTCAACTATCAGCTGTATCGCATGAAGGATTGGAATTATTTCATGGTGCAGAACGGCACCTGTCATAATATCAACTTGGAGTTGAACCTGTCGCGCAACTCTATCGACAACCCGCTTTACACACGTAGCGGTTCGCAATTCTCGCTGTCGGTAGCGTTAACGCCGCCTTATTCATTGCTCAACAACAAGGATTATGCGTCGATGGAAGACACCAACCCCGATAAGTTTCGCTTCATTGAGTATCACAAGTGGAAGTTCAAGGCGAAAGTGTTCTCGCCGTTGGCTCCGTTGACGGTGAAGCGTACGCCGGTCTTGATGAGCCGTGTGGAATTTGGTTTCTTGGGCATGTACGACAACAACAAGAAAACCCCATTCGAAACCTTCTATATGGGAGGTGATGGTATGAGTGGTTACACTGGTACGTATGCGACGGAGACCATCGGCTTGCGTGGTTATGAGAATGGTAGTATTGCGGGTAATGGCGGTTATAGCTCGAATGCGTATGCCTACTCTCGCTTGGCGATGGAGGTGCGTTATCCGTTCTTGTTGGAGCCTTCTTCAACCATCTATGGATTGGTGTTTGTCGAGGCCGGAAACGCTTGGTCCGACATGAAGGATTTCAACCCGTTCAAGCTGAAGCGTTCAGCGGGTGTCGGTGTGCGTATCTTCCTCCCGATGATTGGCTTGATGGGTCTCGACTGGGGTTATGGTTTCGATGCGCCTAATTACGGCGGTAAGGATGGCTCTCGAAGCGGTAGCAACCTCCACTTCATTATCGGACAGGAGTTTTAACCTTCTATAAGAATAAACCTTCCTGACGAGCTGGAGTCTATAACGATAAACGTATAACTTTTAAAAACAGAATGCGTATGAAACGAATGATCATTTGTAGCTGCCTGCTTTGGCTTTGCTCTTTGGCGGGAATGGCGCAGAAGTTTGCGCTGATTGACATGGAGTATATCTTGAAGAATATTCCGGCTTACGAGATGACGAACGAACAACTTTCGCAGGTCTCTCAGAAGTGGCAGAACGAGGTGGAGGCTTTGCAGCAAGAGGCGCAGAATATGTATAAGAACTACCAAAGCGACCTGGTGTTTCTCTCGGCCGAGATGAAGACCAAGCGCGAGGAGGAGATCGTGAAGAAGGAGCAAGAGGCGCAGGATCTTAAACGGAAGTATTTCGGCCCCGATGGCGAGCTTTATAAGAAGCGCGAGAGCCTGATGAAGCCCATCCAAGACGAGATTTACAATGCCGTGAAGGAAATCTCCGACGACAAGGGCTATCAGATCGTGTGGGATCGGGCTTCCGCCATGAGCATTATTTTCGCTTCGCCGAAGATAGATATTAGTAATGAAGTGCTTGCGAAGATGGGATATTCGAAATAATTGCTTACCTTTGCGACCGTTTAGCTAACGAAGACAGATAATAAACGAAATTAAATAGAAAAAGAAAGAAATGAAGAAGCTGATTGTATTTGCATTATTGATGATGATCCTCCCCTTGGGAGCAATCGCTCAGGAGGTGAAGATTGCATTCGTTAAGACTCAGGAGGTGTTCATGGCCATGCCGGAGGTAAACGAGATGGAGAAGAAGATGGCAGACCTGAACGAGAAGTACAGAGTAGAGTTGAAGCGTATGCAAGACGAATACCAGAAAAAGTATTCTGACTTCATTGCTCAGCAGGACTCATTGACTGAGAATATCAAGTTGAGAAGAATGCAGGAGATCCAGGATATCCAGACTCGTATGGACAATGTGGTTCAGTTAGGACAGCAGGATGTTCAGAAGCAGCAGCAAGAGTTGCTGACGCCGATCCAGCAGAAGTTGCAAGACGCAATCAAGGCTGTAGGCGACGAGAAGGGTTACACTTTTATTATTGATCCTGCGGCTTTGCTCTACACGGCTCCGAATGCGGTAGATGCTACTCCGTTCGTAAGAGCTAAGTTGGGTTTGTAAAGTTTAATCACCCAGTTGCTGTTTAAAGCTTGATGGTGGTTTTTTCATAGTTTTGGTTTCATAAAGGGTGTTGTCCGCAGTCGGATCACACCCTTTCTTTTTTAATAGATGCGCATATGTTCTCTTCTACACCCGGGCCGATTGGCATATTCGATTCTGGCTATGGCGGCCTGACAATCTTCGATAAGATCCGTCAGCGCATGCCCGGTTACGACTATCTATATTTAGGCGACAATGCCCGTGCGCCCTATGGCGTGCGCTCTTTCGAGGTGGTCTATCAGTTTACCCGTCAGGCAGTTCTTCATCTGTTTCAAGCTGGGTGTCAGTTGGTCATCTTGGCTTGTAACACGGCTTCGGCGAAGGCCTTGCGCACCATTCAACAGCGAGATTTGCCGCAGTGGGATCCCGACAGGCGGGTGTTGGGCGTGATTCGTCCCACGGTGGAATGTGTCGATCGCATCAGCCAAAGCAAGCACATCGGGATTGTTGGCACGGCAGGCACCATCGCCTCGCGTTCCTACGAGATCGAGATCGCGAAGCTGTTTCCCCATATCCGCGTCACGGGTGAGGCTTGCCCCATGTGGGTACCCTTGGTGGAGTATAATGAGTTTGATGGCCCAGGCGCCGACTACTTTGTGCGTAAAAACCTTGATCATCTTTTGCAGGCCGACCCGGCCATCGACACGCTGATCTTAGGCTGCACCCACTATCCTTTGCTGATGCGAAAGATTCGCACGTTCCTGCCCGCCCACATCACTCCCTTTGCCCAGGGCGAACAGGTGGCGGCCAGTCTGGAGGACTATCTGCGGCGACATCCCGAGATGGATCGTAAGCTCACGCGGGGCGGCTCTTGCCATTTCCTCACCACCGAGCAGACTGCCAAGTTTTCCGAGGCGGCTTCGCTCTTCTTGCGCTCTTCCTGCCCTTCGGTCGAACACATCGAACTGTAGGCGGCGAGAGACCTTCGTTTTGGCGCGAAAAGAACGATTCCGTTGGATATTGGTTGCTGTTTTGGCCTTTATTATCTATTTCTTTCGTATGTTTGTAACCTAAATTAAAACGATAGAAAATGCAATTAACGATAGATCAAAAAGACATTGATAAGTTTCTGATGATTGGCGATAAGGTGCTGATCAAGCCCAAGAATCCGCAAAGCCAGACCAAGACGGGGTTGTATCTGCCGCCTTCGGTGCAGCAAGGAGAGAAGATTCAAGCGGGCTATGTGATCAAGGCGGGGCCAGGCTATCCGTTGCCCGCACAGAGTGAGGAGCGAGAGGTGTGGGAGAAAAAGGCCGACGAGGAGGTGCGCTACCTGCCCTTGCAGGCTCGCGAGGGCGACTTGGCCGTTTACTTACAGAACGCTGCCTATGAGATCACGTTCAACGATCAACGCTATTTAATTGTGCCCCATTCGGCAATCTTGATGCTGGTGCGCGACGAGGGATTGTTTGAATGATGGCAATTCTACCTTTGAACGAGAAATAGATAAAATATCAACAAATACGATACAGATGAATAAGATTGTAAGCAAAGAGCACTTCTCAGCCAACGTGGTGAAGCTGGAAGTGGAGGCTCCGCTGATTGCTCGCTCTCGCAAGGCGGGTCACTTCGTGATCGTGAAGCTTGGCGAGAAGGGTGAGCGCATCCCGTTGACAATTGCTGGGGCTGATACCGAGAAAGGCACAATTACGCTGGTGATTCAAGCCGTGGGAGGTTCCTCGCGCAAGATTAGCGAGTTGAATGTAGGCGATTGCCTGACCGACGTGGTAGGCCCGTTGGGGCAGGCCACCCATATCTCGAAGGTCGGCACCGTGGTTTGCGCTGGTGGCGGTGTGGGCGTAGCTCCGTTGATGCCCATCGTGGAGGCGTTCCACAAGGCGGGCAACCGGGTGATCGTCGTGCTGGCGGCTCGCACGAAGGAGCTGGTGATCCTCGAGGAGCAGATGCGCAGGAACGCCGACGAGGTGATTGTCATGACTGACGACGGCTCTTATGGCACGAAGGGCTTGGTGACGAATGGCGTAGAGGCGGTCATCAATCGCGAGAAGGTGGATCTCTGTGTAACTATTGGTCCGGCCGTTATGATGAAGTTTGTTTCGGCCTTGACCAAGAAGTACGAGGTGCCTACCATCGCTTCGCTCAATACGATCATGGTCGATGGCACAGGTATGTGCGGTGCTTGCCGTGTGACGGTGGGCGGAAAGACCAAGTTCGTTTGCGTTGACGGACCGGAGTTTGATGCGCATCAGGTCGATTTCGACGAGATGATGATGCGCTTGGGTGCTTACAAAGATATTGAAAAGAAATAAGCTGATTTTTAAGACCATGACGACAGAAGAATTGATCGCTGCCCGTCGTGCCGAGCCTTGGCGTGAGGCACTTCGGAAGAGCAAGAAGAATAAAGAGCGTACCGACTTGCCACGTGTGAAGATGGCCGAGTTGGATCCTGAGTATCGTAGCCACACCCGTTTGGAGGAGGTGAACTTGGGGTTGACCAAAGAGCAAGCCATGCAGGAGGCGCAACGATGTCTCGACTGCCCCAACCCCTCTTGCATGAAGGGTTGTCCGGTGGGTATCCATATCCCGACGTTTATCAAGAACATTGAGCGTGGCGAGTTTATCGAGGCGGCCAAGACGCTGAAGGAGACCAGTGCGCTGCCCGCCGTGTGCGGACGTGTCTGTCCGCAGGAGAAGCAGTGCGAAAGCCAGTGTATCCATCTGAAGATGGGCAAGCCGGCTGTAGCCATCGGCTATTTGGAGCGTTTCGCTGCCGATTACGAGCGCGAGAGCGGCCAGATCTCCCTGCCCGAGGTGGCGCCGGCCAATGGCATCAAGGTGGCCGTTGTGGGTTCTGGTCCTGCGGGTCTTTCGTTTGCCGGCGACATGGTGAAGCGGGGCTACGACGTGACGGTGTTCGAGGCGCTCCACGAGATTGGTGGTGTGTTGAAATATGGCATTCCTGAGTTCCGTTTGCCTAATCGCATTGTCGATGTCGAGATCGAGGGATTGCGCAAGATGGGCGTTACCTTCGTGAAAGACTGTATTATCGGCAAAACCATTAGTTACGACGATCTGCATGCCGATGGCTTCAAGGGCATCTTTGTGGCCAGCGGTGCGGGTCTGCCCAACTTTATGAATATCCCGGGCGAGAACTTGGTGGGCGTTATGTCGTCCAACGAGTATCTGACACGTGTCAACTTGATGGATGCGGCTAATCCCGAGAGCGATACGCCCGTGCTGCAAGGTAAGCGTGTGGCCGTGATTGGCGGAGGCAACACGGCGATGGACTCCGTGCGTACGGCTCGCCGCTTGGGTGCCGAGCGGGCGATGATTGTTTATCGTCGTAGCGAGGAGGAGATGCCCGCCCGTTTGGAGGAGGTGAAGCATGCGAAGGAGGAGGGCGTTGAGTTCTTGACGCTTCACAATCCGATCGAGTATATCGGCGATGAGCGTGGCCGTGTGAAGCAGATGCGCCTGCAGGTGATGGAGCTGGGCGAGGCCGATGCTTCGGGGCGCCGTCGCCCGGTGCCGGTCGAAGGGGCGATCGAGACGATCGACGTGGATGAGGTGATTGTTTCCATTGGCGTATCGCCCAATCCGTTGATCCCTCGTGCTTTCTCTGGCTTGGAAGTGAGTCGGAAGGGTACGATCGTCGTGGGCGAGGAGGATATGCGTTCCGCACTGACCGATGTTTATGCCGGAGGCGACATCGTGCGTGGCGGAGCTACCGTGATCTTGGCGATGGGCGATGGCCGCAAGGCTGCCGCTTCGATGGACAAAGCGTTGCGATAAACCCCTGGGCCGAGGCGGCTCTTGGCGGGTTTTACCGAACGAATAGGATTGTTCGTCGAACGATAAGGCCCGTTCGTCTAATCGTTTTGAAAAGTTGAAGGTATGTATTTACCTTTGTCGGCGTTAGGACTTGTGAAAGCCCGAAGCAACTGTTTGTTCATCATGTCACAAACAGAAAATAGGTAAATTCTCGAATAAGCGAGGGCTCTCCTGCGGGAGGGCCCTTCTTTTTTGCCTGCCTTAAATCAAATTCTGCGCAAAGATGGGCGGCTTCTGGGCCTCAAATCCTTTCTAATCCTCCGAAAGCTTCGTAACTTTGCGCCGCTTTTCAGAATTAGGTTTAGGTAAGTGTAGGTATGCGAACAGTCCATCTCTTTCGTCGCCCCAGCGGACTCAGGGGCAAGTTGTTTAAGCTGACAGGTCCCATCTTCTTGGAAACGCTTTTGATGCTGACGCTTGGCGTGGTCGATACGTTGATGTTGAGCCATCATTCCGACAATGCTGTGGCGGCTGTCGGCGTAGTCAACCAGTTGCTCAACATGGTATTCCTCCTCTTCAACATCACTACGGTCGGCACCGCTGTGATGTGCTCGCTCTATTTTGGGGCGAAAGACGAGAAGAGTTTCATCCAGGTGATCGGTACCTCGCTGCTCTTCAACGTCGGCGTGGGCTGCCTCATCAGCCTGTGCCTTTTCCTTTTTGGCGAGCAGATGCTGCACTGGATGGACATCCGCCCCGACCTTATGCCCGACGCACGTACCTACATGCACATCGTGGGCGGATTCGGCTTTTTCCAGGCCGTCAGCTTCACCATTTCGGCCGTGCTCCGTGCGGCCAATAAGCCCAACTATGCCATGCAGGTGACGCTCATGATCAATATCCTGAACATATTCGGCAACTATTCGCTCATCTTCGGCCACTTTGGCTTCCCGGCTTTGGGTGTGCAGGGGGCGGCCATCTCCACCTCCTTCTGCCGAGGGGTCTCCATGGCGTTGCTCTTCTTCATGCTCTTCCGGCGGTTGGTGCGCCAATTCCCGTTGGCCTATTTCCGTCCCTTCCCCTGGGATAAGCTGAAGCGTGTGCTGCATATCGGCCTGCCTTCGGCGGCCGAGCAGATCTGCTACGATGCCTCGCAGGTGGCCATCGTCTATTTTATCAACATGTTGGGCAACGAGGTCTTGGCGGCCCGTGTCTACGTGATGAACATCGTCATCATCGGCTACATCTTCTCGCTCGCCTTGGCGCAGGCCGACTCCATCTGTACGGGCAACCTCGTGGGGGCTGGCAAGAAGCGAGCCGCTTATCTGCTGAGTTGGTACGCTTGGCGGCGGTCGTTGCTGATCACGTTGCTCGCCAGTGGGTCGGTCTATCTTTTCGCCCGTCCGTTGCTGGGCTTCTTCACGCAAAACGAGACCATCGTGGGCATTGCGTTGAGCGCGCTGCTGGTCGATATCCTGCTGGAGCAGGGGCGAGCTACGGTGTTGCTCTTCCTTTTCAACCTCCGCACGGTGGGCGACGTGGTGGTCCCGGTGCTGATCGAGATGGTTTGCATGTGGTTCTTCGCCGTTTTCTGTGGCTATCTGGCTGGCGTTGTGCTGGGCTTGGGATTGGCGGGCATGTGGTTTGCCTTTGCCTTAGACGAGGGTTCGCGTGGCATTGTGCTCTGCCTACGTTGGCGCACGCAGAAGTGGAAGCGGCGCAAACTGATCGAGCCTGTCGATAGCTAACCGCTCCGTGGCGCCGCGCGAAGGAGTGGCTTATCCACAGGGTTATGCACAATAGTGAACAGTATGTTGATAACTTGTTTATAAGATCGGGATGTTATTAACATGTCACCTGTTGATAACTCTGTTTGCGTCTACTTATCAACAAGCCTAAATGAAGGCGGTAGTGTTAAGTTGAATTAAGCCGTGGGGTGTGAATGTGTATTTGTATGAATGCTTGCCATTTTCTCAGGAAGATTTTCTATTTTCGCGCCCAGGTTATCATTAGCGTTTTTGTGTTTTTATGGCTACTTCTAAGGAAATGACTGCGGGACCGATCTTCCCGCAACTCTTCACATTCTTGATGCCGTTACTTTTGGGTAATCTGTTGCAGCAGACTTATTCTTTGATTGATGCGGCCATCGTGGGACAGTTTTTGGGCATTCACTCTTTGGCTGCTGTGGGTGCGAGCACGTCTGTGGTCTTTTTGATCTTGGGCTTTTGTAACGGTTGCTGCGCGGGTTTCGGCATCCCCGTGGCCCAGAAGTTCGGAGCGCGCGACTATGTGACGATGCGCCGCTTCGTGAATGTTGGATTGCAGTTGGCGGCCATACTGTCTTTGGTCATTGCGTCGTTGTCGGGATTCTTCTGTGGTGATATCTTGCGTGCCATGCAGACCCCCGAGTCTATCTATGAAGGAGCGTATGCTTATCTTTTCGTTACATTTGTTGGCATACCGTGCACTTTTTTCTACAACCTGCTTGCCAGCATTATTCGAGCGCTTGGCGATAGCAAGACTCCTTTTTGGTTTCTTTTGTTCTCTACGATATTGAATATCTTGCTCGACCTGTTTTGTATAGTCGTATTAAAATGGGGCGTGATGGGCGCTGCCATCGCTACGGTCGTTTCGCAAGGCGTTTCGGCGTTGCTTTGTTATTTTTATATGCGTCGTCGGTTCCCCATCTTGCAAGCGGAGTCGCCTGCCGATTTGCGTTTCGATGGCCGATTGGCTAAGACGCTGCTCTCTATGGGCGTACCGATGGGCTTGCAATTCTCTATCACGGCAATCGGAAGCATCATGCTGCAGAGCGCCAACAATGCCTTGGGCACGGCCTGTGTTGCGGCGTTTAGTGCGGCGGTCAGAATCAAGATGTTCTTTATTTGTCCGCTCGAAAGTTTGGGCATCGCCATGGCTACCTATTGCGGTCAGAACTACGGCGCGGGCCGTGTGGATCGTATTAAGCAGGGAATCAAGGTCAGCATCGGAATGATGCTGTGTTATTCTGCGGTTTCCGCCTCTATCGTGGCGTTAGGCGCCCGCCCGATGGTGTTGCTCTTTGTGGATCAGAGTGAGGCCGATGTGCTCAACTATGCGATACTCTATCTGCGTGTGATCTGCTGTTTCTATCCCATTTTGGGTTTACTTTGCGTGTTGCGTTATTCCATTCAAGGCGTAGGCTTCAGTAATTTTGCGATGCTTTCGGGTGTTGCCGAGATGTTTGCGAGAGGAGCGGTTAGCCTATGGGTTGTGCCTGCTTTTGCCTTTCTTGGTGTTAGCTTTGGCGACCCGATGGCTTGGCTGAGCGCCGACCTCTTCTTGGTGCCCGCCTTCATCTATGTCTATCGCACCATAAAGAAACGGCTGGCGCATGTCGTAACGCCTTTGTCAGCAGCGTGATAGCTGTTGGCTCTCTGTGTGGATTTAGGCAGGAGCTAATGCGACAGATGGAGGATGCCGATCTCCTGAAATTTTGTTGCCCGTCGCTCTAAATTTTGTTGCCCGTCGTTGTAAATTTCGTTGCCCGTGGTTTTTTATTTCGTTGCCCGTCGTTTTTTCAAGCGTTGCCCGTGGTTTTTTATGCCGACGGCCGTCGTTTTAGAACGGTGTCGCACATGAGATTTCCATCCTTTGCCCTGTGGCGGGATGGGTGAAGGCGAGGCTTTCGGCATGGAGGTAGAGCCGATCGGCGGGATGGCCGTAAAGCGTGTCGCCCACGATGGGGCAGCCCAGCCCTTCGGGATGCGCCGCATGCACGCGCAATTGATGTGTCCTGCCTGTGTGGGGATAGAATGCGATGCGTGTGCGACCTCCCTGCCGACTTAACACCTCATAGTCGGTCAGGGCCGGTTTGCCCAGCTCATGATCTACTCGTTGGCGAGGGCGATCCTGAAAGTCGGGCAGTAAAGGGAGCGAGAGCGTGCCTCGTTCGGAGGCGACCGTTCCCTCCAAGAGGGCGATGTATCGCTTGCGAATGGTGCGATGATGGAACTGCGCTTGCAGTTGTTGATGAATCTCCTTCCGTTTTGCGACCAAAAGCAGTCCCGAGGTGGCCATGTCTAAGCGATGTATGATCATCGGCCCCTCTGCTTCGGGATAGCGGCTGCGCAACAGCGAAGCCATGGAGCCCACAGCCTCCTTGCCGGGCACGGAGAGCATTCCTGCCGGTTTGTTGACCACCAAGAGCCATTCGTCCTCATACACAATTTCCAATTCTTCCGCTTCGTGGGCAGCGGCGTGGAGCGGATTGGGATCGACGAGCAGTCCTTGCAGCATATGCGCTAAGATGGGAGCGCATTTCCCTTTGCAAGCCGGGTAATAGTTGCCATGCTGGCGAATCTCTTGCTTCGGTGAGTCGCCCCACCAGAATTCGGCCATGCAACGGGGCCGCAAGTGGTGTAGGTAGGCATATTGCAAGAGCTTCGGTGCGGCGCACTCGCCCGCTCCTGCGGGAGGCGTGCCTTGTGGAGTAGGAGCGAAGATCTCGGTGAGCGGCTTGCGCTCCCCTTTGGCGTTGAGCACCTTATATTGGTTGAAGAGCCATTGCTGTAGGGCGGCGGAGCGTTGCTTACGCTCCTGTTTCATGGCGGCGATCCGAGCCTCGTAGGCCGATAACGCTTGGTTGGCCTCTTCGATTTGGGCTTGCCATCTGCGCTCCAGCCGTTTGTATTCCGCTTTCTGAAACTGGCTCTCTTTGATCAGGGCGGTGGCGGTTTCTGTGTCTATCCCCGTTTGGCGCAAGGCTTCTCGTCGCATTTTCTCTGCCTTCAGCGTCTCCTTTGCCTGCGTCAGTTCGGCTTTCGCTTGGCTTTCGCACCGCTTGGCTGTTTGGCTGAGTAGAGCGTAGCGAGGTGCCTCCTTTAGGCGGGCAATCTCGTGATTGATGGCCGAGATGCGCTGCTCTTCAGCCGGGAAATAGCTGCCCGGATGCAGAAGGTCGTAGATGGGAGGCACGAAGAAGGGCCATTGGTTGCCGCCCGCCAGGTTGCCCGAGTAGGCGGCCAAATAGCCCACTTGGCCCGCTTCGTCTTCGACGACGAGCACACCGAACATCTTCCCTCGCTGCAATTCCTCTCTCCAGGCGTGTTGTTCGCCCAGGTAGTGTTGCACCTCGGCTGCCGCCAGTTCGCAGAGTGGATGCGGCTTGTAATGAAACGGATAGGTGAAACGTTCGGGTAGGGCGATGCCTTCCACCGGGGTTTGGAACCTATGTATGCGCTCGTCGTTACACATGGGTCGGTACTTATCGCTTCAGGTAATAATTCACGGTAGTTACCACCCGCACCGTCTTGATGTAGGGCGTGTTCTCGTCGCGGTTTGTGATGGAGAACTGGCCTTGCGAGGCATTGCGAATCTTGCCTAAGCGGCTGTCGCTGTCCTTGGCGAACTTCTCGGCGGCTGTTCGGGCGTTGCGCGTGGCCTCTTCGATCATGGCTGGCTTGATCTCGTTCAGGTTGGTGAACTCATAGTTTACGTTGAACCGATAGTCGCCGCCCACGATGGCGATGCCCTGCTTCAGCAATTCGGCCTGTTCGCTCATCAAGGCTCGCACCTTATCCACTTGGCTGGACGTCACGGTGATCACCGAGGTCGCGTTGTAGCGATAGGTGACGTTGTTGCTGTTGTAGCGCTCCGCTTCCATGTCGATCACCTCTGGAGGCGCGATGCTGATCTCGTTGTCGGAGATGCCTTTCTCTTTCAAGAAAGCAACGATCGCTTTGCTCTTCTTGTTCATGTTGTCGTAAAGAGTCGCCAAGTCGTTGCCGATGTCTTTATAGAGCAAGGGCCAAACCACCTTGTTGGCTACCACCTCACGTTCAGCCAATCCTTTAACGGTTACTATCCGGTCTTTGTCGGAGTAATCGTTGATACCTTCTCTGATTTGCATTCCTAAGAGGAATAAGCCTGCGGCAATTAGCGCCGCCTCCCATTTTCTGCCATTCATCATTCGTCTCTCCTTTCTTATTAATGGATGTCGCAAAGATAATCAAATTTCGTAGTAAACAAACACCCGAAGAGAAGTTGCAGAAGCGCAGTTCCCTTCGGGCGTGAAAAAGTTGTTATCCTATGGATAAGAGCGGATTAATCCTCATCGGCGAACATCGGGTCCCAAGCCGGCAAGCGCACGGGCTTTTGCTGCAGGATGCTCTTCACCTTGTCGGTGATGTACTTCTTGTTTACAACCAAGCGGAACATGTACTCGTTAAACCATTCGTCGGTCATGATCAGGTGGCCACCGTTTGCTCCTGGCCCCCAGCTGTTCTCTACCATCCATTTCTTGGTCTTGCCTGTAGCCTGGTCGATGTCGACAGCCATCAGCGTCATGGCGTGCGAAGAACCGCTGGCGAAGGTCTGGATGCGCTGCTTCTTGTCCATACCGAAGCTTGTGCCCATCAGTGAGCCATAGTCCATATAGTTCACGTCGAGGATGCCACGCTCGCGGTCTAAGAACTTGCCCACGTCGCAAGAGAAATACATCATCGAGTTGTCTTTGATTGAGGCGATGGCCATTTGCTTGATGTCTTCGATCGGCAGGTTCACGTAGGTCCAGTTATAGCCGTCGTACACGTGGCGGTCGTAGTCAATCTCATACAGTTTATAGTATTCGCGGCTCGGATCGTTCATCAACATCACGTAGTTGCCCTTCAGGTCGTCGCCAACATACTCCTCATAGAAAGACTGCGGGGTGTATTCTTTCGTCTCCACCGGGTTGCCCTTGGCGTCTTTGCGTGTCCAAGTGAACTTCGTGGGGGGCTCGCCCAGGTTCAATACCAGCATGCGATAGACCGTGCCCAGCATCTCCGTCTTGCGCTTCTCTAAGTTCGCCGTGCTGCTCTTCTTGGCTGCCATGTCGCGCAGCTCCAAGCCGAACTCTTTCAGCTTCAAGTTGATCAGGTTCGACATGCGGCCTGTGTTGTTGCTGCTGTTGGTCTCAACCATCACGTCGGAAGGCACTACACCATACTTCATCAGCAGGTCGGCGATGCCTGTGTATTGGCCGCCGTCGCCCAGCGGATGCTTAAACAGCCATTCAACCATCTTGTCGTCTTGCGGCTTCTCGCGCGTGTCGATGATGCCTTGCAGGAAGAGGTTCGATTTCTCCAGCTGATCCCAGAAGTAGTTGTAGTTTTGCGAGAATTGAAACTCGCCCATGTCGTATTTCGCGATCATGCGGGCGCGCAAAACGTTCAGTCCCGTGAAGAGCCAGCAGCGGCCCGACGAGCGTTGGTTGGTGATGCCTTTGCTCTCCACTTTGTCGGAGAAGTGCGTGTCCAGGTTGTTGAAGCTTTCGCTGTTGATCGCCAACTTGTTGATGTCGTTGTTGGTGATGGCATTGCGAATGGCCTTGTCGGCAGGCGTGCCTTGGTAGGCCTGCTTGATCTGTTGCAATTGCTGCGGAGAGATGCCTCCAGGCTGTTGAGCGTGTGCGGTAAACGCCAGTCCTAACGAGAGGGCGGCGATTAGTGAGAGGTTTTTCATTTCTGTTTACGATTTACGATTTATGATTAATAATTGAAGATTTATAATATTTCCACCTTCCAGTCTGGCTCCTCCATGTCGGGATCGAAGGGGAACATCGGTCGGTCGATGCGGTTGTAGGTCAGCTTCAGCAAGTCTTGATCCACGCCGCCGCGCGTCAGTGCCATCATCCAGTCGCCGCGCACATCGTAGAGGCCCTTCGTCAGGTAACCCAGCTTTACGACGATGATGTCGGTTTCCGCCGGCTTGATGCCTAAGGCCTCCAGGCTTGATGCCTCGTGATAACCACGGCGCTTCTCGGTGACGATCACCTTCATGCTGCCCATCTGAACAACAGCCTCCCGATTGTTGGGGTTCTTGTCGCCGAGTGCGATCACCTTGCCTTTCAAGGGGAAAGGAGGCGCATAGCGGAAGTCTACCTTGCCGCCCACCTCGCCGCTAATCTCCTTGCCTACGCCCACTTCAAACGCTTGCTTCACCACCTCCGGACCGGGGATAGAGGCATACACCAGCGAAGGGCCGTTGGCCTTCTTGAACTCCTTGTGTTTGCTCAGCTCGGTGAGTGTCCAGGTCACGTCGCCTGCGCCACCCGCTGTAGGGTTGTCGCCCATGTCGCTGATGAAGAAGGGCTTCTTGTCGCTCTTCAATGCGGCAGCCAAGCAGACCTCCAGCTCATCGGTTGGTGCTACAAACTCAAACTGCTTGCGCACATCCCAGAAGCTCTTTGCCAAGTAGCGAGCCGATTCCTCCACCTGCTTCTTGTCGTCGCCAGTGACGATCACGGTGCCATGGTTGCGAGGCTCGTCCGCCCATGCGTAGCCAATCCAGATCGCGGCGTCGGCCACACCCGGTTTGTCGGCTTCGGGAGCCACTTTCGCATAGAGCGACTTGCCCGGTTCCACACGGGTCGAGGTCTTCTCGCCCGGCAGCAAGATGGGCACATTCACCCATGCCTTATAGGCCGGCTTGCCCAAACCCTTCTCGATGCGCTCAATCAGGTTGGCCACGGCTCTGCGCTTAGAGTCCATCGAATCCTCGTGAGGAGCCATGCGGTAGCAGGTGATCAGGTCCGACTTGCGGGTCAGTTCCTCGCTGGGGTTGCCATGCAGGTCCATACAGGTCGAGATGATGGCCTTGTCGCCAATCACCGCACGCACCCGGTTGATGAAGTCGGCCTCGGGGTCGTCCAGCCCTTGCACGCTCATTGCGCCGTGAATGTCAAGGAACAACGCGTCGTAGGGAGCGTTCTGCTTCAAGAGGTCGAGCGTCTGTTTTGTTAGCGACTCGTAGGCCTCTTTCGTTACGATGCCACCCGGGGTCGCGCTGCTGACCATGGCCGGGAGCCATTCCGCCTTTTTGCGCAAGGTGGAGTCGGGGGCCAAGAAGGGATATCCCTTCAACACGTCGTCGCCCTTGCGCACCCGGAAGGAGGCCTCGTCGGAGACGGCAGGAGAGAAGGTACTACACTCGATGGCGATACCGGCTATACCGATACGCGGGGCTTTAGACTCCTGCTTGCAGGAGACGTGGGAGAGCAGCAACGTAGCCGCTGCGATCACACCGAGAAGATGTTTAGAGTTCATGGATGGATTTATGATTTAATTGAAATACGATGATTTATTCTTCTTCCGTGTACCAAGATGAATACATATGGTAGTTGCGAGCGATCTTTTGGTTGATCTCTTTCGACTGCTCCGGATCTACCTTCTTGACGAATTTGGCGGGAACGCCCGCGTAGATGCTGCCCGGCTCTACGATGGTTTTGCTCAGCACCACGGAGCCTGCGGCCACAATGGCCCCTTCGCCAATTACGGCGTGATCCATCACGACAGAGCCCATGCCCACCAAGGCGCCATCGCAAATCTTTGCGCCGTGAATAGTCACGTTGTGTCCGATCGACACGTCGTTGCCAATCTCGATGGTCGATTTCTCATATAACGTATGCAGTACGGAGCCATCTTGGATGTTCACGCCATTGCCTACTCGGATGGAGTTCACGTCGCCACGCAAAATCGTGCCGAACCAGATGCTGCAGCCCTCGCCGATCTCCGTGTCGCCAATGATCGTTGCGTTATCTGCTAAAAATGTGTTCTTCCCAATCTTTGGGGTAAATCCTCTTACTGATTTAATTAATGCCATAATTTGATTTTATGATTAAGTCTTTCTGTTTGTTTATTAAATCTCAGCGGTCTTCTCGCGCAGCCAAGCCTGCTCCTCGGCGTTGAGGTGTGGGCTGAGCGTTTCGTAGACATGCTGGTGATACTTGTTCAGCCAAGCATGCTCGCGCATAGAGAGCATGGAGGTGATGATCGGCTTCGTGTCGATGGGGCAGAGCGTCAAGGTGTCGAAGCCTAAGAACTCGCCAAACTCTGTCTGGCTATCCGGGCGCACCATGATCATGTTCTCCGTGCGAATGCCATACTCGCCCGTGCGATACATCGCGGGCTCGTCGCTCATCACCATGCCCGCCTTCAGTGTCACGGGGTTCTCTTCCATACGGATGCTCTGTGGGCCTTCGTGCACATTCAGGCAGTGGCCTATGCCGTGTCCTGTGCCGTGCAGGTAGTTGATGCCAGCGTCCCATAGGGCCTTGCGAGCCAGGATGTCGATCTGCGAGCCTCGTGTGCCGGCGGGGAATTTACATTTCGCTAAGCTGATGGTTCCTTTCAGCACACGGGTATAGTCTTTCTTCATCTGTTCGGTCGGTTCGCCCAATGCGATGGTGCGGGTGATGTCGGTCGTTCCGTCCAGGTATTGCGCTCCCGAGTCGATCAGCAAGAAGTTCTCCGGGCGAATCTCCACGTCGGTCTCGGGCGTAGCGGAGTAGTGCACGATCGCTCCGTGATCAGCGTAGCCGCAGATGGTGGCAAAGCTGTCCATGATGTATTGAGGCTGCTCCGCGCGCAGGGCTGTCAGTTTGTTGGCCGCACTGATCTCCGTGACCTTCTCGCCTGCTGCCAGCTGCAGCTCCAACCAGCGGAAGAACTTGGTCAGTGCGATGCCGTCTTTCACCATGGCGTTGCGGTATCCCTTTATCTCGGTCTCGTTCTTTACGCTCTTCAGCTGATTGGCCGGCGAGATGCCCTCAACGATCACGCAATTGCAGGGGATGGCGTTGTAGAGCGCGACATTGGTCTTACTCCTATCAACGAACACCCGTTTCCCGGCGGGCAGGTGATTCAGGTAATAGCCTATGCGAGAGTAGTCGGCTAAGACAACGCCCTCTTTCTTCAACGCCTCGGCCGTCTCTTGGGTCAGCTTGTCGGGCTGGATGAAGAGCACGCTCTCCTCCTCGGAGATAAAGCCATAAGCCACGGCCACGGGGTTATAGGTCACGTCTGTTCCGCGGATGTTGAATGTCCAGGCCACCTCGTCTAATGCCCCCAAGATCAAGCAGTCTGCTCCGGTTTGGTGCAGCTGGTCGTTCAGTTGGTCCAGTTTCTCCTCCACCGATGCGCCGCTAAGCTCGGTTGGCATACGGAAGATCTTGTTGGAGGGGATGGCTGGCCGATCGTTCCAGATTTCCTCCAGCAGATCGAACGAGCTGTCTAACCGGATTCCTTTTTTGCCAAGAAGCGCTTCGAGGCTATGCGCCTCTTCGGCGCTGTAGCACTGTCCGTCCACGCCTACGCATTGTCCCTCATGCAGGGTTTGCAATAAGAATTCGTTGATGGAGGGTGTCTCTGGCAGTTTCATCTTGAAAAGGTCGATGCCGCTTCCCGCCAGCTGCGCTTCGGCTTGCAAGAAATAACGGGAGTCGGTCCATAGCCCTGCCTTCTCGGCAGTCACAACGATTGTGCCGGCCGAACCATTGAAACCGGAAATCCATGCTCTCGATTTCCAGCGATCAGCTGGATATTCGCTCAGGTGAGGGTCGGAGCTGGGGATGATGTATGCATCTATCTGTCTTTTGCGCATAGCCTCCCGAAGGGCTACGATGCGCTGAGGTATGTTCGTTTCCATCGCATTTATTATTGTAGTTAACTTTCGGGCAAATATACGCAATTTTGTGGATTCCCCTATTATTAAATAGGAGTAGTAGGAGGATTGAAGAAAAAAATAGAGAAAAATGCGTTTTTTTTCGTCGAGGTATTGCAGGTTTAAAAATAATGCGTACCTTTGCACCGCAATCGAGAGAGATTGCTACTAAAAACAGATTGAGAAAATAATTGGTGCGTTAGTTCAGCTGGTTAGAATACATGCCTGTCACGCATGGGGTCACGGGTTCGAGTCCCGTACGCACCGC
>CAKUZF010000033.1 GCA_934718155.1 uncultured Parabacteroides sp. | reverse complement strand
TGTGGATGAAAAATTTTTCTTATACCGTCTTGCCCGTATTTATGCCTATCCCCACTAAATTTCGACTGAGCCAAAAAAACTGCATTCTGTGCGCGGTCTGCTGGATGGCGAGGAGGGGAGCGAGCGCATGAAAAAAAGAAAAAGGCTGTCTCTTCGAAAGAAACAGCCTTTGTGTTGTTGCGGAGGCAAGACTCGAACTTACGACCTTTGGGTTATGAGCCCAACGAGCTACCACTGCTCCACTCCGCGATGTCGTTGCGATCATTCTCGATTGCGAGTGCAAAGGTAGGCATTATTTTTGAATCTCCAAATTTTCCGGCGTCTTTTTTGTTATTTTGCTAAAAACAGAGGGCTTGCATAGTGCGTATCAACGCCGTTTTTCTATCTTTGTGCTATTCATAGACTGCGAATTAACGCGGTGTAAACGTAATAAAGATCAAGAGAATGAAAAAGTTTGGCTTAGCGATGTTGGCTGGCTGCCTGCTTGCGGTGGGATGCCAGGAGGCCCCGAAGGGCTATGTGATTAAGGGCGAGGTGAGCGACATGCCCGAGGGTAAGGTTTATCTGAAGGTGTTTCGCAATAAGATGTACTTCGACGTAGATACCGCCGACGTGAAGGACGGTAAGTTTGAGTTCAAGGGCGAGGTGGAGCAGCCGTTGCTCTATGCCTTGGCCACCGACAAGGGCTCCGTGCAGCTCTTTGTGGAGAACGCGCCGATGCAGGTGAAGTTCTTGGCCGAGGGCGAGGGGCTGAGTGTGCAAGGCTCGCCCGTCAACGACCTTTATCAGGCGAATGTGGACAAGGTGTCGGCGAAGGATTTCAATATCGATAGCTTGGTGGCCAACCATCCCGACAATCCCGCGGCAGCCTTCTATCTGTATCGCTTCTTCACCTATAAGCTCTCGTTAGACGACCTGAAGGCCACCCGTGCGAAGCTTTCGCCCTCGCTGGCCAACTCGCCCTACGTGAAAGACTTGGATGGCATCATCAAGCAGTTGGAGCATGTGCAGATTGGCCAGGTCGCACCCGAGTTCACCTTGCCCGACACCGAGGGCACGCCCGTGAAGCTCTCCGACTTCCGTGGCAAGTATGTGCTGCTCGACTTCTGGGCCTCTTGGTGTCCGCCTTGCCGCCGCGAGAACCCCAACGTGGTGAAGGCTTTCCAGGCCTATAAGGATAAGAACTTCACGGTGATCGGCATCTCGCTGGATAAGGACAAGGCGAAATGGCTGAAGGGCATCGCCGACGACAACCTGACCTGGACGCACCTTTCCGACCTGAAGTATTGGGACTCTGAGATTCCCGCCCTCTACGGGGTGCGTGCCATTCCCTCCAACCTGCTGCTCGATCCCGAGGGGGTGATCATCGGCAAGGACCTCCGCGGCGAGGCGTTGCACGAGGCCTTGAAGCAGGCGATAAAATAAGTCCCTATTCAATGCTGTAGCGGCGGGGGGAGCAGCCTACCGCCGCTTTGAAAAACTTCCCGAAGAAGGAGGCGTTGGTGAAGTTGAGCCGGTCGCTCACCTGCTGCACCGTGTATTTCTTGCTCTTCAGCAACGCCTTGGCTTCGAGTATCACAAAGTCTTTGATCCAGTCGCTCGCATAGCGTCCGCTCGCCTTGCGGATCACCTGCGAGAGGTATTTCGGCGTGATGCAGAGCTTGTCGGCATAGAAGGCCAGCTCGCGCTCCGTCTGGAAATGGGCTTCCACCAGGGCGAGAAATTGGTCGAACAGTTGCTCTTGTCGGCTTTCGATGGGGGCGGCCTGCTCCCTGTTTCGGTTGGCCATCCATTGCGCCCCGTTGGCGGCCAGCACCTGCATGTAGCCCCTCAGGGCCTCCCGCTTGTAGGCATAGTGTGGATCGGCCAGTTTCTTGCGCATCAGCTGGTAGAGCTGCAACGTCTCGTCCATCTCCTCGGGCGTGAAGCGCATCAATCCGTTTTTCAGCAAATACTTTCTGAACTCCACCGACGAGTTGGCATTCATCTCGGCGAAATAGCTCGTGTTCGAGCAGGCCACCAAGGCCAGCCGGAAGTCGGGGCTGTAGGTCACGCATTCGCCTATGGAGCCTTGGGGGATGATCATCGCCTCGTAGGGCTTCAGCTCAAACTCCTTTAGGTTCAACCTGAAGTGCATCGATCCCGCCACGCAGAAGAGCACCATGGTGAAGTTGGTCTTGAAGGGATAGCCCACGTTATCGTCGGCGTTGCCCGCCTCCTCGGGATCGTTCAGGTTGTCGAGCAACAGAAACTCCTCGTCCAGGGTGAGCGAGTTCTTGGTGGCCGGCAGCATGGCCAGATCCAGGCTTTTAAATATGGAATGATCTTGCATGAGGATTAATCGTTTTGGTGGCAAAATTACGATTTAGATCGGAATTCAAGTCCTGTTTGGGCAGTGTAATTCGCTCAATGCGGCCTATAGAACATTTTTGTGGCCTATACGAATAGGCCTGTTCGGTGAAAAATCAAGTCCTTTGCATCCGGATAACTAAAGCGTTTTTTTGAAAAGAGCATGAAAGAATTATTGACGATGTCGGCGGCGGCACTCTGTTTGCTGAGTGGTTGCGCCGAGAAACAGCAGCCTGCGTTCACACACAGTGTGGTGCTTACGCAACCCGTGCAAAGGGGCTTAGAGAGCGAGAAGTCCTTTTCAGGTATTGTTGAAGAGGCCCATGAGATTAGCCTGGGCTTCAAGACGCCGGGGCAGATCAAGCGTATTTTGGTGAAAGAGGGCGACTATGTCCGTCAAGGGCAGCTGATCGCCACGTTGGACGATGTGGATTATCAGTTGGCGGTAGACCAGTTGCAGATTCAGTTCGATCAGTTGGCCGACGAGATGAAGCGACTGGAGAAGCTGCATCAAGGCAACAGCCTTTCGGATAACGACTATACCAAGGCGGTGGCCGGACTGAAGCAGGTGGGCGTGCAGTTGCAGACCTATCGCAACAAGCTCGACTATACGCAGCTGAAGGCCCCCGTGAGCGGCTATGTGCAGAGCGTGAACTTCGAGCCGGCCGAGATGGTGAACTCCGGCTCCCCGGTGATCAACCTGCTGGATGTGCACCGCATGGAGGTGAGTGTCAACCTTCCCGCTAATCTGTATATGGTGAAAGATCGCATCAAGCAGATCGTTTGCCGCTCGCCGTTCGAGCCGGGCAAGGAGATCCCCATGAGGCTGATCAGCATCGCCCCCAAGGCCGACGGCATACAGCTTTATAAGATGCGCCTGACGTTCGAGAAGGAGGGCGATAGGCAGCTGACCGCGGGCCAGAACATCGAGGTCTGCCTCCGCGTGGCGGGCGCTGACAACCAGGGCGAGGTGACGCTCACTCCCCACGCCATCTTCCAGGCCGACGAGCAGAGCTACGTCTGGGTGTTGGGCAGCGACTCGCTGGTTCACAAGACGGCCGTCGACGTGGTGGGGCTCGACGAGAAGGGCAACGCCATCATCTCGGCCGGGCTGACAGGCGCTGAGCGGGTGGTTCGTGCGGGCGTGAACGCCTTGCAAGACAACGAGAAGGTGCGTGTGGTTGAAGAGCAGACGAAGACCAATATAGGAGGATTGCTCTGATGAAGATAACCGAGTTTTTTATCAAGCGGCCCACGCTTTTCTGGTCGTTGATGATCGGCATCCTGCTGGCGGGAATCTTTGCTTTCTCGCGGATGCCGAAGTTGGAAGATCCCGCCGTGGCCGTGAAGCAGGCCATGGTGGTGGCGGTCTATCCCGGCGCCTCCGCCCACGAGGTGGAGCTGAAGGTGGCCCAGGTGGTGGAGGATGCGCTGCGCACCCTGCCCGACGTGCGTAAGATCACGACCGAGTGCCACGACGGACAGGCTAAGTTTACGGTCGAGTTTCAGATGTCGGTGCCCAATGCCGAGGTGGAGCAACACTTCGACCTGCTGCGCCGTAAGGCCAACGACGTGGCTTCCAAGTTGCCGCAAGGCTGCTACACGCCGGTGGTGATCGACGATATGATGGATGTGTATGGCATCTTCTACGCCTTCACGGGCGATGGCTATACCTATCCCGAGCTGTATAAATACGCCAAGATGATCCGCCGCGACCTGCTTACGGTGAAGGGCGTGAAGCGTGTCAACCTGGTGGGCAACCGCGACGAGGTGATCAACATCATCCTCTCGAAAGAGCGCATCGCCCGCAACGGCGTGATCCCCACGCAGATCATGATGGCCCTTCAGAACGCGGGCAAGACGGTCAGCGCCGGCGCCTACGAGACGGATGGCGACAAGCTGCAGCTGCGTGTGAACGAGGCGATCGAGAATGAGAAAGACATCGAAGACTTGATGTTCAGCACCTTCGATGGAAAGCAGTTGCGCATCGGCGACATTGCCACCGTCGAACGTGCCTACCTCGAGCCGCAGACCTACGGCTTCTTCGTGGATGGCAAGCCGGCCATAGCCATTTGCCTGGCGATGCAGTCGGATGCGATCGTGCCCGATGTGGGCAAGCTGGTCGACGCCCGTCTGGCGGAGACCCTTCAGCGTGTCCCGGCGGGCATGCAGACCGAGAAGATCTTCTTCCAGCCCGACAAGGTGTCGGCGGCCATCAGCTCCTTCATGGTCAACCTGGTGGAGTCGGTGCTGATTGTCATCATTGCCTTGATCTTCACGATGGGCTTCCGCAGCGGCGTGATCATTGGCTTCGGCCTCGTGCTGACCATCGCCGTCTCTTTCCCGATCTTGCTCACGCTGGGCACGACGCTGCAGCGCATCTCGTTGGGCGCCTTCATCATCGCCATGGGTATGCTGGTCGATAATGCCATCGTGATCATGGATGGCATCTTGATCGACAAGAAGCGAGGCTTCGGCCCCGATGTCTATCTCTATCGCATCGGCCGCAACACGGCGCTGCCCTTGCTGGGCGCGACGGTCATCGCCGCCTCCACCTTCTTAGGCATCTATCTCTCGCCGGGCTCAACGGGCGAGTATGCGGGCGACCTCTTCCTGGTGCTTTGCGTCAGCCTCCTCTCCAGCTGGGTGTTGGCCCTGGTGCAGGTGCCGATGTGCGCCAAGCAGTGGCTCCCGAAGGAGCAGCCGAAGCCCGCGGGGCAGGAGGGGCAGGTGATGAACTCGCCCGTCCATCGCTTCGTGCGCAACAGCATCTCGTTCCTGATTGGCTATAAGAAGACCACCATCTCGCTGGCCTTCTGCCTGCTGATCCTCTCGTTCTATGGCATGGGCAAGGTGAAGAACCTCTTCTTCCCCGATTTCGACTATAGCCAGTTCATGGTGGAGTATTACCTGCCGGCGCAGTCCAGTCCCGACCGGGTGCGCCACGACCTGCTCGAAATGAGCGACTGGCTGAAGCAGAACCCCAAGATCGAGCGGGTGGCGGCCAGCATGGGCAGCGCGCCTGCCCACTATTGCCTGGTGCGCCCGATGACTTCGGGAGGCGACTGCTATGGCGAGCTGATGGTCGATTGCAAAGACTATCAGACGGTGGTGGAGCAGATCCCGGCCGTCCGCGACACGCTGCGCACCCGCTATCCGGATGCCTACATCCGCATTCGTAAATACAACTTCTCCATCACGACCACCCACACGGTCGAGGCCCGCTTCTCGGGTCCCGATCCCGCCGTGTTGCGCGGCTTGGCCCAGCAGGCCGAGGAGGTGATGCGCCGTTGCCCCTATGTCGATCCCTATTCGGTGCAGAACAACTGGAAGCCGAAGGGCAAGACCTTAGTGGCCGACTATGTGCGCCGCGACGCCCTCCGTTCGGGCATCGAGCGGAGCGACATTGGCAATGCCCTGCTGGCGGCTACCGACGGCATGACCTGCGGCGTGATCAACGACCAAGACCAAATGGTGCGTATCAACCTGATGGTGCGCAACGCCGATGGCAGCAAGATCGAAGACCTGCGCGAGATCCCGGTGTGGAGCTCGATGAATCTGCACATCACCAACGAGGATATCCAGGCCGTTATGCGAGGCGCCAAGGGAGCCGAGCAGATTCAAGACGACATCTATAAGAGCGTGCCGCTGGGCAATGTCACCAACGATGTCCACCTGTCGTGGGACGAGGGCGTCGTGCTGCGCGTGAATGGCCAGCGTGCCATCGAGGCCGAGTGCGACCCGAATCCATACCTCGACGAGGCTACCCCCGCCAAGGTGATGGCCTCCATCCAGGGGGAGATCGAGCAGATTCCGCTTCCTACGGGCTACACGCTGACGTGGGCTGGCGAGGGCGAGACCCAGAGCGAGTCGAACGGCAACCTGCTGGGCTTCTTGCCGCTCACCTTCTTCATCATCCTGCTGATCCTCTTGTTGCTCTTCAACAACTGGAAGAAGGTGTTGCTCATCCTGGTCTGCTTCCCCTTCGTGTTCTGTGGCATCACGCCCTCGTTGCTGGGCTTTGGCCAGCCCTTCACCTTCATGGCGATTATCGGCATGATGGGCTTGATCGGTATGATGGTGAAGAACGCCATCGTGCTGATGGACGAGATTGGCCGCTTGCAGGACGAGGAGCATAAGGCCCCCTATGTGGCGGTGGTCGAGGCTACGGTTTCGCGTGTGCGTCCCGTGCTGATGGCGTCGCTCACCACCATCATCGGCATGGTGCCCCTCTTGGGCGACCCGATGTATGGCTCCATGGCGATCTGCATCATGGGCGGACTGGCTATGGGTACGATCATCACCCTGATTCTCTTCCCGCTGTTCTATACGGCGGCGTTCCATATTAAGAAGGAAGTTTGAAACGTAACGACGATGCTATGAGTAAGTTGAAGATAATAGTGGCTGCCCTTTGCTTGGCGGCCTTTGCCCAGGGGCAAGAACGAATGAACCTCACGCTCGAGGAGTGCCGCCAGCTGGCCATCGAGCAGAACGAGGATTTGAAGAAGAGCGGCAATAAGTTGCGCCAGGCGGAGCTGGACAAGGCGATCGCGTTCAGCAACTACCTGCCGAAGGTGGATGGCTCGGTGTCGGGCATCTACGTGTTTCCCGACATGGACATCAGTGGCATGACGCTTCAGATGCATGGCATGTATTCGGCGGGCATCTCCGTGTCGCAGCCGCTCTATGCGGGTGGCAAGATCAGGACCGCCAATAAGCTGGCGAAGATCGGCAAGGAGGTGGCCTCGGAGAATCATCGCAAGACGCGCATGCAGGTCATCGCCGATGCCGACAACGCCTATTGGAGCCTGATCGCCGTCTGCTGGAAGGTGCGCCTCTTGGAGTCCTACCAGGCGCAGATGGATGCGCTCTATGCCCGCACCGCGACCAGCGTAGAGGCGGGAATGGCCACGAAGAACGACCTGTTGCGCATCACCGCCAAGCGGAGCGAGATCAACTATCAGTTGCAGAAGGCGAAGAACGGCGAGAACCTCTGCCGCCTCTCGCTGTGTCACGTGGTGGGTTGCGGCTTCGACACGCAGATTGTGCCGGTCGACACGGTGATCCCGATCGCCGCCCCCTCGCAGCTCGACGAGAGCATCGCGCTCCGTCCGGAGCTGCATCTGCTGCAGAGCCAGGTGGATGCCGCCAAGCAGCAGATCAAGGTGAGCCGCTCGGAGGTGCTTCCTACCATTGGCTTGATGGGCGGCTACAACTTCTACGGCAATATCAAGCTGAAGGGGATGACGCAGGATGCCAATGGCCAATCCACGGCTTTCACCAGCAAGATCGACGATAGCATGGGCTTGGTGATGGCCTCCATCAGCATCCCCGTCTTCCACTGGGGCGAGGGGCTGAAGAAGATCCGCAAGGCGAAGCTTGAGCTGCACAACGCACAGCTCGACCTGCAGAAGAACAGCCGCCTGCTCAGCATCGAGGCGCGGCAGGCCGTGCAGAACGTGACCGATGGCTACACGATGGTCGAGACGGCTCGCTTAGGCGATGAGCAGGGACAGGAGAACCTGCGGGTAATGACGCAGCAGTATGAGGCGGGCCTTTGCACCCTGACCGATCTGCTGGATGCGCAGACGCAGTGGCAGCAGGCGCAGAGCAACCTGATCGAGGCGCAGACGCAATATAAGATTTACGAGACGGAGTATCTCCGCGTGACCGGAAAGCTCTAAGTGTCTCCGCTTCACTGAAAAAAGCCCCATGTCGCTTCGGCGGCATGGGGCTTCGCTTATTGTTTCTTGAAGTGATATTCTTTCCCGTCGCTTTCCAGCACGAGGCGGTTGCCCCGCTGCTCCACGATCCGGAAGAGGCGTTTCGGCGCGCTCCAGTCGGTCAGGGGCAGGAAGTTCTGCGTCGTGTTGAAGTAGGAGATTAGCTCCAGCTCCAGGCTGTCGGCTCCCAGCAGGGTCTTGTAGCCATAGAGGTTGCGCATGCTGTCTAAGGCGGGCACATACAGCTGATACTCGAAGAGGGAGGTCTGGAAGTTATACCACACCGTGTCTACTCGTTCCACCAGCCCCTCCGGCTGCTTCACCTCCTTCAGCTGCCATTTCCCCTCCAGCTTCTGCTCCAGGGAGTTGTCGCATCCGCCGCAGGCAAGGCCCAGAACGAGGGCCACCAGGGCCGTCTTGATTCTTGTCGGTCTCATCATCCTTGCTCTTTTAGTCTCTGTTTCCCGGCTCTTCGTCGTTGCGCTCCGTGTCGCCGCCGTTGCGCACCTCGTCGATGATGTATTCCGGGCGGGCCTTGATCTCGTCGAAAAGGATGCCCACATACTGGCCCAGCACGCCCACCGTCAGCAGTTGCACGCCTCCGAAGAAGATGATGGAGGTCATGATGGAGGTCCAGCCCACCTCGGCGTTGCTAAAGCCATAGATCTTGCCCAGCGTAAACCAGATGGCCAGGATGATGCCTACCAGCACCGAGAGGAAGCCCAGCCCCGTGGCCAGTCGCAAGGGCTTCTTCGAGAAGTAGAGCATGGCGTTCGAGGCGAAGCTCACCATCTTTCCGATGGGGTATTTCGTCTCGCCGGCGATGCGTGCCTCTCGCTCGTAGTAGAAGGGCACCTGTTTGTAGCCCACCCAGCTGATCAATCCGCGGATGTATTTCCCTCGCTCGTGCAGGCGGTTGAAGGCGTTGATCACCTTCCGGTCGATCAGGCGGAAGTCGCCCGTGTCGAGCGGGAAGTGCACCTCGCTCATGTGGTTCATCACTCTGTAGAAGGCCTTGGCCGTGAATAGCTTGAAGAAGCTCTCGCCCGCCCTCGATCGGCGCACGCAATAGACCACGTTGGCCCCCTCTCGCGCTTGCGTGGCCAGCAGCTCGGGGATCAGCTCGGGAGGATCCTGCATGTCGGCGTCGATGATGATGGCCACGTCGGCGTCGCAGTGGTTGATGCCTGCGGTGACGGCGGGTTGATGGCCGAAGTTGCGCGAGAAATGCAGCACCTTCACCGACTTGTCTTTCGAGGCGATCTCGTCGAGCAGGCTTCGGGTGCGGTCTTGGCTACCATCATTGATGTAGATAATCTCTGTGGGGTTCGACAGGCTGTCGAGGGCTGCCTTGGTGCGTCGATACGACTCTTCGATGACAGCCTCCTCATTATAGCAGGGCACGATGACGGCCACTTTCAGGTTTCCCATGTTGCTTACACTTTAAAGGTATAAAATTTGTTCATCAGGAAGTTGAGCACGGTGTAGAACGCCATGCCCAGCAGGTGGTTGTAGTAGTGGTCGATCGTCAGCTGATGGTTCAGCACCATGACCAGCACGTATTGCAGCACGTAGCACACGACAAAGGCGATGCCGAAGCGCACGGCTCCCTTTTTCCAGCCCGTCTCGCTCCCCTTGAAGGTCCATTGCTTATTCCAGATAAAGCTGTTCAGCAGTCCGGCCACATAGCCGCTGAGGTTCGAAAGTCCCTCCCGACAGCCGAGCAGCTTCATCATCACGAAGATCACGATCATGGTGATCAAGGTGTTACTCAGTCCCACTACACCATATTTAATGGCTTGCTTGATTGCGTTGTTCATGCAGTTTATCGATTTCTTTGAGGATGCTCTCCTCCGTAAATTCCTTGACGTTGGTGACGAGAAAGCCCGATTCCATGAAGTCGCCATATTCATTGCAGGTAGCCACGATGTCGCCCACGACGCGCTGCACGTTGAGCGCCATCGGCACCAGGGCCGTCAGGCAGGCGTAGAGAGGCTTCAGCGTGATCTGCTCAATCTCCACATCGGCTTGGCTCAAGCCAAACTGCAGCTCTCGCTCGACAATCTGCTGTTGGTAGGGCAGGAGGGGGATGCCCTCTTTGGCCAGGAAGGCGAGGCTTAGGCGCATCTTTCCCTCCTTTCCGCCTAAGCCGGTGGCGATGTAGATCTGTTGCTCGTCTGAGAACTCCGTCTCCAGCAGCAGGCGGGCCTCCATGAGGGCGAGGCTTGCCCAGTCGGCCACTTCGGGATCGGGATCCTTGATGTATTCCTCCAGCAAGCGGAAGGCCTTCACCGAGCGTGAGATGGCCAGCATGTTCAGCCGATAGCGTTTCTCGGCGGTGCTCAGCGGCTCGTCGCCGTCGGTGGGCGTGGGTGCTCGCAGCTCGTCGTAGAGTTGCTGCACCCGCTCGTCGCTGAACGGCCCCAAGTCTTTGGCCTCATTCTTCAGCTTGGCCGATCGGGCGAAGTAGTCCACCTGCCGCTCGATGGGCACACGCCGCTCCAAGACGTGAACATGACCTTTCACATCTTTAAATGCCTCGGTGAATACCTTTGCCGACGGCCCATTGTTTTCCTCTTTCGCACTCATCTTATCCTTTTCGCTTAGCTATTGGAGGAACAAAGATACGTATTTAATTTTGATTATTCCATCGCGATGCCGCTTCGATTCGCGAGAATGCGATCAGGGGCGTCGCCTATACCCCACGGTTCGTGCGCTCAGACCCCACGGTTCGTGTGCTCAGACCCCATGGTTCGTGCGCTCCGACCCCGGGGTTCATGCGCCTGCGTAGCTATCGTGGTTAAATAATATTAAATATAGGTGTAGAGGAAAAGAGATTTAGTGGAACGCAAATGCAGTTTAACGCAGATTTGCTACTTTTGCATTCGAATACAAATGAAGCCACCCCCTTGCTTGGGGGAGAGATTGTGGGAATATTATATGTACGATAGAAAAAGACGAATAAGCGTGCTTTGTCAAGCCGCTCTATTTTTGGGTCTTTTGGTGGCTTGTGGCTCGGATGAGGTTATCGACAACGTTGTGACCGAGAGCGAAGACCCTATGCGCTTTGGCTCCGCCACGATGGGCGTTGAGACGAAGGCGGGGCTACGTGCAGCGGGCGATAAGCTGAAGCATGGGTTCGTGGTGAGCAGCTATAAGCTGCCTGCCACGGGCAGCATGCAGACCGTCATGGAACGCTATGAGGCGGTTTATAAAGAATCGCCTTGGTATCAGAACTCCTCGTGGGGCACCGTGGGCGGCACCCCCGATTTTTATCAAGAACAATTCGAGCGGTATTGGGACTATGCGGCGAAGCACTACCAGTTTCATGCCGTCGCTCCCAATTCAGATAAGCGTGCGGCTGAGTATGTGAAGAAGTCGGGCTTCACCTTGACCGCCACGGAGCTGCGCCTGCCCGACCCTTTCAAGCGGCAGACGGCGGCAGACGGCGTTGTTACGCCGGCTATCAACGAAAGCGAGCCTTACCTCGTGGCGCAGGTGGAGCGACACCTGAACGGGGCCGCCTCGGCTACCGACTACGACATGCTGGTGAAAGATCCGTCGGATGCCACGAAAGCGTTGGTGATCAATGCGGAGAAGGGCACCTCGTCGGGGCGGACGGTGGCCTTGCCGTTCCACCATCTCACGTCGCGCGTGCGCTTCGCCCTCTACACCACGGTGTCCAGCTGTCCCGCCTCGCTCTTTATCCACAACGTGACGATTTCGGCCAGCTCGGCCAGCGGCTTCATCACGGGGGCGACGAGCTACAAGGCAACGCTCGCAAGCGACAAGAATTTCATGCAAGGCACCTTCGAGAGCCTGACGAGAGATGGGGCGAATGTCGAGACTCCGTTGCTGACCCTGCTTACGGGTGCGACGAGCGCGACGTTTCCCGAGGCCTATTTGGATAAGCATGTTGGAAAGGATAAGGCCTATTTCTTCGAGTGCAAGGATGGCCTGATGCAACTCCCGCAGACGGACGTGAAGCTGAGCGTCGATCTGCGCATCGGTTCGCACCGCTACACCTTCCCCCTGAAGGTGGGCAGCGAAGAGACCTTCACTTGGGAGCCCAACAAGCTCTATACCTATTATATTGTAGTGAGCAACATCGATCCGTTTATGATCCACTTCACCGCCTCGCTCACCGATTGGGAGGATGTGAAGGGCAGCTTCTCGGTCGATCTGGAAGATTAAGAAGATTTACGCAGCAGAATAGTAACAAACAGGAATAATAAAAATAGAACATAATATGAAAAAGTACTTTTACGCACTTTGCATGGCCACCGCCCTTGGCACGGTGGGTTGCAGCGACGACGAGGTCATCAACTCGGGCGACGTTATCGATCCTTCCCTCAAGACTTCCATCTCTTTCTCTGCCAGCGATGAGGCAGGAGGCGGAACATCCACAAAGGCGTTGACGAAGGCGGATAATGGCTTTGAGGCAACAACTCAAATTGCTGCGCGTTTTGTTAGCACAGAAAATAGATCAACAACCAATGTTCGATTTACACGTACGCTTTTACAGGCAAAACAAGCGGAGACAGGACAGACTTATTCAAAAGTTGATTGTAATGAAGCATATAAACGATATTGGGATGATGCTTTTGGTCGAGCTGCGCAGATCTCAGTGTACGCTATCGCTGTTCCCGGGAAATCGGATGTGGAAAATGGTGGAACAATCTTAGAAAAAAAATTAGATGATTCTGGAACTAAAGTAAATGATACTTCTAACCCTGATTGGAAGACGGGAACAGAAAATAATACGATGAGCTGGACGGTAAGTACTGCTCAAACTAAAGAGCTGATAGAAAATGAGGATCTTTGCTACAGCAATAATATTCAAGCCGATGAAACTTTAGGAAAGAATGGCCGATATGTATGGAAGGATGGAGATTATCCAAAGTTTAGCTATAAAGCTTCTGAAGCTGATCCTTATCCAAACTTCGAAAATGGTATGCTTTCATTTAAGTTAGTTGATAAGACCAAAACGGAAGGCCCTGGCCATTTCGACAAGGGGCACATGATCTTTAAGCATGCGCTGACCCGTGTCACGATTCAGCTGTATGCGGGTGAAGGCTTCGATATGAGTAAATCTTCCAAACCATTCGCTTTTACAGATGCGCATGTAAAGCCGAATGTCATTTTGCATCAGATGCCAACCTCGGGCACACTGAATATACAGAAGGGCGAATGGTCTAGTCTGAACAACTTAGATATCAAGGGTATTAACCAAGAGGATGACAAAAGAAGTACCTTAGATAACACTTCTAAATCAAATACACCCGCCTATATACTGAAAGCGCAGATGTTGCCAGGCTATACAATCAAAAAAGGTGATGTAAGCGACAATGTGATGAGCTTTGAGATTGATGAAAATGTGTATTACGTGTCGCACGCTCAGATTAATAAAGCATTGAGAGATGGAGGATTGACTGGTTCAGGTGATATTACCATGGAGCAAGGTACACACTATGTGCTTAGCATTACTGTAAACAAGACGGCTATCAGCAACGTGACGGCTACATTGGTGGATTGGAAAGAGGTTACGTCTGAACGTTTCGATGCGGAGAATGCCTATATCAAATTGAATAGCTTTAAGCCGGATGCATACGCAACCGCTTGTGAAAATTTTGATCTCTATCGAGTTCTGAATCTGAACAACAGCGTTACATCTCCTAATAATATCAGATTCGATGGAGACTTGCAGTATATGAGGGGGTATGTCACTGACGGAACGTACAAAGAGGATAAGTTGAGCACAAAAAATTCTAATGAGATTAAAAAGGATGTATTATCGTGGAAAACCTCTTGGTTCTTCGAGAGCAATAAGACTTTCTATCATTTCCGTACCGTTTGGCCGGGAACACCGATAAAAGCAAATCCCGACGGAGATTTCTTTGAGATGTTTTCAGGCCCGGTGAATGCTGATAAATCAGCAGCAATATCGACTGGTATAGATGATAATAACTACAATGATTATCATTGGGGTGCTGTGTTTAAGGGAGACATAACTAACTTGAATTATGATCCAGATAAAGGCTTTGAATCGCAATTGACCGATCCTATCGGTCCTACGAAGGATGCGATCAACATCGTGGAGCAACACATGATGAGTAAGATTAATGTGGTGCTGCTTACGCCGGTGGATGATGCTGGAGAATATTTGCCTCAATCTGTTACGCTGTATGATAACGATAAAACACGTAAGGTGTCAGAAGTGAACTTGATTAATTTCTCGGGTTCGGCTAATGTGCTAATGGGAACGGGTAAGATTATCCCATCGGATACAAAGCAGCAGAAGAGCACAGTTACAGCGCCAACTTGTACATCTGCTACAGACTATTGTGAAACGAAAAATCATACGTTTGGAGAAGAGCCCCAAAAGTATTACAAAACGAAAACGTATACGTATTGCGTGGTTCCCCAGCCGTTGGTAGATGGAACAGATAAAGTGGGTATTACGATTCAAACACCAGACGACAACTTGTATTATGTGGTGGAAAATTTGAGCACGATCAAAGTGCAGAGAGTTTCTGGTTCAAGTGTTAAACAAGATCATGTAGAAAATAATGAGATTAAGCGTTGGTACCCGGGTTACAGCTATACTTATTATTTTGTTTTGAAAAAGACAGGGATTGAGGCCATTACCTGTACGATCGTTGATTGGAAAAAGGTGGAAGGTAACAGGCAAGACGTCACCTTGGAGGACTAAACTTCGTTAGTCCTTTGGACCGGCGGCCCTACGGGGCCGCATATATATATGTATAGAGAAGAGAAACGGGAAAAGAAAAGATGAAAGGCAAACAAGAGATAAAGGCAATCCTATTGGGAATTGGCATGGGCCTGTTGGCCATGCCCTCCTGTAGCGACGACGTGATCAATCCGGACCGCCCCGAGAACGGGGCGATCATGCTGCAAGTGGGGGTGAGCAACAGCCCCGCCCAGCAGCCCTTGACTCGTGCGGCAGGCGATACGTATGTCGCCCTAAGCCAAGACACGAAGTTCAAGCTGCATGTGAAAGGCACGTGGACGGGGAATACCCCCTCAGAGATTATCCAGACCACAACCGCTACGGCTGGCGCAGAGCAGGCTATTACGGGTGGCAAAGAGAATCCCTTGACTTTCGACCCCGTTCTCTATTGGGACGACTATGGCACGGGCGACCCGGATAACAAAACGACGGGCCGCGATAAGGGCCTTGACATCTTAGCCGTAGCGGTAGATGGGGCGACTACGGCGATGGATGATGCAGTATGGGAGGGCGAAATGTCCTGGGTCTTAGAAACCGAAGGAAACACCGAAGGAAATAAAGTGCTCTCCAAAGACATCTTGGTGGCCAACAACCTGTCGGACGAAAAGGAGCCTGGCCGCTTGACCTTTGAGAATCGCAACAAGGAGGACATGAGCCGCCTAATCTTCCAGCACCTGATGAGTAAGATCACCTTCAACCTGAAGCCTGCCGATGGCTTTCTGCAAACCAATGGAACGTATGCCTTTACGAATAGCCCTACCGTTACGCTGAATCGCAATCGGTATAAAGATGGCTCGTTACCCACAGGTGGCGAGTATGCCTTCGCTGATGGAACCATCAACATTCGTGAGGCCGTAGCGACCCCGTCGCCGACAAGCATGAAAACCATTAAAGCCGGAGATGAAACCGAGAAAGTGGAGAGCGGCCACGAAGTGAATACGCAGGTGGCGCTGGTCTATCCCGGCACCTGCTTGGGCGAAAGCGACAACGACGTGGTGGCTCGCATTGATGCGGATAAAAACTATTATTACGTGACCGCCAAAGAGATCCGTGCGGCGATCGATGCCGCAGGAGGGCATACGGACTATAAGACCCTTCCCGGCTATAACTATATCATCAACGTGACGGTGAAGAAGACGGGCGTGAACGTAACGGCAACGGTCACCAACTGGGTGGATGTAGAGGCCGAAGAGGCATCACCCGTTATTGCCTTAACGGCAGGTGCGGGCGGTACGGGTGAGACGGGCGATTTGACTGCGATTACCGACGGTTTCGACTTCTTCCGAAGCACGGAGAAGCTGACGGGCTATAGCGACGAAACCTCATTGCAGGTAGGCGACTATTATAAGCCGCTGCGCAAGGTGAAATGGGGGACTGGCACCACCTCGCCGCGTGCCTGTGTGTTCTATGACAATACGGGCGCAACAGAAACGCCTCTTTACTGGCCCGACCACGACACCCACTATCATTTCCGTGGCGTCTATCCGGCAACGACAACTGACGCCGCATCGACCGCTGTGCCGCAGGTGAAAGCGTTTACAACCGCCGCAGGAGCGACAGAGCAAGGCATTGCCGTGCAGAATGGCGCTTACGACAAAACGAAGTTCCCCAGCAACCTGATGATTGGTATGCCCGAGATTGCGAAGGGAAGTCAGTGCGGGAGCGGAGAGCATCCGCAGGTGGATATGTCGGAGAATGGCATCTGCGCCCGCAGTGGAAAGATCAACCTGAACTTCCGCTATATGATGTCGCAAGTGGAGATCCTGTTGGCGCATTCGCTGGCGGAGGGCGCTGCTGGCGATGTAATACTGAATGAAAACACAACTGTTGAGATTGTAGGTGGCTATACCGACGGCTACATCCGCTTGGGCGATCGTGCGGCGGTAGGGCAGAAGCAGAACTCCTATACGACGACGGTTGTCGCAGGCGATGAGAATAAGTTGAAGCGTCACGACATCGTTCTTCCGCAAGAGTTGGCGGGTATGAAGTTCAAGATTACGGTGAATAACGAGGGTGGCACGCAGGATTATTACTATGCTACCATCAAGGATATACCGGTTCGTGTAGGAGGGGGCGCAAGCCAGTCCATTACGAAATGGGAATCAGGCAAGCATTACAAATATACCTTGAAGCTGAAGAAGACGGCGATGGAGATCACCGCCACACTGACCGATTGGATCACCGTGGAGGCGGACGAGGACATCTGGATGTAATTATAAATCAATAGAAGAATAAAGTAAGAAGCGATGAAGATAGGATATAGACATTGGATGATGGTGGCAGCCGGCTGGCTGGCCTTGACGGGTTGTTCGGATGCGATGGATCCGATTCCCAATCCTACGCCCAACCCTTCACCCGAGGTGGGGCGCGAAGCGTTGTCGATAACGGCAACCCTCTCCGGCTCGGCGGTGCAGACCAAGGCGGCGGGCTCGAACTTGGCGGCGGGCGATGTGCTTTATGCTTATATCCGGCAGGTGAAGCAGCAAGAGGGCTCTTCCGCCGACTACACGCGTGTAGACGCCTCCGTGGAGTCGTGGGTGAAACTGACAGTCAATAGAGCTTCTACCGCCGTGAATCCGACGGAGACACCGAAGCAGGAATCTACCTCTTCTTTCCAGGAGACCGTCTATTGGGATGATTTCAGCTCGACGACCCATGACCTCCGCACAGAGGGGCATGCCCTCCAATCTTATTACGGCTATTGCTACAACGGCAATACGGGGGATTTCAAACCCAATGAACATGCAGGCATACTAACCTGGCAGGTAGCCGCCGATCAGACGAGTGGCTACCAAACGAGCGACCTGCTATGGTCGAAGGCGCAAACCCCTGTGAAATATGAGCATGGTACGCAGGGCGATCCGGCCTCCCATGGCACCCTCACCATCCCCTACACCCATGCGATGAGCAAGGTGACGGTCGTGGTGCAGACCGATGGCGCATTTAATGGAACGGCATTGGGTGGTACCTCCGCCGCCTTGACGGATGTCTATCTGAAGGGCGAGATGAATGCGCCGGATGGCAAGGTCGTTCCCGACGACACTTCTACGGGCACTATAAAGATGCATCCAATCGCCGAGGCGACGACGAAGACTTTCGAGGCCTTGATGATCCCCGGCTTGGAGCTGACGGATGGGCTCACCTTGGCCCAGATCAACAATGTGGCCAACAACAACTACAAGATCACGATCACCCCAAATATATTAACCGCTTGGAAAGACCAGCTCGACGGAGGCAAGACAACAAAGCCTGGCGTGAACTACAAGCTGACCCTCACCGTGAAGAAGCAGCGCGTAAACATCGTGGCTTCCCTGACCGACTGGGTGAATGTGGAGGCCACAGGCGAAGGAATCGTTCGGTTCGCCAACGACGTGAAGAGCATCGTAACGGACGGAACGCAGTTGACCGACGGCTCAGTGGATGTCTTCTGGGTGAAGCAAACGGAGGGGCAAACGGCTCTTTCGACCGTTACGAAGAACAACTACGCCACGACCAGCACCTACCACGCAACGGATAAGAAGTGGACCAACGCCCCCGCGCTCTATTGGGACAATGGCACAGACTGCTATTACTTCCGCGGCTTGGCTAAGCTGAAGGACAATGCGATAATGAGCTATAAGCCAGCATCGGGCTCGGACAACTACTCCTTCGATGTGGAGCAAGGCACCGACCTGCTTTGGGCCACTACGCCGAAGCATACGGGCAACATCGAGGACGGTACAACGCAAAACTTCGAAGAGGGCGTGGCCATCAATCCCCGCACGGGTAAAGTGCCCCTGCGTTTCGATCATGCGATGAGCCAAATCAGTTTCACGCTGAAGAGCTCCCCCGAGGGAGCCGCCGACCGTGTGGATCTGGACGGAGCGACCCTCAGCCTGGCGCAGGTGGTGAAGAAAGGCACGATCGAGCCAGCCAACGGCAAGATTACGCCCTCTGCGGTGGCCGGAGACAAAGTCGTTCTTACGCCGACTACTACCGCTTCGTCGATCGTCGTCCCGCAGACGCTGACCGACGAGATGATCTTGACCATCCGATTAAAGAACGACGTCTCTACGTATAAGATCGCACTGAATAAGTGCCTGACCAACGAAACCGGAACCGCCGTGACGACGTGGGAGGGAGGCAAGCACTACACCTACACCATTACCCTCAAGAAGGAGGCGGTGCAGCTTATCGCTTTCGTGAAGAACTGGACGGAGGTAACCGTGAATGGCGACGCTAACTTAGACTGGGATTGATATGAAACAGCGATATTGGAAACAGATAGGGGCGATGGGGCTGCTCACCTTGGCTGTGGCCTGCTCGCCGATCGACTGGCAGGAGCCTTCCGAGCAGACGGGCGACTTAGGCCCCGTTTGCTTCGCTACGGGTGCGGATGCGCTGTCGACGAAGACGGGGAAGGCGAGAGGCGAAACGCTTTACCTGCCCGAGGGTGCTCGCTTTGTCTGCCGCATGTATTATATAGGTACGAGCGGAGTCGATGCGAGCCACACGCATGATGAGACCAGCTGGCTGGTGGTGAACAACACGAAAGGCAACTCGGTCTATCGGAAAGCGGACTTTGCAACGCCTACAGAAGTCGATAAGTATGGCTTCGACAAGGAGGCGGAGATCTTCATCTGGAGGAACCGTAAGAAGCACATCTTCTTGGCGATCACCGACCTGAACAAGGCTAAAAAACCCGACTATGTGGGCGGCACCGACAAGGGTACGCTGAAGATGGACGACGCACATCCGGATGCAACGCTGGAGGAGGGCGAGACCACCTACAAGGCAAATAGCTACATCCTGGATACCAAGAAATATACTGATCAGAAACAGCAGCCAGACATCATCCAGGCCTATGCCAAAGAAGTACCGAAGGCTTCCGATCCTGAGACGAACCGAGTGAAGCTCTTCTTCAAGCACTGCTTCTCGTGCGTGCATGTGAACGTGAAGAAAAGCGGCGATGGAAGCGTGGAAGACTTGACGAATATGAGTATTCGAAAGGTGGAGCTGCTGGGCGTGTCGGAAGAGGCCTATGTGTTCTATGAGGTGGATGCCCAAGGCAACTACCATGAGCCCTATGCCGTGCCTGTCGATCTAAGAAAATACTCGGCGACGGAGCTGGAGCAGAACCCCTATGGCACGGCGATGAAACTGTATGAGACGACCGAATACCTCACTGATAAATTCTTGAATGCCTATCATGCGATCGCCTTTGGCCGACTGAGCGCCATTCGCGTCACCTGGGTAGAGATGCCTGAGGGCGATAGAACGCCCGAGGCGAAGCGGGTTGAGCATGTCGTGACCCGCAAGGTCGACACGGAAGGAAGAGTTTTGGAAAGCGCCAAACGCTATCACTTCAACCTGGAGCTGCGTCGTGGCGAATTGGCCATCCTGGAGCCTAAGATTCAGCCTTGGGAGATTGACGAAAAGGAATACAAGCTGGATGGAAAATTAGACAAATCAAGCGAGAAAGGAAACAACTAAGCATGAAACAACTATCAATCATAAGCTTGTTCCTGTGCCTCTTTTGGGGATGCCAGGACGCGATCGAGGAATCCGCTTCGGGCGAGGCGGGCGACCTGACGGGACAGGTGGTGCAGTTTGGCGGCTACCTGCCCGGCGGCATCGCCACCCGAGCGGCCGAGTCTTACACCGATTACAGCCGGATGAGCCAAGCCTACACGTTGCGGGTGACGATGAAGCAGGAGGGTGAGACAACCCAGACAACCGCCTCTTATGCGCCGAAGTCTACGAACGAGGAGGCGAACCAAGGACTTTTACAGCCTAAAGAAGGCCAAACGCCGCTCTACTGGCCCAACAGCGTTACGAAGTGTGGCTTTACCGCCACGGCGGGGTCGGCCGACTTAGCTGCCGACCAGAGCAAAGAGGAGAAATGGCTGGAGCAGGATCGCCTCGAAGGGTATGCGGCAGTGCCCGAGGCTGCGACTTCGGAGGGGGAGGCGACGACGACCTCGTCGTATGTCGTGCCCGAAACGGAACAATACAAGACGCACAAGGAGTGGTATCAGGCGAACCGCAAGTGGCGCGACGACCTCGGCCTGACCACGGCCGATAAGTATAAGGTGGTGCCCCTCTTTATGAAGCATCAGCGGGCCTGGATCTCTGTCATCCTGAAGGCGGGCGAAGGCGTGAAGGCCGACGATTTAGACTATGCGAAGACCCTCACCTCGCTCACCGCCGAGATCTACAGCTACGCGACGACAGCCGCTGCCGAAGGGGGAGAGGCTACGACCAAGGAACTGAAGGTCAACCCTTGGAAGCGAGCGCACGAGGTGGACTATGGCGGCACGGTGGGCAAGAAACCGTCCACCCGCTTGGAGGCGATCGTGCAGCCCTTCGATTACGGAAAGGCCGCCGAGCTGCCTATCTGTGTGCTCAACCTCTCGAACATGAAATACTCGTTCTACGCCAAGAACGACAGTCGCGCCAAGGACGAAACCCAGGACTGGAAGGACGACTACAACCTGACCCCGGGGAAGCACTTGGTGATTACCGTCACCCTCAGCAACGACCGCAAGGTGCTGATCACCTCCTACTTGGAAGACTGGACGGAGGTGTCGGAAGAGATTCCGAGCGACGACTATGGCAATCAGTCGCCCCCGATTCAAATCCCCTCCGTGGCGAAGTTGCTGGAGTTCCTCGGTTCATCTGAGAAAAATGCGGCGGGGCAGATGGGCGTAATCACCCAGTCGCTCGATCTGAGCGGAGAAAACTGGGTGCCCCGTACGCTGAAGGCAACGCTCAACTTGGCGGGCAACACGCTGACGCTGAACGACAAGCCACTGCTGAAAGATATGGAAAGCTCGGCCACCCTGACCAATGGCCAGATCAAGGTGAAGGGCACCGTGCAGGCGGCGGTCTGCTTGGAGAACAGCGGCACCGTCGATCGCATCCGTGTGGACGAGGAGAACCCTGCGGCCTGCGCTCGGCAGGCGGGCTTGGTGGCAACCAATCATGGCTTCATCACCAGCTGCAGCAGCAACCTGAAGGTGGCGGGCGACTACGATGAACTGCCTACAGCTTATGACAATACGAAAATGCTCTATATCGGTGGCATAGCGGGCGTGTCGATCCCCAAGGAGGGGCAGACCACCGTGCCGACCATCAGCCATTGCACGGTGACGGCCCGGGTGGATCTTGCTCCGGCTATCAAAGAGGAAGTTGGAAAGCAAATCGGAGAGGATATTGTGAATGGCAAGCCGTTTACTCCGCCGACGGGAGGGAAGAACGGTAACATCTGTGGCGGCGGCATCGTGGGCGCCGCGACAGGCATCGTGTCGGACAACAAGTTCGAATATGGCATCACGCTGCTGACGAACAACTATGTGGGACAAGCGGTGCATTTCCGCAACATTGTCTATAAGGAGGCCGAATTTACGGATCGCTTCCTTCGTGCGGAGGGCAACCAGTGGCCCACCAACGTGCGGAACCATACGACGCCCAAAGAAACGGAGATCACGAACGCACGAGCCGCGTCGCTGCTCTATGATGGCGTGATCAACTCCCAGTCGGAATTGCAGGCGTTGGTGTGGAAGAACTCTTTGCGTAACCAAGCCGGAAAGCGCTATCGGGTGGCGGAGAGCTTCACCATCTATTCGGATAATACGCAGAGCGAGAATGGAATCGGCTGGCAGCTGGGCAAGAAGAGTAACATCCAGACCAATGCGCAGCAAGGCAATGTGCTCTTCGAACTGGATGGCAACGACATGACCATCACCCTGGATGGAACGAAGGAAATCGAATATAAAGATTCAAAGAATGGGACGAGGCTCTCGTCGGATGCGACGGCCCCGATGCTCTTTATCAACATCACGGGTAAGATTCACGACCTGACGGTGCATTGCGCCAAGTCGCTCTATGGCATTCCGGTCTATAATGAGGATACGGAAGCAAATGAGTTGACCGATATCTGTTCGCCCCTGGGCTATGCCTTGGTGGGCGGCGAGCTGGAGAACGTCAAGGTGACGGCCGCCAAGGATGTGTTTATCCAGGCGGCTGTCGCAGCGGGCATGGTCTGCTGGGCGAAGAGCGGCGCCACGATGACCAACTGCGAAAGCGCGGTTGGCGTAAAGCTTCGTTATAGCAAAGACCTGCCCCCTAACGCACTTCGTTATGCGGGAGGCTTGGTGGCGCAGGCGGGCCGGGCCACGCTGACGAACTGCCGGTATGTCTCGCCCGAGGAGTTAGCGGGTGGAAACTTGATTTGCAAAAACGATAAGAATCCTAAGAAACCCACGGGCGACGGCACGGTCTATATCGGCGGCATCGTGGGAGGAACGGTCGTTGAGTCGGCCGAAGCGGCGAGCGCCGAGCTGCCCCATTTGGTGATAAAAGACTGCTCCAGCTGGTATGCGAATGGCTTGGAGAAGGTCTCGAATGGTACAACCACGAAAGGCTCCATCATTGGCCGCTCCAATTATGCGCCGAGCGCAAACGTGGAGGAGCAGGGCGTGCACGACTGCGGGGGCAACTGGTGGCCTGTCGGCTGGGCGGGTGTGGGAACCTGGACCCAGGGCGAGGGACTCACCGAAGAGAAGGTGATCGGCAAACGCAACGGCGTGCAACCGGAAAAACCAGCTACGGTAAACTAATAAAAGAAGGAGGAGAAAGATGAGACAACATAGACTGATGGGATGGGGGTGCGCCCTCTTGCTGACCGCGTGCAGCGAGGCGTTGCCGCCCGAGATCGATCCGGGTGAGGCCCAGCCGGGCCAAGCGATCCAGGTGGGAGGCGTGGTGATGCCGGGCCTCTCGGTGCAGGTGGAGACAAAGGCCCAGACGGAGACCGCCGCGGAACTGGTGCCCTGGCTGAAGACGCCCTTGGAGGATGGCTTGGATGTGTTTTACGGCTTGAGAGAAACATTCCTCAAAGACAAGGAGAATGCCAAACTCAGATGGAAGGAGTCGGAAGGAACAGGAGGAACAGGCGAATACACCTTCTACAAGGCGGGGACGGAGACCCCCGCGCAATGGCAGGGCAATGGCTCACACCTGTTCAGAGGCGTGTATGTGCCGAGTGCGGTTCGAGCCGTGGGCGAAACTGCACCTGCGGATCGCCCTTGGGTGAAGGATCAAAGCCCAGAGGCGACTACGGAGAACCCTACGACGACAAACTACGACCACCTGAACCACTACCTGGCGATGCGAGCCAACCTGCAGATCGCTGCCACGTTGGGACGCATCCAGCTGCCCTACCACCACCGCTTGGCGAGGGTGCTCACCGTCGTGCTGATCGACCCTGAGCTATCCATAGAGGAGGGACAGCGCGTGACCTTGAAAGGCTACGAATTGATTGAAGGCAAGGATAATCCCGCAAGTACCTGGATCAGGATGGATCGGGTGGATGTGCTGGATTATGTCTCTTCCAGCCCAGCAGCGAGAGCGGAGGGAGCAGTCACCATGTGGCATCCCCGCTGGACAACGGCCCGCTACGTAACCCCGCATTTCTTCGGGGTGGTGGGCAGCTTAGACAAGGACTTTCAGAAGCTGCATGATGACCTGCTGGTCTTCCGCGACACGAAAACCGACGACCTTTACTTCCCGACCACCGACGGATGGGACGCGATGAGGAAAACCTATTTAGACTGCTATAATAAGTATAAAGATACCTATCCGGTTCAGGCGGAGCTGGAGGCGCAAATCAAGAAGGAGACGGGCCTGACCTGCATCAACTATAAGCAGGCGCCCTGCTACGACCTGATTCTCCGACCCACCTACACCTCGGAGGCGATGGTGATGTATGACGAGGCGGAGAATATCGACCAGGGCGATACGCGTAAAAAGTTGGCGGCAAACAAGAACGGCATTACCTACGTGGTGGAGCTGAGCAACAACTTGCGCTATAGCGAGCGCATCGATATCGACCTCGATGCGGGCTATCAAACGGTGGTGTATCTGCGCATCGACCGAGAGCAGGTGGATTTCAACCAGACCGTCGCCGAGGAGTGGCGAATGGTTACGAAAGAGGATGGCTACTACGGCGTGAACAACCAGCATGGCGACCGCCTCTCGATTGCGGGCGGCAGCTGGCAGCGTGCCTATCGGATGGGCACGCTCGACGTGACCATCACCGACGGTAGTGCGTATAACGAGAATAATCATCCGGATCACTATCAAAAGCCGGAAGGAGAACAACGAGATGGCCAGTATCTTTCGGAGGAGAGTTGGAAGGAGGCTTTCTTCGAGGCCCAAAAAGGCAATAAGCACCACGGCGACTATTTCGTTTTGACTCAGGACATCACGATCGATGTGTCAACGATTCCCGCCGACTTCGTCTTTACGGGCCACCTGGATGGGCGTGGACACACGATTACGCTGACGGGCACTCGCCCTTCCGACTCGGGCACAACGGGCGGCGGCACAGAGGAGGGCGGCACAACCCCGGGTGAGGGTGGCTCTTCGGCCGAAACGGGCGGCTCAACCTCGGGTGAGGGCAACGCTTCGGGTGAAGCGGGCGGCGCTTCGGCTGGAACGGGCACGGAAGGTGTTGTCACAGAAGGCTCCGGCACAACAGGCGGCTCAGAGAGTTCCGGCTCAACGGGCGGCACAGAAGGTTCCGGCACAGAAGGTTCCGGCACGGAGAGTTCCGGCACAACAGGCAGCACGGAAGGTCCCGGCTCAACAGGCGGCGGCTCAACAGGCACTGGCTCTGAGTCTGGCTCAACGGGCAGCGGCTCAACAGGCGGCTCAACGGGCGGCTCAGAAGCGGGCGGCACAACGCCCGGCACCCCTACGCCGGAGGCGGTGCGCTACCTGTTCGACGGACTGAATGGCACCTATGATGCCCCGAAGGGCACGGCGAATGTGCATGAAGAAAACGGAACGCTCGTTCCGCTCATGGGCTACCGGGCGGAGCTGATGAACGTCACAATCAAGGGGGGCCATCTGTTCAGCCCCGCCGCAACAACGACGACGGGCTACGTGGTGGGCTGCAGCGACGAGAGCAAGCAACCTGTCGATCGAAACCCCGGCTTGGGAGGCAGCGACTAACGAAATAGAAAGAAAGGAGACGACAACGATGCATAGCAAACATTGGATCTATTACGCGATGATACTGGGGCTGTTGTGTGGATGGACAGCCTGCAACGACGAGGCCTGGGTGGACCCCGCGCAGCCGGAGGTGGATCTCTCGCTGCTGGGACGGGGCGTGAACTTCAACGCCTCCTACGTGGAGCCCTTCCTGACGAAGGCCACCACCTACAACAGCAATGGCGCCGTGAACGCGGGCGACATCCTGACCATCTATCGCCAATACTCAAAAGACGGCGGACGCACCTTCGACGAGAAGGACGAGGCCTACCGCGTCTATCACTACAACGCCCGCACCGCCAGTGGCGGCGCCGTGGTGCTGTCGCGCGAATGGATGGTGAAGCCGGGCGAATGGGGATGCGATCAACGAGAGGGAGGCGATCCGTTCGTGCAGACGGAGGCCGACTCGTTGATCTGGGAGACCAACGTCACCACCCGCTTCCGGGCGTGGGGCTTGAGCAACTATGCCGGGGCGCTGAACAACAAGAACGCGTGGAGCAGCTTCTACCCCGACTTTACCGTGACCGACTGGGTGCCGGTGTCGGGCCCTACGGAGCAGCTCTCGTTGCCCCTGCGCCACCTGGGCTGCCGCATCTCCTTCGTGCCGAAGCCGGGCAATAGGCTCTTCAAGGTGGAGCTCTGTACGGAGAAGCAGGATTACGAGTGGGACGACAATGCGGGAGAGGACGCCGATAATACGCTCGACGACAATGATAAACATCTCAACCCCGTCGATATCGCCAAACAGGTAAGAGAGGTTTATAACAAGATGTGCATGCCGGGCGGCGTGGATAAAAAGACGGGCAACCTGCTGGCGATGAGACAAGCCTACAAGACGGAGCATCCAAATGGCCCCGACTTCCGGGGGGCAAAGTTCTCAGAGATTTTCAAAGAGATGGTGAAGTATCCTACCAAGGAGGATGTCGCTACAGCGGCGGTGCGCCCCGATTTCGCCTTGGCCGACAACAAGATGTATATGATTACGATCCCTTACGACATGCAGACGGGCCACTTGCTCACGCTGCCTGCCGAAACCCGCTTCCGCATCTTTATTCGGGATGTGAATGGCGGAGATCGGGGTGAAGGCAGTGAGTGGGAAGGACAAGATCAATATCACATCTTCTCGCTGAGCGATATAGAGGGATTCGAGAAGGGCTTGCAGCTGCAGGCGGGCTACAGCTATGAGTTTTCCGTGGGCTACCACTACAACCAGTTGCAGATTGAGCTGTCGAACACGCTCTCGTGGAACGATCAGGATGCCCGAACGGGCACGGCAACGGAGCAGACGGGCGGCATCGGAGCGACTACCGAGAAGCTGAAGTGGTGGAAGGACGCGCTCCAAAAGGCGGCGGAGAGCATGAGCAGCAGCATTACCTACGACCCTCAGTTTGAGATTCGTAAGCCAGAGGAATTCGTAGAGTTCCTGCAGCTGGTGAATGGCGAGGATCTCCCCACCGAGAAGTTGTTGAAGGCATCGCGCGCGGAGGTGAATCCCGACCGCGAAAACGACGACTCCTTCAAGGGCGCGGAGAAATACGTCTGGTGGTATAAAGAATCGGACATTGATCCGGTAAAACACGATACCACCTTCTCTTCCCGCAGTGTATTGGAGGCCAAAGGCTACATCTTCTACAAGAAATATTACCCTTCGGATGGCGACCAGACCGCCCGCGTGGAGGAGGTCTATCTGGACGGCCCCTACAGCTTCCACGACAACCGCTTCGACCGTGGCTTCACGGTGAAGGTGATGAACGACATCGACTTCACCGACTATCGCTTTACGAATCCGGTGGGAAAGGATGCCGACCATCCTTTCGGAGGCATTCTCCGCTCGGCGGACGGCCAGCTGTGCAGCCTGTGCAACCTCAACGTCAAGGACGACTACCTGTTTGGCTGCGTGAAGGAGGGCGCGGTGATTGGCCTGCGGTTTGAGGGCACTCACCCGATAGGCGTTGTCGATCAAGGGACGCAGGTTTACCTGCTGGGCCTCTCGCTGAAGACCAACAGCCCCCGATCGGGAGGCCTGGCCGCTTCGCTGACCGGGTCGAGCTACGTGGTGGGCTGCATCCAAGAGGGGAACAGCGGCGGTCCGCTGGTGGGATCGGCCGACAACCTGATGATGTATGGCTGCATGCAGACCCTGCCCGGTTTGGGAGGCGGGGCGTTGCTGGGCGGCTACGCAACGGGTGCCAAGGAGTTTTTCAAACCGCTGGAGAAACCGAAGTGGGGCGGCTTGATGTGTAGCTACTACGACATCACCCGCTCGCCCCAAGCGAGGCCGGTAGGAGGGAAGGATTACACCTATCTGCCTCAGCAATACGTGCGTGGCTTGCGCACAACCAGTATGTGCGGCCTGAAAGACTTCCTGCTGGAGCGGCCGGGCCACTATGAGCACCTGACGGAAGACCAAAAGATTGAATTCTACGGACTGGCGCCCTGGAGGGCGATGAACGCGGCCATCTATGCGTTCAACCAGACCGCGCTGGGGCAGCTCACCCCTTGCCCCGTGCAGTTCGAGATGGACGCGGTGTACACCAATCGCTACCCCCGCCTAAAGGCCGGAAAGCCAACCGAGGGCATCGATGTGCTGAAACAGTATAACTAAACGAGAAAGGAGAACGAAGCATGAGAATGACAATACGATACGGCGCGTTGGGCCTCCTGCTGCTGGCGGGCGCGGGCTGCACGGCCGACCTGCCCGGCGTCGACCCGGGCGACGCGACGCACCCACTGACGCTGCTCACCTCGGTGGAGCAGTTCGCGGGAGGAGCGCAAACCCGCGTCACGGTGAACGGAAAGAACTTCCTGGATAACGACCGCATCCGGGTGAAACTCATTTGCCCCTACGTGACATCGATCGAAACGGGCGAGAGCACGAGCGGCAACACATCCGACGGCTTTTGGCTGCTGAAGCGGCAGGGCGGGGGCTGGACGACACTAAATGCCGCCGATAAGTGCGACCTGAACGGCGATGGCATCTATTCCGGCTCTCCCGACCTGCAGCAGCAATACCTGGCGCAGCAGACGCCCTACGTCTTCACGGCCTCCACCTGGAGCCGCGAGGTGCGCTTTCTGGACGGCGAGAGTGCCGACGCGATGAAGACCGTGGTGCACTACGCCCCGGTGTTTCATGCCGACCAGCGCCTGGAGGCCGACTTCGAGGCTTCCGACCTGCTGTGGGCACAGAGCGTCGTGCAGACGGGCAC
>CAKUZF010000032.1 GCA_934718155.1 uncultured Parabacteroides sp. | reverse complement strand
TGCGTAACAGTGGGAGAGTAGGTAGCCGCCGTTTTAGGTAGGAGGGCGTCAGTCTGAAAAGATTGACGCCCTTTTTTATGTGTTGAAGCGATATAAATATAGATAAAAAGAAAGCCTATTCCCTTGAGAGGAATAGGCTTTCAAAGCTTTCAAACTTTAATTATTTGCCCTTAGCAGGCAGATTCTTTAGCCAAAAGTTGGCCATGCTGCGTCGTAGATGAAGGGTTGTGCCCTTACGCTCGTTGATGCTATGCGTGCGCATCGGGTAGCTGATTTGCGAGAACACCTTTCCATTCTCGACCAGCTTATTGACCAGCATCTCGCAGTTTTGATAGTGTACATTGTCATCGCCTGTGCCATGAATCAAGAGCAGGTTGCCTTTCAGACCTTCGGTATAAGAGATGGGCGATCCTTTGCGATAGCCCTCAGGATTGGCCTGCGGCGTGTTCATGTAACGCTCTTGGTAGATGGTGTCGTATAGACGTTGATCGGCCACAAAGGCAATTGCGATACCAGTATGGAACACTTCGGGGTAGCGGAACATGCAGTTCAATGTCTGGCTGCCGCCGCCGCTCCAGCCCGTGATGCCGATGCGCGAGAGGTCGATAAAGCTATACTGGCGTGCCAGATCCTGAATGCCTCGACTTTGATCTTCTGAAGCGAAGGTTCCAACCTCACCATAGATGCACTTACGCCATTCGCGTCCGCGTGGCGCTTTCGCTCCTCTGTTTTCGATGCTGACAACGAGGTAGCCCTGGTTGGCCATGTATTGTTGCCACAGGTCGCCTCCTCCCCATACATCTTGAACGGTTGCGTTGGCTGGCTCACCGTAAACCTCGATGATGACCGGGTACTTCTTCGATGGGTCGAAGTCGCGGGGTTTGATGATCCATGCGTCTAAGGTCAAGTCGCCTGATTGCGTCTTAACGAACTCTTTCGGATGTAATCCTAAAGCGGCATATTGCTGTTTCGCCTTAGCGTTGTCTTCGATAGTTCGAACGCTGTTGTGCTTCGGGAAAGAGACCATATCGACAACGGGCGGTGTTGCTGCGTTGCTGAATGTATGTACGGCCCATTCGCCCGAGGGTGACATCTGGTAGCTATGCTGACCAGCCTGATTGAGCGGAGATACTCGCTCTGCCTCACCTTTTCCTGACAGCTTTGCCCGATAGAGGTAACGCTGTGTGAAGTTGTCGGGAGAAGCGATGAAATAGGTATATCCACGCTTGAGGTCGGTGCCTACGGGTGAGATGTAATCGAAGTTGCCCTTGGTGATGGGCGCAATATTCTGTCCGTCACGGCTAACTCGATAGAGGTGTCTCCATCCGTCGCGCTCGCTTTCCCAGGTGAAGAAGCGATTGCCATCGAGCCATTGCACATGGTCGTTGGTGTTGAGCCATGCCGCATCCGTGTCGGTGAAAATGTTCTTCAACGAACCATCCGTCAGATTGGCGATCCACACCTTGTTGGTGTTCTGTGGGCGGTTGAGCTGCTGGATGAAAAGCTCGTTGCTCTCGGGAATGAATTCCATGCGGGGCAGGTAGTTTTCTCTGGGGTCGCCAGGGATTTCCACCCATGTGGTTGCTCCACCCGTAACAGCGACGTAGCCCACCTTTACGGCCGAGTTGGTCGTGCCCGCTTTCGGATAGGGGAAGTGGATCACCTTTGCGTAGAGTGAATCTACGTTGTTGATGATGTCGAACACGCCAGTTCCTTCCGTATCGCTTTGCCAGTAGGCAATGAACTGGCCGTTGGGACTCCATCGGAAACCGTCGCGGCAGGCGAACTCTTCCTCATAAACCCAATCGAAGGTGCCGTTGACGAAGCGATCGTTGCCATCTGTGGTTAATGCGGTGATCTTGCCGCTGGCAATATCCTCGACATAAATGTTGTTTTGCTGTACGTAGGCAACACGGTTGCCATCGGGTGAGAATTTGGCGAACATCAAGGTGGATTCGGGGAATCCCTTGCCTAACTGACGCAATACACCCGACTTGCGGTCGAGCACCCAGTAGTCGCCTCGGGTATCGTAGCGCCACACCTTGCGGGTGTTGTTGTAGATGAGTAATTTCTCGTTGTCGGCGCTCCAAGAGATGGAACGAATGGAGAGTGGTTTGCCAGTGGCCTTATCCAGCAGGTCGGTGGAGGGAATCAATACCTCGCGGGCATTGTCTTTTGCTCGGTAGGCAACGATGTCGGTGCCACCTGTTGCCTGGTTATGCTCGAAGCTGCTGTAGCGGGCGCCATCTTTGAGCCACGTTACGCTTCCGCTTCGTTTCGTCTCGATGACCTTGCCTGCTACGATCTCATCCAAATTCAACGGCTGTTGAGCCACAGCCGTTGAACCTATGAGACACGCGATAGCAGCCAAGCAGATAATTGGCTTCATACGCATCATACTGAAACTGATTTTAGAGTTTCAACTTAGCCTTGATAGCCTTGGGGAGTGCGTCTTTGTGAACGACGATGTTCATCGTCTTGTATTTCACGAACGCCTCAGATGCATACCAGGTACCTTTGTATTTGTTGTCGGTTCCCCATGAGTTTTTCACCATGAAGAACTTGTTGCCTGTTTGATCTTTCGCGATGCCATAGATATGCATACCATGGTCGTCGGTCGTCTGGTAGTTGTCGTAGCCCTCCTGACGCATCTCCTGCGTGATCTTCAACTCGGGGCAAGGCTTCTCGGTGAGCTTCTTGATCTCCTCGTCTTTCTCCTTCTGGCTCAAGCCTAACCAATGATCCTGGTCGGAGCCGCTGCGCTCGATGCTCTCCACATCGGGAACCGTTGCGATACCGTTGCGTGTGAAGCCTTTCTCGCTGACATCGGATGCCCAAGCTACGCTGTAGCCTGTCTGGATGGCGTTGTCCATCACCTGCATCAGCTCGTCGATCGGCAAGTTGTAAGACTCAGCCCAGAGCCAGTTGTCTTGCACCTCGATGGCGAACTTGTCGTAGAACGGATGGTGAGTGAAAGAGGTCAGCGAAACATAATCGTCGGGGTTCAGGCCCAAAGAAGCGGCGTAGCTCTTCGGTGTGTACTCCTTGCCCTCGTAGGTGAAGGTTTCGGGAGCCTCGCCCAGGTAAGCGTCGATGATGCCATCGAAACCACGCTTCCAAGCTGTTGTCAACTTGCGATTCGGATTCTTAATGATGGCTTTCAGATATTCGCCTGCGGCTGACTCCATCTCGCTGTGGGCGTGCATGTTCTCGCCATAGTTCAATCCCTTCATTACCTCCTCGGGGACCATTCCATATTTCTTCCAAACATAGAGCGGATCGATGAACGAACCTCCCTGTGCGAAGTTCAGGTAGCCGTGCAGGCGAACGTATTTGTCGGCCTTGTCTTTGTAGGCGTGGCTTACTACGAACATCTCCGAAAGATCTTGCTCGCCTTTGCCCATGCGGATCAACTCAGACTCCAAAAAGCTGAGGGTAGAGAAACACCAGCACGTTCCTGTGCGATTCTGATTCTTAATCGATGTGATTTTGAGTTCCTTGACAGGCGTGAATTGATAGCCGTCTTTTTGATCTTGCGCATACAAGTTGGCTGACATAGCCAGAAGCAAGCTGGCTGCTACAATTGTCTTTTTCATGTGTTGTTCTTGTTATTATTGAGTAAATATTACTTTATGCTTTTTTTACGGCCGTAAATGTACACTTTTAGATGTTATTAGCCAAAGTTTTTCAGATCTTCTTCGATGATTCGTAGATTTATGCTACTTTTGACTGCTGGAAAAGGCCTTCAGTTGTTAATTGGTGGCCTTCAAATTGAAAAGAATGACATATATAGATTGGATAGCAGATGATAGGAATAGTAGATAGTGGATCGACAAAAACCGATTGGTGCCTGGTGGATCATTCGGGAGAGAAGCGTGTACGCACGGCGGGAATGAACCCCTATTTCCAGTCGGAAGAGGAGATGGCCGAGACGTTGCAGACGCAATTGCTGCCTGCCTTGGAGGAGATGAAGGCGGAGCCGATGGAGGTGATTTATTTCTATGGCGCTGGTTGTGCCACGGAGACGGTGAACCAGAAGGTGGAGCAGGCCATTAGGCGTTTCTTTCCGGTAACCATCGAGGTGCAAAGCGACCTGATCGCCGCCGCCCGGGCGTTGTGTGGCCACGAGGCGGGCATCGCCTGCATTTTAGGCACGGGAGCTAACTCTTGCGCTTTCGATGGGGAGCGCATCGTGGAGCAGGTCTCGCCGCTGGGCTACGTGCTGGGCGACGAGGGCAGTGGCGCCGTGTTGGGCAAGCGGTTGGTGGGCGATGTGTTGAAGCATCAGCTCTCGCCGGCCGTAGAGCAGCTCTTCTTCGGCGAGACGGAGCTGACGGCCGCCGCAATTCTCGACAAGGTGTATCGTCAGCCTTTTCCCAACCGTTTCTTGGCCTCGCTCGTGCCGTTCGTAAAGCGGCATATCGACGAGCCTTCGCTGCGGCAATTGGTCGAAGACAACTTCCGCACTTTCTTCGTGCGCAACGTGAACGGCTATGCGCTGGCGCAGTCGCATCCCGTTCATTTCGTTGGCTCGATTGCTTTCCATTTCCAGGAGCAACTGGAGCGGGTCGTGGCCGAGCAGGGATTGCGCATGGGCCGGATCATGCAGTCGCCTATGGAGGGCTTGATTCGCTATCATTTATCGTAAAACAAAATAAAACAGATATAGATTATGGCATTTCAGAAGATAACAGAGCAGGAGTCTCTTTATAAAGACTTAGACCAAAAGTCGGTTCGTGAGCTCCTTGAGGAGATCAACCAAGAAGATCGAAAGGTGGCTGAGGCGGTGGGCAAGACCATCCCGCAGATCGAGCGATTGGTGACGGGCTTGGTGGAGCGTATGCGCGAAGGAGGCCGATTGTTTTATATCGGAGCCGGCACCAGCGGCCGATTGGGCGTGCTTGATGCCTCTGAGATCCCGCCTACGTATGGTATGCCCAACACGTTGGTGATCGGATTGATAGCGGGAGGCGACCACGCCTTGCGCAACCCCGTTGAGGCGGCCGAGGATGATCCTGAGAAGGCTTGGGCGGAGCTGCAGAAACATGGCATCAACGCCACCGACACCTTGGTGGGCATTGCTGCGTCGGGCACGACACCCTACGTGATCGGTGCCTTGCGCCGTGCGAGAGCTGAGGGACTGCTGACGGCCTCGATCAGCTGCAACCCCGATTCGCCTATGGCCGCTGAGGCCGAGATTGCGATTGAGCCGGTAGTTGGGCCGGAGTTCGTCACCGGCAGTACGCGTATGAAGAGCGGAACGGCGCAGAAGATGGTGCTTAACATGATCACCACCACGGCCATGATTCGCTTGGGCCGCGTGAAGGGAAACCGAATGGTTAATATGCAGTTGACCAACCAGAAACTGGTCGATCGTGGCACCCGCATGATCATGGAGGAACTCGGTTTGGCCTACGAGGAGGCGAAGCATTTGCTGCTTTTGCATGGTTCTGTGAAGCAAGCGGTCGATTCTTATCACCGCGAGTGGCGGTTGAATCAGTAACTTTTTGTACCTTCGCCGCTTGAAAATCAATTAAGAGTAATCAAAGTAAACGTAAAAATGGGTTTCTTTTCAAAACTATTCAAGAAAAATGAGCCGGAGGTGGCTGAGGAGAATAGCACCAAGGGAACGGTCGAGGAGTTTGTCTCGCTGATCCGCGTCTATTACCAGGCCTCTATGGCTGTTAATTTGGGTATCTCGAACCTGAATATCCTGCCCGACATGGCCCTCTTCAAGCGTATGCTGAAGATCCCGACGCAGAACAACAAGCTGGGCGTGGCCGAGAAATCGAGAGTGCGCAAAGTGTTGATGCAGGATTATGGCTTGGGTGAGGCCTTCTTCAAGGAGATCGACGCCTCGGTGAAGAAGAATTGCCGCAACCAGAACGACATCAAGAGCTACTTCTTCCTGTTTCAAGGCTTCTGCAACGATCTGTTCAACCTAATGGGCAGCTTGATGCAATGGAAGTTCCGCTTCTCGATGTTGCTCAAGAAGTTGCTCTACAACATGACAACCAAGACCGTGCATGAGATTATGACGCGCTCTGAGTGGAAAGATGTCAGTGTGCAGAAGGCAGCTTGGAGCGTGCGCAAGTATGCCGCTACGTTGGGCTATTCTGAGCAGTGGATCGTTGATTTCGTCTACAACGTCGTGTTGCTGGCGAAGGAGGATCAGAAGAAGGAGTTGCAGCGTCAGCGCAAGTCATGACAACCGAACTTCATCCGCTGGGATTTTTCCTCCCGGCTTCAGCGAAGCTGCTCATGCTGGGCAGCTTCCCGCCTCCCAAGGTGCGTTGGTCGATGGATTTCTATTACCCGAACATCCAAAACGACATGTGGCGCATTTTGGGAGTACTTTTTTATGCCGATAAGGATCATTTCCTGGCCGCTCCCAAGGCTTTCAGTCGCGAGAAGGCTGTCGCCTTCTGCGAAGAGGTGGGGTTGGCACTAGGCGATACGGCCATAGAGGTGATCCGCCTGAAGGCGAACGCTTCCGACAAGTTCTTGGAGGTGGTGCGACCGATCGATTTGGCCGAGGTGTTGGAGCGCATCCCCCGTTGCGAGGCAATCGTAGTCACGGGGCAGAAGGCGATGGACACACTGCTTGCCCTGTTGCCTGGCGTAGAGGAGCCCAAGGTGGGCCACTACGTAAGTTTTCGCTTCGCCGACCGATCGTTGCGGCTCTACCGCATGCCTTCTTCCTCGCGGGCCTATCCAAAGCCATTGGCCGAGAAGGCCGCCGTCTATCAGACGATGTTCGAAGAACTGGGATTCTTTCCCGAAGGAAAATAAACAAAGAGAGGAATGAACTCGCCCTTTTGAGTGGCGCCTCATTCCTCTCGCTCATATAATTAGCGGTTTACCTCGCTGTTTACTTTGCGTTTTTCACGAACTTCATCAGCCAAGCATCCTCCTCATACAGCAGGTGAAGGATGTTCTCCTTGGCCGAGTAGCTGTGGCTCTCGTAGGGGAGCAACACCAGTCGGCTTGTACCGCCATGACCCTTGAGTGCGGCGAACAGACGCTCACTCTGGATTGGGTAGGTTCCCGTGTTGTTGTCGGCATCGCCATGGATCAAGAGCAGCGCGCCGCTCAGCTGGTTGGCGTAGGCGAAGGGCGACATGGCGTTATAAACCTGCGGAGCCTCCCAATATGTACGCGTCTCCGACTGGAAACCAAACGGGGTCAGCGTGCGGTTGTAGGCACCACTACGTGCGATACCAGCCTTGAATAGGTGGGTGTGCGTCAGCAGGTTGGCTGTCATGAAGCCACCATAGGAGTGACCTCCCACCGCCAGGCGAGTCGTATCGCCAATGCCCAGGTCGTAGATCGCTTTGGCAGCTGCCTCGGCGTTCATTGTCAGCTGGTTGATGTAGTCGTCGTTAGGCTCCGCTCCGTTCATGCCTACGATCGGCATCTCGACGCTTTCCATCACGGCGAAACCGCGGGTCACCCAGAACACGGGCGAGCGGTAGGTGATGGTGGTGAAGAGATACTTCGAGCCGCGCACGCGGGAAGCATCTTCCTTGCTGCGATACTCCCTCGGATAGGCCCACATCAAGACGGGCAGGCGGCCATCCTTCTCTTTGTCGTAGCCCACGGGCGTGTAGAGTATTGCTGTCAGGTCGAGACCGTCGGCGCGTTTATACTTGATTTTCTCCACCTTCATATCCTTCAGCTGCGGATAGGGGTTGGGGAAAGCCGTGAGGGCTACGTTTTTCTTGCGCTTCAAGTCGCGCCAGAAGTAGTTGACCGGTTCACTGTTGGATTGGCGAGCCGTGATCAGTTGTAGTTTGGCCGGATCTACCACATCGACGATCGTCTCGTAGTAGGGGGCTTGGCAACGCCACAGGATCGTGTTGGTCTTCTTCTTCAGGTCGTAGCGGCTCAGGTAGGGCATGTCTCCCTCGGGCGATCCACCCGGGGCGATCATCAGCAGCTCGCTGTGCTGCTTATTGGTGTAGACCACCGACTGGTGATACTGGTTGCTCGTCTTGTAAGGACGACCCGGATCTGCATAATTGTCGTCGGTCGATACGTCGAACAGCGTTTGCAACCCCTTCTCGGGAGCCAAGGGCACGAACGATGAGATCTTCATGCGGCGGTTGGCCCGCGAGTATTCGTTCACCAGTGCGAACTGATCGTCGCACCAGTCGATCGAGCGGCAGCGGAACGGAGTTTTCACCACCAGCTGCTTCTCGCCCGTGAAGGGAGCAGCCCACTGATAGACGGCGTCCATAAACTCCACCTTGTGCTTGCGCGGGTCACCTTCGTCTTGCGCCTCGGTCCAGTAGAGCGTAGCCGGCTTGTCGGCACGCCAGCCGAAGCTGCGCGGGAAGGGGTTCGTCGTGTCGTAGCCCATGATGTCGGCCGTCATAGGCTGCTTGTCCACCTCTTTGATCAGCTTGCCTTCGAGGTCGAGCACGCAGGTGCGCTTCGGGAACGAGGCGCGGGCCACGAGGTAGCTGTAGGGCTTCTCGATTGTCGTTGTCAGCAGCATTTGCCTGTCGGGCGAAAGCGTGGTTTGCAGGTAGATGGCGGGCTGGCCCAGCTCGGTCTCCTTATTGGGCTCCACTTTCACCAGCTGTGCGGTGAAGAGGTAGTCGAAAAGTTGCTCGTCGTAGGGGTTCTTCAGCAAGTCTTGGTAGGTGCGTGCGGGGGCCGCCTTGCCATCGCTCACCTGGATGACTGGTCCGGAGGGAGCCGACGGCGGTGTCGGCATGGCACCGAGATGCTGTGGCACAGCTGGCACGATCAGTACGGAGTCGTTCACCCAGCTGGCCCGGATCGCTGGGTTCATGCCGCGCATCGGGCCAGGCTGAGAAGCGGTGCGGTTCATCTTGCGCTTGCTGATCTGCTTGGCCTGCTTGTCGGCCACGTTCACCATCCAAAGGTATAGGCCATCGGCCTCGCGCAGGATCAAGGCGATGCGGCTCGAACCGGGGGCCCATTCCGCTTCGAGGATATTCATGTTGGAAGGCAGTCCGGCGATCTCGAACGTCTGCTTCGTCTCTACGTTGCGCAGGCGCAGGGCGCTGTAGCCTTCGCGGCGGCTGGGGCCGAAGATGTCGGTCACGCGGGTGCCGCCCAGTTTGTATTCAGGTTTTGCCAGCTCAGCCACATCGAGGAAGGGCACATTGTCAAGCTCCATGAGCCATTTGCCATCTTTACTCACCAATACGGTCGGGGGCAACTTCGCCAAGGCGATCTCCTTGATCTCCTTTGGCGGTTCTTTGTAGTGCATGTCTTGCGCCTGGCCTTGTGCGAAGCAGCCAGCCACGAGCAATGCAGTCAGACATAAGTAATTCTTCATACGATCTTAGACTTTTTAGTTCGTGATGGCGCAAAAATAGAAAAATCTTTCATATAAAATTGCTTTTTGGTTACGGATTTTAAATAAAAAGGTAAGTAAATATCGATGCGTAACGGCGTTGGAAGGGCATTTGCGTGGCAAGTTGTCTGTTTTTAATGGTTTATGACGAAAATATGCTGTTCGTATCGGCAAATAGCGAATTGTGTGTTTACAGCAAGAGCTTACTCGTAATCTTTGCGAAATCTGTTGCTTGTTTTGATAAGAAATGCCATAATGGAGAAGTATTATTAAAAAGCTGAGCGAAAATCCATGGTGGGCTTTATAAAAAATGGCGCTCATCGAGATGAAAAACCACGGTCATCTCAATGAAAAACCATGGTTTGTTGTTTATAAACCGGATTTTGGATGTTTCCTGTACTAAAAGAGGAGTCAAGAACGAGGGATTCTCAGGTTCCAGACTCCTTTGTATGCGTAGCGCGGCAGTGCTTACTTCAGATCCATCTCGTCGAGCAGGTAGCCGGCTCCGGCGAACTTGTCGATGAGGAAGAGAACGTAGCGCACATCGACGATGATGCTGCGCTGGTAGTCGGGCAGATACTGGATGTCGCCGCCTACGCCCTCCCAGTTGCGGTCGAAGTTGATGCCTATCAGCGCACCGTCGGCATCCATCACGGGGCTACCCGAGTTGCCGCCCGTGGTGTGGGTCGTGGCGCAGAAGGCTACGGGCATCTTGCCCTCCTTCGTCTGGTAGCGGCCGAAATCCTTGGCTTCATAGAGCTCCTTCAGTCGGTCGGCCACGACGAACTCCCAGTTGTTGGGGTCTTCCTTCTCCATCACGCCGTCGAGAGTGGTCTGATAGCCGTAGTAGTCGGCGTCTTTCGGGCTGTAGCCCTTCACCTGTCCGTAGGCCAGTCGGAGCGTGGAGTTGGCGTCGGGGAAGTTGGCGCGGTCGCCATACATTTCGAGTAGTCCCTTCACGTAGGTGCGATGGGCCAGGGCGTAGCCGGTGTCGAAGCTGTTCAGCTCCTTATCGACGCTTTTCTTCTCGGCCTTGATGGAGCTGGCGAAGCGGATCATCGGGTCGTTGCGCAGAGCCTCGGCCGTGGGCTGCTGGCGGAAGCGGTCGAACTGCGTGTCGCTGCCGAAAATGGAGTGGTCGAAGAGGTTGTCGACGAAAGCGTCGACATCGCCCTTGAACTGCTGGTCGATCTCGCTGAGGTAGGCGGGTTGCGGGATGTTGTCCATCCACTTGCGGTAGGCTTTGAGCATCACCTTGGCCACTTTGCGATCGACGGCTACGGCGTAGTCTTTGTTGGCGAAGGCCTTGTAGTCTTTCTGCAGCTTATCCATCAGGGCGGGCAGTTCCTTCTTGTTCTTACCTCCATCGAGGGCCTGGCAAAGCGCGTCGATGTTGGTCGGCACACGGCTGCACTCGATGCCTCGCATCAAGGCCTCGTCGAGCATCCAGCTACGGAAGCGCAGCTCCTTGCGCGCCTCTACCATCTGCTCGATCTGTTTCAGGGCGTTGGCGTAGGTGTCACCGCCGCGCTGCTTTTCCCAGGCTATGAGCTTGTTTTGCTCGTCGGCCTTCACCTGCTCGAAGTTTCGCTTGCCGATGGCCCAGCTTGAGCCGATGGCGTTCTTGTAGGCGTTGGTCGATGAGGAGTATTTGCTGGCGTATTGGATGCGCACTTGGGGATCGGCGAGCATCTCTTCGAGCATGGCTTGCTGGCGCGTCTCGCGCATGGCGATGCGCACGCGGTTGTCGATGTCGTGTCGCTCGGCCACCTCCCACGAGGTGTAATACTTATTGGTGCGGCCGGGGAATCCCATGATCATGGCGAAGTCGTTCTCCTGCACACCTTTCGTGGAGAGCGTCAGCCAGCGCTTGGGGCGCAGGGGCACGTTGTCGGCCGAGTAGGGAGCGGGCTCGCCGTTGGCGTCGGCATAGACGCGGAAGAGCGAGAAGTCGCCCGTGTGGCGGGGCCAGATCCAGTTGTCGGTGTCGGCGCCGAACTTTCCGATCGACGAGGGGGGAGCACCCACGAGGCGCACGTCGCTATAGACCTTCTTGGTGAACATATAGTAGACGTTGCCGCCATAGAAGGCCTTGATCTCCACCTCGATGCCGGGATGCTTCTTGAGGTAGGACTCGCCCGCCTTCTTGCGTGCCAGCTCGTTGAGGTATTTCGCGTCGAGGAATCCCATACTGTTGGGGTCGCCCTTCTTGGCCCAATCGGCCAAGACGTAGTCGGTCACATCGTCGATGCGGTCGATGAAGGCCACGGTCAGCCCAGGGTTGGGCAGCTCCTCGGCGCGCGACATGGCCCAGAAGCCATCCGTCAGGTAGTCGTGCTCGAGCGTGCTGTGGCGCTGGATGGAGGAGTATCCGCAGTGGTGGTTGGTCAGCACGAGGCCGTCTTTAGAGACGATCTCGCCCGTGCATCCTCCGCCGAAGCGCACGACTACGTCTTTCAGCGAGGGGCCATTGGCGTTATACACTTCGTCGGCCGTCAGGCGCAGGCCTAAGGCTTGCAGGTCGGCATACTTTTGTTGCTTCAGCAGCGGCAGCAGCCACATGCCTTCGTCGGCCATAGCGGGAAGCGTGAGGCATGCCGCAACCATCGACAAGGCGAGCTTTTTCAGTGATGGAAAGTTCGTGTTGTTCATTTTTTTGTTGATTTGATGTTTCACAATGATTATTTTGCGCGAATGTAGGGAAGTTCGTGCAGAAAATGTAGTTTTGCGATGGAAAATCAACCAACAATTTAGTTTAATAATCATCATGAAAAGAGTATTGTTGATGGTGGCCGCCCTGCTGTTCGCATTCAGCGGCTACGCCTGGGAGAGAGAAACCGTTTGGCCGAAGGGCAAGATGCCCCACAGCCAGAGTCGTCAAATCGCAGCCATGACCGACGAGGCCGGTGAGCCTGGCTTCAAGCCCGAGAAGCATCGAGTGGCCTATCTGGAATGGTTCGATCAGCCCGATGCGGCGGTGCGCAACGGAGCCTGTATGATCCTCATCTCGGGCGGGGGCTACGACAGTTGTTGCGACGTAGACCTGATCAGTCGCTGGCGCGAACGCCTGACTCGCGAGGGCATCCAGTGTGTGAACTTCGTCTATCGCACCCCTCGCCCCGAGGGGTTGCCCATCTATCAGACCGCTTGGGAAGACGCCCAGCGGGCTGTTCGCCTGGTGCGCAGCCAGGCCAAGAAGCGTGGCTTTGACCCCGAGAAGATCGGCACGATCTCCATGTCGGCCGGCTCCCACTTGGCGCTCCTTTTGGCTACCAGCTCGCTGACCCGAGCTTATGAGCCGATCGATGCGCTCGACAGCCTCTCATGCCACATCAACTGGGCTATCGTGAATGCCCCGGCCTACGTGACGACCGACGGCCAAGCGGGCACGCCTGCCACTCGCGAGGGATATGGCGCCGACGTAAAGCTATCCGACCTGTTCCGTTTCGACGCACAGACCTGCCCGATGTCGCTCCACCATGGCGGACTCGACATCTACTCGCCGAATGGCTCTACATTAATATATAGGGAGCTTCGTAAGCGCAAGATCCCAGCCGAGCTGCACCTCTATCCCGGCGAAGGTCACGGAGCCTTCGGCTTGGAGCGGGCTATCGAGTTTATGAACCAAATGGAGTTCTACAAGCCGCTCGCTCCCGAGGAGGAGCTGATGAAGCGTTTCGCCACCGATGAGGCGCGTGGCGAGTGGCTGAAGCAAGAGGTCTGGCCCGAAGGCAAGATGCCCGATGCGCAGGCGCACCAGTGTACGCCCTACCTGGAATGGCACTTCCCGAAGGTGAGGAAGAGCGACGCAATCCAGATCATCTATAGCGGCGGCTCCTACGAGGGCAACGATCCCGATGGATTCGAAGTGGCTCCAGCCCGCCGCTACCTGAACGACTTGGGCCTGACGGTTGTGACCCTCAAGTATCGCACGCCCCGCCCTAAGGGCTTAGCGAAGCACACCACCGCTTGGCAAGACCTTCAGCGTGCGATCCGCCTCGTGCGTAGCCAGGCGGCCAACTACGGGCTCGATCCGAACCGAATTGGCATCATGGGTAGCTCGGCGGGGGGCCACCTGACGTTGATGGGTGTCACTTCGTCGATGCATCGCGCCTACTGGCCAATCGACGAGATCGACCAGCTGCCGTGTAATGTGCAGTGGGGCATCGGTATCTATCCGGCCTATGCGCTGACCGATGGAGCCAACGACCCGAACAGCGGAGGCGGCAATGCCGACAGCGCGGTGTTGGTGCCCGAGTTCAGCTTCGACTTGCAGACCGTCCCGATGCTCTTCTTGCACGGTGATGCCGACGGCTGGGCTGCGATGAATTCGGTGAAGACATGGGAGAAGATGCGCAGCATGGGCATCCAAAGCGAGCTGCACACGCTCTGCCTCCGTCCGCATTGTTTTCAAGCGAAGGCCGCTCCGGGAACAGGCAGCTACAACTGGCTCGACCGTATCGGAGAGTACCTGCGGAAGCAGAATGTGATTCGTTGATTCGAAAATCTAATTAAAACAGCCTTTTTGGCTGTTAATTCGCAAGGCAAAAATTGATTTGGATTGAGAATTGTAATAAAAGCGAAGATTTTTCTTATAAATCCTTTGTGGATTTGGATTATTATTCTACATTTGCGGCATCAAACAAAAAGATTAGGATTTGAAATGTTAAATAACATATTGCATATTATTCTTATCGTGGTCGTCATTATGCTTGGCGGATGAGGAGAAAGGTGTGCAAACTGTTGATGTTTGAGGAAAAATCAGAGCTTGGGCCTTTCTCCTGTTGGGAAAGGCTTTTTTTTATTGAACAGATTAAATAAAATAGAAAAGGGGCCGTCAAGGAGCGACCTCACTGAAATATAAAAGCTACATCTATGGAAGTGATGAAGAATCCGCTTAGAAGCTCGTTTAGCACCGAGGGTCGCCGTATGGCGGGCGCACGTGCATTGTGGCGCGCCGTTGGCATGAAAGAACAACAATTCGGCAAACCGATTATTGCGGTTGTCAACTCATTCACGCAGTTCGTCCCGGGCCATGTGCATTTGCATGAGGTTGGTCAGTTGGTGAAGGCCGAGATCGAGAAGCTGGGCTGTTTCGCCGCTGAGTTCAATACGATCGCGATTGACGACGGTATCGCAATGGGGCATGATGGTATGCTTTATTCGCTTCCTTCGCGCGACATCATTGCCGATAGCGTGGAATATATGGTCAACGCCCACAAGGCTGACGCAATGGTTTGTATTAGCAACTGCGATAAGATTACGCCGGGCATGCTGATGGCTGCCATGCGTCTGAACATCCCGACCATTTTCGTCTCGGGTGGCCCGATGGAGGCAGGTGAGCTGGATGGTCGCCATTTAGACCTGATCGACGCGATGATTGAGTCGGCCGACACAACGGTCGACGACCAGCGAGTGGCCGACGTGGAGCGTAGGGCTTGCCCCGGTTGCGGCTGCTGCTCAGGCATGTTTACGGCTAATTCGATGAACTGCCTGAACGAGGCGATTGGCTTGGCGCTGCCGGGCAACGGAACAATCGTCGCTACCCACAAGAACCGCACGCAGCTTTTCCGCGACGCAGCGAAGCAGATTGTCGAGAACGCTTATAAGTATTATCGTGATGGCGACGAGTCGGTGTTGCCGCGCCAGATCGCTACTCGTCAGGCCTTCTTGAACGCCATGTCGCTCGATATCGCCATGGGCGGCTCGACCAACACGGTGCTCCACCTGCTGGCTGTCGCACAGGAGGCGGGAGCCGACTTTAAGATGGACGACATCGATATGCTCTCGCGCAAGACGCCTTGCCTCTGCAAGGTGGCGCCAAACACGCACACCTATCATGTGCAAGACGTGAACCGTGCGGGCGGCATCATGGGCATCATGAATGAGCTGATGAAAGCGGGCTTGGTAGACGGCAGCACGAAGCGTGTCGATGGGCTGACCTTGGCAGAAGCAGTCGATCAATATGCCATCACATCGCCCAACGTGACCGAGCAGGCTGTTCGTAAATACAAGAGTGCGTCGGCTGGCCGCTACAGCATCGCCATGGGTTCGCAGGAGACCTATTATAAGGAGTTGGACGCCGATCGGGCCGAGGGCTGCATCCGCGATGTGGCGCATGCCTATTCGAAGGATGGCGGTCTGGCAGTCTTGCGAGGCAACATCGCCGTAGATGGCTGCGTAGTGAAGACCGCTGGCGTGGATGAGAGTATCTGGAAGTTCGCTGGCCCGGCGAAGGTGTTCGATTCGCAGGATGCCGCTTGCGAGGGCATCTTGGGAGGCAAGGTGGTTTCGGGCGACGTGGTGGTGATCACCTACGAAGGCCCGAAGGGCGGACCGGGTATGCAGGAGATGCTTTATCCAACCTCTTACATCAAGAGCCGTCACTTGGGCAAGGAGTGTGCCCTCATCACCGATGGCCGCTTCAGCGGAGGCACGTCGGGCTTGTCGATCGGCCATATCTCGCCCGAGGCCGCTTCGGGTGGAGCGATCGGCTTGGTGAAGGATGGCGACATCATCGAAATCAACATACCCGAGCGCTCGATCAATGTCCGTCTCTCCGACGAGGAGTTGGCCGAGCGTCGCAAGGCCGAGGAGGCTCGCGGCAAGAGGGCTTTCACGCCGCCTTTCCGCCAGCGCGAGGTGTCGAAAGCGTTGAAGGCCTATGGCAAGATGGTGGCTTCGGCCGATAAGGGTGGAGTTCGTATTGTTGAAGATTAACCAAGACTAAATTAGCTAATCATGGAAAGAATATCAGGTTCGGAGGCATTATTAAGATCATTGATCGCCGCAGGCGTGGATACGATTTTCGGTTATCCGGGTGGCGCTGTCATCCCTGTTTATGATAGCCTCTATGACTATAAGCATAAAATAAAGCATGTGCTTGTGCGCCACGAACAGGGGGCGACCCATGCGGCTCAAGGCTACGCACGCGTATCGGGCAAGGTGGGTGTGACTTTGGTCACCTCTGGCCCTGGCGCAACCAACACGCTGACCGGCATCGCTGATGCGATGATGGATAGTACGCCTTTGGTGGTAATTACGGGGCAGGTGGCCTCGCCGCTGCTGGGCACGGATGCCTTCCAGGAAATCGACGTGATTGGCATCACGCAGCCTATCACCAAGTGGGCTTATCAGATCCGTCGGGCGGAAGATATCGCCTGGGCGGTAGCGCGTGCCTTCTATATCGCGTCGACGGGACGTCCAGGTCCGGTCGTGCTCGACTTCGCAAAGGACGCGCAGGTGGGCAAGGTGGACTTCGAGTATAAACCAGTTGAGTATATCCGTAGCTACCAGCCCGAGCCAGACATCTGCCCCGACTGCATTGCTAAGGCCGCCGCATTGATCAACCAGGCCAAGAAGCCCTTCTGCCTCGTGGGGCAGGGTGTGATTTTGGGCCACGCCGAGCAGGAGCTGCTGGAGTTTCTCTCGAAGAACGACATACCGGCTGCCGCTACCACGCTTGGTCTTTCGGCCATGCCGTCAGACTTCCCCTTGAATAAGGGCATGCTGGGTATGCATGGCAACGTAGGACCGAACCGAAAGACCAACGAGTGCGACGTGTTGATCGCCGTAGGTATGCGTTTCGACGACCGCGTGACGGGCGACTTGAACACCTACGCCAAGCAGGCGAAGGTGATCCATCTCGACATCGACGACTCCGAGATCGGCAAGAATGTGCCGGTCGATGTGAAGGTGTTGGGCAATGCTAAGCGGACTTTACCGTTGATCGCTGCCCAGCTGGAGAGCCGCCAGCGCGAGGAGTGGAACGCCGAGTTCGAGCCGGATGCGCAGGAGGAGTTTGAGAAGGTGATCAAGCACGAACTGCAACCCGAGCAGGGCTACCTGAAGATGGGTGAGGTGATCAGCAAGGTCTCGGAGGCGACGCACAACAACGCCATACTGGTGACCGACGTGGGTCAGAACCAGATGATGGGCGTGCGCTACTTCAAGTATAGCCAGACGCGCAGCGTGGTTACCTCGGGCGGCTTGGGCACGATGGGCTTTGGCTTGCCGGCGGCGATCGGCGCGAAGATGGGCGCTCCCGACCGTACGGTCTGCTTCTTTACGGGCGACGGCGGATTGCAGATGACCATCCAAGAGCTGGGCACGATTATGCAGGAGAACCTCGACGTGAAGATCATCCTGCTCAACAATAGCTTCTTGGGCATGGTGCGCCAGTGGCAGCAACTCTTCTTCAATGAGCGTTACTCGTTCACGGAGATGGAGAACCCCGACTTCCTGGGCATCGCAAAGGCCTATGGCATTGCCGCTCGCGAGGTGCAGAAGCGTGAAGAGCTGGACGAGGCTATCCAAGAGATGGTGAACCATAAGGGGGCTTACCTGTTGGTGGCCGACGTGGAACGCTTCGGTTTGGTTTATCCGATGGTGCCGGCCGGCGCCACAGTGACTAACATCATCATGGGCGATTAAAACGAAGGAGGACAAGAGTTATGAACACGAAGAAATTATATACTGTTATTATCTTTTCGGAGAACACTGTCGGTCTGTTGAACCAGATCACGATCATCTTCACCCGCCGACAGCTGAACATCGAGACGCTTTCCGTTTCCCCTTCGGCTATCAAGGGCATCCATAAGTTCACCATCACGACCTTTACCGACGAGGAGACGATCGCAAAGGTGGTGAAGCAGATCGACAAGCGTGTGGATATCCTGAAGGCTTTCTACAACACCGACGACGATTTGGTCTTTCAAGAGATCGCACTCTATAAGCTGAGCACCGAGCTCTTCCTGAAGATGGGCACGATCGAGGCGTTGATTCGCAAATACAACGTCCATATCTTGGAGATAAACACCGATTTCGTGGTGTTGGAGAAGAGCGGCCATTACGACGAGACGCAGGAACTGTTCGAGGAGCTGAGCAAGTCGATCGGCGTGTTGCAGTTTATCCGTTCCGGTCGCGTGGCGATCACGAAGGGAAAGGTGGAGCGGCTGAGCGATATGCTGTCGGAAATGGAGCGTAAGCTGGAAGAGAAAGGACAAACCAAATAAGCGGAGCAGAGATGGAACGTGTTGGCTGTTTTCATTTTCAGGCGGAGCCTTACTTGATGGACTTCCGTGGGCGGGTGACGCTGCCGATGGTAGGCAACTATCTGTTGCATGCCGCCTCCAGCCATGCTGGAGCACGAGGTTTTGGCTACTCCGAGATGACCGAGCGCCACACGGCGTGGGTCTTGTCGCGCTTGGCGATCGAGATGAAAGCCTATCCGAAGGCCTACGACCAGCTGCGCTTGTACACATGGATCGACGAGGTGGGTCGCCTTTTCACGAGCCGCTGTTTCGAGCTGGCCGATGAGGCGGGGCATACCTACGGTTTCGCACGCTCCATTTGGGCGGCTATCGACCTGCAGAGCCGACGCCCCACCTTGCTTGACGTGGAGGCGTTGAACCCCTACATCGATCCTCGTCCCTGCCCGATCGAGAAGCCGGGGAAGATTCAGCCGGTCGAGGCACAGGCAGAGGGCGAGCCTTACACCATCAAGTATAGCGACCTCGACATCAATGGCCACTTCAACAGCGTGAAGTATATCGAGCATCTGCTCGACCTGTTCGATGTGGAGCAGTTCACTCGGCAAGAGATCGACCGATTTGAGATCGCCTACATGGCGGAAGGAAAACCGGGAATGCCGCTTACGTTGCACAAGGCGGAGATCGCCCCCGACCACTATGGCCTGGCGATCTGCAGCGAAGGCAAAGCCTTGTGTAGGGCGGCAGTTACCTGGAGATAAATAAATGAATCGTATTAATCAGTTTTTAATAGTTATAAGAAAATGGCACAAATGAATTTTGGCGGTGTTATCGAGAACGTGATGACCCGCGAAGAGTTTCCATTAGAGAAGGCAAGAGAGATTTTGAAAGACGAGACAATCGCCGTAATCGGTTATGGTGTACAGGGTCCGGGCCAGAGCTTGAACCTGCGCGACAATGGCTTCAACGTGATCGTAGGCCAGCGCCAGGGTAAGACTTTCGAGAAGGCTATCGCCGACGGATGGGTTCCGGGCGAGACACTGTTCGGCATCGAGGAGGCTTGCGAGAAGGCAACCATCATCATGTGCTTGCTGTCTGACGCGGCTGTCATGGCGGTTTGGCCGAAGATGAAGCCCTATTTGACTGCTGGCAAGGCACTCTATTTCTCACACGGTTTCGCCATCACTTGGAACGACCGCACGGGCGTAGTTCCTCCTGCCGACATCGATGTGATCATGGTCGCACCGAAGGGCTCGGGCACTTCATTGCGCTCAATGTTCCTTGAGGGTCGTGGCTTGAACTCTTCTTACGCTGTTTATCAGGATGCTACTGGCAAGGCAATGGATCGCACATTGGCTTTGGGTATCGGCATCGGTTCAGGTTATCTGTTCGAGACTACATTCATTCGCGAGGCAACGTCTGACTTGACGGGCGAGCGTGGCTCTTTGATGGGCGCTATCCAGGGCTTGCTCTTGGCTCAGTATGAGGTGTTGCGCGAGAATGGCCACACCCCCTCTGAGGCATTCAACGAGACTGTCGAGGAGTTGACCCAGTCGTTGATGCCGCTGTTTGCGAAGAACGGTATGGATTGGATGTATGCCAACTGCTCTACGACGGCTCAGCGTGGTGCGTTGGATTGGATGGGCCCGTTCCACGATGCCATCAAGCCGGTTGTCGAGAAGCTGTATCACAGCGTGAAGAGCGGCAATGAGGCGCAGATCTCGATCGACTCTAACTCAAAGCCCGACTATCGCGAGAAATTGAACGCGGAGTTGAAGGCATTGCGCGAGAGCGAGATGTGGCAGACTGCCGTAACCGTGCGCAAGCTCCGTCCGGAGAACAACTAACCCCGACGATCATACGCAAACGGAATGCCTGTTCCTTGGCGGGAGCCTTGTAGGAGCTGCGAGGAGACAGGCGTTCCCTTTTAGAAACCGCATAGCGATGGAGACATTTTCCCATCGCTATGCGGTTCTTGTTTATGGGGCAATGCCGTGTAATTTGGGCTCAGTAGGAGTGGCGGTGAAGGCCATGAATGTCGCCTTGAAAAACGACGGCCGTTGTTGTGAAAATACATGGTGATTTGCGTAAATTTTGTTGCCCATCGTTTTGGAAAACCATGGGCAACGAAATTTATAACGACGGGCAACAAAATTTATAACAACGGGCAATGAATTTTAGGCGAATACCCGTCGTTATTTTGCGAAGGTTTGGCCTACAGAATTGCAACGCTTGATGCAACTGAAGCAGGGGGGAGGCCACTCCGCTATTGATTCTTCGGGTGGGGGTATGAACAAAAAAAAAGAGGGTTGAAAGTTTTACCTCTCAACCCTCTTTTTATTGTTATTTATGCGATAGGCTTATCGCTTGTGCTCCTCGATCCACTTGCGAGCGTTTACGAAGCCCTCGATCCAAGGCGTAACCTCGTCGGCCTGGCGATCGGCGGGATAGTAACCACACTGCCAGGGGAAGATCGCGCGCTCGGGGTGCGGCATCATTGCCAAGTGGCGGCCGTCGGCCGAACATACACCGGCTACCGACCAGGGTGAGCCGTTGGGGTTGGCGGGATAGCCCTCGTAGTTGTACTTCGCAATCACGTGGTAAGCCTTCTCCTCATACGGGAACTGGAACTTGCCCTCGCCGTGCGCTACCCATACGCCCAGCTTCGTGCCGCTCAGCGAGCTGAACATAACGGAGTGGTTCTTCGGGATCTCAAGCGTAACGAAGTTCGACTCGAACTTATGAGAGTCGTTGTGGACCATCTTATGCTTCTGCTCGTGCTCGGGATAAACCAAGCCCAGCTCGGCCATCAACTGGCAGCCGTTGCAGATACCCATACTCAGGGTGTCGGGGCGTGCGTAATAATTATCGATTGCCTTCTTTGCCTTCTCGTTGTAGAGGAAGCCGCCGGCCCAACCTTTGGCAGAGCCCAGCACGTCGGAGTTAGAGAAGCCACCGCAGAAGACGATCATGTTGACATCCTCCAAGGTCTCGCGGCCGCTCGCTAAGTCGGTCATGTGTACATCCTTCACGTCGAAGCCTGCGAGATAGAGTGCGTAAGCGGTCTCGCGCTCACACTGTGTGCCCTTCTCGCGGATTACGGCAGCCTTCACGCCACTCGGCGTGCGGCGATCGGCGCTGATGCCATAGCTGGCCAGCTTGCCTGTGAACTCCTTGTTGAAGCGATACTCCAGCGGCTGCATCTTATAGTTCTCGAAGCGGTTGCCTGCGCAAACGTTGCCGCTCTGCTTAACATCCAGCTTGTAAGAAGACTCATACCACACGTCGCGCATATAGTCGATGCCGAAGTGATATTGGATGCCCTCTTTCGATACGAGGATGTGACGCTCGTCGGTCGGACGGGCAATCTGAGCGAAGCCTACGCCTGCCTCGCGCATCAAGTGCTCGAAGGCCTTCTTGTCCTTCACCTGCAGCAGGACACCCGGATTCTCGGCGAAGAGAATCTTCACGATATCTGCCTCGTTGATGGCATCGAGGTTCACTTCCAAACCTCCCTCAACATTGGCGAAGCACATCTCTAAGAGGGCCGTGATCATACCACCGGCCGAGATGTCGTGGCCTGCCAATACGAGGTGTTGCTCGATGGCGCTCTGTACGGCGTTGAATGCGTCGCTGAAATATTCAGCGTCCTTTACGGTCGGCACCTCGTCGCCCAGCTTGTTCAGGGCCTGTGCGAAGGCCGAACCGCCCAGCTTCATTGTGTCGAACGAGAAGTCTATATAATATAGGTAGCTGTTCTTCTCCTTGGCCAACACCGGAGAGACGATCTTGCGGATGTCGCTCACCTCGCCTGCGGCAGAGATAATCACCGTGCCCGGTGCGATCACCTTGTCGTCGCCATACTTCTGCGTCATGGAGAGTGAATCCTTGCCTGTCGGGATGTTGATGCCTAAGCTGCAAGCGAAATCGGAAGCGGCTTGCACGGCCTTGTAGAGGCGTGCGTCTTCGCCCTCGTTGCGGCAGGGCCACATCCAGTTCGCGCTCAGGGATACGCCTGCCAGCTGGTCGGTCAGCGGAGCGAACACGATGTTGGTCAAAGCCTCGGCGATGGCCATCACCGAACCGGCCGCCGGATCAACCATAGCCACCTGCGGAGCGTGGCCGATTGAGGTGGCGATACCCGCCTTGCCGCGATAGTCTAAGGCAACGGCGCCCAGGTCGCTCAACGGCAACTGCAACTCGCCTTGGCACTGCTGACGAGCGATCTTGCCCGATACGGAGCGGTCTACCTTGTTGGTCAACCAATCCTTACAAGCCACGGCCTCCAGCTGGAGCACGTTCTCTAAGTAGTGGTGCAACTCCGACTCTTTATAAACAACCGGCTGGTAAGTCGTCTCAACGGTCTTGTCGGTCATGATCGTGCGAGGCGGTTTACCAAACATGTATTCCAACTTAATGTCGATGGGCTTCACGCCATCAGCCTGCTCGAAGACGAACTTCATGTCGTCGGTCGTCTCGCCAACCACATACATCGGAGCGCGCTCACGATCGGCGATGCGCTTCACGCGAGCCACATCTTCCTCTTTCATCAAGAGGCCCATGCGCTCCTGGCTCTCGTTGCCGATGATCTCTTTGGCTGAGAGGGTCGGGTCGCCGATAGGCAATTTCGACATGTCGATGTGTCCACCTGTAGCTTCCACCAACTCTGATAAGCAGTTGAGGTGTCCACCTGCGCCGTGGTCGTGGATGGATACGATCGGGTTCTCGTCGCTCTCGGCGATCGCGCGGATCACGTTAGCCGCACGCTTCTGCATCTCGGGATTGGCACGCTGTACGGCGTTCAACTCGATACCGCTTGTATACTGGCCCGTGTTCACGGATGAAACGGCACCACCACCCATACCGATGCGGTAGTTGTCGCCACCAATCACGACCACCTTCTCGCCCGGTTTCGGGTCGCCCTTCAAGGCGTCGCGACGATTGGCGAAGCCTACGCCTCCAGCCAGCATGATCACCTTGTCATAAGCGTATTTCTTATTGTTCTCGGCATGCTCGAAGGTCAGCAGCGAACCGCAGATCAGCGGCTGTCCGAACTTGTTGCCGAAATCGGATGCTCCGTTTGAGGCCTTGATCAAGATCTGCTCCGGAGTCTGATACAACCAAGGACGTGGATCGAGCACTTTCTCCCAATCGCGAGCACCCTCGGTGCGCGGATAAGCGGTCATATAGACTGCCGTACCTGCGATAGGCAAAGAGGCCTTACCACCGCCCAGACGGTCGCGAATCTCACCGCCTGTGCCTGTAGCAGCACCGTTGAACGGCTCTACCGTTGTCGGGAAGTTGTGAGTCTCGGCTTTCAGCGAGATCACGGTGTCGATCTCCTTAACTGCGAAGAAGTCGGGCTTGTCGGCCGATACCGGGGCAAACTGCTCCACTCTCGGACCCTCGTTGAAGGCCACGTTGTCTTTGTAGGCTGAAACCAGTTTGTTCGGATTCTCTTGCGATGTCTTCTTGATCAAGCCGAAGAGAGAGCTCTCCTTCTCTTCGCCATCGATGATGAACGTACCGCCGAAGATCTTGTGGCGGCAGTGCTCAGAGTTGACTTGCGAGAAGCCGAACACCTCGCTGTCGGTCAGTTTGCGACCCAATTTCTGGCTCACCTCGTTCAGGTAGGCAATCTCCTCCTGGCTCAAGGCCAAACCCTCTTGCTGGTTGTAAGCTTCCAAGTCTTCGATATAGACAATGGGATCGGGTTGCTTACTGATGGTGAAGATCGCTTGATCCAGGCCGTTGTAGATGCGTTGCAACATGGGGTCGTGCTCTGCCTCGCCCGAGGCAACCGGGAAGAACTCCTCGATACGAGAGATGCCTGTCAAGCCCATATTCTGGGTGATCTCTACGGCATTCGTACTCCAGGGAGTGATCATTTCGCGACGCGGACCAACGAACCAACCCTCCAGGCTCTCCGCCGAGAGGGGAGTAGCCTCGCTAAACAGCCACACCAGTTTCTGTGTGTCCTCGGGGGAGAAGGCATGCTGTGCTTCTACAGCCAGTACGGTCTTCGCTGAAGATTGAAAGAATAGAATCATATCGTATTAGTTTGTAATATTCTCTTGATAACGAATCTGCTTATCTTTAGAAAGCGCAAATTTAGGCAAAATAATTGATACGCTCCCGCTTCCCGAAAGGAAAATATTCTTTACCTTCGCGTTTAACTGATAATAGAAAAGAGAACAATGGGCGAGAAAGCAGAAAAACAGCACGAACTGGATAAGCGATACCTCCGCATGGCCGCCATTTGGGCCGAGAATTCTTATTGCAAACGCAGACAGGTTGGCGCGCTTTTGGTGAAGGATAAGATGATTATCTCGGATGGTTATAACGGCACTCCCGCTGGGTTTGAGAATGTGTGCGAAGACGAACTGAATCATACGAAACCTTATGTGCTTCACGCCGAGGCGAATGCTATCACCAAGATCGCCGCTTCGTCTAACAGCAGCTATGGGGCTACGATCTATGTCACCTCTTCTCCTTGCATCGAGTGTGCGAAGCTGATCATCCAGTCGGGCATTAAGCGCGTGGTTTATTCAGAGGATTATCGGCTGGCCGACGGCCTCGAACTGCTGCATCGTGCGGGCGTGGAGGTCGATTTCATCGATTTGAATGAGTAATTAATTCCTAAATTTAAACATGGACAAGAATAGCAAGCTGAAGGTGTGGCTTCCCGTAATCATTGCGGCAAGCATCGCCTTAGGCATTTACATTGGCAATCATTACTTGACAATCAGCCAAGGGTTGCGTCGCCCGATGATGGGCGGTAGCAAGATCGATGCCATTTTCGATCTCATCGACAAGCAATATGTTGACACGGTAGATATGAATGACTTGATTGAGAGTACAATCCCGAAGATATTCAGCGAGTTGGATCCGCACTCCGTTTATATCCCTGCCGAGGAGGCTTTGGCGGTGAACGAGGAGTTGGAGGGCTCTTTCAGTGGTATTGGCGTGACTTTCAATATGCAGACCGACACCATCTTGGTGATCAACGTGATCAGTGGCGGACCGGCCGAGAAGGCGGGCATCTTGCCTTTCGATCGCATCATTACCATCAACGATTCAATCTTCTCAGGGCAGAAGAAGAACCAGAATGAGATCATGAAGACCTTGCGAGGGGCGAAGGATAGCATCGTGCGCTTGGGCATCAAGCGAGGCAATGAGCCCGACCTGCTCACCGTGGAGGTGACGAGAGGCGACGTGCCGGTCAACTCGGTCGACGTGGCCTACGAAGTGGCCAAGGGGATCGGCTACATCAAGGTGAGCAAGTTTGGCCGTAACACTTATAACGAGTTCATCACCGCGATCGCCAAGTTGAAGCAACTCGATTGCGAGGCTTTCGTGGTGGATCTTCGAGGCAACACGGGTGGTTACTTGGATGCGGCCATCAACATGATCAACGAGTTCATGCCTCAAGGCCAGTTGATCGTTTACACGGAGGGCAAGTCTTATCCCCGTTCGGATGTCTATGCCAATGGGACGGGCACGTGTAAGGAGGATCCCATCGTTGTCTTGACCGACGAGAGCTCGGCCTCGGCCAGCGAGATCTTCTCGGGAGCGATACAGGATAACGACCGAGGCTTGATCGTGGGTCGCCGTACTTATGGGAAAGGATTGGTGCAGACGCAAATGACTCTGAACGATGGTTCGGAGATGCGTTTGACGATCGCCCGCTATTACACGCCTTCGGGCCGTTGTATCCAGAAGAAGTATGAGAAGGGCAACAGCGAGGAGTATGACCAAGACCTCTATAATCGCTACATGCATGGCGAGTTCGACTCGGCGGATAGCATCAAGTTGGATGACTCCTTGCGTTATCAGACGCTGGCGGGTCGTACGGTGTATGGCGGAGGTGGCATCATGCCAGACATCTTTATTCCGCGCGACACGAGTGGCATCACCTCCTACTATTCCAACGTGATAAGTAGCGGTGTGCTCTATCTCTTCGCATTGGAGTATTCAGACCGTCATCGCGAGGAGTTTGCGGCATATGGCAGTTGGAAGGAGCTTTACGCCCACTTGCGCCAGCAGCCCCTGCTGGAGGAGTTCACCAACTTCGCCGTTGTGAAGGGCATCAAGAAGCGCCCCACGCTGATCCAGATCTCGGGTAAGCTGATCGAGAATCAGTTGCAAGCTTACATCGTGCGCAACTTCTTCGACGATGAGGGCTTCTATCCCATCTTCTTGGAGGATGATGTGACACTGCTCAAAGCCGTTCAACTTTTGAAGGAGGGAAAGGCTTGGCCCACGTTGAACAATCAAAACGAATCGATAGATGGAAACATGCAAAGCGAAGCAGGCCGTACGAAAGGCTATGGCCGCGGAAAAGAAAAGATACACGCCGCAGGAGTTGCTTGAGCGTTCGCAATCTGTTTTGAGCCGGGTGGAAGCTTTGCCGCTGTTTCAGCAGGCGAGCCAGATTGCGCTCTATCATGCTTTGCCGGGCGAGGTGCAGACGGCTGCCTTCATTGAGCGGTGGTATAAGCAGAAGGCGATCTACCTGCCCTTGGTGGTGGGCGACGATCTGCGCCTGTTGCGTTACACTGGGCCCGACTCGCTTCAGAAAGGCTCCTTTGGCATTTGGGAGCCCAAGCCGGATGGTGAGGAGGCCGACGAGGATGCGATCGACTTGATCATTGTGCCCGGCGTGGCTTTCGACCTGCAGCACAATCGTTTGGGGCGGGGTAGGGGCTTCTACGACCGCCTTTTATCGTCGCTTTCTGCCCCTAAGGTGGGCATCTGTTTCGATTTTCAGCTGATCGATACGGTTCCCACGGAGCCTTTCGATCGCCTCATGGACAGTGTCGTGTCAGAGAGTTACGCGGGCTAATGGAACTGTATGTCGGTCAGAACGGCCACGCCCACCCGTTTGTTGATGGCGTCGATCAGCGAGGCCTTGCTTAGCAGCAGCTCGTTGCGCAGCACGGCGGAGGTTAGCGATACGTTCAGCACCGATCCTTTTAGGAAGAGGTGGCGAGTGTAGCGCATGATTGTCGGCCCGCACACCTCGTCCCAGGCCCGCTCTGTGCGAGACTCCAATACCTTTTGGCGCACGACGGGGTTCTGTTCGAAGAATTCCCGCAGCACCTCGCCCAGCTTTTGATCGTTCCGCTCACGCATCCTGTCGATCCTCCATCGGAGTTACCTCCCCTTGTTCCACTTTGAAGAGCGCATGGTCGCCGCCCATCGCCGTCAGAATCGCATCCAGGTATTTCCGGTTGGTGTCGGTGATGAAGATCTGCCCGAATCCCTCGCCGCTCACTAGCTTTACGATTTGCTCTACGCGGTTAGCGTCCAGCTTGTCGAAGATATCATCCAGCAGGAGGATCGGTGTGGTCTTTCCCCGTTGGTTGAGGAAGGCGAACTGCGCCAGTTTCAAGGCAATCAAGTAGCTCTTGTTCTGTCCTTGTGAGCCCACTCGCCGGATCAGGTAGCCTCCTAAGGTCATCTCCAGCTCATCCTTGTGAATGCCTGCTGAGGTGTAGCCTAATATGCGATCCCGCTCCCTGTTGCGAGCCAGCTTCTCGGTCAGTTCATCCGTCTCCAGGTGGGAGATGTATTTCAGGCCCACCTCCTCGGTCGATGCGCAAATCGTTTGGTAATAGCGGTTGAAGATCGGTGTGAAATCCTCCACCAAGCGCTGACGCGTCTCAAAAATCGCCTGGCCATACAGGCCGAGCTGCATCTCCAGCACCTCATAGAGCGAGTTGTCGGTCGATTGCTCTTTGAGCAGCGAGTTGCGTTGCTGCAGAGCCTTGTTGTATTGTATTAAGGCGTGTAGGTAGTTCTTGTCTTGCTGCGAGATGATCAGGTCCATGAAGCGCCTGCGTTCCTCGCTGCCTCCACGGATCAGGTCGGAATCGGCGGGCGAGACCATCACCAGAGGCAACAGCCCGATGTGCTCCGACAGCTTGTCGTATTCCTTCTTGTTGCGCTTGAACTGCTTACGCTGTTTGCGGCGTATGGCACAGAAAATCTCTTCGGTGCGCCCCTCATAGTCGTAGTCGCCTTGCACGATGCACAGGTCTTGCTCGTTGCGGATGATCTGGCTGTCCAGCGTATGGATATGGCTCTTGGCAAACGAAAGATAGTAAATCGCGTCGAGCAAGTTGGTCTTGCCCATCCCGTTGTTGCCAAAAAAACAGTTCATCTTCGGCGAGAATCGAATCTCAGCTTGCGGTATGTTTTTGTAATTGAGAATAGAAAGCCTGTTCAGTATCATCTCGGATGTATTAATGGCGCAAAAGTAAAAAATATACTTCGAAGTATAGATTATCTCGTCAAAAAAAACTACTTTCGCGCCTTGAATCGCTTGCCAAATGGCCAGTAGCGAAGGAAGTAACAAGAAAATAATAATAAAACGTTTAGATAGATTATGGCTACAGAAAATGGAAACTACGGCGAGGTAGGAGAAGTGGAGGTACTTGTCTCCAGAGCAGAAATGTTCATCGAAGAGCATTCGAAGCAGATTGTTTACAGCATAGTGGCTGTTGTCCTTGTCGTTAGTGCGGTCTTAGGTGTACAGTATGGATATTTGATCCCGCGCGAGAAGAAGGCTGCAGCGGCTTTGTTCAAGGGCGAGCAATACTTTGCGAGAGATTCGTTTGCCTTGGCGTTGAACGGCAACGGAGCCGACTATGAGGGCTTCGAGGCTGTGATCGACCAGTATGGCAGCACCGATGCGGGCAATTTGGCAAAGGCCTATGCGGGTATTTGCTATTATAAGATGGGCGAGATGCAGAAGGCTGAGGGCTTCTTGAAGTCGTTCAGCGGCAGCGATAAGATGATCTCTCCTGCGATTACGGGTCTGGTTGGCGATTGCTTTGTGAACATGGGCAATGTGAAGGAGGGCGTCAGCTATTTTGAGAAGGCTGCTAAGGAGGCCGACAACGAGGTGGTTAGTCCTTTCTATTTGAAGAAGGCAGGTATCGCTTACGAGAGCCTGAAGGAATACGATAAGGCGCTCAAGGCCTATACCAGCATCAAGGAGAAGTATTTCAACTCCATGGAAGCTTCGGATATCGACAAGTTCATCACCCGTGCTTCTGCGGCAAAGTGATTTTTGGGGTTAACTAACATAAAGAAGGAATATGGCAACAGCATATCAGAATCTTTCCGATTACGATTTTAATAGTGTACCCGATGCTTCGGGCATGAATATCGGTATCGTCGTGGCAGAGTGGAACCGCAATATCACAGAGAAGTTGTTGGAAGGCGCTTGCAACACGTTGGAGCGTCATGGCGTGAAACCGGATAACATCATCGTGAAGCGTGTGCCCGGCAGTTTTGAGCTCACATTTGGCGCAAAGCGCTTGGCCGAGTCCAAGGATCTGGATGCTGTGATTGTTTTGGGATGCGTAGTCAGAGGAGATACGCCCCATTTCGATTATGTTTGCTCGGGTGTGACGCAGGGCATCACAGAGCTGAACCTGATGTATGATATCCCATTCATTTTCGGTCTGTTGACTACCGATACGATGCAGCAATCCGAGGATCGTGCGGGTGGACGCTATGGCAATAAAGGCGATGAGGCTGCGGTTACCGCCATTAAAATGGTGAATTTTTCGGCCTAAACGCTTGCGTATTTAAAAAAAAGCAGTACCTTTGCAGCGCAATTAAGGAACAAGGGCAGTTACCAGAGTGGCCAAATGGGGCTGACTGTAACTCAGCTGGCTTACGCCTTCGGTGGTTCGAATCCATCACTGCCCACTCCTTTTAATTCGCATACAAGCGGAAGTAGCTCAGTTGATAGAGCATTAGCCTTCCAAGCTGAGGGTCGCGGGTTTGAGCCCCGTCTTCCGCTCTAAGTAAGAACCTCGATGGTCTATGATCATCGAGGTTTTTTATGTGTGTCGGGCATGATACTAACCTAGTTGGTTCAAATCCAACCGCAGGTATTTAGGGCTCAGTCGAAATTTAGTGGGGATAGGCATAAATACGGGCAAGACGGTATAAGAAAAATTTTTCATCCACAATGCC